>NZ_JBFRDF010000004.1:0-486189 GCF_052113445.1 Paenarthrobacter sp. YAF11_1
CGGCCGTTATTTCCGGTGGGTGTGGTTGTGTCTGTTTGATTTGTTTTACTTCAACGGAGAGTTTGATCCTGGCTCAGGATGAACGCTGGCGGCGTGCTTAACACATGCAAGTCGAACGATGATCCCAGCTTGCTGGGGGATTAGTGGCGAACGGGTGAGTAACACGTGAGTAACCTGCCCTTGACTCTGGGATAAGCCTGGGAAACTGGGTCTAATACCGGATATGACTATTTGACGCATGTCAGGTGGTGGAAAGCTTTTGTGGTTTTGGATGGACTCGCGGCCTATCAGCTTGTTGGTGGGGTAATGGCCTACCAAGGCGACGACGGGTAGCCGGCCTGAGAGGGTGACCGGCCACACTGGGACTGAGACACGGCCCAGACTCCTACGGGAGGCAGCAGTGGGGAATATTGCACAATGGGCGCAAGCCTGATGCAGCGACGCCGCGTGAGGGATGACGGCCTTCGGGTTGTAAACCTCTTTCAGTAGGGAAGAAGCGAAAGTGACGGTACCTGCAGAAGAAGCGCCGGCTAACTACGTGCCAGCAGCCGCGGTAATACGTAGGGCGCAAGCGTTATCCGGAATTATTGGGCGTAAAGAGCTCGTAGGCGGTTTGTCGCGTCTGCTGTGAAAGACCGGGGCTCAACTCCGGTTCTGCAGTGGGTACGGGCAGACTAGAGTGATGTAGGGGAGACTGGAATTCCTGGTGTAGCGGTGAAATGCGCAGATATCAGGAGGAACACCGATGGCGAAGGCAGGTCTCTGGGCATTAACTGACGCTGAGGAGCGAAAGCATGGGGAGCGAACAGGATTAGATACCCTGGTAGTCCATGCCGTAAACGTTGGGCACTAGGTGTGGGGGACATTCCACGTTTTCCGCGCCGTAGCTAACGCATTAAGTGCCCCGCCTGGGGAGTACGGCCGCAAGGCTAAAACTCAAAGGAATTGACGGGGGCCCGCACAAGCGGCGGAGCATGCGGATTAATTCGATGCAACGCGAAGAACCTTACCAAGGCTTGACATGAACCGGTAATACCTGGAAACAGGTGCCCCGCTTGCGGTCGGTTTACAGGTGGTGCATGGTTGTCGTCAGCTCGTGTCGTGAGATGTTGGGTTAAGTCCCGCAACGAGCGCAACCCTCGTTCTATGTTGCCAGCGCGTTATGGCGGGGACTCATAGGAGACTGCCGGGGTCAACTCGGAGGAAGGTGGGGACGACGTCAAATCATCATGCCCCTTATGTCTTGGGCTTCACGCATGCTACAATGGCCGGTACAAAGGGTTGCGATACTGTGAGGTGGAGCTAATCCCAAAAAGCCGGTCTCAGTTCGGATTGGGGTCTGCAACTCGACCCCATGAAGTCGGAGTCGCTAGTAATCGCAGATCAGCAACGCTGCGGTGAATACGTTCCCGGGCCTTGTACACACCGCCCGTCAAGTCACGAAAGTTGGTAACACCCGAAGCCGGTGGCCTAACCCTTGTGGGGGGAGCCGTCGAAGGTGGGACCGGCGATTGGGACTAAGTCGTAACAAGGTAGCCGTACCGGAAGGTGCGGCTGGATCACCTCCTTTCTAAGGAGCTGCTAATAATTGCTTGCTGTGCCTGCATGGGTGTGGTGGTGGTTGTCAGTGTTGCCCATTGCGCAGGCGTCTGTTCTGCGGTGGGTGCTCATGGGTGGAATATCAACGAATCAAACTTGTTTGGCATGGCCTTTACCGGTTGTGTCCTGGTGCCAGTACGGCAGCATGTGCTCCTTTTGGGGGTGGGTGTTGTTGGGAACGCTGCCGGGGTGCATGGTGTGGGGGTTGTGTTTGGCGCACTGTTGGGTCCTGAGGCAACAGGACCTTTTTGCAGCAATGCAGGGGGGCACTTCTGGTGTTTCTTTTGTTCCTGCTTCCGGTACTGCCTGCTGTTCCCTTTGTGGGGTGGTGGTGGTCTGGTTGACGGGGTTGTTGTTTGAGAACTACATAGTGGACGCGAGCATCTGAAACACATGCCTTTGGTGTGTGTTTCTACAGCAATTTCTTATGAATGAACCTGGCCCTTGTGGTCATGGTTCTCTCGAGTAAGTTTTGATCTTTGTGTGGTCAAGTTTTTAAGGGCACACGGTGGATGCCTTGGCATTAGGAGCCGAAGAAGGACGTAGGAATCTGCGATAAGCCTGGGGGAGTTGATAACCGAGCGTTGATCCCAGGATGTCCGAATGGGGAAACCCCGCACAACGCTGTCATGGTGATTGTGTGACCCGCATCTGAACACATAGGGTGCGTGGGGGGAACGCGGGGAAGTGAAACATCTCAGTACCCGCAGGAAGAGAAAACAATAGTGATTCCGTTAGTAGTGGCGAGCGAACGCGGATCAGGCTAAACCGTTCCATGTGTGATAGCCGGCGGGCGTTGCATGGGCGGGGTTGTGGGACTTTCCGTGATGGTTCTGCCGGACCGTTGGGGTGATGTGCAGGCATAGGTGAACGGTCTTGAAAGGCCGGCCAGAGAGGGTGGGAGCCCCGTAACCGTAATGTTGTGTGCAGCCTGGAGAGTATCCCAAGTAGCACGGGGCCCGAGAAATCCCGTGCGAATCTGTCAGGACCACCTGATAAGCCTAAATACTTCCTAATGACCGATAGCGGACCAGTACCGTGAGGGAAAGGTGAAAAGTACCCCGGGAGGGGAGTGAAACAGTACCTGAAACCGTGTGCTTACAATCCGTCGGAGCAACCGCGAGTGATCGCATAGTAGTTGTGACGGCGTGCCTTTTGAAGAATGAGCCTGCGAGTTAGTGTTACGTCGCGAGGTTAACCCGTGTGGGGTAGCCGTAGCGAAAGCGAGTCTGAATAGGGCGAGTGTAGTGGCGTGATCTAGACCCGAAGCGGAGTGATCTACCCATGGCCAGGTTGAAGCGACGGTAAGACGTCGTGGAGGACCGAACCCACTTCAGTTGAAAATGGAGGGGATGAGCTGTGGGTAGGGGTGAAAGGCCAATCAAACTCCGTGATAGCTGGTTCTCCCCGAAATGCATTTAGGTGCAGCGTTGCGTGTTTCTTGCCGGAGGTAGAGCTACTGGATGGCCGATGGGCCCTACAAGGTTACTGACGTCAGCCAAACTCCGAATGCCGGTAAGTGAGAGCGCAGCAGTGAGACTGTGGGGGATAAGCTTCATAGTCGAGAGGGAAACAGCCCAGACCACCAACTAAGGCCCCTAAGCGTGTGCTAAGTGGGAAAGGATGTGGAGTTGCGAAGACAACCAGGAGGTTGGCTTAGAAGCAGCCATCCTTGAAAGAGTGCGTAATAGCTCACTGGTCAAGTGATTCCGCGCCGACAATGTAGCGGGGCTCAAGTACACCGCCGAAGTTGTGGATTTCACACATTGCCCTAGCCTTCGTGGTTCAGGGGTGTGGAGTGGTAGGGGAGCGTCGTGTGGGCAGTGAAGTCGCGGTGGAAACCAGCGGTGGAGCCTACACGAGTGAGAATGCAGGCATGAGTAGCGAAAGACGGGTGAGAAACCCGTCCGCCGAATGATCAAGGGTTCCAGGGTCAAGCTAATCTGCCCTGGGTAAGTCGGGACCTAAGGCGAGGCCGACAGGCGTAGTCGATGGACAACGGGTTGATATTCCCGTACCGGCGAAAAACCGTCCATGCCAAGCGGGGGATACTAACCGCCCGGAGCCTGCCCGCTCACCCTTGTGGTGTTGTGGGTTTTGGCCGAGCGCGGGACCTGATCCTGGGAGGTAAGCGTATTAACAGGTGTGACGCAGGAAGGTAGCCGGGCCGGGCGATGGTTGCCCCGGTCTAAGGATGTAGGGTCAGGGATAGGCAAATCCGTTCCTGTGTGCTTCGAGCACGTTCCTGAGATCTGATGGGACTCCCGTAAGGGGGGATCCGGTGATCCTATGCTGCCAAGAAAAGCATCGACGCGAGGTTTTAGCCGCCCGTACCCCAAACCGACACAGGTGATCAGGTAGAGAATACCAAGGCGATCGAGAGAATTATGGTTAAGGAACTCGGCAAAATGCCCCCGTAACTTCGGGAGAAGGGGGGCCTGCCCCGTGATGGAGACTTGCTCTCCGTGAGCGGGTGTGGGCCGCAGAGACCAGGGGGAAGCGACTGTTTACTAAAAACACAGGTCCGTGCGAAGTCGCAAGACGATGTATACGGACTGACTCCTGCCCGGTGCTGGAAGGTTAAGAGGACCGGTTAGCCACCTTGTGTGGCGAAGCTGAGAATTTAAGCCCCAGTAAACGGCGGTGGTAACTATAACCATCCTAAGGTAGCGAAATTCCTTGTCGGGTAAGTTCCGACCTGCACGAATGGAGTAACGACTTCCCCGCTGTCTCAACCATAAACTCGGCGAAATTGCAGTACGAGTAAAGATGCTCGTTACGCGCAGCAGGACGGAAAGACCCCGAGACCTTTACTATAGTTTGGTATTGGTGTTCGGAGTGGCTTGTGTAGGATAGGTGGGAGACGTTGAAACCCGGACGCCAGTTCGGGTGGAGTCATCGTTGAAATACCACTCTGGTCACTTTGGACATCTAACTTCGGCCCGTGATCCGGGTCAGGGACAGTGCCTGATGGGTAGTTTAACTGGGGCGGTTGCCTCCTAAAAAGTAACGGAGGCGCCCAAAGGTTCCCTCAGCCTGGTTGGCAATCAGGTGTCGAGTGTAAGTGCACAAGGGAGCTTGACTGTGAGAGAGACATCTCAAGCAGGGACGAAAGTCGGGACTAGTGATCCGGCGGTACATTGTGGAATGGCCGTCGCTCAACGGATAAAAGGTACCTCGGGGATAACAGGCTGATCTTGCCCAAGAGTCCATATCGACGGCATGGTTTGGCACCTCGATGTCGGCTCGTCGCATCCTGGGGCTGGAGTAGGTCCCAAGGGTTGGGCTGTTCGCCCATTAAAGCGGTACGCGAGCTGGGTTTAGAACGTCGTGAGACAGTTCGGTCCCTATCCGCTGCGCGCGCAGGAAATTTGAGAAGGGCTGTCCTTAGTACGAGAGGACCGGGACGGACGAACCTCTGGTGTGTCAGTTGTACTGCCAAGTGCATCGCTGATTAGCTACGTTCGGATGGGATAACCGCTGAAAGCATCTAAGCGGGAAGCTCGCTTCAAGATGAGATTTCCATACACATTATGTGTGAGAGGCCCCCAGCCAGACCACTGGGTTGATAGGCCGGATGTGGAAGCGAGGACTAAAGACTCGTGAAGCTGACCGGTACTAATAGGCCAACAACTTACACCACACAACACACTGCACGCGTCCACTATGTGGTTCCCGAACAACAAAACCGTTCCAGGAACCAACAACTAAATAAACAACACCACAGTTGTAACCAAAAAGATTTCCCACTCACCCCCACACCGGGGGTCGGGGCGGGTAACAGAGTTACGGCGGTCATAGCGTGGGGGAAACGCCCGGTCCCATTCCGAACCCGGAAGCTAAGACCCACAGCGCCGATGGTACTGCACCCGGGAGGGTGTGGGAGAGTAGGACACCGCCGGACACACATTAGGCAAGAGCCCCGACCACAGGTCGGGGCTCTTCCCCTTTAACCACCACAACAGCCGGCCCTCACAGCCGGGCCAGCCACATATGAGCCGACCTGCCCTTGTCGACTGGGAGTCGACAAGGTAGGGCCGCCTCGGGTGTGGTGCAGGATCTTCCGTCGGTCCGGATGATCCCATTAGCCCCAGAAATCGGCCAATTGAGGCGCCAGCGCTTGGCCCTGCTGAAATCCTGCTCGGGCCGCTGACGGACGCAAGGACAGATCCATCGCATTGACGCCGAACATATGCTCGGATTCGTTGTTGGGAAAGACCGTTTCAACCTGGCTGCCGTTGGCTCGCAGCGCGTCCACCTGCCCAGAGAGGTGCATGCCCCACTCCAACGGAGTCCGGGTACGGCCGCCGAAAGGGGCCAACACCAGCACCCGTGAATACCCAGCTGCCAGGTCTGCGTTCTCGGCGTTGGCGCGGTATCCGCCGTCGATGTATTGGTTGCTGCCGATCCTGTAGGCGAAGCCGCTGGCGCAGCTGGCGGCAACCGCGTCTACGAGATCCACTCTGCTGTGGCGGTGGAATATCACCGGATCACCCGTCCGGGCGTCGACCGCGGTCAGCAGGATGTTCCGATCGGGCCACTGCGCTTGGGGCAAACGGGTTGCCACCGTGGCCCGCCATCGTGCGCTGGAGCCTTTCATGGCTTCGGCCATGTCAATGGCTGCTGCCCCTAACCGTCTGCGCATATCCGCCATGTCCGTGGAAGCATTCATGATGTTGCCGGTTCGTTCCATCTGGTCCACTACCGGCCTGGCGCCAGGCCCAACCCGGCCAGACCGCACGTGGTCCGCTGGTTCCGGCGGGGCTGAGGCAACGATGGCATCGAACAGCTCGGTTGGGGTCGCGCAGGCCAGCTGGGCTGCGGCGGTGGACCCTGCTGAGGTGCCAACGGTCAGCTCTGCGGTGGTGACGTCCAGCCCGGCGTCGAACAGGCCCGCGATGACTCCGATCAGCCAAGCGTTGCCTGTTGAGCCACCGCCACCGAGGACCAAGGCCCTTCGGGGCGACGCCGGTCCCGTGACGGCTGTATCGGGGTCGACTTGTGGCTGGGACTGGACGGGCGCCGGTAACCCGGGCACCGTCGTCGGGCCGGCGTTCAGTGATGAAGAAGTTGATGTACTCATGGGAGTCGCCTTTCGCGAAGTGCGTGACGGACGCTCCCAGTGGCGACTAGCTCAGTCGCGGGATCGTGGACTGCGGGGAGCGCCCACTGTGGATACTGCGTTCATGGGTCTCACCTCCTGCCAAAAGTTCACGATCAACCGAAAAGTTATCACTCCGTAGACACCGACGCAATTGTCGGGTCGGGCGCCGGTAGAGTCTGGGGATGAATCTCACACGACAGGTCTCTCCCGGCGCGGGTGCAGCGGGCGGCGAAAAGCTGAACCTGCGCCCTCTGGAGCTTTCAGATGCCACAGACCTGGCTGCCGCTTATCTGCGCAATCGCGGGCATTTGGAGCAATGGGAACCCACCCGTGGCGATGACTTCTTCACCGTGGCAGGCCAGGAAGCTTCGATACGAGCCAAGCTCGGCCACTACGCCGCTGGCAGCGAGGTGCCATGGGTCGTGACTGGCGGCCGCGGAATTCAAGGGATGATCACACTGTCCGGCATCGTCCGAGGGCCTTTCCAGAACGCCAACCTGGGCTATTGGATTGATGCGGAATGCACCGGCAGGGGTTTGGCGTCGGGCGCGGTTGCCGCCGTCGTGAGTATGGCAACAGAGGAGCTCGGCCTCCATCGGGTCCAGGCCGCGACACTGCTCCACAATGCAGCGTCCCAAGCTGTCCTCAGCCGGTGCGGCTTCGAAAGGATCGGTGTTGCGCCCGCCTACCTGCACATCGCGGGGGAATGGAGGGACCACCTTTTGTTCCAGCGCGTCCTGTTCTGACGGTGCACAGTGTGAGGTCTGATGGGGCAGCAAGGGGGCGCGGCCAACGCCGTAGGGTACGCCAAGGGCGTAAAGCACCCCTAAAAACCCCGAAAATCCGGTGATTTTGGTCAAAAAGGCGCGGAAACACGCGGAATTTGCTGGCCATGCCAGCCCAAGCTGGTAAGTTTTCGAACAGTGGCTTGCTCGCATTCCGCTTGAAAGCTCAAAAACGTATGAGTCCAGGAGGACGTAAATGGCTAAGAACCGTAGTGAACTCGTTGCAGAGGTAGCAGGCAAGGCTGGCACCAGCCAGGCAGCAGTCAACTCCGTGCTCGATGCACTGTTCGAAGTTTTCGAGACTTCTGTCGCCGCCGGCGAAAAGATCACCATCCCGGGCTGGCTCGCAGTTGAGCGCACCGACCGTGCAGCTCGCACCGGCCGCAACCCGCAGACCGGCGAGACCATCCAGATCGCGGCCGGCCACAGCGTCAAGCTGACCGCTGGCTCCAAGCTGAAGGCTGCTGTCGCAAAGAAGAAGTAATTACTCTTCGGCGAACGCCTGGAAGGGACGGCAACCTGATGGTTGCCGTCCCTTCTGCTTTCTATATCCACTTAGCGCCCGTGATCCACATAGCGCCGCCCCGATTCGCAGCCTTGCGACAGGTAGCGGACAATGGATGAGTGCCATCAGCAAGAAATTCCGCAACTGCCCCTTCGCCTGTTCCCACGCCGGGAGCGCGGGGAGGCACTACAGCCGCGGGGATTTCCCTGCCATGGCAACTGGCCGGCCTGGCGGCGCTGTTCCTGACGCTCGCCGCGGCACTCATCTTCTCGGGCGCTTCGGCAGCACGGCAGGTATCCGACCCCGGCGAGCTGGTCCGGTGGGGTCTTCCGTTCGCGAAGGCCATCCACAACGTCTCAGTGGCAACCGTGGTGGGCGGCTTGATTTTTGCCGTCGGCATCCTGCCTAAGAACATCGGTGGCTCGCGCTCCCGCGAGAAGGATGTTGACGCACCCGAACATCCCGCTTTTGCCCGGGCCCTCGCCGTCGCCGCAGCCGCGGGAGCGGCATGGACACTGTCCGCAGTGGCAGTCCTCGTCCTGACCTACGCAGACGTTGCGGGGCAAGGGCTCTCCGGCGATGCCGAGTTCACCCGTTCGCTGGTGTACTTCATGACGGACATCGAGACGGGCAAGGCCTGGCTCGCCGTCACCATCATTGCCGCAGTGGTCACTACCGCGCTGTTCGGGGTGAGATCCTTGACCGGGCTGGCGTTCACTCTGCTGCTGGCTCTGATCGGCCTGATTCCCACCGCATTGATCGGACACTCGTCGAGTTCCAGCGATCACGAAGGCGCCATCAACTCCCTGGGACTCCACCTCGTAGGGGTCTCCACGTGGGTGGGCGGAATCATCATGCTCGCGGTCCTTTCCGGGATCCTCACGGGTTCCCGAAGCAAGGGAACGCCGGACATCACCGAACAAACCCTCCGGCGTTTCTCGGCCCTGGCCGGCTTCGCCTTTGTGCTGGTGTTCGCCTCCGGCGTCATCAATGCCGCCATCCGCGTGACCAACCCCGCGGATTTGTTCGGCTCCCCGTACGGGCAACTCATCGTTGCGAAGTCCTTGGCCACGCTGGTGCTGGGTGGCATCGGCTTCATGCACCGGCAGTGGGTCATTCCCCAGCTCGGCAGGAACGGTTCCATGTCTGCCCGCCGCGTGCTGTGGCAACTGGTTCTGGTTGAGCTGCTGGTCATGGGCGCGACGTCGGGACTTGCCGTTGCGCTGGGACGCTCAGCTCCGCCGCAACCCACCACCTACGCGCCTGATGCATCACCGTCGTTCATCCTCTCCGGCTACGAGCTCCCACCGGAACTCACCCCGGAACGGTGGCTGACCGAGTGGCGCTTCGACTGGCTGTGGGTGGGAGTAGCGCTGTTCGGTGCGGTCGCCTACATCATGGGCATCATCAAGGTCCGCAAGCGCGGAGACAAATGGTCTTGGTTCCGGTCAGTGAACTGGCTGATCGGCCTCGTGGTGCTGACGTACATCACCTCCGGCCCGCCTGCTGTTTATGGCCGTGTGCTGTTCTCAGCGCACATGGTGGACCACATGGCCCTGACCATGGTTGCCCCGATCTTCCTGGTGCTGGGCGCACCCGTCACGCTTGCCCTGCGGGCACTGCCTTCCAGGGGAGAGGGAGCCCACGGCTCACGGGGACTTCGCGAATGGCTGCTGCTTTTTGTGCATTCCAGGTTCTCGCAGATCGTGACGCACCCGTTGTTCGCCGCAGCGAACTTCGCGGGCTCTATCGTCCTCTTCTACTACTCGGACCTGTTCGGCCTGGCGATGCGCGAGCACGTGGGTCACGAGCTCATGAACGTCCACTTCCTCCTGACCGGCTACATCTTTGTGCTCAGCATGATCGGCAGCGATCCTCTTCCGCGCCGCGCACCCTACCCGATGCGCCTGCTCCTCCTGCTTGCCACCATGGGCTTCCATGCGTTCTTTGGGGTAGCCATTATGGGTGGCACCGGGCTGCTGGCCGCCGACTACTTTGGAAACCTTGGCCGGACCTGGGGCCCG
Source organism: Paenarthrobacter sp. YAF11_1 (assembly GCF_052113445.1). NCBI lineage: Bacteria > Bacillati > Actinomycetota > Actinomycetes > Micrococcales > Micrococcaceae > Paenarthrobacter > Paenarthrobacter sp. YAF11_1. The sequence goes on from NZ_JBFRDF010000004.1 coordinate 10,018, forward strand.
TCAGCCATCGGGGACCAGCAGTTGGGCGGTGCAGTGGCATGGGGCATCGGCGAAGTACCCACGCTGTTGGTGGCGATCGGAGTGGCTGTCATGTGGTCGCGCTCGGATGAACGGGAGACCCGCCGTGTTGATCGTGCCGCGGACAGGAATAACGACGCGGAACTGAGCGCTTACAACGATATGTTTGCCAGGCTCGCCGACCGCGATGCCAAAGTGGCAGGCCGCACTGCCCAGCCTTCCAGGACGGTTCAACCATCCCGGACGGCCCAGGCCGAACGCGGCGACGCCGAAAGCAGCAATGCCGAACGCCCCATCCCAGACTCTGCAGGGCAGACTGAACCTAACACCAAGCTGGAAGGACGCTGATGAGCGAAACCGTACGCACCCAACTCCGGGTCCGGGCCTCTGAACTGGAGGGCCGCGGCTGGCTCAACACGGGCGGCAAATCCTTGGACTTGGAGTCCTTGCGCGGCAAGATCGTGCTGCTGGACTTCTGGACCTTCTGCTGCATCAACTGCCTGCACGTTCTTGACGAGCTGCGCCCCCTCGAAGAGAAGTACTCCGACGTCCTGGTGACGGTGGGCGTACATTCGCCCAAATTCGAGCACGAAGCAGACCCCATAGCGCTGGCATCGGCCGTTGAGCGATACGAGATCCACCACCCGGTCCTGGACGACCCGGAACTCGCCACATGGAAGGCCTACACGGCCCGTGCCTGGCCCACGCTGGTGGTCGTCGACCCCGAGGGCTACATCGTGGCCCACCTTTCCGGTGAGGGCCACGCCGACGGCCTGGCAGTACTGCTGGAAGAACTCGTAGCCGAGCATGAAGCCAAGGGAACCCTCCACCGCGGCAACGGCCCCTACGTGGCTCCCGTGCCGACGTCCGGCACTTTGCGTTTCCCGGGCAAAGCCACGCAATTGCCGAACGGCAACTACCTCGTAGTTGACTCCGGCCACCACCGCCTGGTGGAGCTCCGCCCGGACCTGGAAACCGTGGAGCGCGTCATCGGCTCCGGCACCAAAGGGTACCTGGACGGCCAAGCGGAGATCGCACAGTTCAACGAGCCACAGGGCGTCGCACTGCTCCCGTCTGAGCTCGCCTGGAAACTGGGGTACGACGCCGTGGTGGCAGATACTGTCAACCACCGCCTCCGTGGAGTGACACTGAGCTCCGGTTACGTGCAGACCGTCGCCGGGAACGGTGTACAGCGGTTGCTGGACGCCGGACCCGCCCGAGTGACGGACACTGGCGCCGGTACGTGGTCTGAACATCACGACGCCGGCCCGGCTGACTTCGCGGCCGACGCTTTTGATGTAGGGGCGCTGGGTCTGGGTACCGAGGTTTCCCTGTCCTCACCCTGGGACGTGGTGTGGAGCGAGAAGCTGCAGCGCGTTGTCATCGCCATGGCCGGCACGCACCAGATCTTCGCCTTCGACCCATTGGGCAACGAGGTTTCCATCCTGGCCGGATCCGGCTTGGAGGGCCTGCTGGACGGCAAGGCCGAAGAAGCTTGGTTCGCCCAGTCCTCCGGCCTGGCGATCGACGCCGACGGCAACATCTGGGTTGCGGACTCGGAAACGTCGTCCCTTCGCCGGCTGGTGCTGAACGAATCCGGCGTCACCGTGGAAACGGCAGTAGGCAAAGGGTTGTTCGATTTCGGCTTCCGTGACGGAGACGCCGCTGAAGCCCGGTTGCAGCACCCCTTGGGTGTCACCGTCTTGCCGGACGGTTCTGTAGCCATCGCAGATACTTACAACGGTGCCGTCCGCCGGTATGACCCCGCTACCAAATCGGTGTCCACGTTGGCGAGGGGCCTCGCTGAGCCGAGTGACGTCGTGGTGGTCCAGGTGGAAGGCAGCGAGCCGCTGCTTGTAGTGGTGGAGTCCAACAAGCACCAACTTGTCCTGGTACCGATCCCCAAGGAAGCCCAGCAAGTGGACGAGGGCGCGTCACAGACGCACCGCCCCAAGAGCCCGGTGACCCCCGGCCCGTTGGAACTGGCCGTCCGTTTCGCGGCGCCGACGGGCCAGAAGCTGGACGACCGATGGGGCGACCCCACACAGTTGAAGATCTCTTCCACCCCGCCGGAACTGCTGGTCTCCGGGGGCGGAACATCGGTAGGTCTGCTGCGCACCCTTGAACTGTCCGCCGACGTTCCCGAAGGCATCCTTCACATCACCGCCCGTGCGGCTGCTTGTGATGGACCTGAAACTGAGGACGGCGAAATCCCGGACCACGCCGCCTGCCACCTCTACCAGCAGGATTGGGGCATTCCGGTAGTCCTGCAGGCCGACGGTGAGTCCGAGTTGGTCCTGGACCTGCGCGGTATGGACTAAACGCAACTGACTGAAGTGGTCCGGGTCTGCCCCTTAGGGGCTGGCCCGGGCCTTTTCATTCCAGCGGACTTTATGCCGCGGACTTGGTCAACGGCGGGCGAGTGCGGCGAGCCAGGGAAGCTCAGAAGGTCAGCATCGGGGTGACTGTCACAGTGTCGGCGTCGACATCCAGTTGGGTAGTGAAGCTGAAATCGTGCTCCACGTTGAGGTCGTTGACGTACCCGGTGAAAAGGTTGATTTCCCGGGCGGTCAGGGTGGCCTTGCCGTTCAGGGGAGCCACCACCCATTTGCCGCCGAAAGGTTCGATGGTGATCTTGGGGTAATCCGTGATGGCCCACTTGATGGTTCCGTCCACCACGCGCGCGTTGCTGGCATGGTAGAACGGGCAATCGGGCTGGAGCCGCTGCTGCTCGGTGGCCTGCGTCGCGCAGCTGTCCAGGAATTCGCGGACCTTCCCGGCGACGGCCTCGTTCATTGACTTGGTGGAACGCGTCTGCAGGTTCAGGGGAGCCTGGCCGCCGTCGCGCGTTGATACGAGGGCCGAGGCGGGCGGCGCCTCGAAGAAGGTTCCGTTGAGGCTGGCCTCGTACTTGCCGGGGAAGAAGACTGCGAAGGTGTTGCGGCCATTGGGCATATTGACGGGCACACCGTTGAGGGTGGCTTCGCTGGCATTGACCACCGTGACCTCAATGGTGGGCAACGTGGTGGGCACGAACGCCCACTTGGCGAAGAACAACCACTGCGTCCCGGTCCGTTCCATCAGGAACTCTGTGTGGAGTTTGCTGCCGTCCAGACTGTAGTCGACGGGGACTGCCACGCGGTTGCTTCCCCGCGATTCAGGGTTCCCCACTTTGACGTCGGACATCTTGGAAGCGGCGGTCTGCAGGGCGGTCCCGTCCAGCATGGCGGCGTTCGAGCTGGGCACTTTGGCCCGCAGGAGGCCCAGTGCTTCTTCGCCTTCGCCCTTTTGCAGCGCCGCCAGGTACTCCTTGACGGGCTGTTGTGGGCTGGCCACCGACGAGCTCACCAGATTGATGCAGACGATGGCTCCGGCGGCAGCAAGCATCAGACCGAGCAGCCATCCGGCTGCGGTCTTGACGAACGCTTGACTCAACTGCACGCCCTTTACGTTACCTGCCGCGGCGGCGATCACTGTGCAGGAAGGCCTCGATATGACGTATGTCCACCGATTGGAGAAGGCTCGACGGCGGGCGGCAGCGCGCATTGCTGCCACCCGGCGTCGTGCATGTGTCAGTCAGGCGGGACTAGCGGCGGCGCCGTGAGGAGGTGCCGAAGACGCCGCGCAGGAGGTCACGGCCGAGCTGCGTGCCCATGGACCGGACCATGCTTTTCAGCCCGCCGCCCAGCGCCCCACCAAGGGCGCCGGCGATGTCACCGAACATGCCATCCTGTTGGGCCGGAGCCTGCTGCGGAACTGGAGCCGGTGCGGGAGCCGGGTATGACTCGGGCGACGAGGGCCTCGAACTGGGTCGGCCGAGGATCTCTTCTTCGATGCGGCGCGCTTCGGCGTCGATGTCGGCCTGCGAAGCACCGGAGGAACCGGACGCACCGGTAGCTCCGGACGAACCGGAAGATGAAGCAGGCACCGGAGGCTGCCCCGGAGCAGCATCGCCGGTGGATACGGCGGCTTGACCATTGAGCTTCTCGTACGCGGAGAGGTTGTCCACTGCGGTGCCGTATTTCGCCAGCAAAGAGGACGCAGCTACGGTGCTCTTGATGAGGTCGTCGGCGCTTGGCCCCATGACGGACTCCGGTGCACGGAGCCGGGTCAATGCAACCGGTGTGGGCGCACCCTTCTCATTCATGACGGTGATGACGGCTTCGCCGATGCCCGCGGAGGTGAGCGTCTCTTCGAGGTCGTAGTCGCTGACCGGGAACGTGGACACAGTGGCCTTCAACGCCTTGGCGTCCTCCGGGGTGAAGGCGCGCAAGGCGTGCTGGACACGGTTGGCGAGCTGGCCCAGGACGTCGGCCGGAACATCCTTGGGCGTTTGGGTGACGAAGAAGATGCCCACGCCTTTGGAACGGATAAGCCGGACGGTGGTGGTGATGGCTTGAAGGAAAGCCTTGGAGGCGCCGTTGAACAGCAGATGGGCCTCGTCCAGGAAGAAGACGAGCTTGGGCTTGTCCAGGTCGCCGGCTTCGGGGAGGTCCTCGAAAAGGTCGGCCAGGAGCCACATGAGGAACGTGGAGAACAGCAGCGGCTTGGTCTGGAGGGTAGGAAGCTCAAGGCAGCTGATGACACCCCGGCCATCAGGTGCAGTGCGGAGCAGCTCGGCGGTATCGAACTCGGGCTCACCGAAGAACTTTTCCATCCCCTGCGCCTCAAGGGTGACCAGTTCCCGCAGGATCACGCCGGCTGTGGCTTTGGAGAGGCCGCCAAGGTTGGCGAGTTCGGCCTTGCCTTCGTCCGAGGCCAGGAACTGGATGACCGCACGGAGGTCCTTGAGGTCGATCAGCTCCAGGTTGTTCTTGTCCGCGAAGTGGAAGATCAGTTGGAGGCTGGACTCCTGTGTGTCGTTCAAATCCATGATTCGGGAGAGCAGGATGGGCCCGAACGAGGTGATGGTGGCGCGGACGGGGATGCCGTGGCCATCCCCACCGAGCGAGAGAAACTCAACGGGAAAATTCTTCGCAGACCATTCTTGCCCCAGCGCCGAGGTGCGGGCGGTCAGCTTCTCAGAGCCTGTGGCGGGCGTGGCCAGTCCTGACAAATCACCCTTGATATCCGCGAGGAAAACCGGAACACCCGCAGTCGACAGCTGTTCGGCAATCATGTGCAGCGTGACCGTCTTGCCGGTGCCCGTGGCGCCGGCCACCAGCCCGTGCCGGTTCATCATGGCGAGGGGGAGCCGGACCTGGGCCTCTTTGTGGATTTCACCGTCAACGATCGCCGCCCCCAACTCGATGGTGGCACCTTCCAGGGTGTAACCCTGCTGGATGGTGGCGAGTTTTTCGGCGGTTGTTTTGTTGGCCATGCGCATAGCTTAGCTCTGCGGGGCAAGATCCTTGCTGAACGCCAAATGCTTGATTTCCTCTGGGTCCGCTGCGAGGTCGAACAGCGCCTTGTAGCCCGTGGCGAGATACAGGTTCTTCGCCTCCGGCTGGCGCGGCCCGGTGGTGAGGTACAGCTTCCGGTAGCCCCGCCGTCGGGCTTCATTCTCCAGTTCCGTCAGGACCAGTCGGGCCAGGCCGCGACGTCGGTGGGCCGAGTGGGTCCAGATCCGCTTGAGCTCGGCGGTGTGTTCGTCATAGCGGCGGAACGCGCCGCCGGCCACTGACTCGCCGTTCTCCTGGATGATGATCAGGGCGCCGTGCGGGGCTTCGAATTCCTCGGCGGGATAACGGTTCAGTTCCTCTGCGGCCCCTTCACTGCTGAACAGGTCTCCGTAGCGGTTGTTGTATTCGACGGCGAGCTCGTCCAGGAGTGGGCGAACGCGGGGATCGCGCATGGGCAGGGTCAGGACGGTCAGGCCCGACGTCGGCAGGGTAGGAGTGGCGGTCATGTCAGGGCCTTTCGTAGGTGGAACCCAAGTAGGTAGCAGTTAACGTCGTTTTGAGGGCTCATAACGACGTTAACTGCGACTCAGTTGGGCGGGCGGCAGCAACAGTGGACAGGATCCGGCGTGCCAGGGCGTCGTTCTCCCGGAAGGGTGCTGCGTTGGTGTTGGGACGGGCAAACGCCCCTGCGCCCCAGCCGGACGTCCACGGACCCACCGCGAACAAACCCTTCTGAGGTGTACCAACAGGGGACTGTACCTCGTGATTCCCGGAGACCAGCAGCTTTCCGGTGGAGTGGGCGCCTTCGGAGGTGAGCAACCGTTGTTCGGTGCCCCATCCGGCGTCGTGCAGGTCCGACAACGCGGGGTTGGCGGAACGCTCCACCGAAGCGGCGGGCAGCCGCGCCTCAATGTACGCGGCGGCGTCCACCACAACGGGCGACTGGAACGAGCCGGCCACGTACCTGCCCACGGAATCGTCGGCACGTACCCACATGCCCGGACCCAGGAACTTCAGGAACCCGGCCCGGTGAAGTGCCAGCATCTCGCGGAGGCGGTGGGAGGGCGGCCCGGAGTCGACGAAGCTGAAGAAGCCGTGCCACCACCCGTGGATGGCCTGCTGGGAGCGGGCATTGAGCCGTTCCTGCGGGACCAGGCGGCCGAGGTCCATGTAGACGAACAGCAAGGCCGTGAAGAGGGCCAGGGTCTCGGAGTGGTCGGGGCTGGTGCGGAGGTCGAGGTCGCGCTGGATGTAGGCGGCCACTGAACGCTGCACGGTGTCGTGATCGGCGAACGCGCAGCCGCTGAGCGGGTGGTCCAGCTTCTCGAGGTCCAGGCGCAGCGCCGGATCCGGCACGGAGAAGTTGACCAGTTCTTCGCGGGCTGCGCTGTACCACTCAACGGCGTCGAAACGCGACTCAAAACTGGTCCACGTCCCCAGCACCCGCTCCGGGTAGCCGGTGAAGAGCTCACGGTAGTAGGCGTAGCCGGCGTCCTTGGCGATCAGCGGCCACAGGTGCTTGCGGAAATCGAGTTCCTGGTGCTCGGCGAGGAGCGCATCGATGGCCTCTGCGATGAAGTATCGCGGGCGGGCGATCGGTTCGCCACGCACCGTGGAGGAGATCTTGGAGTGGAACGGTACACCGCGCCGCGACCCCGCCCAGACCCTCGGTTCTGCGCCGGAGGCTACGTACTCCAGGTGGCCGTCGGGCGTTTCTTCGAAGCGGCCACCGCGGCCCTCGAACAACAACACCAGCAGGTCCACGAACGCCAGGCCCATCCCGGAAACGATTACGTCCTGGCCGGGTTCAATCGCGGAGTAGTCCACGTCCGTGGTGTACGACGGCGGCGCATGGAACCCGCCGTGCCGGGCAGCGAACTCGCTGAGGCGGGCGGACTCGGGGTCGGGAACGGAGTCTGTGTGCCCCACCGCGTACACCACGACGTCGGCAAGCACCTCGGCGCCGGAAGCCAGCCGCACGCGGTGAGGACCGTCGTCGGACCCAGCGCCGTCGTCGGACCCAGTACCGTCGTCGAGCCCAGCCGAAATGCCGTCAGGCCCGCCGGAAGCGCCGTCCGCAACAGAACGCTCGACGGCGGTGGCCGTGTCGCGGTGCACGGTCACCGTCACTTCGGGGCCGAGGGAGCTGACGGCCCGGCCGAAGAACCACTCAAGGTACTTGCTCTGGAGCTGACGCGTGGGAAACGACGCGGGGGTCAACGAACGGAGCTGCGCGAGCAGGTGCGGCTCCAGCGCAGGAACATCTCGGATGCTGCCGTCCAGCACGCCCGCAGCCCAGGTGGAGAGGCCGGGACCTTCAACGGTCGGGCCATCGCAAGCCACTGAGGCGTCGGTGAACATGGTGACGTCGGCGGCTGTGGAGTTCAGCAGCAGGCCCGGGCTCTGGTCATAGCGCCAGATCCTCCCGGAGCCAGGCTCATGGGGTTCGATGACGTGGATCTCCAGAGGCCCGAGGAACAGCGCCGGACGGTTGGCGGCAAGCCGTTCCAGGACGCCGGCGGTGCGCGGGCCGCCGCCAATGAAGGCGATGGCTGGAACTCGTGACGGCATGGGATCTCCTGAAAAGCAGTGGTGTGATGATGCCCAATCTAGGGACGAACCGGGCCACTGGTCGAGGCGGTGGTCACGGCCGTTCACCACGCGTCACGTCACGTTAAGGCGCGCAAAGAACGGACGCATATGGCGCCTGATGACGGCGATTGTGACGTCCCGCGAACCCCTGCGAAGCCGCGCGAAGTCCAGTGAAGAAGTGCAAATTTCCGCCTTGCTGCAGGGTTTCGCCCGCCCATAGATTGGCAGCCATCCGATAGACAACAACCGATCTGAAATGAGGTGGCGCATGAGTGCAATCGCACCGCCTGCCACGGCGGACACTGCACCGCCCACCCCGGATTACTCCGAGTACAAGCTGGTCCCTGCCCGTCACCCGTGGCGGTGGGTGGGCACCGTACTGGTAGCTGCCGGAGTGGCCGCCATTGCGTATTCGCTGGTCACCAACCCGCGTTGGGAGTGGGGCGTGGTGGCCGAATGGTTCACCGCCCAGTCGGTTGTCAATGGACTCATTGAAACCCTCAAGCTCACGGCCATCTCAGGCGTCCTGGGCTTCGTCCTGGGGTTCATCCTGGCCCTGATGCGCCTGTCAGCTTCGCCGCTGCTGGTCTCGGTGTCCTGGACGTTCTCCTGGATCTTCCGCTCCACTCCGCTGCTGGTCCAGCTCCTCCTTTGGTACAACCTGGGCTACCTGTACGAGAAGATCAGCTTGGGCATCCCGTTCACGGACGTCCGCTTCTTCGAAGCCCAGACCACCACGCTCATCAGCCAGTTCGCAGCTGCGGTACTCGGCCTCACCTTGAACCAGGCTGCCTACTCCGCCGAAATCATCCGCGGCGGCATTCTCTCCGTGGACCAGGGCCAACTCGAAGCTGCCTCGGCCCTGGGCATCCCGGCATGGAAGCGTTCCACCAGGATTGTTCTCCCGCAGGCCATGCGCGCCATCTTGCCCAACGCCTTCAACGAGATCATCGGCCTGGTCAAGGGCACCTCGATTGTTTACGTGCTGGCCTACTCCGAACTTTTCTACACGGTGCAGGTCATCTACAACCGGACGCAGCAGGTGCTGCCACTGCTGCTGGTGGCCACGCTCTGGTACGTGGTGATCACCTCGGTGCTGAGCGTCTTCCAGTACTACATCGAACGGCACTTCTCCAAGGGCGCCCTGCGGACCCTGCCGCTCACTCCGTTGCAGAGGGCCCGGAAGTTCTTCACCACCCACGTTGCCGCCACTCCCACGAAGGAATCCCGATGACCACCGTCTTCTCTTCCTCCGAAGCGGCTGCTGCCGCCCACCTCGCAGAGGCCAAGCTGGCCACGGAACCGTCAGGCCCCCAGGGTGAGGGGCCACAGCAGGAACGCACGCCCCAGCAGGAACGCACGACGGCGGCCCGGCCAACCTCGGCGGCCCGGCCCGCCCCGGCGGCCAGGACGGCCACCCGCGGCCAGGTGGACATCACCAACGTCCGCAAGTCCTTCGGCGCCACGGAAGTCCTCAAGGGTGTTTCCTTGTCCGTCCCGCCGGGCGGCGTTGCAGTGATCGTCGGTCCGTCCGGTTCGGGCAAGTCCACCCTGCTGCGCACCATCAACCACTTGGAAAAAGTCGACGGCGGCTACATCACCATCGACGGCGAACTGGTGGGCTACGAAGTCCGCGGCAACAAGCTTCACGAGCTCCGCGAAAAGGACATTCTCAAACAGCGCACCAACATTGGCATGGTGTTCCAGAGCTTCAACCTGTTCCCGCACCTCACTGCCTTGGAGAACGTCATCGAGGCGCCCATCGTGGCCCAGAAGCGCTCCAAGGCCGAAGCCCGGAAGCGCGGGCTGGAACTCCTGGATCGGGTGGGCCTGAAGGACCGCGCGGACGCCTACCCGCGCCAGCTGTCCGGAGGCCAGCAGCAACGCGTGGCGATCGCCCGGGCACTGGCGCTTGACCCCAAGATCCTCCTCTTCGACGAGCCCACCTCAGCACTGGACCCCGAACTCGTCAACGAGGTCCTGGACGTCATCCGCGAACTGGCCAAGTCCGGCACCACGCTGATTGTGGTCACCCACGAGATGGGCTTTGCCCGGGACGTCGCGGACACCGTGGTCTTCATGGACCAGGGCCAGATCGTCGAATCCGGCACCCCTCAGGACATCTTCGCGAACCCCCGCGAGGAACGTACACGCAGCTTCTTCTCCAAAGTCATCGAACCAGCTTTCAACATCTAGGACACCCCCATGCTTCGCAAGACCCGCGCCCTCGCCACCAACAAAAGCAAGCTTTTGGCACTCGCTGTACTTCCCGCCGTCGTGCTTCCCGTGCTGGCCGGGTGCTCCGATCCTGGAGCTTCGGCTGCCAAGCCGGAGTCCGAAGCTGCCAAGAACGGCGTTGTCTACAACACCTCGGTGGACCAGAACCGGGTCCGCGCTGAGAAGGACACTGCAGCCGCCGGCACGGTCCCCGCAACGATCGCCAAGGACGGCAAGCTGACAGTGGCTACCACTGCCGGCTCCATCCCCTTGTCCTTCCACGCCACGGATGACAAGACGCCGATCGGCGTGGAGGTGGACATCGCCCAGCTGGTGGCCGACAAGCTTGGGTTGGAGCTGGACCTGCAGGTGACGTCGTGGGAGAACTGGCCGCTCAAGACCCAGTCCGGTGACTTCGAAGCCGTTTTCTCCAACGTGGGCATCAATGCAGCCCGCGTGAAGCTGTTCGACTTCTCCACCTACCGCGCCGCGTACATGGGCTTTGAAGCGAAGAAGAGCTCCACGTACGACATCAAGGGTTCGGACGACATTTCCGGGCTGAAGATCTCCGTGGGCTCGGGCACCAACCAGGAGAAGATCCTGCTGGCCTGGAACAAGGAGCTCGAGGACAAGGGCAAGGCGCCGGCCACCCTGCAGTACTACTCCTCCGACGCCGACACCATCCTGGCGCTCTCCTCCGGCCGCACGGACTTGAACCTGGCACCGTTCCCATCCGTGACGTACCGCGAAAACACCCGCGACGACCTCAAGGTAGTAGGTAAAGTCAACGCCGGATGGCCGGCCGAAACGCTGGTCGCTGCCACGACGCTCAAGGGCAACGGGCTGGCCCCGGCCATCACCGACGCGCTGAACTCCACCATCAAGGACGGCTCCTACGGCAAGGTCCTGGAACGCTGGGGCCTCTCCGAGGAAGCCATTCCGGAGTCCAAGACCGTCATCGAAGCGACCTTTGGGACCCCGACCGGGACCACCAAATGAAGTTCCAGGTCCTTGACATCATCCCCCACCTGAAAAACCCGGTGACGGGGGAGATCGTCTCCACCGCTGACCGCCTGAACCAGGTGGTGGAGACGGCCCGGCGCGCCGAGGAACTCGGATTCGACAGCTTCTCCGTGGGGGAACGCCACGCGGGTGAGTTCGTCTCGTCATCCCCGACGACGGTCCTCGCAGCGATCGCGGCCGTCACCAGCCGCATCCGCCTGCAGACCGGCGTCGCGGTGCTCTCCGTCCTGGACCCCGTACGGGTGGCCGAGGACTACGCCACGATCGACCAACTGAGCCGTGGCCGCCTGGAACTGGTGATCGGCAAAGGCAACGAGGTGCTCCAATACCCGCTCTTTGGCCTGTCCCTGGACGATCAGTGGGACCTGCTGGCCGAGAAATACGCACTCCTGCGGGCACTGTGGCGGAAGGAAAGCGTCACCTGGTCAGGCCGCTTCAGGTCTGCACTCACCGAGCCAACCACGACGACGCCCCGCCCCTTTGCCGGCTCGCCGCGGATTTGGCACGGCTCGGCTACAACCCTGACGTCCGCTGCGCTCGCCGCCAAGTGGGGTGATCCGCTGTTCACGGCCAATGCCATCCAACCCCGGGAAAACTACAAGGTCCTGATTGACCACTACCGCGAAGAATACGAGCGCCACGGCCACGATCCCCGACACCAGTACTTGGGTTCGGGCAGCGGTGCAGGGGGTGTGTTCATTGCGGACACCACGCAGGAAGCCATTCGCCAGTATGGGCCGGTTTATGAAGGGCTGACCGCCAGCCGGAATGTTCCGGGCAACAACTCGCCGTTCCGGGACATCCAGCACGCAGTGGCTGAGGGGCCGGCCCTGGTGGGCAGCCCGGAGCAGGTGATCGACAAGATCCTCAGCTACCACTCGCTGTACCACCACGATCTCCAGTCGATCTCCCTGCCCACCACGCTGCCTTTCGAACAGCAGTTGGAGATCCTGGAACGTTTCGCGGTGGACGTCATCCCGGCCGTTCGGGCTTCGGCGCCGACCACTTTGTGGGAGTCCAGCGATCCCTTTGGTGGCCGACCCGAATTCGCCGGCGCTACCGAACCCGACGCCGCCGCAGCAGTCACAGCAGACCACGCCTTGAACAGGAGCGATACCGCCAATGTCTACGCACACTGAAACCCCTGCGCACACCGCAACAGCCCTCGAATCCTTCGACGAGGAATGGCAGGTATGGCACGCCGCCCATGAGCGTCACCGCGCCCACCCCCACGGCTTCCTCGCCGTCACCCACCTGCACTGGCTCAGCAGCGAGGCAACCCGGCTGGAAGGTGCGCCGGGCACGTGGAGTGTGGACGCCGACGTCGTGCGTGTAGTCCTGGAGCCGGGCGAAAGCCTGCAGCAGGACGGCGTCGAACTGAAAAGCGGCGAGCCGCTCGAGTTCGGGCCCATCGAGGAACGCGGCGGCATCAACCTGGTCTCGGGCGACACAGTGATCGAGGTAGCCAAGCGCGGTGGTGAGTACATTGTGCGGCCGCGAAACCCGTCCAACGCCCTCTTGCAGGAATACCAAGGCACGCCCGCCTACACGCCCAATGCTGCGTTTGCCGTGGCTGGTAGTTTTGTCCCGTTTGAGGCTCCGCGACCCACCACGGTGGGTGCCGCCGTCGAGGGCATCCAGCACGTGTACGAGGCTCCCGGCGAGATTCGTTTCACACTGGCCGGGGAGGAATTGGCCCTGACCGCCTTCAACGGGCATGCTGCAGGGTCGCTGTCCGTGCTGTTCACTGACCAGACGTCCGGGAAGACCACCTACGCGGCAAACCGCTCGCTGTCAGTGGTCCCCGCCGCTGATGGCTCGGTGGTGCTCGACTTCAACCGGGCCGTGAACCTGCCCTGCGCGTACACCGACCTCGCCACGTGCCCGCTGCCGCCCGCCGAAAACCGGCTGCCCGTGGCCATCGAAGCCGGCGAAAAAACTCCCTACGAACGTCAGGACCAGAAGTGAGTTCCTCCAACCACCACAAGGCCGGATTCCTTGCAATCGAACTGGACGGCGCCGGCTATGAGAGCCTTGGCACGGCCGTCCTCACCGCCGAGTCCGCAGGTTTCCACGTGGCAACCTTCACGGACGGGCGGGTTCCCGGCCGCGCCAACGCCCTGCAGCGTGCCGCGTTCGCAGGTCCCGTCACCCGCACCATTGCGGTGGTTCCTGAGGTGGACACCGTCTACACGGAGCCGTTCCACATCTCCACGCAGCTCGCGAGCCTGGACTACGTCTCCGGTGGCCGTGCGGGGTGGATCGTGACCGCCGCCGAATCGCCCGAGGCCGCTGCCGCCGTCGGACGCTCTTCCGTTCTTGGCGACGCCCTGGTGCAGGAAGCCGCTGCGTCCATCGAGGTTGGCCGCCGTCTGTGGGACTCGTGGGAGGACGACGCCGTGATCCGCGACGTCGCCACGGGCCGGTACATCGATGTCGACAAGCTGCACTATGTGGACTTTGAAACACCCTCGGATTTCCCGGGCCCGGGCTACTCCGTGAAGGGTCCGTCGATCATTCCGAGGCCGCTGCAGGGCCAGTTGCCGGTGCTCGCTGCGGCGTCCCTGGTGGGCGACGGCCTGGTTCCGGCCGACGCCGTTGACGCTGTGTTGGTCTCCGCGCCGACGCCGGAGCTGCTCGCAACTGAAGTCCGTGACGTGCGTGCCCGCCTGGGTGCGTCGGTGGCTGTTGTGGCAGAGCTCGACGTCGTCCTTGACTCGCGTGGTGAAGCTGCAGTTTCGCGCTCCTTGTCTGCTCAGGAGGCCGGCCGCGCGCGGTTTGTTGGCTCCCCGGCAGGTCTCATCGAGCTGCTCGACGCGCTGCTGCAGGAGGCCGACGGCGTTCGCCTCCACCCGGCTGCCCTGGACGTGGACCTCGATGAACTTGCACGGGTAGTCCTTCCGGAACTTCGTCGCCGCGGTTCCCTGCGGCCGCCCCTCCAGGACGGGACGTTCCGCGAGCTGCTGGGCCTCGCCCCCGCGGAAAACCGTTATGCAACCACCGCTTCCGGCACAGGAAAGTAAAGGAACACCATGACACGCGACATTTTCCAGCCGAGCGGCCAGATCCAGTTCGGTATCTTCTTCCAAGGCGTCAACTCCGGCACCATTTGGAAGGCCGCAGAATCCGGTTCGCAGACGGACTTCGAGTCGTTCCGCCGGCTCGTCCAGACCGCAGAGCGCGGCAAGTTCGCTGCCTTCTTCCTGGGCGAAGGACTGCGACTTCGCGAGCACCTGGGCCGCCCGCACGCCTTGGACGTGGTGGGCCGTCCAGACGCGCAGACCATGCTGGCTGCACTCGCTGCAGTGACCACGAACATCGGTCTGGTGGCCACCCAGAACACCACGTACAACGATCCCGCGGACCTCGCGCACCGGCTGTCCTCCCTGGACCTCATCTCCGGTGGCCGCGCTGCATGGAACATCGTCACCACGGACAACGCCTGGACCGGGGCGAACTTCCGCCGCGGTGGATACCTGGACCACGCCGATCGCTACCGGCACGCAGAAGCCTTTGTGGAAACCGCCAAGAGGATCTGGGATTCGTGGGAAACACCTTCAGGCCCGGCACGGCGCGTTCTTCATGAGGGTCAGCACTACACTGTGGACGTCACCCCGTTGTTGCCCCGCAGTGCCCAGTACCGCCCCGTGCTTTTCCAGGCCGGCGACTCCCCGGATGGCCGCGACTTCGCAGCCCGCCAGGCCGACGTGATCTTCTCCGCGCATCCGAAGTTCGACAACGCCGTGGAATTCCGCCGCGACATTGTTGCCCGTTCGGTTGCAGCCGGCCGCGGGGCCAATGCCGTCCAGATCATGCCGGCCAGCGAATTCATCCTTGCCGCCACCGATCAGGAAGCCCAGGAAAAGAAGGACTGGGTCCGCAGCTTGCAGATCGGGCCGCAGCAAGCCATCGCCTACTTGGAGCAGTTCTGGGGCCGAGAGCTCTCCTCCTACGATCCCGATGGACCCCTTCCGGAGATCGATCCCGTGGTGGAAGAAACCTCGGAGACCCGCGGCAGCGGATTCCACGGCGCCAAGGCCCGGCAGCTCGCCGATCAGTGGAGGGCTGAGGCCAAGGACAAGGGCCTGTCCATCCGCCAGTTCGTCACATCCAAGACGGCACGCGTCGACGCCACTTTCACTGGCTCCTACACCGCAGTGGCGGACCACCTGGCAGAGTACGCCCGGGTTGGCGCCGTGGACGGCTTCAACATTTCGCCGTGGCTGGTCCCCACGGGTCTGGATGACATCGTGAACCACTTGGTGCCCGAACTCCAGGAACGCGGCGTCTACCCCACGGAGTACCGAGGCACCACACTCCGCGAAAACCTTGGGCTGGAGACGCCGGTGCGCACCGCAGAGACGGTGCGGGTCTCATGAGCGCGGGCCGCCTGTTGCAGCTCTGCCGGCGCTGGTTTGGTTTCACGCCAGACCAGCATGGCGGAGCGCCCGACGGCGGCGGGCCGGGTGCCGCCGTCGTCGACGTTTCGCGCGGGACCGTCAGCCTGCAGCTGACGGTGTTGGGGCAGCCGCTCTAGAGCAGTTCCTTGAAGACGTTCCAACCCCGGCCGATGGGCCCGTACGGACCATACAGCCCTGAGTTTGAAGCGCCCGTGATGTAACTGAGAAGGTTGCCGTTGGCGTCAACGGCAGAGAGCTCGTTGTATTTCGAGTGGCCGGAACTGCCGATTCCGGCCACTTGGGAGAACGACTCCCACCCGACGCCGACGTGCGCCGGCTCCTCCCAGCCGCCTTCGCCGTCGGAGGGGTACTGGTGCAGATCGCCATACTGGTCGCGTCCGAAAATATCTACGGCACCGTCGGCGTTCATATCGCCACCGGTGATGATCTTGTTCATGACCTGCCAGCCCCACCCCACCTGTTCGGGGTCGAGCCAGCCGCCGTCGCCGTCGCCGGGGTAGAGGAAAAGACCACCTGCTGCGTCACGTGCCAGCACATCGTTGGTGCCGTCGCCATTGAAGTCGCCCGGACCCACGATGGTATTGAAGACGTTCCAGCCCTGGCCAACCTGCTCGCGATCGAGCCAGCCGCCGTCGCCGTCGCCGGGGTACAGGAAGAGCTTGCCCGTTGCGTCCCGGCCGAGGAGATCGTTGAAGCCGTCGCCGTCGAAGTCGCCGGGGGAGAAGACGACGTCAAAGACGTTCCATCCTTGCCCTACCTGCCGGGGTTCGTCCCATGAACCCCAGTACGCAGGGCAAGGTCCCTCGCACATGCCTTTGTAATACGTGTAGGTCCGTGGGTAGAGGACGAGCCTGCCGTCGTCGGTCCGGGCGAGGGGCTCAAAGTTGCCGCGGCCGGTCCACCCCATGGCCCGGGTGGAAGCTTTGACGGGGAGGGTTTCCGCACTCAGTTGCGTGCCAGTGGGGCAGCCTTGGTTCCCGGGAGTCAGGGGATGCACCCGCATCGAAATGCGGCTGCCCTGGTCCTCCGGGAGGATCCGCAAGGTTTCGCCTTGCCGTTCCTCCGGGAGCGTATCGCCGTCGCGCAACCACTCCAAAGTAATGGCGTCGCCCTCGCCTTCCGGATTCCTGCAGCCCCAATAGCTGTAGTCGTACTGTCGGCGCAGCTCCGCACCCACGTACGGGGCGCCGTCGATGATTGGCGTTGGTTGGTTGTCCGCAGTGGCGGGCGGGGCGCCGGTGGCAAGCGGTGTCCCCGGGACCAACAGCCCGGCTGTCAAAGCAATTGCTGAAAGCCTTAAAAACCGTGTGGTGCGTGCTCGAACGTTCCCCATGATGTTCCCCCGGAAGCCTGCGTTGACGTTTGTGCCGACGTTACCGCACGGGCGCGCCTGCGGTCAGGAGGCGTTGGGGTTCGAGGCCACCATGAAGACGTCGATCGGGTCCTCGGATTCCAGCATGAAACCATGCCGCTCATACAAGCGGCGGGCGGCGCTGCCTTGAAGGACGTTCAAACGGAACGGGCGTTCGTCAAGGGAGGCCGTCATGACATGCCTCAGCACGGCACCGCCCAGGCCCCTGCCCTGATGGGTGGGAGCAACATAGAAGTGCTCGATCCACCGCGCGTCCGGCTCGGGACGAACGGCAATGACGCCGGCATCCACGCCGTCGGTATGGATGATGTACGTGTACTCCGGCTGGAAACCGTTCAGGAAGCGCTCGCGCACACGGACGGGATCGAAACGCTCCAAGCGTTCAAGGTCCGGGCGCATCACCACGGCCCGGAGTTCCGCTATCCAGGCAGCGTCCGAGGCAACGGCAGGGCGGAGGGCAAAATCGGCAGACATGGATCCAGCCTATGCCGTCGGGCCGGTCAGGAGGCCCGCGCGAGATACTCCGCCAAGGCGTCCCGCATGATGGCCGAGGGTCTGCGGTGCTCAGCTTCAGCCCGTGCCAGCAGTTGGTCATCCATTTCCCGCGAAAGCCTGAGGGATCGCGACGGAGAAGTGCCTTTGGCGCTCAACGATGGCTTGCCCACGGCGCGTTTTACTGCCTCGGCTGAGCCCAAAGCTGCCTCAAGAATTGACTGCCCGGCCCCGGGTCCCTCGGCCTTTGTGATGCGTGCATCGTTCCCGAGGTCGGCCGTCTCTGCCCACTCTGCCAATTCGGCGTAGCGCTCTTCGCCATCAACGTTCACGATGGCCTCTGTTGCATTTTTCGCAGCTTTGCTCATTGCACTGTGCCCCTTTCTGCAATATCGAGAATCTTCCGCCTTGCTTCCATAACGTGAAAGATCAGAATGTCACCTGGCGGCGTAATCATAGCCATGACCTCGAGAGTCGTTCTACAGTCACGGCTTGGGCCAATAAAGAGATCAGGCCTGGTAGTTGTGTCAACGCGGGGGGCGTCGAATTGTTCGATGCGGTACGCGTAGTTGAGGATCGCGTGCAATGCGTCTTCCCTGTCGATCCCATGCTTGTCTGCGCTGCTGGCCCATCTGATCCCCATGGAATATTGTCGCACAATAATGTCAATTATTGCAAGACAATATTTGCGAGTCTGTCGTGGGCGGAAATCAATCCAGCCCCCCGCGCAAACCATAGGATGAAACGGACGGAAAGGTGCAGCCACGATGGTCACACGCGAAGAAGTAGAAGCAGCGTACTCACGGACAGCGGGCTGGGTCCGCCACACGCCCCTGGCCGAGAGCGGCGACCAGGAGCCGTACCACCTGTGGTTCAAATGCGAATACATGCAGCACACGGGCTCCTTCAAAGCCCGTGGCGCGTTCAACCGGCTCCTCACCGCGAAGGAAAACGGCGAGCTGGACTCGGCAGTCGGCGTCGTGGTGGCGTCCGGCGGCAACGCAGGCCTGGCCAACGCGTACGCGGCAGCCAAACTCGGAGTCCCGGCAACGGTGTTCGTCCCGGAATCCGCACCGGCGAACAAAGTCCACAAGCTCTATGCCATTGGCGCCACCGTGGTCCAGGGCGGGGCCGAGTACGCCGAAGCCTATGCGGCTGCCGTGCGCTTCGCCGAGGAGAAGGGCGCGGTCTACTGCCACGCCTACGACCAGCCGGAGATCGTGGCCGGCGCCGGTGGGGTGGGGCTTGAGTTGCTGGATGAACTGCCCGACGTCGACACAATCCTCGTTGCTGTTGGCGGCGGCGGATTGATGGGCGGCATTGCGGCCGCGGCAGAGGGCAGGGCGCACGTTGTGGGTGTCGAACCTGAAACAGTTCCAACTTTGCACACGGCGTTGGCCAAGGGTGAGCCCGTGGACGTGGCTGTCTCCGGGATCGCCGCGGACTCCCTGGGAGCCCGGCGGATTGGTGAGATCGGCTTTGGAGTTGCCCGCCGGACGGGTGTCCAGAGCGTCCTTGTCACGGATGGGGACATCGTCCAGGCGCGTCGTGCACTCTGGGAGAAGCACAGGATAGTGGTGGAACACGGCGCTGCCGCAGCCTACGCGGCGTTGCTGTCCGGCGCCTACACCCCAAAGGCGGGCGAAACCGTGGCAGTGATCCTCTGCGGGGCCAACACGGACCCCGCCCACTTCTAACCGCACCCCAGCCGGCCCGCACCCAAGTAGGTCGCAGAAGAGCGCGTTTTTTGAGCTCTCTAAACGCGCGCTACTGCGACTCAGTTGGGTCAGCGGACACAAGAATCCCCGCCGGTGATGTCCGGCGGGGATTCGGCGTCGGCAGGTCTGCCCTGCCACAGGGGTTCCTACTTTTTGGGCAGGCCTGCCGGGTTCAGTTCGGACGCGGGAATCGCCTCCGAAGAGAGACCCCAGCGGTCCAGGATCTTGCCGTAGTTGCCATCCTTGATAAGGGTGTTGAGTGCGGCCTGGGCAGCCACGGCCAAACCGTTGCCCTTCTGAGTGGTGAATGCGATTTCGGCCTTCAGCGGCCAACCACCTTCGAGCGTGCCCACTTCCTTGGTCTTGCCATCCTTCGCGGCCTTGTACGCCGCGGACGCGTTGGGCCCGAACGTGAGGTCCGCGCGTCCTGACTGGAGGGCCAGCTGGGAGGCGGAGTCGTCGTCGTAATACTGGAACTCAACCGGCTTCAAGCCGTTATTCTTGTTCTCCTCGTCCCAGCGGACCAGGATGGCTTCCTGGTTGGTGCCCGAGCCGACGATGATGCGCTTGCCGGCTACGTCCTTGGCTTCCTTGACCTCGCCGATGTCCGAGTCGGTCTTGGCGTAGAAGCCCAGGAGGTCATTGCGGTACGTGGCGAAGTCGAACTTCTCCTTGCGGGCCTCGGTGACGGTGACGTTGGAGAGAACGGCCTCGTACTTGCCGGACTCGACGCCCAGCGGCCAGTCGGCCCAAGCCACGGGAAGAACCTCAACCTGCAGGCCCAGGCTCTCGCCCACGGCATAAGCGATGTCCACTTCGCTGCCGATCAGGGTTTTGTTGTCCGTGGCGAAGGTGCTCAACGGGGGAGTGCCGCCGGTGGTCACTACGGTCAGCTTGCCGTCGGCTTTGATGGCGTCCGGAACCAGAGCTGCCGCGGCAGAGTCCACCGTCACCTTGATGCGGTCCTGCTGCGGGGTCAGGTTGAACTCTTTGGTGGAAGAGCTCGACGCCGGAGCGGACGCACCTGTCGCCGCCGTCGCACCCGGGTCCGAGCAGGCCGCGAGCCCGAGCAAAGCGGTGGCGGCCAGCGCCGCGGTGACGCCGGTCTTGGCTGCAAAACGTGCCATTGGTTCTCCTTGGGTTCGTCCTGGTCATCGCGACAGGGCGGTCTGATGCGTACTTGTGGCTGCAACTATCCGGCAGCCCACTGATGCAGGTCAAAGTGCTCTGAAACGCTGGGATACAGGGGTTCACGGCGGTTAATCGGGCGTCGAACGGGGTCACAAAAGCCTCCCGGGTACGGGTGGAAACCACCGCGCGACGCAACTCACAGAAATAAGCCGGGCGCCGCCGTCGTTGTCGCTTAAGTGCCCGGCAATCAACCGTGCGGGCACCGAAACGTACCGAAAGGCCTTCCTGTGACTGTTCCTCTTTCCATCCTCGACCTGGCAACCATCGGCAAGGGCCAGACGGTGGCGGAAAGCCTCGCTGGCAGCGTGGCCATGGCACAGAAGGCCGAAGAGTTGGGCTACCGGCGGGTCTGGTACGCCGAGCACCACAACATGTCCGCGATCGCTTCCTCGGCCACAAGCGTGCTGATCGCCCACGTTGCCGCCCACACCAACACCATTCGCCTGGGAGCCGGCGGCGTCATGCTGCCCAACCATTCACCGCTGACCATCGCGGAGCAGTTCGGCACGCTGGAGACGCTGCACCCGGGGCGGATCGACCTCGGACTGGGACGCGCGCCGGGCAGCGACCAGAACACCATGCGGGCACTGCGCCGAGACCACACATCCTCGGACAGGTTCCCGCAGGACGTCCTGGAACTTCAGGGCTACCTCACCGGACCCACCCGCATCCAGGGTGTCGAAGCCACACCGGGCAAGGGCACCAACGTGCCGCTCTACATCCTGGGATCCTCGCTGTTCGGCGCCCAACTGGCCGCTCAGTTGGGCCTTCCCTACGCGTTTGCTTCACACTTTGCTCCGGCTGCCTTGCAGGACGCTGTTGCGGTCTACCGACGCGAATTCAAGCCCTCGGATCAGTTGTCCGAGCCGCATGTGATCGCCGGTGTTAACGCCACTGCTGCGGACTCCAACGCCGAGGCCCAAGCCATCCACCTGGCCGTGAAGCGTGCCCGCGTTTCGTTGTTCTTCGGTGGTGGCCGCGAGTTCACGGATGAAG
The DNA here is from genome assembly GCF_052113445.1 of Paenarthrobacter sp. YAF11_1. Lineage (NCBI taxonomy): Bacteria > Bacillati > Actinomycetota > Actinomycetes > Micrococcales > Micrococcaceae > Paenarthrobacter > Paenarthrobacter sp. YAF11_1. The sequence goes on from NZ_JBFRDF010000004.1 coordinate 31,400, forward strand.
AAGCGGACATGGTGCTCGACTCCCCGCAAGGCCAGCACATCGCCCAGATGATGAAGTTCTCAGCCGTGGGAACCAAGGACGTGGTGCACGACTACCTTGATGAGTTCGCGGCGTTCGCTGACGCCGACGAGCTGATCGTGGCGCACCAGAGCATCGGCACCGAAGAGCGTTTGCGGTCCGTGGAACTGGTGGCCGAGGTCGCGGGCTTGGTTCCCGCATAAATCCAAGGAAAAGCTTTACGCGTTTGCAATCTACTAGGTAGTCAAGCGAAACCGTCCGGGCGGAGACTGTAGTTATCCGCTTCGGAAGGGTCTGCCATGCCTACGCACTTGAATCAATCAGTTGCCGATTCCGCGCTGCTGATGAAATCGCTCCCGCTTGGCCTGCTCCGAACGGTGCTCCAATCCGACGCGGAGAACGGCATCACCCCGCAGTTGTTCGCGGAGCTCAGGGTCCTCGCCCGGGTTCCTGGTTTGCTGGTGGCCTGCAACTATGGCGGCACCCTCTGCTCGGCTGAGGGCGTTTCCACCGAGACGTTGCCCCTGGACAGCGCAGCCGTGGCACTCCGTGCCTTGGCTGCGCTGCCGAACACGCATACGGCCATCATTTCCGGCCGGTCCCTCAGGGATCTGGCCGCGGTGTCCAGGCTGCCGGCGGAAGTCCATCTGGTGGGGTCCCACGGGGTGGAGTTCGACATGGGCTACGCCTACACGCTCTCGCTCGCCACCGAACAGTTGCTTCAACAGGTGGCCACCGCGCTGACGGAAGCCATCGGTTTCGAAAAGGGCATCAGCGTTGTCCGCAAGCCTGTGGGCGTCGCCGTGCACACCCGGCCGGCGACCCCTGAAGTAGTGGACCGGGTGATTTTCGCTTCGCAGAAGATTGCCATCGAGTTTGGTCTGTACTTCATCATTGACGGAACGGTCCTGGACCTTACCGTCGAAGAACCAGCCAAGGGACAAGCCCTTGAACAGCTCCGTGCGAGGCTTGGCGTCAGCGCCGCGCTGTACGCGGGCGACGCCGAAAGCGACGAAAAGGCGCTCGCAACCCTGCGCGGCCCGGACCTGGGCTTGCACGTCGGGCCGGGGGATACGACGGCGGGACACACCATCCCGGATCCGGAGTCCTTTGCGCACGTGCTGGCTTTGTTGTTCGAACTGCGGCGGGCGTGGTTGTTCGGCGAAGACGCGGTGGGTCTGGAACGCCATTCGATGATCGGCAACGGCAGCTCCACTGCGTTGATCACCCCGGATGCCAAGGTTTGCTGGATGAGCCACCCCTTGCCGGATTCCGGGTCCCTGTTTGCCCATATCCTGGGCGGTGATCCCGCCGGCCATTTCAGCATTGAGCCCGTGAAGCCGTCCCAGGTGCTGGCGCAACGCTATGTGGACAACACCATGATCGTGGAGACCCGCTGGGCCGATGTCACGGTGACCGACTATTTGGAGCCCGCACCCGAGGGCATCACCAGCCTGGTCCGTGTCCTGTCCGGGACGGGCAACGCACGCGTGGTGTTCGCGCCAAGGCCTGACTACGCCAATGCGCCGTTCAACATGGAGATCCGCGGCGATGAGGTCCACATCATCGGGACGTCGGACCCGATCATCCTCTCGGCGCCGGGTGTTGTTTTTACCATTACCAACGATGCCAAGTACGCCACGGCAACGGCAGAGGTCGTTTTGGGCGATGGTCCCGTAGTGCTGAATATGCGCTGCGGTGACACCGAGCCGCCACCCGCGGACCCGGCAGGCGAACCTCACCGGCGTGCCGCCGTCGGGCTGGCAGCGCGTGAGTGGGTCAAGGCATTGCAGCTGCCCAGCATCAAGACCTCGCTGGTGCGGCGTTCCGCTCTGGTGCTGAAGTCGCTGGTCCACCAGCCCACTGGCGCAGTGCTGGCCGCGCCCACCACGTCCCTGCCGGAAGGTATTGGCGGCACGCGTAACTGGGATTACCGGTATTGCTGGCTGCGGGACGGGTCGATGACCGTGAACTCGTTGGTGTCGTTGGGATCCACTGAAGAAGCCGACGGTTTCCTGGGATGGCTGGGCCGGATTCTGGAGAACGCGCCGGGACCGGAATGGCTGCACCCCCTTTATTCCGTGACGGGCGCGCCGCTGTCCACTGAAGCCATCGTGGAGAGCCTGCCAGGTTATGCAGGATCGCGCCCGGTGCGGATCGGCAACGCCGCGGACCACCAGGTGCAGTTGGACGTGTTTGGGCCTATCGCCGAGCTGATCCATGATCTTGCGGAGCGGCGCGGTTTCCTGCCGGACGAACACTGGTACCTCATGGAGCAGATGGCGCACGCTGTGCTGGCCCGTTGGCACGAGCCGGACCACGGGATTTGGGAAGCCCGCCGGCCGCCGCGTCACCATGTGTACACCAAAGTCATGTGCTGGATGACGCTGGATCGGGCGCTCCGGGCAGCCGCTTTGAATGGCAGGGTTCCTCATGCGGACTGGTCGCCCACCGCGGACACCATTCGCGAAGAAGTCCTGCAGGAAGGGTGGGATTCCTCCGCGGCTTCCTACACCGTGGCTTATGACAGCCCGGACCTGGATGCCGCCGTCCTGCACATCGGCTTGTCCGGCCTGCTGGACGCCCAAGACCAGCGCTTCCTGGACACCGTGACTGCCGTTGAACGCGAACTTCGCGTGGGGCCTACCGTTTTCCGTTACAGGTACGACGACGGCTTGCCGGGTTTGGAGGGCGGCTTCCACATCTGCACCACGTGGCTGATCGAGGCGTATCTGGCAGTGGGCCGCCTGGACGATGCGCTGGAGTTGTTCAACCAGCTGGTGGCACTGTTCGGCCCTACGGGACTCCTGCCCGAAGAGTACGATCCCGGCACCGAAACGCACTTGGGCAACCATCCCCAGGCGTACTCGCATCTGGGCTTCATTCGCTGTGCGCAGCTCCTGGACCACTATCTGGCCAGCGCGGACGTGGAGTGACCCAGCGCTAGGTGAGCAGCAGCGCCACGGCGATCATGGCGGGCACGGCCACGATGGTGGTGATGAGGACGGTGTCCTTGGCTACGGTGATCCCGGCCTGGTAGCGGTTGGCAGCGACAAAGACGTTCTGGGCCGTGGGCAGCGCTGATGTCACCACGACGGCGAACAGCGCGTGCCCGTCCATCCCCAAGGCGAAGCGGGCAAACAAGTACGCGATCAAGGGGTGTACAACCAGTTTGAAGCCACTGGCCAACAAGGTGTCCAGCCGGCGGCCGGCGGCTTTCTGCAGGGGTTTGGAGCCGTTGAGGCTCATGCCGAACGCCATCAGCATGGCCGGAATCGCTGCTCCGCCGATCAGATGGATGGGCTCCAGAATCAGCGTCGGTACTTGGAATCCGGTCCCGGCCACCACCAGGCCGAGCGCCGAGCCCACGATCATGGGGTTCTTCACGATCATCAGCAGGAAGCGCAGGGGAGTGGTGCGGTGCGAACTGGTGCTGGCATCGAGGGCCATCAGATACATCGGGGTAAAGAATGCCAGTTGGAAGATCAACAACGGAGCCACATAGCTCGCATCGCCCAGGACAAACACGGCGATGGGGATGCCCAGGTTGGCCGAGTTGGCCAGCGAGGCGCTCATGGAGGACATCAGTGCTTCCGGCATGGCCCGTTTCAGCCAGAACTTCACGATCAGGAAGAACAGCAGGCCGGTGAGGACGGCACCCACGGCGGTCACCAGGAGCGGTGCGGCGAAGACATCGTGCAGCTTGGCCTTGCTCAAGGTCTCAAAGAGGAGCGCCGGGCTTGCAACGAAGAACGTCAGTGAACTCAGCACCGACCTTGCGTTCTCGCCCAGGATCTCCCGACGTCCCACGAACATGCCCACCAGGATGATCGCCCAGACAACAAAGAACCCCGACAGGACGCCAATCATGACAGCATGCGGGTGGGGATTCGTTGGCTCACGGGTAACAGCCTAGCCAGAACCGGCCCCTGAGTAAGCGCTTTCTCGCGATTGTTCCGCTATGCGGACACTGGAGTTTTTGTACAGCTAATGACCTTATCGGGCCGTCTTGGCGGCATTATCTGTACAAAAACGCGCTCGACGTGGCACCTTAGCTGAGGTGCGCTGCGTTGCTCAGCGCGTGCGGCGGGCGCATCAGCCCGGGGGTGTGGCCCTCTGCGGGGTCGTTGCCGAGCTGGAGGATCGTGTTGTCCTTGCCCACGTGGACCACCTTGGGTTCGTAGGCCCTCGCTTCCTCCGTGGTCATTTCTGCGTAGGTGATCAGGATGACGGTGTCGCCAACATGGACCATATGGGCGGCCGCGCCGTTGATGCCGATCACGCCGGAACCGCGCTCGCCGGCAATGGTGTACGTCTCCAAGCGGGCGCCGTTGGTGACGTCCACAATGGAAACCAGCTCGCCGGGCAGGATGTCGGCCGCGTCCAGGAGGTCCAGGTCGACAGTGACCGAACCGACGTAGTGGAGGTCGGCATGGGTCACCGTTGCGCGGTGGATCTTGGACTTGAACATTGTGCGGATCATAATGCGATCAGTTTAGCGCGGTACCCTCATCCGGCGCTGTGACGTACCAGACGTTCAGCCGGCTCGTAGCGTTCCAAACTCGTTCCGGCCCCCACCAGTCCACGCAGCTCGGCCAGCCCGCCGGCCACCACCCCGGCAGCGCGCGCTTGGACCAGGACATTGCCCTGGGCAGTCGCCTCAACGGGTCCTGCGATAACCGGTTTGCCGGTGGCATCGGCAGTGAGCTGGCACAGGAGCCGGTTTTGCGAACCTCCACCTACAATGTGCACCACGCGGGTGCTGCGGCCTGTAAGGCGCTCGGCGTCGGCCAGCGTTCGGGCGTACCCGGCGGCGAGGCTGTCCATAATGCACCGCACGACGACGGCAGGCCGGTCCGCGAGCACCGCACCTGTGTTGCGCACGGCTGCGCGGATACGGTCCGGCATGTTGTCGGGGGCAGTGAACGCAGGATCATCGGCATTGATCTGCGGACCGCCGGGCGGAAGCGCAGCCGCCGAGTCCAGCAGCGCCGGGAGTGCCTGCGTGTAGCCTTCCGCGGCCCAGACACGCTGGCATTCGCTGAGGAGCCACAGACCACCCACGTTGCGGAGGTAGCGGATGGTGCCGTCCACGCCGCGTTCGTTGGTGAAGTTGGCCTTACGGCTGGCTTCGGTGAGTACGGGCTGATCCAGTTCGACGCCCACCAACGACCAGGTTCCGGAGGAGATGTACGCGAAATCCTGGTCTTCAGCGGGGACCGCTGCCACGGCCGAGGCGGTGTCGTGCGAACCCACGGCAACCACGGTGGTGCCCGCGGGGAGACCAGTCTGCTCAAGGATCCCGGGCAACAGTGTGCCCACGGTTTCCCCTGGCTGGATGAGCTCAGGGAAGATGTTCCGGGGCAGTCCCAGGGCGCCAAGGAATTCGGTGGCCCACTCGCCGGCCACGGCATCGAACAGGCCGGTGGTGGAAGCGTTCGTGGCTTCAGTCCGGCGCTCACCTGTCAGCAGGAAGGCGATCAGGTCCGGAATCAGCAGGGCTTGCACACCATCAAGATTCGGCTCCGCTGCGAGCTGGTACAGGGTGTTGAACTGCAGGAACTGAAGTCCCGTGGTGGCATACAGCGTTTCAGGAGAAATTGCTGAGTGCACACGCTCCACGGTCGCCCTGCTGCGCTCGTCCCGGTAGCTGAACGGCACCGAGGTGAGGTCCCCGGCATCGTTCACCAAGCCATAGTCCACCGCCCACGTGTCGATGCCGATGCTCACGATGCGCTCGCCGTTCCCACGCGCCAACGCAGCGGCAGCCGCCAGGCCCTTGAGCACCTCAGCGAACAGGGCGTCGAAATCCCAGCGGAGGCCGCCGTCGAGCTCTACAACCCCGTTGGGAAAGCGGTGGATGGTCTCGAGGGACACCCCGGACGTGGCGGAGACGCGGCCCAGCATGACGCGCCCGGAGGAGGCCCCGATGTCGATGGCGGCGAACACGGCGTTGCGGCCCGCGGGAGCGGACACCGCCCCGGCGTGTGCCGGGACGGTGCTCGCGATGGTTCCGTTGATCACTATCAGTCCTAGCGGAGGAATGCTGCCGCGACGCCGGCGTCCACGGGGATGTGGAGGCCGGTGGTGTGCGACAGTTCGTTGCTGGTGAGCACGGACGCGGCGTTGGCCACGTGTTCCGGGAGGACTTCGCGCTTGAGGAGCGTGCGCTGGGCGTAGTACTTGCCCAGCTCTTGCTCGTCCACGCCGTACACCGCGGCACGCTTGGCGCCCCAGCCGCCGGCGAAGATGCCGGAGCCGCGGACCACGCCGTCGGGGTTGATGCCGTTGACGCGGACACCGTACTCGCCCAATTCAGCGGCGAGCAGACGGACCTGGTGCGCTTGGTCCGCCTTGGTGGCCGAGTAGGCGATGTTGTTGGGGCCTGCGAACACGGAATTCTTGGAGGAGATGTAGATGATGTCTCCGCCCAGGCCCTGATCGATCATGACCTTGGCTGCGGCCTTGGAGACCAGGAAGGAGCCCTTGGCCATGACGTTGTGCTGCAGGTCCCAGTCCTTCTCGGTGGTTTCCAGCAGCGGCTTGGAGATGGACAGGCCTGCGTTGTTGACCACCAGGTCCACGCCACCGAACGCGAGCACGGCTTCGGCGATGGCGGCTGCGATCTGGGCTTCGTCGGTCACGTCGGCCTGGACGCCGATGGCGACGTCGGAGCCGCCCAGTTCCTCGGCTACCTTTTGTGCGTTCTCAAGGTTCAGGTCGGCAATAACGACGCACGCGCCGTCGGACGCCAACCGGGTGGCGATCGCCTTGCCAATGCCGGACGCCGCACCGGTCACCAGTGCGATGCGGGTGGCGTGGGACTTGGGCTTCGGCATGCGTGCGAGCTTGGCTTCTTCCAGCGCCCAGTACTCGATGCGGAATTTCTCGGATTCCTCGATCGGTGCGTAGGTGGAAATGGCCTCGGCGCCGCGCATGACGTTGATGGCGTTGAGGTAGAACTCGCCGGCCACGCGGGCGGTCTGCTTGTCCTTGCCGAAGGAGAACATGCCCACGCCGGGGATCAGCACGATGGCCGGGTCGGCGCCGCGGAGGGCAGGGCTGTTCTCGTCGGCATGACGGTCGTAGTAGGCCTGGTAGTCCTCGCGGTAGGCGGCGTGCAGTTCCTTCAGGCGGTTGACCGAGTCTTCGATCGAGGCGTCGGCCGGGAGGTCCAGGACCAGCGGCTTGACCTTGGTGCGGAGGAAGTGGTCCGGGCAGGAGGTGCCCAGCGCGCCTAGGCGCGGGTGCTCTTCCGCGGCAAGGAATTCGAGAACGACGGCGTCATCACTGAAGTGCCCCAGCTGCGGTTTGTCCGTGGAAGCCAGGCCGCGGATCACCGGTGCCAGGGCAGCAGCCTTGGCTTTGCGCTCAGTTTCGGGGAGGGCGCCGTAGCCGGGGAGCGCGGCGCCGAAGGGCTCGGACTTACCGTTGTCCTTGATGTAGTTCTCGGCCTGGTCAATGATCCAGAGCGAGTTGGCCTCGGCCTCTTCGCTGGTGGCACCCCAGGCGGTAATGCCGTGGCCGCCCAGGATAGTGCCGATGGCCTGCGGGTTGGCTTCCTTGATCGCCGCGATGTCCAGGCCCAGCTGGAAACCGGGGCGGCGCCACGGAACCCAGACCACCTTGTCGCCGAAAACCTTGGAGGTCAGGGCTTCGCCGTCAACGGCGGTGGCGATGGCGATGCCGGAATCCGGGTGTAGGTGGTCAACGTGAGCAGCGTCAACGAGGCCATGCATGGCGGTATCGATCGACGGCGCAGCGCCGCCCTTGCCGTGCAGGCAGTAATCGAATGCGGCCACCATTTCGTCTTCACGCTCGACGCCGGGGTAAACATCCTTGAGTGCCTGCAGCCGGTCCAGCCGGAGTACTGCAAGGTTCTCTGCCTTCAGGGTGCCGAGGTCGCCGCCGGAGCCCTTGACCCACAGGAGCTCAACGTCCTGGCCCGTGACGGGGTCCTTCTCGGTGCCTTTTGCGGAGGTGTTGCCGCCAGCGAAGTTGGTGTTCCGCTTGTCCGCACCGAGGCGGTTGGAACGGGAAATCAGCTCTTCAACAGTCTTGTTGCTCATAGGAATTACGCGCCCCATCCGGCTTGCTGGCCGCCTGCGCGGTCCTCGTTGATCTTCTTCTGGTATCCGCTGGCCTTGTAGGCGGCCATCGGGTCGGCGGGCAGGCCGCGGGATTCGCGCCACTCGGCCAGGACCGGGCGGACATCGGTGTAGAAAGCATCGTTGAAGATGCCGTTGGCGGCCAGGACATCGCCTGCACGCTGGGCTTCGGAGAGTGCCGCGGTGTCAATCAGCAGGGCGCGGGCGGTCATTTCCTGGACGTTGAGGACCGAGCGGATCTGGCCCGGGATCTTCTCTTCCAGGTTGTGGCACTGGTCCAGCATCAGCGCGACACCGGAATCCTTGCCGAAACCGCCACCACGGATGACTTCGTGCATGATGCGGAACAGCTGGAACGGATCAGCCGCGCCAACAATCAGGTCATCATCGGCGTAGAAGCGGGAGTTGAAGTCGAACGAGCCCAGCTTGCCCAGGCGCAGGAGCTGCATGACGATGAACTCGATGTTGGTGCCCGGCGCGTGGTGGCCGGTGTCCAGGCAGACGAATGCCTTCTCGCCCAGGGCGAGGGTCTGCGCGTAGGAGGTACCCCAGTCCGGGACATCGGTGTGATAGAAAGCGGGCTCGAAGAACTTGTACTCCAGAACCAGGCGCTGCTCGTCACCGAGGCCTGCGTAGATCTCCTGCAGGGACTCGGCCAGGCGGTCCTGGCGGCCGCGGATATCGTCCTGGCCCGGGTAGTTGGTGCCATCGGCCAGCCAGATCTTCAGATCCTTGGAACCGGTGGCGTGCATGATCTCAATGCATTCCAGGTGATGATCGATGGCACGGCGGCGTACAGACTCGTTGGACGAGGTGAGGGAGCCGAACTTGTACTCGTCATCCTGGAAGGTATTGGAGTTGATGGTGCCGAGCCCCACGCCAAGCCCTGCGGCGTACTCGCGCAGTGCTGCGTAGTCATCCACTTTGTCCCACGGAATGTGCAGCGCCACGGTGGGTGCCAGCCCGGTGAGCTCGTGGACTTTGGCGGCGTCTGCGATCTTTTCCTGGACGGTGCGCGGAGTGCCCGGAGTGCCGAAGACCTTGAACCGGGTCCCGGAATTACCGTAGGCCCAGGACGGCACTTCAATGGCCAGTTCCCCTAGACGGCCCAGGGCCGATTCTGTGGTGTTCATGCTTGTTCCTTTTGGTATTCGTGGGCGGCTGAGTCTGTACTAATGTGTGCGCCGGCGGCTGCGTCCGTGACGGCGGCTGTGGCGGCGAGTTGGTCCTCAAGGTTGAAAACTTCTTCAACGACCTCGAAGCCCTGGTCCGGGGGAAGGTCGCTGTTCGCAAAGAGGGTGGCCATTTCGGCCTGCCAGCGCGCGTTGACCTCTGTCACGGCCATGCGGGCTTGGGCGGCTTCGTAGTCTGCGCACTCCAGGTAGCCGATCAACTGGCCGTCCGGTGCGAGGAACAACGAGTAGTTGTTCCAGCCTGCATCCTTCAGCGCTTTCAGCATTTCCGGCCATACTGCAGCGTGGCGTTGCTTGTACTCGGCCATCAGTTCCGGGTGGACTGAGGAGCGGAAACAAACCCTCATGTGCGGTTCTCCAGGGTTACTCGTCTTTGAATCGTTTCATTTGTTACGATTCAAATTACCCTCGTAAACGGGAGGGTGTCAAGGCGTTTCCAGCACATTGACGTCAGCCAGCGGAGATCGGAAAGCATGTCCCAGACAGCCAGCATCAAAGACGTTGCCACGCACGCCCAGGTAGCAGTGGGAACTGTTTCCAATGTGCTGAACTATCCGGACAGGGTTTCGCAGAGGACCAAGGAACGCGTCCTTAAATCCATCGCCGAACTCGGCTTCGTCCGCAACGATGCCGCCCGCCAGCTCCGCGCAGGCCAGAGCCGGACCATCGGATTGATTGTGCTTGACGTTGGAAACCCCTTCTTCTCCTCAGTGGCCCGTGCCGCGGAGGATGCTGCTACGGCGCTGGGGAGCGTGGTCCTTGTGGGCGACAGCGGTCAAGACTCCTCCCGCGAAGCCCATTACATGGACCTTTTCCAGGAGCAGCGCGTGCAGGGCCTGCTCATCTCACCCGTGGGTGACGTGGGGGAGCGCATCGACACCCTGCGCGAACGTGGCGTGCCCACTGTTCTGGTGGACGAACTTGCAGATACCGAGCGCTGCAGCTCAGTGTCCGTGGATGACCAGGAAGGTGGGTATCTGGCCGCCAAGCACCTGCTGGACCTGGGCCGCCGTCGTCTGGCTTTTGTTGGTACGCCCTCCATCCGCCAGGTAGCCAGCCGCCTCAAGGGTGCACAGCGTGCCGCGGCCGAGGTGTCAGGGGCCAGCGTTGAAGTCCTCGACTCCGCCGGGCAGACCGTGCTTGCAGGCCGACAGGTGGGTAACAGCCTGGTGGAACGCGCCCCCGAACTTCGGCCTGAGGCAGTCTTCTGCTCCAACGACCTCCTGGCGCTCGGCGTCATGCAATCCCTGACGATGCTGCGGACTGTCCGGATCCCCGAAGACATCGCGCTCATTGGTTACGACGACATCGACTTCGCCATCTCCGCAGTGGTGCCGCTGTCTTCCATCCGGCAGCCCACAGAGGCGCTGGGCAGGACAGCGATCGAGTTGCTCGCCGAGGAACAGGACAACGGCGGGACCAAGCACCGGGCAGTCGTGTTCACGCCCGAGTTGGTGGTCCGCCAAAGCACCGCGGGCTCAGTTGGGTAGCTACAGCGCGTAGATGCTCCACGACGCCGTGTGTGACGCGCCGGGTTCCAGCCGGATCAGGTCCCGGCCGCTGTTGAAGGCATCCGGCGGACACGTCATGGGCTCCACGGCCAGGCCGATTCGGCCCGGGATCGGTTCCGGCTTGTCAGCCGTATGGATCTGCAGCCACGGGCAGCTCTCGTCCCAGGACATCCCGACGCCGGAACCTCCGACGCCGGTGCCCGCCGGGTCCCGCAAGGAAAGCCGCGCCAGCCCGCCGTCGAACGTTATGTCGGTAAAGGCGTGGTCGATCTCGGTGCTGCCGATGGCGCGCGGGGAACGGAAGTCGAAAGCGTGATTTTCCACTGGCACAGTGCCGACGGGCAGGAGCCTGTCCGGGGTGACCTCGAGGAACGAATCGGCGGCAAACTCCAGGACCCACTCATCCAGCGGTGAAGAACCGGCCACGAGGTACGGATGCGGGCAGACGCCGTAGGGGGCAGCGACGTCGGCGGCGTTCCGGGCTGTCACGGAGCTATGAAGCCCGGCGTCGTCCAGCGTAAACCGTGCCTCAAGCTCCAGAGCGAAGGGGTAGCCCGCCGTCGGGCCCACCGTGCACGTCAAGGTGAGCGACCCGGCGTCGGACTCCTTCCGCGTCCAGTCGAGCGGGAAGGCGAGCCCGTGCAAGGCAGTGGCACGTTCGGGTTCGTTGACTGGAAGCTGATGCTTGGTGCCATCGAAAACGTACGCGCCGTCAGCAACCCTGTTGGGCCACGGGGCAGCAATGACGCCACGGTAGTCCGGGATCGGCCCGCCGGCGGGGAACGGGACAACCAGGTCCCGGCCCTCAAACTGGAGAACACGAAGGGCAGCCGCGCGGGCGGTCACAACAGCCGTGTAACCGCCCGCGCCCAGCGTGAATTCAGTGCTCACAGGCCGCCGGCCAGCTTGTAGTACGCGGCGTTCCAGTTGAGTTCCTTCTTGAACTGTTTGATGGTGGTGCCTTCGTCGATGGTGAGGAGTTCGGTCTTGGCGATTTCGGCGAAGTCCTCGAACACGTCCAGGCCCACCTGCGTGGACAATACCGTGTGGTGTGCGGCGCCGGCGGTGAGCCACGCGGCGGCAGAGGTGGCGAAGTTGGGCTTCGGCTCCCAGAGTGCGCGGGCCACGGGCAGGTTGGGGAGCGGCTGGTCGAGGTCCACCACGTCCACCACGTTCGCCACCAGGCGGAACCTGTCGCGCATGTCGGACAGCGCAACCACGATGCCGGGGCCGGCGTCGGTGTCGAAGACCATGCGGACGGGATCTTCCTTGCCCCCGATGCCCAGCGGGTGGATCTCTACACGCGGCTTTGTGGCGGTCAGCGACGGGCAGACCTCCAGCATGTGCGCGCCCAGGATCTTCTCGCTCCCAGGCTCCAGATGGTAGGTGTAGTCCTCCATGAGCGACGCGCCACCGGGCAGGTCGCCGCCCATGACCTTGGCGGCACGGACCAGGATGGCGGTCTTCCAGTCTCCCTCGGCGCCGAAGCCGTACCCGTCGGCCATCAGGCGCTGGACAGCCATGCCGGGGAGTTGGCGCAGCTCACCCAGGTCTTCGAAGGACGTGGTGAACGCTGCAGAACCGTTGGCTTCCAGGAAGCTGCGCAGTCCCAGTTCGATCTTGGCGCTGTAGCGCAGCGATTCGTGGCGGGCGCCGCCTGCTTTTAGCTCGTCAGCCACCTCGTAAAGGCGCTCGTACTCGGCAACCAAGGCGTCGACGTCGGACTCTGCGGCCGTGTGGACAGCCTCGGCGAGCTCGTTGACGGACCAGGTGTTCACCGAGACGCCGAAGCGCAGCTCGGCTTCGGTCTTGTCACCTTCGGTGACGGCGACGTTGCGCATGTTGTCGCCGAAACGGGTCAGCTTCAGCGTGCGGACGGCGGCCCAGCCGGCCGAGGCGCGCTGCCAGGCGCCCACTTGGCGGGCGACCTCCGGGTTGCTGACATGCCCGACGACGGTCTTCCGCGGCACGCCGAGGCGCGACTGGATGTACCCGAATTCGCGGTCGCCGTGGGCTGCCTGGTTCAGGTTCATAAAGTCGAAATCGATGTCAGCCCAAGGAAGGTCCCGGTTGGCCTGCGTGTGCAGGTGCAGCAACGGCTTGCGGAGCGCGTCCAGGCCCTGGATCCACATCTTGGCGGGGCTGAACGTGTGCATCCAGGCGGTCACGCCGATCACGGAGTCATTCGAATTGGCCTCCAGGGCGGTGCGGCGGATGGCGTCGGAATCGGTGAGGACCGGCTTCCATACGAGCTTGACCGGGACGTCGCTGCTGGCGTTCAGGGCGTTGGCAATCTCCTGCGACTGCGCTGCCACCTGCTTGAGGACATCCTCGCCGTAAAGGTGCTGGCTGCCGGTGAGGAACCAGACCTCGTACTGACCCAGGGACGTGTTGTTGGCGGATGGGTTGTTGGCGCTGGGCATTTTCGTGGCTCCTGGGTGTTCTTGGGTTGTCGAGCTGGCTTGTGACTGACCGCGTTAGCGGCCGTAAACGTTCTGGTATCGGTCGTAGAGGGACTCGATCTTGGCTGGGTCGATGGGTAACGGCTCACCGAGTTGACGGGAGATGTGGACCGTCCTGGCCACTTCCTCGCACATCACGGCGGCTTTGACGGCTTCGCGGGCGGTCTTGCCGATGGTGAACGGCCCATGGTTCTGCATCAGGACCGCGGGCGAGTTGGAGTTCTTGAGGGTTTCCACGATGCCCTGGCCGATCGAGTCGTCCCCGATCAGCGCAAACGGTCCAATGGGGATGGGGCCGCCGAATTCGTCGCCCATCATGGTCAGTACGCAGGGGATTTCTTCGCCGCGGGCAGCCCAGGCCGTGGCATAAGTGGAGTGTGTGTGGACCACGCCGCCTACCTCAGGCATGTGCCGGTAGACGTACGCGTGAGCGGCCGTATCGGAGGACGGGGAGAGGTCCGGGTTGCCCCAATCCACGGTGCCCGCGCTGCCGGTATTCATTCCCCGCACAGGTGTGCCATAAAGATCAGTGACCACCATGAGCTCCGGTGTGAGCTCGTCGTAGGAGACGCCCGAAGGCTTGATGACCATGAGATCGTGCCCGGGGATCCGGCCCGAGACGTTGCCCGCGGTCCACACCACCAGTTCGTAGCGGGTCAGCTCGGCGTGCAGCTCGCAAACTTCCTTGCGGATCCTTGCAATGGACTCCAGGAGGGCGCTCATGCGGAAGCTCCTTCGAGGGTGCTGGATTGGGTGGCCGCACCTTGTTGCCCCGAACCTTGGATCGCAGCGCGTTGAATGGCTTTGAGGCGGTGCATGACGTTGTTGGTGCCGCGGCCGAAGTAGTCGTGCAGGGCTTTGTATTCCTGGAAGAGGACCTCGTAGGCCGCCACGTTCTCGGGGATGGGGGTGTAGACCGCGCCGGGAGCTGCTGCCATGGAGGCTGCGGCTTCCCGGATGTCCTTGTACTTCCCGGCAGCGACAGCTGCGTGGATCGCCGAGCCCAGCGCAGGACCCTGCTCGGAGCCGATGGTGGAGAGCTGCAGGCCAGTGATGTCGGCGTAGACCTGCATCAGGAACTTGTTCTTCAAGAGCCCACCGGCCACGATGAATTCCTTAACCGGAACACCCGAATCGCGGAACGCGTCCACAATGGTGCGGGTGCCGAAAGCCGTGGCTTCCAGCAACGCCCGGTACGTGTCCTCAGGCTTGGTGGCCAAGGTCTGGCCTACCACCACGCCGGAGAGTTCGTGGTCCACCAGCACTGAGCGGTTGCCCGAGTGCCAGTCCAGCGCGATCAGGCCGTGCTCGCCGATTGCCTGCTTCTCCGCGAGTTCGGTCAGGTATTCGTGGATACCCAGGCCCTTGTCTGTGGCGGCCTGGTGGTACTCCGGCGGGACGCCGTTCTTGGTGAACCAGCCGAAAATGTCGCCAACTCCGGACTGGCCGGCTTCATATCCCCAGAGGCCGTCCACGATGCCGCCGTCAACGACTCCGCACATGCCGGGGACTTCGCGCAGCACGTCGCCGTTCATGACGTGGCACGTGGAGGTTCCCATGATGGCTACGAGCTGTCCGGGTTCCACGGCGTTCGCGGCCGGTGCGCTGACGTGGGCGTCAACATTTCCCACGGCCACGGCGATCCCAGCGGGGAGCCCGGTCCAGGCAGCCGCTTCTTCGGTGAGGTAGCCCGCGGCGTCGCCCAAGCGGCCGATCGTGTGTTCCAGCTTTTCGGACACGAAGCCCTTGAAATCGGGGTTCAACGCCGCTAGGAAGTCCTCGGACGGGTACTTTCCATCCTGGTAAATGCCTTTATAGCCGGCGGTGCAGGCGTTGCGGACGTAGCTGCCGCAGAGCTGCCAAACGATCCAGTCGGCCGCCTCAACCCAGTGATCCATGGCGCCATAGACTTCCGGATCTTCCTCAAGAAGCTGAAGTCCCTTGGCGAACTCCCACTCGGAGGAAATCAGGCCGCCGTAGCGGGGAAGCCAGGACTCGCCCTGTTCTTCAGCAAGCTTGTTGATGCGGTCAGCCTGCGGCTGGGCTGCGTGGTGGCGCCAAAGCTTCACGAATGCGTGGGGCCGGTCCGCGAAGCGTTCCAGTTCGTTCAGCGGCGTGCCGTCTGCCGTCGTCGGAACCATGGTGCAAGCGGTGAAGTCGGTGGCGATGCCTACCACATTGGCCGGGTTGATTCCGGCGTCTGTGACGGCGGCCGGAACGGCACTGCGCAGTACGTCACGGTAGTCGTTGGGGACCTGAAGGGCCCAGTCAGCCGGGAGGCGCTGGCCGGAACCGGGGAGCTTTTCCGACACGACGGCGTGCGGATACTCGAACACGCCGCTGCCAAGTTCTGCCCCGTCCGATACGCGGACGACGACGGCGCGCCCGGACAAAGTGCCATAGTCCACGCCAATGACGAACTGTTCGTCCAGCGGAAGGAATTCAGAGGTATTCATGGGTCTCCATCCGGCTGGCCAAGGCCTCTTTGCCGGGGGTCGGGGTGGAAAAGTGAAGAAGGTCTGATGCAATTGTTAGCGCTCACAACTTCGATGTCAAGAGCTGTTCGCGTGGAATGGGCACTGACGAAGGAAGCTGGCCCCGTACGCTCCCAACCAGGTCGCAATAGATGCCGTTCTGAGCACTCATAACGGCATCTTCTGCTATTTACTTGGGGAGGCGATGCTTAGTCGGCGAGGAGGGCCGTGGTGGAGCGGATGACCAGGCGCGGCGTGACGGTGGCTGCCTCGACGGTCGTGCCGCCGTCCAGCCGATCCAGGAGCAACCTGATGCAGCGCTGGCCGAGTTCCTCAAAGTCCTGCGCCACTGTTGTCAGCGGCGGGATGAAGTAGGCGGACTCGGGTTGGTCATCAAAGCCCACAACGCTGATGTCGGCGGGGACTTGCACGCCTGTCTCGTTGAAAGCGCGCAGGACGCCGAGAGCCATCTGGTCATTGGCCACGAAGAGTGCCGTCACTGAACGGTCGGCGGCGATTTTCAGGCCTTCGCGGTAACCGCACTCAGCGCTCCAGTCGCCCTCGATCAAGGTTCCCGGTTCAAGCCCGGCCTCATTCAGCGCCTCCTGCCAGCCGTCGATACGGGCAGCGGCGTCAATCCAGTCAGCCGGCCCTGACAGGTGGCCAATGCGCTGGTGCCCCAGTTCCAAGAGGTGCTCGACGGCGAGCTTGGCGCCGTGACGCTGGTCGACTGTGGCACCGCTCAGGTGTTCGTCCCCGACTGAGCCCACGGCCACCAAGGGCACTTGAACGGTGATGTCCCTCAGGACATCGAAGGCGCCGGGGTGGGGCACGGTCACCACAATGCCGTCAACGCCCTGATCCATGAAGTGGGCGACCGCGTCCCTGATGGTTTCAGGGGTCACTTCGCGCAGAGCTGCGACACTGACAAAGTAGCCCGCATCCCGTGCCGCCTGCTGGACGCCGAGGAGCGTGTGGGACGGACCGTATTGGGCCATCTCGCTGCCGAGGACTCCAATGGTTTGGGAACGGCGGGTCACCAAGCTGCGTGCTGCCGTGTTCCGGCGATATCCCAGTTCCGTAATGGCATCTTCAACACGTTCGCGGGTCTTGGCACTGACGTTGGGGTGGTTGTTCAGCACCCGGGAAACGGTCTGGTGGGAAACCCCCGCCACGCGGGCAACGTCCTCCATGACAGGCGGACGGGCTGGTGCAGATTGATCTGAGCTCACCCTGTCACGATAGAGCACCGACAGCCACGATTAGCTCATGGCCACCTTGGCGGCGTATTGGCGGTACCTCGTCAGGAACGCGGCGGTCCCATCGATTTCCTGGGGCTTCACGTCCACGCCATCCAACGGCCATTCAGGCAACTGGCCTGTGAGGACGCCTGCCGCTTGGCGGGCAGCGCCGTCGGCGACATACTCGCCTGGGCGGGGTACGAATACCGGCAGTCCGAAGGCTGAAGCTGCAACCTGCTGGACGGCTGCCGATTGCGCGCCTCCGCCCACCAGGATGATGCGCTGCGCGGAGACGCCCTGTGCCTGCAGCGCCGCCAGCCCGTCCGCCAGTGAACACAGCACACCCTCTACTGCGGCCCGGGCCAGATTGGCCGGTGTGTAGTTGGAGACCGTGATGCCGTGGAGGGAGCCGGTGGCATCAGGCAGGTTGGGTGTCCGTTCGCCCTCGAAGTACGGCACCAAAGTCAACCCCTCGGCACCCTCGGGAGCGGAGAGCGCCAGGGTGCCCAGTTCCTCCAACCCCACGCCGAGCAGTGCGGCCGTGGCATCAAAGACCCGTGTCGCGTTGAGCGTGCAGGCGAGGGGAAGGAAGTTGCCCGTGGCATCGGCAAAACCGGCAACCAGCCCACTGGCATCCTGCCCCGGAACATCGGACACCGCGAACACGGTCCCGGAAGTTCCAATGGAAATGACAACGTCCCCGACGGCGGCGCTGACGCCCAGGCCTGCTGCGGCGTTGTCGCCTGCCCCGGGTCCGATCAAAGCGCCCCCGGGCGTCTTGCCCGCAACTTCCAACGGCCGGACCACGACGGGCAGGATGGGGACATGGCCGAGCGTGCTTTCGAGCACCTCCGGCAGATACTCGCCGTTGTTGGCCGAGAAGTAGCCCGTACCTGAAGCGTCGGACCTATCGGTACGGAGGAGCTCCAACGACTCTGGTCCGCTGCCTGGACCGTGCCCGGCCAGCCGCCAGGACAGCCAATCGTGCGGCAGGCAAACTGCCGCGGTGCGCCGGGCGTTCTCTGGTTCGTTCCGGGCCAACCAGCGGAGCTTGGTGGCAGTCAACGAGGCCACAGGCACGGTTCCGGTGCTGGATGCCCAGTACGTTGCCCCGGCACTGGCATCGCCGTCGCCGGCTTCAAGGATCAACTCTTCGGCGTCGGGCGCGGACCGGGTGTCGTTCCAGAGGAGGGCGGGACGAACAACGTTTCCGGAATCGTCCAGGCAAACCATCCCGTGCTGCTGGCCGCCCACGGAAACGGCGTCGACGTCGTCCAGTCCACCGGCCTCTCGGATGGCTTCCTGGAGGGCTGTCCACCAATGATCAGGATGGACTTCAGTGCCCTCTGGATGGGGTGCCCGGCCTTGGCGCACCAAGACGCCGGTGACGGAGTCGCGGATGACCACTTTGCACGACTGGGTGGAGCTGTCGATCCCGGCTACGAGAGGCATGCGTTTGTTCCTTTGGCGAACCGGCGCCGGGCCCCAAACCAAAGTTTGGCGGCCCGGCGGCGGGGCTGTGACGAGTGGGTGTGATTTAGCGGGCGCCGAGCAAGTGCTCGATGGCCAGCTGGTTGAGGCGGACGAAGGCGAACGAGCGTTCGGCGGCGTGATCGGCGTCGAACGTTTCGAAAGCACTGGCGTCAGCCAGCAGGTCCGCGGTGGTTTCTCCTGCGTTCAAGGTGGGCTGGCCCAATTCAAAGACACCGGAGGTGGCGAGGGCCTCCTGGACGGCGGGGTCCGCCCGGAAAGCAAGAGCGCGTTCCTTCAGCAAGAGGTACATGGACATGTTGGACTTGGCTGATTCCCATACGCCGTCGTAGCCGTCGGTGCGGGAAGGCTTGTAGTCGAAGTGGCGGGGGCCGTCGTACGTGGGTCCGCCGTTGGGGAAGCCGTTCTCCAACAGGTCCACCGTGAAGAAGGCGCTGGTGAGGTCGCCGTGGCCGAAGACCAGGTCTTGGTCGTACTTGATGCCGCGCTGGCCGTTCAAGTCGATGTGGAAGAGCTTGCCGGCCCACAGGGCCTGGGCAATGCCATGGGTGAAGTTCAGCCCGGCCATCTGCTCGTGGCCCGTCTCCGGGTTGAGGCCCACAATGTCGCCATGTTCCAGCTGGGCAATGAATGCCAGGCCGTGTCCAACGGTGGGGAGGAAGATGTCGCCGCGGGGTTCGTTCGGCTTCGGTTCCAGCGCAATCCGGAGGTCGTAGCCCTTTTCCTTGATATAGCCGGCCGCGGTGTCCACGCCTTCCTTCATACGGTCCAGCGCTGCGGACAGGTCCTTGGAGCCGTCATATTCGCTGCCTTCGCGGCCGCCCCACATCACGAACGTCTCGGCGCCAAGCTCGGCGGCGAGGTCGATGTTGCGCAGGATCTTGCTCAGGGCGAATCGGCGGATCGAACGGTCGTTGGAGGTGAAGCCGCCATCCTTGAAGACGGGGTGGCTGAACAGGTTGGTGGTGACCATCGGCGTCTTCAGGCCGGTCTCGGCCAGAGCTGCCTTGAAGTTCTTGAGGATGAGGTCGCGCTCGGATGCGGTGGCATCAAAAGGAATCAGGTCATTGTCGTGGAATGTGATGCCATAAGCACCAAGCTCACTGAGCTTGTGCACTGCTTCCACCGGGTCCAGGGCCGGGCGCGTGGCAACACCGAAGGGGTCGGCGCCGGTCCAACCGACAGTCCAGAGGCCAAAGGTGAAGCGGTCCTGCGGGGTGGGCTGCGGGGTCATTTTGCTCCTTTGCAAAGCACTGGGGGAGGAGGCGAAGAAAAGCACTCCAATTAGTTTTCAATCTGAACTATATGGGGGATGATGGATCATGGTCAATGGAAGCCAGCAACAATTTTTCAAATCCGCAGGGAGTCCCACGCCAGTGAACGAGTCAGCAGCGCCCGGCCGCGTCGGCGACGTCCGCCGTCGAAATCTTTCGCTGGTTCTGGACTCCATTGCGCGCACAGGCGATGCGAAGCCCAGCCGCGCGCAACTCGCGGCCGGCACGGGCCTGACCAAGGCGGCAGTCTCCAGCCTGGTGGCCGACCTGGTGGAATCGGGCCTTGTTTCTGAAGTGGGCCTCTACCGTGACGGCGAGCGGGGAAGGCCAGGCCAAGGGCTGGAACTCAGTTCACGCCGCGGCGTGGTGGGGATGGAAATCAACGTTGACTACCTGGCCGTGGGACTGGTGGACCTGGGCGGCAATCTCCGCTTCCATTCCACCGTAGAGTCCCGGAACCGGGGGATGGCGCCCGACGAAGTCATGGAAGGGCTGCGGGTCCTGGTGGCCGAAGCCGTTGCCGCCGCAGGGGCCGACAACGTCGCCATCCTGGGTGGAGGCCTGGCCGTCCCGGGCCTGGTGGATGAGCGGCGAAACATTGTCGTTTCCGCACCGAACCTGCACTGGGAGAACGAGCACCTGGACCCTGGTTCGTTGCTCGAGGGCGCACCGCTTGGCGTCCGGCTGTCCAATGAGGCCAATAGTGCCGCTCTTGGCGAGCTCTGGTACGGCAACGGCCCTGCGGACTTCCTTTACGTCTCCGGTGAGGTGGGTGTTGGCGGCGGCGTCATCATCGGCTCGGACCTCTACTTGGGGCCCGGGGGATCAGCGGGCGAACTGGGCCACATTGTGGTCCACCCGGAGGGGCCCGTGTGTTCCTGCGGTGGGGCGGGGTGCCTTGAAACCTTCGCCGGTCAGGAGGCCATCTTCGACGCCGCCAACATTCCCGAAGGCTCCCTCAGTGAGCGCACTGAGCAGCTTCTGGCCGCCTTGTCCGCCCAGGAACCGAACGCGTTGAAGGCAGTTCACGACGCCGGGCGGTACTTGGGCGTCGCGCTCGCCTCTTCAGCCCGATTGATGGATATTGACGCCATAGTCCTCGGTGGACACTTTGCCTTGCTGGCGGAGTGGCTGAGGCCGGCGTTGCTGGCCAGCTTGGAGCGCTACGCGCCTGGGCTGCTGGAGCCGAAAAACCTGACCGTATCCGGCCTTGAGCATTCCGGGACGCTCTTGGGCGCTGCGGGCCAAGTGATTCGGTCTGTGATTGAGTCGCCGTTCGAGTTCCTTTTGGCGAGCAAGCTGGCCTAGCCCGCTCGGAGGAGCAGGGTCTCAATCCTGCCGATCGATGGATTTGCGGCGCACCATCAGGGCCTCCATGCCGTCCAAGTAGCGCTCCAATGCAAAGCTGAGCTCGTCCCCGGCGTCTTCCATGACGGCAAGCTCAGGATCGCTGAACAGGCCCAGGACTTCCCGGTGTTTTTGGGGATCCAAAAGTTTGAAGAGCAAGCCCACGTAGGCTTCGAAGGCTGCCGGGGAATCGTTGTCAGCCACGTCGAGTTCCATCCGGGTGCTGGAACGCACCAGATTGGCCAGCATCAGGGCGGAATTGAGCTTCTCCGATGCCGTCAACGGAGTGGGGGCGAGGGCTCGTAGAAGCTGTTCCAGCCAAAGAAGCTCGTGCGGTGAAGCCGGCGGGCCGGTGACAGGGTAGTCGAGGATCCACGGGTGTTTTCGGTAACGCTGTTCTATGGCTTTGGCCCACGTGCGTGTGCCGGTCCGCCAGGAGGGCTCATCACTTTCGATGGCAGGGGATGCGGCAAAGTCCGGCTCACCGAATGCCGCGTCCACCATGAGCACCAGAAGCTCTTCCTTGGAGCGCAAATGGCGGTAGAGGGACATTGACGTAAATCCAAGGTCCTTGGCCACGCGCGCCATGGAAACGGCGGACAGCCCTTCGCTGTCGGCAAGACCGATGGCGGCCTTCACAATGCGGGCTGGGCTTAGCTCCGCTTTGGCGCCCCGGGTGGAGGGCCGTTCAAGGCCCCAGGCAATGGCGATGCCCGGAGGCAGTTTCGTGGCGTCGGGCTTCTTCTGTTGCATGGCTTCCTTCCTTCACAGCCAGCCTAACTGTTTCGGGTATACACAAATGAACTGTTTATGCTATAAACAGTTTATGCCGTAAACACGTGGAGGGATGGGCGATGAGTACTGGAGTGGCGCTGGATGTTTCAGATCTTCAAAAAAGCTATGGCGGAAAAGCAGCGCTGGATTGCGTCAGCTTGACGGTCCCGACAGGCAGCGTCTTTGCCCTGCTTGGGCCGAACGGGGCTGGTAAGTCGACGCTCGTGGGCATCCTCACGACGCTTCTGCGCGCCGACGGCGGGACGGCCACCGTGGGAGGGTTCGACGTCGGGCGTCAAGCCGCCGCTGTCAGGAACCTCCTCAGCGTCACCAGCCAGGCATCAGCGGTGGATGAGTTCCTCACCGGCAGGGAAAACCTGACGATGATCGGCCGCTTGCATCTCCTGGGCGGTGCGAAGGCCAGTGGTCGGGCTGATGAGTTGCTGCGGGACTTTGACCTTCAAGAGGCAGCAGACCGCAAGGTTTCCACCTACTCCGGAGGCATGGTCCGGCGCTTGGATCTTGCCATGAGCCTGGTGCGGCGACCGGAGGTTCTCTTCCTGGACGAACCCACCACGGGGTTGGATCCACGCAGCAGGCTGGCGGTGTGGAATGCCGTGCGGGGCTTGTCGCAGCAAGGCGTCACTGTGTTCCTGACTACCCAGTATCTTGAAGAAGCCGATCAGTTGGCGGACTCAATCGCCGTTTTGAACGACGGGCGCATCATGGCGCAGGGAACCGCAGAGGAATTGAAGCGGTTGGTGCCCGCCGGTCACGTGGAGTTCGGCTTCCAGGACCCGCAGGACTTCGGCAGGGCCTTGGGGCTGATCCGCACCGGGAGTGGAGGTGCGGGCGGGGCCCTGACCCATGATGCTGAACTCCTCACTGTCCGTATGGGAACCACTGACAGTGCAGCTGCCATCACCTCGGTTATTGCCGCCCTCGGCGCTGCGGGATGCACGGCCAGCAGTATTTCGATCATCAAACCCACGCTGGATGATGTCTTCCTGGCGTTGACGGCCAAGCAGGAGGCACGGTGATGACTGCGGCATCCCTCTACGTCACGAACACCGGAACCATGGTCAAGCGCGAACTCTTCCGCACCATGAGGGCCGTGGATTCCATCGTGATTTCCCTGATGGTGCCCGTGGGCATCCTGTTTGCCTTCGTCTGGGTGTTTGGCGGCGCCATCCAATCCGGCGGAGGCTACGTGAATTACGTGATGCCCGGGCTCCTGCTGATGTGTGCGGCCTTCGGCTCGTCGCAAACTGCCGTCAGCGTGGCCCAGGACATCAAGTCCGGCGTGGTGGACCGGTTCCGGACCATGCCCATTGCCGGCTCTACCGTCTTGGCGGGCCATGTGGTGGCCAGTACTCTGCGGAATCTGGCCACGAGTGCGGTGCTGGTGGCCTGTGCCCTTGTCCTGGGGTTTCGGCCACAGGCAACCCTCGGCGGTGTCCTTGCGGCGGTAGCGCTGCTCCTTGCGTTCATTCTCGCTTTCACGTGGCTTTCCACGTTGGCGGGGCTGCTCCTCAGCCCCGAAGCTGCCAGCGGGCTCACGAGCATCACCATTTTCCTGCCCTATGTCAGCAGTGCATTCGTAAAGCCTGAAACCATGCCGTCATGGTTGCAGGGCTTCGCCGAGCATCAACCGTTTACGCCGGTCACGGAGGCGTTGCGGGCTTTCCTGCTGGGTGGCGATGCTGGAGCCTCGGGTTGGCTTGCAGCGGCTTGGTGCCTCGGCCTTGGATTGGCAGGCTGGATGGGTGCCGCGATAATCTTCCGGGGTCGCAGGCGATAATTCGGCGTGGGTTCTTCCGCATGATTCATCAGCATGCTTACTATTGGTGGGTCAGTTGTTCGCGAAAACCAACCCCACGGACGAGTGCCCCATGACTACTCAAGACTCAGCCCATACCAGCACAGCCAAGGCTCAGACCGCACCTTCCCCGGAGGATTCGCGCAAGCCGGACAGTCCCAACGACCTCGTTAAACCCACGTGGATGTATATCGCCAAGCGGACGCTCCGGGAGTTCAGCAAGGACCAGTGTCCCGACGCCGCTGCGGGCCTGACGTATTACGCCGTCCTCTCCCTGTTTCCAGCCCTTCTGGCGCTGGTTTCCCTGATCGGCATCTTCGGAGACGCAGGCAAGACCACGTCGTCATTGTTGGATATTGCGCAGCAGTTCGCGCCGGGGCCGGGCGTTGACGCCATGCGCCAGCCGATCGAGGAACTGACGCAGTCCAACACGGCCGGGTTCGCCTTGGTTTTCGGTATTTTGGTGGCGCTCTGGTCAGCCTCGGGCTACGTCACCGCCTTCAGCCGGGCCATGAACAGGGTCTACGAAGTGGACGAGGGCCGCGGATTCATCAAGTTGCGGGGCACGATGCTGGCCGTCACCATTGTCGCCGTCGTCGGTGCCGCACTCGCCGCAGCCATGCTGGTCCTGAGCGGCCCCGTGGCAGAAGCCATTGGCGGGGCTATCGGATTGTCGGAGACGTTCCTGACCGTCTGGAACATTGCCAAGTGGCCCGTCCTCATCGTCGTCGTGGTGGCCATCATCGCAGTGCTCTACTACTTCACTCCCAACGTCAAGCAGCCCAAGTTCCGGTGGATGAGCATGGGCTCCCTGATCGCACTGGTGATTTTCGCCCTGGCATCCCTTGGCTTCGGCTTCTACGTTGCAAACTTCAGCAACTACAACAAGACCTACGGCGCCCTGGCCGGCGTCATCATCATGTTGCTGTGGCTATGGATCCTGAACATGTCCTTGTTGTTCGGTGCGGAATTCGACGCCGAGATGGAGCGCGGACGCCAGCTGCAGGGCGGTATCGAGGCCGAAAAGAGCATCCAGCTGCCACCGCGCGATACCAAGAAGAGCGACAAGATGCAGGAAAAGGAAGACCAGGTCATCCGGGATGGCGAAGAAATCCGTGAAACGCACGGAGACGAACCCCAGCAAACAGATGGTGGAGATCGCCGCCGTGGGCGCTGAGATGCAACACAAGAAACTCAAAACCATCAAGGGCGGCGACAACGTCTGGATCGGCGGTGAAATCTTTCAGGTCAACTCCGTAGAGCCCCAAGACGGCTCCCGGAGCATCAGCCTTGAACTGCAAGGGCACGACGGCGGATCGGTCACCTTTATCGGACTGCCGAAGGCCAAAGTGCAACTCGCGGCGAGAGCCTCCTGAACCGGAGCGCTCCGCGGACGACGTTCCTGCCGGTCTGCGGATTCCCAAGTGGTCCTGGGGTGGACTCGTAGAGGGACGAAAGCTCAGGCCTCGGCGGGAAAGCCCTGATCGGCGTCATCCCACCAGCCCTCCCAGGCGCTGGACGTCAGTCGCACGGCAACAGCGGGGGAGTGCTCGGGGCTGGATTCGCCGGAGGGACCGCTGTGGTTGCCGCTGGCATCGAGGAAAAAGCTGAGTGTCTTCAACAGCATCATGGTGGTGTCCTTTCAGTGGTTTCGTGGACGTCTTTGTCCAGGTAAAACCAGCGTAAATGGCCATTGTTTCCTCTCGTCGACGCAATGTTTCAGCTGTGTACCTTTTATCTCACCTGCCCATTCCGCGACTCACAGCTGACACAAACAGGGTGTACCGCCACCACCTGCTTTGGGAGCCAAGGCCCCTGCGACACAGCCTCATTGCGGCGTGTCAGGCCGGTTCGGAAATCAAAGTGGGTGACAGCCGAACGCCCTGCCAGGACGGACACACAACCGGGACACCAAAAAACGGGCCCCTGCCGTGACCGTGGCAGGAACCCGCTGGCTTTTGGAGCGATCCTCCCGCGGAGCTTAGGGCATCCGCGGGAGGATCACGTTGTTACGCGAACGGGAGGACGAGCTCCGCGTAGCGCTGCTTCATGGTTTCCAGGACGGTGTCGCCGTCGGCGTCCCAGATCTCCTGGTTGAAGATTTCAACCTCGATGTCGCCCTTGTACCCGGCGTCCCTGACCCAGGTGCCGATGGTGGCGAAGTCGATGACGCCGTCGCCCATCATGCCGCGCGACAACAGCGCGTCCGCAGCGATCGGCAGGTTGAAATCGCACACCTGGTAGGAGGCAATGCGGTTCTCGCGGCCGGCACGTTCGATCTGCGCCTTCAGTTCCGGATCCCACCAGACGTGGAAGGTGTCGACGGCGACGCCAACAGCCTTTGCGTCGTACGGCGCGGCGAGATCGAGTGCCTGGCCGAGGGTGGAGATGAGCGCGCGGTCTGCTGCGTACATCGGGTGCAGCGGTTCCAACACCAGGCGCACACCGTTCTCGGAGGCGAAAGGAACGAGTTCCTCGAGGCGGTCGGCAACGCGCTGGCGTGCCGCCACAACGTCCTTCTCACCCGGGGCGAGCCCGCCAACCACCAGGAACAGCTCCTGGGTGTCCAGTGCTACGGCTTCGCGGACGGCCTCGAAGTTGTCAGCCAGGGCAGCGGCCTGTCCCTCGGCATCGGCTGCGGTCAGGAAGCCACCGCGGCAGAGCGAGGAAACGCGGAGTCCGGCGTCCTTGATGAGCTTGGCTGCCTTGTCCAAACCAGCTTCGGCCACGCGGTCACGCCACGGTCCGATCGCGGGGATGCCGGCACGTGCGCAACCGTCAACGGCTTCAGCAAGCGTCCACTTTTTGGTGGTGGCGCTGTTCAGCGACAGTCGGGAGAAATCCGCGCTCATGCGCCCACCCCGTTGATCCGCAGGAAGTCAGACATCCGGAACGCGGCCAGCGACGGATCCTTCAGCAAACCGGCCTGATCTGCCAGTTCGAAGGTCTTGGCCAGGTGCAGGACCGAGCGGCCCGAGTGCAGGCCGCCGACCATCTGGAATCCAGGCTGCTTGCCGTTGAGCCAGGACATGAAGGCGATCCCGGTCTTGTAGTAGAACGTGGGGGCGCTGAAGATGTGCTTTCCGAGCTCACGGGTGGAGTCCAGGATGGCGCGACCCTCGGCGCCTTGGCCGGCGTCGTACTTCTGCAACGCGACCGAAGCGGCCGGGTAGATGGCAGCGAAGATGCCCAGCAGGGCGTCCGAGTGGTGCGTTTCGTCGCCGTCGATCAGCTCCGGATAGTTGAAGTCGTCGCCGGTGTAGAGGCGGACGCCTTCCGGAAGGTTGGCCCGGAGGGCCACCTCGTGTGAGGCGTCCAGCAGCGAAACCTTCACGCCGTCAACCTTGTCCGAGTGCTCGCGGATCAGGCTGAGGAACGTTTCGGTGGCAACAGAGACGTCGTCCGAGCCCCAGTACCCAGCCAGCGCGGGGTCGAACATGGTGCCCAGCCAGTGCAGGATGACCGGCTGGTCAACTTCCTGAAGGAGCGTCGAGTAGACGTGCAGGTAGTCGTCGGCGCCGTTGGCGACCTTGGCCAGCGCACGGGAGGCCATGAGGATGACTTTGGGTCCCGCTTCGCTGACGACGGCGATCTGCTCGCGGTAGGCGTCGATGACAGCCTGGATGCCCGCTGCGCCCTCGGGGAGGGCTGCGATATCCAGCTGGTCGGTGCCTGCGCCGCAGGAAACGAGGTCGCGGACGGACTTGCCCGTAATCGCGGCGTTGCCCGATGCCACCACGGAAGCGGCTTCGGCACCGGTGCGCTTGATGAGCTGCTGCGTAGCTGCCCAGTCAAGGCCCATGCCGCGCTGCGCGGTGTCCATGGCGTCGGCTACGCCCAGCCCGTAGGACCAGAGCTCGTGCCGGTACGCCAGGGTGGCGTCCCAGTCGAGCTGCGCCGGGGCGCCGGGGGTGTTGTCGGCTGCAACTTCGGGGATGACATGGGCTGCGGCGTAAGCACGGCGGGCGGTCAGCGGGGCTGTCGGCTTGACCCACGCAGTGGCGGGCTGAAGGCGGTACTCGCGGGTGCCGCCGTCGTCGGTGGGAAGAATCAGTGACGTCATTAGAGGGTGATCTCCGGGATGTCGATGGTGCGGCGCTCGGCCGAGGACTGGAGGCCGAGCTCGGCCAGCTGCACGCCGCGGGCTGCGGAGAGCAGGCCGAAGCGGTGCTCGCGGCCGGCAACGACGTCGCGCAGGAATTCTTCCCACTGCAGCTTGAAGCCGTTGTCCAGCTCAGCGTTGGCGGGAACTTCCTGCCACTGGCTGCGGAAGGATTCGGTGACGGGCAGGTCCGGGTTCCAGACGGGCTTGGGGGTGTGGGCGCGCTGCTGCGCAACGCACTTGTTCAAACCGGCGACGGCGGAACCGTGCGTGCCGTCGATCTGGAACTCCACCAGTTCGTCGCGGTAGACGCGGACGGCCCAGGAGGAGTTGATCTGGCCGATGACGTCGTCGCCGCCCGGGGTTTCGAGTTCGAAGATGCCGTAGGAGGCGTCGTCAGCGGTGGCCTTGTATTCTTTGCCGGCCTCATCCCAGCGTGCGGGGATGTGCGTGGCGGTCTTGGCGTTGACGCTCTTGACCTTGCCGATGATGCCTTCAAGGACGTAGTTCCAGTGGCAGAACATGTCCGTGGTCATTCCACCGCCGTCTTCCTTGCGGTAGTTCCAGGACGGGCGCTGTGCAGCCTGGACGTCGCCTTCGAAGACCCAGTAGCCGAATTCGCCGCGGATGGAGAGGATGCGGCCGAAGAAGCCTTCGTCCACCAGGCGGCGGAGCTTCACCAGGCCGGGGAGGTACAGCTTGTCGTGCACGACGCCCGCGGTGACGCCGGCGTCCTTGCCGATCTGTGCCAGCTCGATGGCCTCTTCCAAGGTCTCGGCCGTGGGCTTCTCGGTGAAGATGTGCTTGCCGGCGCGCATGGCCTTCTTCAGGGTGGCGGCGCGGAGGCTGGTCATGGAAGCGTCAAAAATGATGTCAACGGTGGGATCGGCGATGACGGCGTCCAGGTCGGTGGTCCATTCGGAGACCTTGTGGAGCTCGGCGAGTTCGCGGATTTTGGCTTCGTTGCGGCCCACCAGGATCGGTTCAACCTGAACCTTGGTGCCGTCTTCGAGGGTGAAGCCGCCGGCGTCGCGAATGGGGAGGATGGACCGCAGCAGGTGCTGGCGGTAGCCCATACGGCCGGTGATGCCGTTCATGGCGATGCGGATCGTCTTTGTTTCGTAGCCCATGTTTTCTCCAGTGCCTTGTGTGCCGGTCGCGGTGCGGAAGCCGGTGCTTGCAGTTCAAGTGGGAAAGCGCATTCCCGTTGACATCGATCATGCACCATGACTCGCCGGATTGGCAAGCGCTTTCCCAAAACTCGCGGAAGACTGACATAATTTCCCTAGCGCCAGTCCCGACGCTTGCAGACAAGGAGGGCCCCGTGGCCGCCAGCACACTGAGTGAAGTTGCCCGTTTGGCCGGGGTATCCCTGGCCACCGCATCCAGGGTCCTCAACGGCTCGTCCCGGAAGCCCGCCGAAGACATTGCCGAACGCGTCCGCGAGGCCGCCGATAAGCTCGGCTACGTGCCCAACGCGCAGGCGCAGGCGTTGGCCAAGTCGAGCTCGGGCTTGATCGGACTGGTTGTCCACGACATCGCCGATCCCTACTTCTCTGCGATCGCCCGCGGAGTCCAGGAAGCTGCCCGTCAGCAGAACCGCATGGTGCTCCTGGCCAGCACTTCCGGGGCTCCTTCGGACGAAAAAGAGGCCGTGGCAGCCTTCGCTGCGCGTCGCGCCGACTCGATCGTCATTGCCGGTTCGCGCTCCGTGCGGGCTGAGGACAAGCAAGGAAATACCGAGCTGGCCGCAGAACTGGACCGCTATTGCCGCAATGGCGGTCACGTGGGCGTTGTTGGCCATCCGGTGGTTGGCGCGTCCACTACCGAGGGCTACCACGTAGTGAAAGTCCCCAACGAGGAACTGGCTTCCGGCCTCGCTATGGAATTGGCCGCCACTCATGACGGTGCTTTCCTGATCATTGCCGGTCCCGAGGGCCTCTACACTTCGGACGACCGTGTCCGCGGTTTCCAGCGCGGGCTCGCGGACGCTGGGAGGCCCGCCGCCGAGGTGATCCGCACTGGATTCAACCGGGCCGGCGGGTACGAAGCCGGCCAGGCGCTTGCCGAACGGATCAAGTCCTCCACAGAGCGCCTCTGCATCTTTGCAGTCAATGACGTCATGGCCATCGGCGTTACCGCTGCCCTTCGGCCGGAGGGCGTGTGGATTCCCCGCGACGCCACCATCGCCGGTTTCGACGACATTGAGACCCTCCGCGACTTCCGGCCTGCACTGTCCACCGTGCACCTGCCGCTCGAGGATATTGGCCGGCTCGCAGCAGGAGATCCGGACACTCCTCCCGTCAGCGGCGCGGTCAAGCTCCGCCGCAGCACCGAAACTCCGGTGGACTCACAGGTATGACGACGGCGGGGCCACCAGCGCAGGCGCCCCGGGCGCTGACGGTGATTCCCGCCGTCGAACGTTCCACCGGCGACCCTTCCGCTCAAGCCGCGCCGGCCATCCTGGTGCTTCCCGGCGGGGGTTATGCGAAGCAGGCGGACCACGAGGCCGAGCCGGTGGCTGAATGGCTGGCTTCGTTGGGAATCCACGCGTTCGTGCTGCGGTACCGGGTGGCGCCGAATCAGCACCCGGCTCCGTTGGTGGATGCCAAGCAGGCGATGCTGTGGATCCGCAGCGGTGATCACGGGCTGAAGGTGGACGCCACGAGGGTGGGCGTCCTGGGGTTTTCGGCCGGCGGGCACCTCGCGTCCACGTTGTCCGTGGAGGTAGCCACCGGCGATCCTGCGTTGGACACCATCGACGCTGTTCCGGACCTCAGCATCCTCTGTTATCCGGTCATTTCGTTCCTGGATTCTGTCCATCAGGGGTCCGTGGACAACCTCGCCGGAGCGGGTGCCGCCGCTGAGGTTCTGCAGGAGCTTTCAACGGATCTGCACGTCAGTCCAACAACACCGCCGGCATTCCTGTGGCATACCGCCGACGACCAATCCGTCACCATCAGCCACAGTCTCGCTTATGCCGGCGCGCTCAGTAGGGCCGGTGTTGCCACGGAGCTGCACGTTTTTCCGAACGGTATTCACGGGCTTGGTTTGGCCCTGGGAACACCCGGTGCCGAGCAATGGACCGCACTCTGTGCCGCGTGGCTTCGCCGGATGGGTTGGGCTGCGTAGCCGGGTATGGCTCTCGCCGAAAAGACTTAGTCCTCACCCAGAGTAATGGTGTGGAGGAAGGAGGCGTCGTTGATGACGTTGTCCGGAAGGTCGTCCTCGACGAACTCCAGCATGATGTCCAGATCCTTGCCGTTTCCGCGCAGGACGTCAGTGACGGTCTGCCACAGCAACTTCCGGTTCCGCAGCGGGAAGCGTTCGGCAACCGGCCCCCAGGAGAAGCAGTGGACGCCCACCACGTGGGGTAGGACTTCGTGGAGGGACTCCAGCGCCTGCTGGTCTGAAAGTCCGACGGCGGGCTGCCAGTAAGTGCCGACATTGGCGTGGTTCACCCGGGTCAGTAGCTCCAGGGTGGTGGCGGGCGAATCGGTGAGGGTGTTGCCGTGATACTCAAACGCGATAGCGACGCCACGGGCGGCTGCGAGATCCGCAATCCGCTGCGTGTCCTTCACAACTGCTTCCCAGTGTTCCTGGCTGGCGCCGGCCGAACCCAGTTCGCCGGCCCACACCCGGATTCGTGGGGCGCCGAGCGCCGTGGCGAGGTCCAGGACACGATCGAAGTCTCCGAAGGCGCCGCAGCGGTAGTACGAGCCGAGCGAGAGAACCGTGAGACCCGCCGCTTCAGTTGATTCCTTTGCGTGCGCCGCGGACTCCGCATCGCTGACGTGCACATCAGTGCCCCACTCGATGCCGGCCAGGCCTGCGTTTGAGGAAATTCGGACCACCTCGTCGATCCCGTGGGAGCGGAGAGTCACGGAACAGATGCCAGGCGTGAGGTCAGCCAGCGTGGTGAGGTCGATCATGCTTACAGGATACCGGGAATGCGCTTACCCGGTAAGGGCGTATCGCCTGCTGAACATTTCCGCACCCGCTCCCGCCGCGCGCGCCCCTTAAGCGCAAGCGCCGCACCCGTTCCCGCAGATCGCACCAGAGGTTACTGGTGCGATCGGCGGAAAGGGGTGCGGCGTAGGTGCCGAGTCAGCGATGACAATGACCGCACTCATCAATGGGACTACAGCTCTAGCCAATAGCGACGAATCGGTTCGGTGACGCCCAAATCCGGAGCGAAGCTCTCCGGAGGGCGGACGCTTTCAAGAACGCCGCCGCACGCCTCGATGGTGCGGGCTGAGGCTGCGTTCGGCTGCTTGCATGTCACCAGCACGCGTTCCATTCCGAGCGCACGCGCTTCTTCCAAGGCACCCTTCAGCGCAAACTTGGCGAGACCGTGACCCCTTGCGCTTGGCCGAATTCCGTAGCCAATGTGGCCTCCCACCTCAGTTAGATAGTCATTGGCCAACGAGTGCCTGAGGCTGGCGGCGCCCAAATATGCATCCTCCCGAACCACCCAGATGGTGCTTTGGTTGGCCAAACCTTCGGGAGGTTGAAAGTCGTCCTTGGCCATCTGATGCAGGACATCAACCCACTGGGCGAAGTCGCTGCTGTCGCGGAGATCCAGCTCGTATCTCGCAGCAACAAAAGCCGCCGAGCCATCCTGGTTAAGGGTTCCCCACTCGTCCCAGCTTTCCAACCAGGACGCATGGAAGCTGGCAGACGGTTTGGTGAGGTTGGCGTGAATCATTGGGCGAGCGTACTACGGCTGCTTCCGGTGCCCGGTCCGCTAGTTCGACTTGTTCAGCGTCCGGCCCATGATGGCTTGCGTCAGGGCGTCGATGACTTCGGCATTGGCCAGTGGATTCCGGATCAGCGTGAAGTCCACGTCGCCCACCGGCGGCAACCCGAAGCGCTGGGTGATGACCTTCAGGTCCTCGGGCACCAGCGATGCCGGCATCACGGCGACTCCAATCCCGGCCCGGACGGCCGCCAGCACTCCGCTGATCTGCTTGGTGCTGCAGGTGATCCGCCATGTCCGGCCCTCCGCTTCCAGAGCATCGATGGCGAGCTTCCGGCTCAAACTCGGTGCCGGGTACGCAATCAGCGGAACAGGTGCGCCCGGTTCCAGCACGGTCTGCTCCACGCCCACCCACGCGAAGTTATCGTGGCGGACCACCGTGCCCTCCTTGGCGCCGGCCACCCATTTCACGAACACCAGGTCCAGTTGCCCGGCGTTGAGACGCTTGTACAGCTGATCGCTTTGGCTGACAGTGAGCTCAAGGTTGATCTGCGGGTAGAGCTGCCTGAACTCGCGAAGAATCCGGGGGAGGCCGGTGATGGCGAGGTCGTCGGCTGTCCCGAAGCGGAGGCGGCCCCGCATGGCCGAGCCGGAAAAGTAGCGGGCCGCGGAATCGTGGGCAGCAAGGATGTTGCGGGCAAAACCGGCCATGGCATCACCGTTGTCAGTGAGCCTGACTTCGCGGGTATCCCGGGCCACGAGCACTCGCTTGGCGGCGGCCTCGAGCTTTCGGACGTGCTGGCTGACGGTGGGCTGCGCGAGCCCAAGCCGTTCTGCTGCCTTGGTGAAACTCAACGTTTCGGCAACGGCCAAGAAGGAGCGGAGCTGGACAGGTTCAAACACGGAACTCCTCTGAGCGCAGGTCAGCGCCGGGCCGAAGTGCTGCGCCGCTTCCCCGGCGCTGCAAGCCACCCATTGCATTCCGCAATGCTAGTTATAGGCGCAATACGCTTCCATAATTGCTGCTGGCAACCATAGCGTTAAACGTATCCCACCGAAACTCTCGATCCGAGGACTACTTTTGGCACCCCCACCGCCTTCAGCGGCAAACGTCAGCCAGCCCGTCATCGATTCCCTGTCCGCTCCTCCGGCTCCGGACACCGTCACCCAGCCACTCGCCGTCGTGAGTGAAAAGCTGCCCTGGCGTCACACTTTCATCTCCCTGAAGGTCCCCAACTTCAGGATTTTCGCGATCGGCCACTTCATTGCCGTGATCGCCATCTGGATGCAGCGCATCGCCCAGGACTGGATGGTGCTGCAGCTGTCCGGTTCCGTCACCGCCGTGGGCATTACCGTGGCGCTGCAGTTCATGCCGTCACTGTTCCTGGGCCCGTGGGGCGGCATGATTGCCGACCGCTTTGCCAAGCGCAAGATCCTCATCATCTGCCAATCGGCGGCGGCCGTGCTGGCTGCATTGCTGGCGGTGCTCTCGTTGAGTGGTCGCGTCGAAGTGTGGCACGTGTACGTCATCGCACTTGCCCTCGGTTTTGTGACGGTCCTTGACCAGCCTGCCCGGCAGGTATTCGTCAACGAGCTCGTCGGCCCCAAATACCTGCGGAACGCCATCAGCGTGAACTCCACAACGTTCCAGCTGGGCGGCTTGATCGGTCCCGCCCTGGCGGGTGTGCTGCTCACCGCTGTCGGTGCCGGCTGGGCCTTCGCTGCCAACGCCGTGGCCTGCTGCTCCACCGTTGCCATGCTGCTGATCCTTCGCAAGGACCAACTGCACCTCAGCCAGCCGACGCCCCGCAAAAAGGGGATGCTGCGTGAAGGACTCAACTACGCACTCAGCAAGCCCACCATCTACTGGCCATGGTTGATGGCCGGGTTCGTGGCCGTTTTCGCCATGAGCCTGCCTGTGTTGCTGGCCGCCTTTGCGGACCACGTGTACGACGCCGGTGCCGGAGGCTACGGCTTGCTGAACGCGATGGTTGCGCTCGGCGCACTGATCGGAGCAGTGGCGTCCACCCGGCGTCGCCAGCTGCGGTTGAGGTCGGTAGTGACGTCGGCGGGGTTGTACGGACTCATGCTCTGTGTATCATCGCTGATGCCCTCCATGGTGTGGTTCAGCGTCACCATGGTCCTCGCCGGATTCTGGTGCCT
Source organism: Paenarthrobacter sp. YAF11_1 (assembly GCF_052113445.1). Classification (NCBI taxonomy): domain Bacteria; kingdom Bacillati; phylum Actinomycetota; class Actinomycetes; order Micrococcales; family Micrococcaceae; genus Paenarthrobacter; species Paenarthrobacter sp. YAF11_1. The sequence goes on from NZ_JBFRDF010000004.1 coordinate 66,076, forward strand.
CATGTTCCTCACCGCGGCCAACCAAATGGTGCAGACCAGCTCCAACATGAGCATCCGCGGCCGTGTCATGAGCCTCTACCTGGTGGTGCTGATCGGCGGTCAGGCCATTGGCGGCCCCATGATGGGCTGGCTGGCCGAGCACTTTGGTCCGCACCTTGCTGTCCTGATCTCAGGTGGCGTGCCGGCCATCGCCGCTGCGGTAGTCGCCGTCGTCCTTGCCCGGAAGTCTTCGCTGCACCTGAAGGTGGACCTGCGTGACCGACGGCGGGTGCTGCGGATCGTGCAGGCACCCCAACCGGTGTAGCCAGGATCCCGGCCGGCTTAAACAGGTGAAGCGCCCGCGGCATGACCGCGGGCGCTTCCTGTTGAGCTTCGTTATGCCGTTGGCAGGTGCGGGTACTCCGCTGAGCGTCCTTGGAATTCCAGGATATCCGGGTTGCGGATGACGCCGTCGCGGATTTCGATGGCCCGCGAGATGGTCTCGTTGGCATCCCACCCGCCCGGGCCTGCGGCCACAGTGTCCAGGAAGGGAAGCAAGGCTTCGCTGATTTCCCAGCTGGCCGAGTTCCACAGATACGACGGGCTGTGGTCCACAGCGTAGTAGTTGACGTGCCCGCCCACACGGAACATGGGCTCGTCGAAGGTGGTGGTGCGTGCCCAGCTGAACCCCATTCCTTCGTCGCAGGAAACGTCCACAATCAGGCTGTCAGCGCGGAATTCCGTCAAGTCTTCCGTGCGGAGGTAGGTCAGGGGAGCGTTGGGATCCTGGAGGGTGCAATTGACCACGATGTCCGCCGCGGCCAAGAACGGCGCCAAGGGCTTGCGCCCCTTGTCCGTGATGACTTCGCTGAGGAACGGCGCATTGCTGTCATGGTCGAACTGCACGATCCGCACCGAATGAATGGGTGACCCGACGGCGGCGACACCACGGTTGGTCAGGACCTGGACGTCGTGGACACCATGGGCATTCAACGCCGTCACGGCACCGCGGGCAGTGGCACCGAAACCGATGACGACGGCGCTCAGCCGGCGGCCGTAGTCGCCAGTGGAACCAGTGAGTGCCAAGGCATGCAGTACAGAGCAGTATCCGGCGAGCTCGTTGTTCTTGTGGAAAACATGGAGCCCGAAGCCACCGTCGCCGGCCCAGTGATTCATGGCCTCGAAGGCGATCAGCGTGAGCTTCTTGTCGATGGCCAGTTGCGTGATGGCCCGGTCCTGGACGCAGTGCGGCCAGCCCCACAGTGTTTGGCCGTCGCGGAGTTCGGCCAGGTCCTGGGCCTGCGGCTTGGGCAGGAGGATGACGTCGCTGCCTGCGATCAATTCCTGGCGCGTACCGAGCCCACCCACCAGCGATTCCAGCGTGCTGTCAGAGACGCCGAACCGCTCGCCGTAGCCGAATTCAAACCGGAGCTGTTGGCGCACTTCCGGGTCGATGCGCTCCAGGTGCTGGGGATGGATGGGGAGGCGGCGCTCATTGGGCTTCAGCGAGGAAGCGAGGACGCCTATGCTCAGCTGGGCGGTTGGCGCGGTCACTTCTTGTTGCCGGTAGAAGGCTTTGCAGCCTCGGTGGCGGAGGACTCAGTAGCCCGCTTGTCCGCCCTTTTTTCCTTGATGGATTTGCTGGATTTCTTCGATGCAGTTTGGCGCGGTGATTTGTCGCCCATGATGGCTCCCTTAGAGCGGAGCCGAAATGGCTCCTGACTCCTGACGATACACCTCGCACGCAGAAGCAGTGGCCGCGGTCACTGTCCTTGGGGTCACTGCGCCGGCTCGGCCGCAGGACGGCCATGGGTGACACGGTGGGTCACACGATCGGCGGTATCGTCCAACGCTGCCGCCTTTTCCACCGGCTCCAAGTAGAAGCGCGCGCTGTTGATGATGCCCCCGTCCACGCCGAAGATGATGACGCCCGTCATTTCGTGCGGCGTACCATCGCGCCACGCACCCTTCAGGTGCAGCTCGGTCCAGATGGAGCTGCCGTTGACGCTGTGCGAGAGCAGATGCGCTTTGATGTCCGGAACACCGGTGAAAAGTTGCTCCCAATTGCTGCGGATAGTGTCCCGGCCAGTGAAGCCCCTGGTGGGATGCGCCGGTGTTTCGTTGACATAGCCCGGCGCAAAGCAGGCCGCGAGGCCTTCGAGATCGTGCTTGTTCGTGGCTTCCAGCAGGCGGTTGATGACGGCGAGCGGGCCCGCCTCATCAGCGTCGGTGAGAGTCATTGGAGGACCTCCCGGATAAGTGGATGTACGGACGAGTTTAGGCTCGTGAGCCCCTTTGGTCGATGGGTGCGTGGCCCGGATTGGTGAGTACCGCCGTCGGGCATTCAGTCCTTGGACGCAAAGAAACCCCGGATCGTGGGATCCGGGGTTTTCCTTGAGCGGGCGACGGGAATCGAACCCGCGTATCGAGCTTGGGAAGCTAGCGCTCTACCATTGAGCTACGCCCGCGCTGCCCGGGAATTTTCGCCCCGAGCGAGTCCTAGCTTAGCGCAGTTGCGGGGCTGCCCATGACAGGCGCGTCGGCCGCCTACTTGAACAGTTTCAGGCCGTTCCAGCCGGAGCCCACCTGGCGGTAGGTTGTCCACTGGCCCCGGCCGAGTCCGTAGTTGTAGAGGTTGCCGTCGGCGGTCTGTGCAGTGATGCCGCGGGTGCCCGCGCCAGTCAGCCCGAAACTGGGGGCCAGGACGCGCATGTACTGCCAGCCGGTGCCCACGGTAGTGGCCGGTCCGTAGAAGCCTGCCCATCCATCGCCGCGGTAGTTAATCAGGGCGCCGGAACCTGTCCTGGCCAGGATGTCGTTGGCGCCATCGCCCTCCCAATCGGCAATGGTCAGTTCCATGCCATTCCAGCCCTTGCCGATGACCTGCGGGGCGCTCAGCGCACCACCAAAGGTGTTGGGGTAGTAGCGAAGGACACCGTCCGGGAAATAGCCGACGACGCCGGGCCGGCCATGCGCGTGCGTCCACTTGCCCACGGTGATGGTCATGCGCTCCCAGCCGCCGTTGCCCACCACAACCTGGTTGGCGAACCCGCCGCCCGGAAGGCCCCGGTACACACCCAGGACGCCGTTGTTCCACTGCGCCAGGATGTCGTAGACGCCATCAATGTCCCAGTCCACCACGAAGGCCTGCTTCAACCCGGACCAGCCCGAACCGATCTGGACGGCACCCGCATAGCTGCCGGCCGCCGTCGCCGGGTAGCGCAACAGACGGCCCGACGCGTCAGCAGCCACCAGGTCCGCGCCGGACTTGATGCTTGCTGCGGCTGCGGTGTTGCCCGCAAAGTAGTGCTCCAGCGTCGGGAAACCGCGCCGGTTCATGTCGGTGGCCAAGGCTACGCCCACATACCGCAAATGCCATGGCTCGTAGCTGTAGCCCGTGGTGCCCGTGTAACCGTTGGGGTAGCGGACAATGAAGCCGTACTTGTGGGCATTCGCAGCTACCCACTTACCCGCTGCGGTATCGCCGAAGCAGGTGCTCAAGCCACAGTTGCCGGCGGCGTTGCCGATGTCCATGGCGAGCCCCGTCTGGTGCTCGCTGTACCCGGGGCGCGCCGAAATGGTGTCCGCATAGGCCTGCCCGTAGATGCTGACGTAATACGCGTAAACCTGCTGCTGCTGCGCGTAGGACCGGTACCCGCTCACGATCGACAAGCCACCCGTGTCTGCGTCAGCTGCGCCCTGGAAAAGTCCGTTGAGCCACGCGGCAGCTTCCGCCCGCATGTACTGGCCGGAGCCACGCGCGTTGATAAGGTCCGACGGCGCGTAGGTAGCCGGGTTCAGTGGCCGCGATTTGTTGACCAGGACCGAAAAGTTGGCAGGGTCCCCAACGGGGTCGACGCTCGGCAACGGGTTGGCCGTTGCGGGGACCTTTGTGGTTGCTGCAGCCGCGGGTGCTGCCGCCGTTGGTGCTGCCGCCGTTGCGGGAACGGCGGTGACAACGCCGCCAGCCACCGCCATGGCGAGGAAAACCGCGCACGCGGCCACCCGGCGTCGTGCATTCCCTGCAATAGTTTGATGTCCCAGAACCCGCATAACGCCCCCAATTCGGTTTTTGCCAGCCTCGGGAACTCTACCCCGTGGGGCCCGCCGTGTCAGTCGTAACTTTGTGAAGCGCCAGATAACCATTCGGTCAAGGCTCGCCTCTTTTGTGCCCCGGCACGGCATGCGCTGTCTATTCTGAAGGTGTTAGCTGCAGCGTATGGGGAACCCGGCTACTACATATCGAACCGTACGCCGAAAGAGGTTTCCGTGGCATTTGCAGACTACGAAGTGGTGATCGGCAGGGACGCCATGACCGTCTACGGATTCCTCATGGACGGCATGAACAATTCCCTCTGGCGGTCCGGGATCCGCAGCATTTCACTGCGCTCAGGTCTCCGCGGCCAAAAAGGCGCGCTCTACCAGCAGACCATCAATGGTCCCGGCGGCCGCCCCATCGCCGCCGATTTCCAGATCACCGAAGCCCGGCCCGGAGCGGAAGTGCGCTTCGCCGTCGTCGCCGGACCCGCGCGGCCCACCGGCGGCTACTACCTCAGCACCGAAGGCCAAACCACCCGACTCAGGTTCGCCCTGGAATACCACCCCAAGGGCCTGCAGAAGCTCATGAACGGCATGATCCAGAAAACCATGGAGGCCGAAGTGGCCCAGTTGGAACAGTTGAAGACCGTGATGGAGTCACGCTCAGTGGTGTGAGCGCTTCGTATTTCCGGCTCTTATGTCGGGTCGGCTGCCGGCCCGGCTATTGGGCGAGCTTGTAGCCGGTCCAGCCGCCGCCCACCGCCAGGGGCGTCGTCAGCCTCCCCGAGGTGAGGTCCCAGTACTCCAGAACCCCGTTGGTGCCCAAGCCGGCAACGCCGGTGGTATTTGCCCCCGTGACGCCTTGCAGGGAACGAAGTCCGGAGTAATCCGTCCAGGCGGCACCCACGATGGGCCGGGCTTCCTGCTTGGGCGTAGCCAGGCCGCTGCCCCGGTACAGGCGCAGGGAACCATTGGGCTCAACGGTAAGGAGATCCTGGAAACCATCCGCGTTGTAATCCACCATGCTGAGCCGGATGGCCTTGTTTCCGGTTCCGATCGCGGCCTGCGAACGGATGTACGTCATTCCAGCATTCTTGTACAACCACAGGCCGCCCGAGGCATCCATGGCCACAATTTGCGGTAGCCGGTTGTTGGCGCACCAGTTGCCCACAGCAATGTTCAAGGACTGCCAGCCGTGGCCCAGCACTCCGGGCGAACCAAAGCCGCCCGTCTGCCTCCCCGGATACACCAGGAGTGCCCCGTCGGTGCGTTGCGAAATGAGGTCGAAGACGCCGTCACGGTCCCAATCACTGACAAACAGTTCCTTGAGCCCCGTGAAACCGATGCCGATTTTGCGGGCCGCGCCGTACTTCGCGTTCCCCAGCGAGGGGTAGGAATACACAGTTCCGTCCGCCGCGATGGAGACGAGATCTGCTGCACTCCTGATGGAGGCGGAGCTGAGATTGACGGTAGGCGGCTGGTATTTGTCGCCCGGCTGGCACGCTCCAATGGGATCCGTGGGAGGAGTGACCGTCCCGCCAGGTGCATTGGTGGTTCCCGCCGGCAGCGAGGTGTAGCCAAAGAAATTCACCACACCCCACAGCGTGAAGCGGTTGGGCGTGGTCTGCCAGTTGCCGTCCGTGTACGTAATGCCGATGCCCATGACGTTGAACCGGGGATCACGCAGCAGGGCATCGTGGCCCGGGGAACCCTTCCACCACTCCACCAACTGCGCCGCATCACGGTCCCAGCGGACAGCTATGACTTCACCTGCGCCGTTGTTCGGATTAAGCGCACGCGGGTCCGTCCAGAAATTGGCGCGGTGTTGGATCACTTCCCGGGTCGCGATGTTGTTCGACCAATCCTGGGCAAGGCTCGCCACTGTCGCGTGGTACTTCACCGGGGCCAGGCCCAGAGATGCCCGATAGCTGTTGATCGCGTTGAACACCGTCAGGATTGCGGCGGTGTTGCTGTCCGGGAGGAGGGCAAGCGCGCCGTTGTCCGGGTCTGTTGCACCGCTGGGGGCTTTGCCGGGGAAGGGGGCGGTGCTGGGCGTTGGGGTCTGTGGTGGGTTTGCGCTGGGTGTTGGAGTTGCGCTGGGTGTTGGAGTTGCGCTTGGTGTTGGAGTTGCGCTTGGTGTTGGAGTTGCGCTGGGTGAGGGGGTCGCGTCAGCCGATGCGGACGCTGACGCTGTGGGAGTTGCGGTCCGGGTGGGAGAGGGGGTTGTTGTCGGGGTGGGTGTTGCTGTGGATGTTGCGGGGGGTGCTGTTGTCGTTGTTGTTGACGTCGGTGAGGCCGACGGCAGTGGGCCCATGGCTGGCGCTGTCGGCGACGGAACTAGCGACGGTGACGACGGCGACGGCTCGGTTGGGCTGGACGCGGCAGGGTCACTGGCGCCCGGGTTCGCCGGCCCCTCCGTCCCGTCCATCGGGTCCGCCGGCGGACCGTCCGGACCCCACGACGGCCCAATGTTTGGCACAGGCGGCGGCGTCTCGATGACCGGGTCCAGGGCGACGGGCCTGGTCGGCGCACCGCTTTCGGAGCCTTCTTCCGGGACCGGCACGGTGGCGGGGTCGGAGGCTTCGCCGGCCGTGGGGGTATCCGCGGAAGGTGCGGCGTCCGGCGTCGTGCTTGACTCAGGTGCCGTCAAACCAGACTCGACGCTGGAGGAGGGAGTGGTGCTGCCGCTTGGACCCGCATCCGTGGCCGGCAAGATCTGGCTGGAGGCGGCGACGCAGAGGGCCAGCACCCCGGCCAGCACAATGGACGCCGGCACTGCCAGTTTTTTCACAATTACCCCGCGAATGCTCGTTGCCCCCAGGTACGGGCGCGGTTCTACATGTCCGGGAACTATAGTCCCACGGGGCCGCCCGGACAATGCATGGGGACTTGGGCGCATGGGGTATTTTTGATGCTGTGCTGATCTCTGACCGCGACATACGTGCCGAAATAGACTCCCAACGGATTGTTCTTGAGCCGTACGACCCCGCGATGGTGCAGCCGTCTTCCGTGGACGTCCGGATCGACCGGTTCTTCCGGCTGTTCGATAACCACAAATACGCCCACATCGACCCCGCCGAGGAACAGCCCGAGTTGACCCGGCTGGTGGAGGTGGAAGGCGACGAGCCCTTCATCCTGCACCCGGGCGAGTTCGTCTTGGGCTCCACGTACGAGACTGTCAGCCTTGCCGACGACATTGCCGCGCGTCTTGAGGGAAAGTCGTCCTTGGGCCGGCTCGGACTGCTGACGCACTCCACCGCCGGCTTCATCGACCCCGGGTTCTCGGGGCACGTGACGTTGGAACTCTCCAACGTGGCCACCCTGCCCATCAAGCTGTGGCCCGGGATGAAGATCGGCCAGCTGTGCTTCTTCCGGCTGACGTCCTCGGCCGAGCACCCCTATGGCTCCGGTAAATACGGCAACCGATACCAGGGCCAGCGCGGACCCACCGCCAGCCGCAGCCACCAGAACTTCCACCGGACCTCCATCTAGACTCTGCTGCGCCCTCTGCTCTCGCGGCGAGGGGTTAGCTCTCGCCTCTTTCTCTTTGCGTCGAGGGGTTAGCTCTCGACCCTTTGGGTGGCCTTTTCGGTCGAGACGTCGCCCCTCAATGAGGCCTTCTCAGCTCCACTAGTCCTCCACACTGTGGGTAACCTCTCAGCGCATCTTCAACCATGCCAACAATGGCTGATGAGGATTTCTGCACCGCTTCCGTTCGAGATCCGGGGCCGTTCATTTACGCTCGCCGAACAGCGCGCGGCCGGAATGCCGGATCATCGTGCCTGGAATAACGATCTTCGCGTTGCCAGCAGGGGAGTCCGGGTTCCTTGGGGCGAACAACAGGACCCTGCGCACACGGCCCGCCTCCTCACCGGCATAACTGAAGGGGCCATCTGTTGTCGGGAGACGGCTGCAATGCTGTGGGGATGCCCATTGCCTTGGGATGCCCAGCAGGATTTCCTGGTTCATCTGACGAGGTCCGACGGCGCCTTTCGGCCTCAACGCAGGGGAGTCAAAGGACATCGAATGGTGCTCGCTGTGCCGGACATCAGTTCGGTGGACGGGATCCCCGTGACCGGCCCCGCCCGCACGTGGCTGGATCTGGCTGCGGTGCTGGCTTTCGAGGACTTGGTCGCGGCCGCCGACTACTTCATCTGCAGCCAAACCCGAAGCTTTGGTCACAACAGGATTCCCCTCTGCTCTGCTGAGGATCTCAAGGCACAAGTCGATCGACATACCGGCATGCGCGGCATTCGGAAGGCGCGGGCAGCGCTGGAGTTGACCCGCGTGGGCGCCGACTCTGTTCCCGAGACCAGGCTGCGACTGGCCATGGGCCGCGACTTCCTGCCCGAACCTGTCTTGAGCTACGCGGTGCGTGATCCTTCGGGCCGCGAAGTGGCGTGGCCGGATCTCACCTACCCCGAGTTCAAGGTTGCGATCAATTACGACGGCGGCCATCACCTTAGTGCCGCTCAGAAGGAGTCCGACATCCGACGCGAGGCGGCGCTCGCAGCAAACGGCTGGATCTCTGTCGTCGTTACCGCCGAGCATGTAAGGGAACGCGGTTACGAGGGGGTTGCAAAACGCATCCGTGAGTCGCTGATACGCGGTGGATGGCAGCCGGGGGGGGTTAGCTCTCGACCCTTTGGGGGTGGGGGTTTGGTTGAGACGTCGCCCCTCGGCGGGGACGAGGGGGAGCTTGGTGGTTGAGGGGTGAGGTCTCACCCCTTTGGGTGGGGCTTATTTGGTTGAGATGTCGCCCCTCGGCGAGGACGAGGGGAGCTTGGTGTTGAGGGGGTAGCTCTCGACCCTTTGGGTGGGGGCCCTTTCGGTTGAGATGTCGCCCCTCGGCGAGCGGTTTAGGCCGGGGCACGCTCCGGGGTCCGGGGCGGGGCGCCGGGGGTTCGACGGAGCGCCTTGACCACCGGTTCCACGAAGCGGGCGGCCAGCGGACCCAGAATGGCCATGATGAGGACGTAGGCCGTGGCGAGTGCGGCGAGTTCGTCGGGAACTGCCCCCGAAGCGACGGCCAACCCCGCGATGACGATGGAGAATTCGCCGCGGGCGATCAAGGCGGCCCCTGCGCGGAAGCGGCCTGGCATAGCAATACCGGCGCGTTTGGCGGCCCAGAACCCCGTGAGCATTTTGGTTGCCGCAGTGACGACGGCCAGCACAAGCGCCCAACCGAGGACAGGCGGAATCGAAGTGGGGTCGGTGTTGAGTCCGAATGCCACGAAGAAGATTGCCGCGAAAAGGTCCCGCAGCGGCTCAAGGATGCGAGTGGCATTATGGGCCGTTGCGCCGGAGATGGCGATGCCCAACATGAACGCCCCAACGGCCGCGGAAACCTGAAGGGCAGAAGCGATGCCGGCTACAAGAAGGGCCAGCCCCAGAACGTTCAGCAGGAACACCTCGGAGTTCTCGCTGTGCACTGCCTGCGAGACGCGGTGGCCGTGCCTGAGCGCGATGACCAGCACCACGGTGACAACGGCAAGGGCAATTCCCACGGTCTGCAGTCCGCCAAGGAAACCAACGCCGGCAAGGATGGCGGTGAGAATGGGGAGGTAGATGGCCATGGCCAGGTCTTCGAAAACGAGGATGGAGAGAACCACAGGTGTTTCGCGGTTACCAATCCGGCCAAGGTCCGTGATGACCTTGGCCGCGATGCCTGACGAGGAGATATAGGTGACGCCACCCATGACAATGGCACCTACCAGTCCCCAGCCGAGAAGGACGGCCAACCCTGCGCCTGGCAGGAAGTTGAAGACAAAATCCATGACACCGGCTTGCCATGATCGCCGGAGCCCCGTGACCAGCTCAGAGGCCGTATATTCCAACCCGAGCATCAGCAGCAGGAGAATGACACCAATTTCGCCGGAAAGATGGGCGAACTCGTGCATGCCGTCCAGCTTGACGAACCCGCCGGCGCCGAACGCAAGCCCACCAACGAGATAGAGGGGGATGGGGGACATGCCGATTCGGCCCGCTAGTCGAGCCAAGAGGCCGAGGCAGAAGACGACGGCCCCCAGTTCAACGAGGGCTAGGGCGAGCGGATCCATCCCGCTCAGCCGTTGCGAAGGATGTCGGCTGCCGAGTCAAGACCTTCCTGGGTGCCGACCGCTACGAGCAAATCGCCGGTGTGAAGTACGACGTCGGGTGCAGGCGAGGGGACTACCTCGCCTTCGCGCATGATGGCCACGATGGAGACACCACTGCGGGTGCGGATCTGAGCCTTGCCCATGGGCTGGTTGACGAAGGGCGAATCAGGAGTGATGGAGAACTGGCGGGTGACAATGCCTGGTATCTCGCGATGCTCTTCTGCCAAGCGCATGGCGATGTGCTGCCCGCCCAATAGGTTGCCCAGCGTCGAGGCTTCGTCGGCAGTCAACGGAATGGACGCCTGGCAGGTATCGGGGTCGTCCCACGTTGAGACGAAAAGCTCTGTTTCGCCTTCCCGCAGTTCCACTACACCGATGCGTCGGCCCGAGGCCGTGACGAAGTCCTTGCGGACCCCAAGGCCCGGGAGTTCGGTCTCATCCACGTTCATAGCTCCACCCTAAACTGTCCTGAACCGGTGCGGTACGACCCCCGCACTTCAACCGGTCCTTAGTAGTTAACGCTCGGGGACCACAGCTATTTCCACTTTCGCCGGCGGCTTGACCGGCAGGATCACCAAGAGGCCTGCAAGAAGCACCACCATGATTCCGAGGATGCCCCAACGTTGGGCTTCGCCCTCGGCAACCAGGGGAGAGGCGATGGCGATGCACAGGGTGAAGAGGGTGGGAGCAAGGAAACTGACGGCCCGACCGGTGGTGGCGTACAAGCCGAAGAGTTCGCCGGCCTCGCCTTCCGGTGCAAGCCTGGCCAGGTAGGCCCGCGAGGACGATTGCGCCGGGCCTACGAACAGGCACAGCAGCAGGCCGAAGATCCAGAACGTGTTGCTCGCGGGCCACTCATTACCGAGGAAGACGTAGTCCCCGTTGCCCAGCACCAGAATGAAGGTGCCGGCGATGAGGAGGCCCACCAGCGAGAGGACGATGACGGACTTGGGTCCGATCCTGTCGTCCAGGAAGCCGCCGATGATGGCACCGACAGCAGCGACTACGTTGCCGAAGATGGCGAAGAAGATGACTTCCTTGAGTTCGAATCCGAACGTACCTGCGGCGATGACCCCGCCGAAGGTGAAAACAGCCGCGAGGCCGTCACGGAAGATGGCGCTGGAGAGCAGGAAGTAGATGGTGTGTGGGCTGGTCCGGTAGATGGCACCGATACGCCGGATCAGCAACTTGTAAGAGGCCAGGAACCCCAAGGAAGCAGTGGCCTTCTTCGCGGGAACTTCTGGGACGGCGAACATCACTGGCAGGGCAAAAATGAAGAACCACAGTGCAGAGAAGACTGCCACGAGCCTGATGTTGAGGGAGTCCTGCGTCGAGGCGCCAAACCAGTCGAAGGACGGCTGGACGAACAGTTGCAGAACCAGCAGAAGGGCAACTATGCCGCCCAGGTATCCCATGGCCCAGCCAAAGCCGCTGACCTTGCCAATGTTCTTGGGTGTGGAGATCTGCGCCAGCATGGCGTTGTAGTTGACGCCGGCGAACTCAAAGAAGACATTACCCAGCGCGATGAGGCAAACACCCAGCAAGAGGAACTCAGGCTGGGGAAAGACAAAGAAGCAGAGCGCAGTGAGCACGGCAGTGGCGGCCGTGTTGACCCCGAGCCACAGCTTGCGGCGTCCACCGGCGTCCGAACGCTGACCGGTGACAGGAGCAAGCAGCGCAATGGCCAGACCGGCGATGGCCAGGGCAGCACCCAGTGCAGCCGAGGCCGCGTCCTCTCCGCCGAAGGCATTGGAGGTGAGGTAGACGGTGAAAACGAACGTGGTCATGACCGCATTGAATGCAGCCGAGCCCCAGTCCCAGGAAGCCCACGCAAGGATCTGGCCCTTCTTGGAGGCGACAGGTCCTGAGGCGAGCTCGGACGTCGGTGGGGAGGCTTCGGGAACTACGGCCGCGTTCATAGCTCGATGCTATAGCGGAGGGGACAACGGCGGGCGGATGACAGCCCGCTATGTGGAGAACAGGGATTGAAACGTAACCTCCAGCCCGGCTCTTTGGCGAAAAACTGTCCGTCCCGCTTGATAAACTAGCTAAACCGAACCCAACGTATGACCGCCTGCTCCAACTTTGACAATTCGTTCCTGACTTTGCGGAGAAAACAGTGATCACAGTTCTCGCCATTACCTTTGTCGCGGCAACTGTGGCGCCCTTGATCTTCAGCAAGCTCGGCAGGAACGCCTTCTACGTACTGGCAGCGGTACCCGCGGCGGCCTTCGTTTGGCTGCTTTTCCAGTACGGCCCTGTATATTCCGGTGGCGGCATAGAAGAATTCCTTCCGTGGATACCCAGCCTGCAGCTGGAGCTGGCCTTCCGAATGGATCCGTTGGCGTGGGTCATGTCCCTCCTGATCCTCGGAGTCGGTTCCCTGGTGCTGGTCTATTGCGCCCGGTATTTCAAGAACAAGGACGCGGACCTCGGCGGCTTCGGCGCCCAGCTGCTGGCCTTCGCAGGAGCCATGTTCGGCTTGGTGACCTCCGATGACCTCATGATGTTGTTCATCTTCTGGGAGCTCACCACCATCCTGTCCTACCTGCTGATCGGCTACGCGCGTACCCGTTTGGCAGCGCGCCGCTCGGCGCTGCAGGCGCTGATGGTCACCACCGCTGGTGGCCTCGCGATGCTCGTTGGCCTCATCATCATGGGCGAGGCAGCTGGAACCTACCGCATTTCGGCTATTTTGGACCAAGCCTCGACCCTCATGACCGGACCCATGCAGGGTGCGGTGACGGCCGCCGTCGTACTTATCCTTGCCGGTGCGGTGACAAAATCGGCGCTGGTTCCGTTCCACTTCTGGCTGCCGGGCGCCATGGCGGCCCCCACCCCGGTCAGTGCGTACCTGCACGCGGCGGCGATGGTGAAGGCCGGCATCTACATCGTGGCGCGCTTGGCACCGGGCTTTTCCGAGTCGGAATTCTGGCTGCCGGTGGTCCTGGGACTCGGGCTGGCCACCATGCTTGTGGGTGGGTACCGGGCCCTTCGCCAGACTGATATCAAGCTCATCCTGGCCTACGGAACCGTCAGCCAGCTCGGCTTCCTCACCATGGTGGTGGGGCTCGGACGCCCGGATGCCGCGCTTGCCGGGCTCGGGCTGCTCCTTGCCCACGGCTTGTTCAAGGCAGCGCTGTTCCTTGTAGTGGGCATCATTGACCACCAGTCCGGAACGCGCGATATTCGTAAGCTCTCCGGCGTTTTCCGCTCATCTCGCGCCCTTGGAGTAGTTGCAGCGATCGCCGCAGCGTCCATGGCCGGGGTGCCTCCATTGGCTGGCTTTGTCGCCAAGGAATCAGTCTTCGAAGCCTTTGTTCACTACGGCACGGGCAATAATGCACCTGTCTGGGGAATCTGGATTTTGGTGGGCCTGGTGATCGGGTCCATCTTGACGTTCGCCTACAGCGCCCGGTTTATGTGGGGCGCGTTTGCCACCAAGCCCGGCGTTGAACCCACCCCGTTCAAACCCATCAAGCCCGCCTTCCTGGCCGCGCCGGCCATCCTGAGCCTGCTCACCATTGCCTACGGCGTGTGGCCGGCCCCCGTCGACACGTGGATCCAGCCTTACGCGGCGCTGTTCGCCGATAGGCCGGACGCGGTCGACGCCGGGCACTTGGCTTTGTGGCACGGCCTCACCCCCGCACTGGGGCTGACGGCGATAACCTTCGCGGCGGGCGCTGCGATGTTCTACGGACGCAACATCGTGTCCCGGGCACAAAGCCTGGTGCCGGACTGGGTTGACGGCGACCGCGCCTACCAGCACACCATCGGTGCGCTGGACGATATCGCTGTCTGGGTCACGGGCCGTACGCAGCGTGGCTCGCTCTACTTCTACTTGACGGTCATCCTCACCGTAGCCTTCGCAGTACCGCTCGCCGCCCTGATTGCGGCCAACAAGCCCCTGCCGGAAGGCATCTACTTCATCGACCCCAACTCTCCGCTGCAAATGGTTGCCGGAGCGGGAATCGTGGTGGGTGCCCTGGCAGCTGTCCGGGCCAACAAGCGCTTCCTTGCGGTCCTCATGGTGTCCGTGACGGGCTACGGCATCGCCCTCATGTTTGCTTTGCAGGGTGCTCCGGACCTGGCGCTGACACAGATGCTGGTGGAAACCATCGTCCTGGTGGCGTTCGTGCTCGCCATGCGCAGCCTGCCTGCTGAGCTCCGGGACAGGACCGGTGGCAGGCTTCGGGTGATCCGCGTGATCATCGGTGCAGCGTTCGGCATCACCATGATCTTCGTGGCGATCTATGCCATGGGAGCCCGCGTCGCCACACCCATTTCCTTGGACTTCCCCCGTCTGGCATACGAGGGCGGTGGCGGCCTGAACGTCGTCAATGTGACCTTGGTGGACATCCGCGCCTGGGATACGTTCGGCGAAATTTCGGTGCTGGCAATTGCCGCCACGGGTGTCGCCAGCCTGATTTTCGTGCGCAGCCGTGGTGATCGGATCAAGACCTCGGAGGCAGTGCCGGAAGGCAGCGTTGGGCGCCGCACCGGCGTCGACCGTGACTCCCGGGACGGTGCCACGCTGGCCGTGGCTAAAAAGTTCACTGACGTCAGCCGCGACGCATGGCTGGTGGCGGGCCGCACCTTGGCTCCTGAACGCCGCTCGATCATCTTCGAGGTGGTGACCAGACTGATTTTCCACTCGATGATTGTCTTCTCCATCTACCTTCTCCTTGCCGGTCATAACCTGCCCGGCGGCGGTTTCGCCGGTGGCCTCACCGCGGGCCTTGCCCTGACCATCCGGTACTTGGCAGGCGGCCGGTTCGAGTTGAGCGAGGCTGCGACAGTCAGCGCCGGAACTCTCTTGGGGACAGGACTTGCGACGGCGGCAGCCTCTGGTCTGGTGCCGCTCTTCCTCGGCGGACAGGTGTTCCAGAGCGCGATCATCGAGTTCTGGCTGCCGGTCTTCGGAGACATCAAGTTTGTCACCTCCACCATTTTCGACATCGGCGTGTACATCGTGGTGGTGGGCTTGGCGCTCGACGTTCTCCGCAGCCTCGGTGCCGAAATCGACGAACACTTTGAGGGCCAGGGCGCGCCCCTTGCAGAGGAAGACGCCGCCGACCTTGCAGGAGAAGCTGCTGAATCCGCCGCATCCGGGAAAGGTACCGCATGAGCATCAACCTGACCCTGCTGATCGTCATGGGCGTTTTGTACGCCTGCGGCATCTATTTGATCCTGGAGCGGAGCCTGACACGCGTGCTGTTGGGCTTGATGTTGCTGGCCAATGCCACCAACATCCTGATCCTTTCCACCGGCGGATACGCCGGTTTGGCGCCCTTGTTCACCAAGGAAACCAGCCCGGACGCCTATAGCGACCCTCTGCCCCAAGCGCTGATCCTCACATCGATCGTGATTTCCTTCGCCGTGACGGCCTTCATGCTGGGCATTATCTACCGCACGTGGGTCCTGGCGCGACAGGACGAAATCCAGGATGACCTCGAGGACCGTCGCGTTGCTGAGACGCCAAGCTTCGACGCCGAGGACGACGCCATTGTGCCGTTGGAGACCTCGGAATTCGCCGTCACCCCTGCCAACACCTCGGACCACACTCACCCCGAAGCAACCGAGACCCCGAGCAAGGCACCAAACCAGGAAGGAGGCAGCGCGTGAATCTCGCAAACCTGTCGCCGCTAGCTGTCCTCCTGCCGATTCTGGGTGCCGCTCTCGCGTTCCTGTTGATCCGGCACCACACCGCCCAGCGTGTGGTGAGCATCGGCATTCTGAGTGCAACATTGCTGCTCGAGTGCCTCCTGCTGTTCTCCGTATGGGACGGCGGCACAACATCAGTCACCTTGGGTGGATGGCTGCCGCCGTGGGGCGTGGTCCTGGTCGTGGACCAGTTCTCCTCGCTCATGCTGGTTGTCTCCACCGTGGTGAGCCTTGCCGTGTTGATTTACGCCACCGGCCAAGGCATGGCCGACGGCGACCAGGAAGCGCCCGTCTCGATATTCCACCCCACGTACCTGATCCTGGTGGCGGGCGTGTCCAACGCCTTCCTCACCGGCGATCTCTTCAACCTCTACGTAGGCTTCGAGATTCTGCTGACAGCGAGCTATGTGCTCATGACTTTGGGCGGCACCGGCCCGCGCATCCGCGCAGGCGTCACGTATGTGGTGGTGTCAGTGGTGTCCTCCGTGCTGTTCCTCATCGCCATCGCCATGATCTACGGGGCCACGGGGACCATCACCATGGCGGACCTGGCCATCAAGTTGGCGGAACTGGACCAAGGCACTCAAAACCTCCTGCACGTCATGCTTTTGGTGGCCTTCGGCATCAAGGCGGCCGTGTTCCCGCTGTCCTTCTGGCTCCCGGACTCCTACCCCACGGCACCGGCGCCGGTTACGGCCGTGTTCGCCGGGTTGCTGACCAAAGTTGGCGTCTACGCCATGGTCCGCACCGAGACGCTCTTGTTCCCTGGGGACACACTGAACGTTCCACTCATGGTGGTGGCGTTACTGACCATGGTGGTGGGCATATTAGGTGCGTTGGCCCAAAGCGACATTAAACGTCTCTTGTCCTTCACCCTGGTGAGCCACATCGGGTACATGGTGTTTGGCCTGGCCATGAGTTCAGTTGCAGGTTTGGGCGCAGCGGTGTTCTACGTGGCGCACCACATTACAGTGCAGACCAGCCTGTTCCTGGTCACAGGTCTCATAGAACGCAGGGGCGGCAGTTCATCCATTGACCGGTTGGGTGGCTTGGCCAAGCTTTCCCCGTTGCTGGCCCTGCTGTTCTTCATTCCGGCCATGAACCTCGCAGGCATCCCGCCGTTCTCAGGCTTCCTGGGAAAGCTGGGTCTCTTGCAGGCCGGCGTGGAGCTGGGAACACCCTTGGCCATCACGCTGGTGGTGGGTGGCGTGGTCACCAGCCTACTGACGCTGCTTGCAATCGCCCGCGTTTGGAACAGGGCATTCTGGCGCAAGCCCGAAGACGCTGAGTATCCGGACCCCGTGCTCCAGACTCCCGGAAACGTCGGCGTCTTGCCGCGGACCATGGTCGGTTCGACGGCGGGTTTGGTAGTTTTCGGTGTCGCGCTGACGGTCTTCGCCGGTCCGCTCTTCCAAGTCGCGGACGGTTCCGCAGGGATCATGTTGGACCGTTCGGCGTATATCCACTCGGTTCTGGGCGACTCGGTCGAGGTGCCACCGCTGGGGCCGGCCGAGGAAATGCAGACGGGTGATGCCAAATGAGCCGTAAGCCCATTTCGTTCCGCACCGAGCTGCCACTGCTCATTTGGTTGGTCATTGTCTGGGGCGCACTGTGGCGGGATTTCAGTCCAGGAAACCTGCTGTTTGGCGCGCTGATCGCCGTGCTGGTAGCCAAGCTGTTCTACCTTCCACCGGTGGAACTGAGCGGCAGGTTCAATATCCTGCGCGCCATTCCCTTCGCCCTGATGTTCCTCGCCAAAGTGGTGGCAGCGAGCTTCCTGGTGTTGTTCCTGGCCGTGGTCAAGGGGCCCAAGGTGCGCAGCGCCGTCGTCGCCGTTCCCTTGCGCAGCCACTCGGACCTGATGGTGACCGCTACGGGGCACGTCATCTCGCTGATTCCGGGCTCGCTGGTGGTGGAAGTGGACCGGTCGACGTCCACGCTGTATCTGCACGCGCTCAATATCTACGAAGAAGCGGACATCGACAAGATTCGCGAGGAAGTCCAGACCATTGAAGCGCGGCTGATCCGGATCATGGGCACGCCCGAAGAAGTGGAAGCCCTCAAAGCCGAAGTACGACCGGGAATGGAAGGGGCAGCTCGATGAAGGAAATGATCCTCGTGGTCACAGCGGTGATCCTCAGCCTGGCTGCCGCGGGCGCGATTGTCCGCATCGCCATCGGCCCTTCCCTGCTGGACCGCGTGCTGGCATCAGACGTCTTGCTGGCCATCCTGGGTGCTGCACTGGCGATCGACATGGCGATGAACAGGCACCTCAACAACCTGATGCTGCTGGTAGCCCTCGCGGTGATCGGATTCATCGGATCGGTGACCGTTGCACGGTTCGTTGCTGAACGGAGGGAACAGAACAATGAGTCCTGATGCCAACGGCGTGGATGTCGTGATCGACGCTGTCACTGCAGTGTTCCTGGTGGTGGGTGCTTTGATGTCCCTCGGCGCTGCGATCGGTTTGCTGCGATTCCCGGACCTCATGAGCCGCATGCACGCAGCCACCAAGCCCCAAGTGCTGGGACTGTTCCTCATGCTTGCTGCGATTGGCCTTCAAATGCGGACGTGGTGGGTATGGCCTGTTCTGCTGGTGGCGTGGATTTTCCAGTTGCTGACAGCACCTGTGTCCGCCCACATGGTGGGTCGCTCCGCCTACCGCACCAAGCACGGCCACCGCGAAATGCTCACCAAGGACGAACTCGAGGCCGTTGTTCAACGGGCGGCTGCCGGGCAAGAACCCCGGAACGACCGCTAAAAGTCCCAGTCACAGCAAACGCGGGGCCGCCGTGCGTCCACTGGTGTTCATTCCATCAGGTGGAGGTAAAGCGACCCCGCGTTGTTGTCTGTGGTTGAGGCTAGACGATGTCGTGGGTCTTGGCGAAACGTGCAATGGCACGCTGTGTGCCACGGCTGGCCAACACCTGAATCAAGGTGCTGACGAAGGCTGAGATCAGCGCAAAAGTCAGTGCTGAACGCAAGCTCGTTTCCATGTCGTCGTTGCCCAGGGGTGGTTTGTTGCCAGTGGCCTTTTCCCACCCTTTGTTGACGAGTTTGGTGCCGACGAAGCCCGCTCCGAGGCTCACTCCGGTACCCAGCAGCTTGAAGAAGAGGTTCATCCCTCCAGCCTAGCCGTCCATGGGCGAACTCAAGTGTCAGCGTCGGCTTTCGCGCTCCTTCAGGAACGCTGCCAAGGACCCCACCGGGGCCAACACTGGAACGACCGCGTGTTCCGCCGACCAGACAGCGTCCACGGTCTCAAATTCGGCGATTTCCTTGAGCAGGTAGTAGGTGGGCGGCATCAGCTTCAGCGTCCCGGCCGCCTCCGCCTCCAGAATTCCTTCCACCGGCATCCACAACGATTGCCAGGCCTCCGTGGTTTGATGCCGGGGCTCGGCTCCAGGGGAGGGTTTTGCAAGGTAGAAGTAGGTGTCAAAGCGCTTCGGCATGTCAGTGGGTGTGATCCAGTTGGCCCAAGGTCGGACGTCCGCGGCGCTGATGCTGAGCCCCGACTCCTCCTGGACTTCGCGGATGGCGGCGGTGAGGACCGTGCCTGCCTTGGTTTCGGCCTGCGCTGAGTTGGTGCCGGCACCCGAGTCGGAGTCGGTGCCGGTGCCGATGGAACTCGAACTCCAGGCGGCAGCGTGGCGTTGAAGCAGATCCGCTGGGTAGTCCCAGCCGGACGCGTCCGCAGCATCCACCCGGCCGCCCGGGAAGACCACCATTCCGGCAGCGAAGTCCATGGTGCTGACCCGGTGCTGGACGAACGCCTCGAGCCCGCCCGGGGAATCACGGAGCAGGATGACACTGGCAGCGAGCCGTGGCTCGGATATGGTGCCCTCGCCGACAGTGTGATCCTGACTGGGTGGATTGTTCATGAAAAGTGCCCCTTTGCCGCGGTCGAGTCTGCTGGATCATTCTCTCAGGTCTCGTTGTGGGGCCTGGTGTGCATGCCAAAACCGGCGCGAAGGGTGTAGAGCGGACCTCGCAACGCAAGGGGTTTTGTTGTGGGGCCTGGTGTGCATGCCAAGACCGGCGCGAAGGGCGCAGAGCGGGCCCCGCATCGCAGGGGGGTGTTGTGGGGCCTGGTGTGCATGCCAAGACCGGCGCGAAGGGTGTAGAGCGGACCTCGCAACGCAGGGGGTCTTGTTGTGGGGCCTGGTGTGCATGCCAAGACCGGCGCGAAGGGTGTAGAGGGGGCCTCGCATCGCAGGGGGTCTTGTTGTGGGGCCTGGTGTGCATGCCAAGACCGGCGCGAAGGGTGTAGAGGGGGCCTCGCAACGCAGGGGGTTTTGTTGTGGGGCCTGGTGTGCATGCCAAGACCGGCGCGAAGGGTGTAGAGCGGACCTCTCAACGTCCGATTGTGACCACCTGCCGGCCACGGACCAGCGCCCGCAACACGCGCAGGTGTAAACTGAACCAGCCCATCAGGGCAGATTTGATAACGACAGGGGAGCGCCGCCGTCGGACCTTGCAGAGATGCAGGAGACGCGAGGGCGCTGAGAGTGCGGACAGCCGCAGACCCTCGAACCTGATCCGGTTAGTACCGGCGCAAGGGAGTCGAGCTTCTCAGAGTGTCCGGATCCGGGCGGCGCAGGCCGGTTGGAAATCCGGGGAGCACTTTCCCCTCCTGTAACCTCAGGAGGCAGAAAAATGACCACGGTAAACGTGAAGAAGGCCAGTTACAACTGGCGTGTTGTAGACATCGTTGTGGCGGCTCTTATCGCCATCGCAGGCGGCGTGATCTTCTGGGCCTGGTCCCAGGGTGCCGCGCTGGTTTCCATCCCCATGAACGCGACGTATCCGCCGCTCACCGGCCTGATTGCCGGTGGCTGGATGATCCCCGCTGTACTGGGCATGCTCATTATCCGCAAGCCGGGCGCAGCGTTGTTCTGTGAAGCCGTCGCGGCCACCGGTGAGCTCATCATGGGTTCCCAGTACGGCACCACCGTCCTGATCTCCGGAGTCCTGCAGGGTTTGGGCGCAGAGCTCATCTTCGCCGCGTTCCGGTACAAGAAGTTCAACCTGCCCACGGCCCTCCTCGCGGGTGCCGGTGCGGGCCTCTTCTGCGGCCTGAACGACTCCTTCCTCCCGTGGGGCTGGAACATCGCCTATGAGGCCGTGGACAAGCTGGCGTACATCACTTTCACCACCATCTCGGGTGCCATCATCGCCGGCGCACTGTCCTGGATTGCCACCCGTGGCTTGGCGAAAACCGGCGTGCTGAGCTCCTTTGCATCGCGCAAGGCCGCGTCGGAGCCCGTCTTCAGCTGATGCCCGCCACGCAGAGCGGCAGCAACAACAGCAGCCCGGTACGGCCTGCCGCCATCTCCGCCGAGGGCTGGGGTTGGCGGCATGCCGGCCGGTCCACTCCGGCCATTCATGGGTTGGACCTCCGGATTGAACCGGGCGAGCGGGTTCTCCTTTTGGGACCTTCCGGTGCCGGCAAATCAACGCTGCTGCACGCCCTTGCCGGCGTGTTGGGCGATGAGGAAGACGACTCGGACGAGTCAGGTTCGCTGCTGATCGACGGCGTGGCGCCCCGGGAGCAGCGGGGCCGCGCCGGGCTGATGCAGCAGGACCCGGAAACGCAGGTGGTCTTGTCGCGGGTTGGCGACGACGTGGCCTTTGGTGCCGAGAACCTTGCTGTGCCGCGGGACGAGATCTGGTCCCGCGTCCATGAAGCGCTCGACGACGTCGGGTTGCGTACCGCTGCCGGCGGCGGTGTGGCGTTGGACCACCCAACGGCGGCACTCTCCGGAGGGCAGAAGCAGCGCCTTGCACTGGCGGGCATCCTGGCGATGCGGCCGGGCCTGATCCTGTTGGACGAACCGACCGCCAACCTGGATCCGGCAGGCGTTTTGGAGGTGCGTGACGCGGTGAAGCGCTGCCTCGACAAGACCGGCGCAACGCTGGTGGTGGTGGAGCACCGCGTGTCCGTCTGGAAAGACCTGGTGGACCGGATCGTGGTCCTGCAGCCGGGTTCCCTGGCGGCGGGAACGGGAACGGGAACGGGAACGGGAGGGGCAAAGGCCGGGGTCCTCTTGGACGGCCCGCCTGACAAGGTCCTGTCCGAAGCCCGCACCATGTTGATGGCTGCCGGCGTTTGGGTGCCTGGGTACGTTCCGGCCACCCGCGAACGGCGCAGCCAACCCCACAGCGCCCAACTGCTCCTTGCAGCCCAGGACCTCGCAGTTTCCCGGGAGAAGCCGCGGCGCAAGGGCTTCAAGACCTTCCCGCCGGTCCCAGTGCAAACGGGAATCACCGCGCAGGTCCGGGCCGGCCAAGCATTGACCATCACTGGAGCCAACGGCGCCGGAAAGTCCACGTTTGCGCTCACGTTGGCCGGCCTTCTTGCGCCGGTGGACGGCACGGTGAGTGCCGCCGTCGAGCTTTCCGAAGGGGCCGGCATTGACCCGTTCAAGTGGAAAGCAGACCAGCTGATTTCACGGATCGGTACGGTGTTCCAGGAACCGGAGCACCAGTTCGTCACGGGCAAGGTCCTGGACGAGCTCATGTTTGGGCCCAGGCATGTGGGCCGCGGCGAAGAACGCGTCGACGAACTGTTGGAGCGGCTGCGGCTTACGCATTTGGTGGATGCCAACCCCTACACCCTTTCCGGCGGCGAGAAGCGGCGGCTTTCGGTGGCCACCGTGCTGGCCGCGCACCCCAAAGTCCTGGTGCTCGACGAGCCCACGTTCGGTCAGGACGCCAATACGTGGGCCGAGCTGGCGTCGTTCCTTTCAGAGTTGTTGGACGCCGGAACGGCTGTGGTCTCCGTGACCCATGACCAGGAATTCAGCGCAGTGCTCGGCGGAACGGAGCTTCGGCTCGGTCCGGTCCAGCATGGTGAAGCCACGCATCAGGAAGCGGGTGCAGCATGAGGGATGCGTTGAATCTCCGCGGGAATCATGCCCTGCTGACCCGAGCCAACCCCTTGGCAAAGTTCGTGTCCGTTTTCCTGATTTCCCTGGTGCTGGCCCTGTCCATCGACTGGGTATCGGCGTCCGCGGCGCTGGTTGCGGAGCTGGCGTTGTTTCCGCTCGCCGGGCTTACGCTCAGGCTTCTGTGGCAGCGCGCTTGGCCGCTGATCATCGCGGCCGCGATCGGTGGCTGGAGCACTGCGATCGTGGCGGCGGACAGCGGCGCTGTACTGCTCGACGTCGGACTCTGGTCCATCAGCGAAGGTTCCCTTGAGCTGGGGCTGGGTTTCATGTTGCGCGGTTTGGCGATCGCGTTGCCGGCGATCCTGCTGATGACCTGCACGGACCCGACTGACCTGGCCGATGCGCTGGCGCAGAAGGCCAAGCTGCCGCACCGCTTCGTCCTCGGCTCCCTGGCGGCCATGAGGCTGGTGGGCCTCATGGCCGAGGAATGGCAGACCATCGGCATGGCCCGCCGGGCCCGCGGCGTCGGTTCCCAAGGCAGCCCGCTGCAACGGCTGAAGGCCACTCTCGGCCAGAGCTTCGGGCTGTTGGTCCAGGCTGTTCGCAGGGCATCCCGGCTGGCAGTGACCATGGAAGCGCGCGGCTTTGGTGGCGGTCAACGGACGTGGGCCCGCGAATCAACGTACTCGTTGCTGGACGCTTGGGTGCTTCTGGGCGGCGTGGTCATCGCAGCGGGCGCGGTGCTCGCGGCCGTGGGTGCGGGAACGTGGAGCTTCGTCTGGCGCTAGGGAGCTTGCTGTTCCTGGATCTCGTCAAAGCCTGCCCGCGTCAGGAACCCCAGCTGGGCTTCCTTCTCGGCGAGCTGGATGATGGGTCCCAGCTCAAAGCAGGTGGCCTCCAGACGACGCAGGGCCTTGGCGTTGCGTGAATCCGGCTCCACCACAATCCGGTCCTTGCCCGGCAAGGAGAACATGTACTTGATCAGGGACGTACCGAGCTTCGGCGTAAAGTGCGGGATGGGCCGCGTGGCAGGGGCCAACAGCAAGTGCATGCCAATGTCTGCTTCGCGTGCGGGGTAGGCCTCGCCCACGGGGTCGTGCAGAGGCTCATAGGTCTGGAAAAGGGCCAACGGTTCGCCATCAAGGATGGCCAAGAACGCGTGGTGGGACTCCAAAGAATCAAGGAACTCATAGATCCCCTGGACTTCTTCGCGGGAATTCTCAGTCATTCCCCAGAACTTGGCGCGGGGCTGGGTGACCCATTCGAAGATGAGGTCGATGTCCTCGGCGGGAACCAGCGGGACCAGCCGGAGCGCGCCCCATCCTTCGAGGTCTTCGGAGTAGACGGTGGTGCGGACGGAGTAGTCCTGGGTGGTGGTGGTCATGATTTCCTTCGGTGGGGCTAAAGCGGGCTGATGCGGGAGCGGGGATTGGTTAGGTGATGTCTTTGACCAATTCAGGCCAGTCAGTGACCACCGGGGCGAGTTCCCCGGCAGTCCAGAGCGGGAGTTGGTCGGCAAAGTGCTGGTGGCCGGGCGTACCGGAGGCGCCAAAGGGGACGATCCAGCGGCTGTTGCGGCGCTCGGACAAGTCCCAGACGTAGCGGGCCACGGGTCCACGGAAGCTTCGGTCGTCTACGCCGGGGAGGCTTTCGGTGCAGAGCACACACCCCGTATCACCGCTGAGGCCGGCTGTGGGTGCGGCGGTCGCGAGCGCGCCGGGGAGGACATGAACGGGCAACAGCGTGTGCCTGTCGCCCCAGGAGCGCAGCCCGGACTCTTCCAGCGCAACGCCCTCGAGTGCTGTGGCGGCTTCCGCAGCGACGCTGATACCGAGTTCTGAGCCGCGTACCAACAGGGTCTCGAGCGCAAAGCCGATGCGGGATGCCACTGACAACCACGGCCCGAACAAGGGCGAGTAGCCTGTTGGCTCGTTCAACGGCGCCAGCGCGGAATGGTGCGCCAGTCGCCGGACCAATGAGCCCCGCCACGCCGCAAACACTGCAGCGTAATGGCTCCCGGCATCCATGCGGCCGTCCCACTCCAGCAGCATCGAACGCAGTCCCGCGGCTTCCCGGGACAAGTCATCAGCCTCAAGGCCGGACAGCACTGACCGGAACAACGGCCACGGACCCAGGAGGGTGTCGGTATGGATGGCCTGCATATCGTCCGCGGACAACGGCCCCGGAGCCGACTCGAGCAGCTCACGGATGCGCAACGCCCGATGCGCGGGGGCGAACTCCATGGCCACGGCGTCGCCGCCTCCTGCTGCGCGGTCGTTCGCGCTCACGGCAAACTGCTCCACCTCCGTGCGGGGCAGGATCACGTACTGGCCCTCCCAATCGTGGCGGGCTGAGAAGGCCGGCGAGGGCAACCTCCTGTTGGCGGGATTGCGCTGCGGAACGAGGCCGGCAACAAAGTGCCGCACTGCTCCGGAGGTGTCCCCGGCCACGACGCTGTTGACGGGCTCAACCCAGGCATCGAACGCCGCTTCCACCTCGGAGACGCTCCGGCTCCGCAGCAGCGGCAGGAGGGCCTCAAAACCAAGCCGCCCCTCAACGCGGGCAGGGAAGCGCAAACTCAGCGCCTCGCCGTCGGGCGCTTCAGAGATCACCGAACCCCGCGCGGTCTCGATGACCTCAACGGTGACCGGCTCACCGTCGCGGACGATGATGGTTTCGGCACTCACGACGGCGGGTTCCCAGCCGTGCGGTCCGCGCGCCTCGATGCGTTCCCCGGTGGCGTCCGTGACCCGGCGCAGTTCTTCCTCGAAGAGGTCCTGGTAATCGGCCATGGCGTTGGTGATGGCCCAAGCGGTGTGCCCGGTGTGGGCGAAGTGCGGGAGGCCGGGGACGCCGGGGAACGCGAAACCGATCGCGTCGAAGTCCGGGCAGGCGAGCCGTACCTGCTGGTACACGCCGGGGAGTTCCATGAGGCGGTGGGGGTCGCCGGCGATCAGCGGGAGGCCGGTTGCCGTCGTCGAGCCGTGCGCAGCCCAGGCGTTGCTGCCTGACCAGGCGGGAGCTTCGATGCTGAACAGGCTCACGGCGTCGTCGCCCAAGGTCCGCGCGACGTGGGCCCTGAACAGCTTGTTGGGGAACGTGGAGAAGAGGATGTGATGGACCAGGAAGACACCCAGCGGTGTCCACGGATTCCATGGCTCCGGCGTGCAGGCGGACTCGTCGAATTCGGGGCCGCCGCGGAGTCCGTCTGCCAGCGCTTGGTTGATGCCGGCCACGTACTGTCCGCACCAACGCTGAGTGTCTGCGTCGAGGTTCTCGAAGCAGCGGCGCGCCGTGTCATCCAGCCGGGCTTGGCGTGCAAACCGGTCCCACACCACGACGTCGGCACCCAGGACTTCCGCTGTTCGGCCTTCGGAACGCCACCGTTCCAGCTCGATCTGCCAGGAGCGGTCCGTGGCTGCGTTCATGCCTTGGAGAAAGGCGAGCTCATCGGTGGAATCCGCCCACAGGTGCGGGATTCCCCACCGATCACGGTAGGTTCCGGGGCCGCCTGCCGGGGCGGAAGGGTGCGTCGGGGCAGGCGTCATAATCTCTGGCCGCTTTCGAGCTTAGGTTAGGCTTACTTAAGCTCAAGATAAATGGCTTTGGCCCCGTTCACAAATCGTGGCCGTTCGTGAAGGAGTGTTGCTTGAAGCGCAATTGGGAAGGCGTCGTGCTCAAAGTCATGGGCGCCAAGGATTTCACGCTCGAAGTCACCGGGAAGGAAGAAATCACCCCGGACTTCCTCCGCGTGCACGTGCGCGACGGTGGACTGCTGGAGCGAAGCGGACTGCATCCCACCATGTGGATCAGGCTGTGGTTCGATGATTCCGGTAAGGCCCACCAGCGTGCGTACACCCTGGTCAATGCCTCTCCTGCGGACGGCACGTTCAGCATGGACTTCGCGATGCACAACGGTGTGGCCGCTGACTGGGCCCGCTCTGTCCAGGCCGGCGACACCATCGACGCCACCGTTCAGGGCAGTTCCTTCACCTTCCCGCAGCCCGCTCCGCGCCGGATCTGGGTAGTGGGCGATCCCGCCTCCATCCCGGCCATCAACTCGTTGCTGGACGAGCGGGAGTTCACTGCCGCGGGCGCGGCTCCCGTGACCGCCTGGCTTGAATACCAGCACGACGCCGACCCCTCGTTGGAGGTGCGGACGTTGGAGTCCGACGTCGTCAGTTGGGTTCCGCGCAAACGTGACGGCGCCGCTTTGGTTGAGGAAGTCTGCGATGCGCTCACTGCGGAGAGTGTGTCCGTGGACAACGACTTCTTCTGGATCGCCTGCGAAGCCTCCAGTACCCGGGCAATCGTGAAACACCTGCGGAAGACGCTGGGCGTAGACAAACACCGGATCGATGCCTTGGGGTACTGGCGCGTCTAGGAATCGCGGCGTTTCTGCGGTCTTCAGGCGTTACTCGCGCCAGTTGAGGAAGCCCTTTTTCCCGTCAGGCGGGGTGAGGACCACGTCCCGGCCGTACTTCTTCTGAGCGTCAGCGCCGAAGAAGGCATCCGGGACGATGCGGATTGCCTTGGCCACCTTTCCGTCCTTCAGGAAGACGAACAACGCGGG
The DNA here is from genome assembly GCF_052113445.1 of Paenarthrobacter sp. YAF11_1. Lineage (NCBI taxonomy): Bacteria > Bacillati > Actinomycetota > Actinomycetes > Micrococcales > Micrococcaceae > Paenarthrobacter > Paenarthrobacter sp. YAF11_1. Next base: position 93,318 of record NZ_JBFRDF010000004.1, read on the forward strand.
CGACGCCGTGTAGCGGTTCTCCTTGGTCAGAGGCTCGCCGAAGGCTGCTTCGATGTCCTTGGCCGGCGTTCCCTCTGTCACGAAACCCGCCTGGTCCCACTCGAAGTCCGTGGCGTCGGCCAGTTTCAAGGCCGTCCCGTTCTTCGCGGACTCGAGCACCTGGCTGTTGAGCTTCTCGTTCGATTCGGGCATGACAGATCCTCCTAGTGAACAGGCGGCCAGGGCGCAGGCCAGGATGACAGTGAGCAAGCCGGCCAGGGAGGCGCGGCCAGCAAGAATGGGGCGGCCTGCGGAAGTCAGCAGGCGTCGTCGAGCCTGTGGTTGGTGTTGGAACCTCACGAGGTGGTCCTCGACTCGTCGTTAAACTCCGGATCCTCGCCGGGGGCGGGCTCGGCATTGTTGGCGTCGCCGGTTTGGTCCATGGGGACCTCATTGGACGGATGGGGCAGCAGGTCCTGTCCCACCACCACAGTGTCGCCGTTGTTCACGGCTTCCTCGATCAAGTCCGCAAGCTCCTCAGCGCTGGCATCCGGGTTGGCTATGGCCACGTTGCGGCCCACCTCATTGTTATACAGATCCATGGCTTCACGGGGCGCGGGGTTGCCGGGGAGCTGCTCGTGCGCCGTGGCGTAGTCCTCCGCCCAGTCCGCACCGAACTCCTTGACCATGAGCGCGTTCCAATATGCGTGACGGAAGGCATCGTTCTGGTCATCGTTGCGGTCGGCGCTGGGGAAGCGGTCGTCGGCAGTGCTGAAGGCGTCATCGTGAATGCCTTTGAAGGCGTTCATCTCGAAAGGACCCAGGCCGTTGAGGAGCTCCGCTTCCTTTTCGGTGACCTCCCTCTGGTCAACCACGAAGCGCAGGGGGTCCCAGTCCCCGGGCCAATTGGTGGTTTCGGCGTCGCTGACCTGGTAATTGTCCAGGATTTCCTGCGGTGTTGGCTGGCCAGGGTTCGGATTGGCTGCGGTCTTGGTGGTGGAGTCGTTCCCGGGGTTGGCGGAGGTGCCGGAGCTGCCCGAGGTGCCGCTACCCTCCGTGGATGCGGAGGACTGCTGGTCGGCATTGGTGAGCACGCACTGTGACGCCTCTTCCAGGCCTCGAGTGGTTCTCTCCAGCAACGGCCTCAGGCGGCCCTGCCAATCTGCGGCAAAACGCTTGGCATCCTGGCCCTGCCAGCCGCCGCCCTGGCCGGTCATGCCTTGGCCGATCAGCGAGTCGAGCTCCCGGGCCCGGCTGGTCAGCAATGACGCACCGTTGGCCAAGGCCTTGGAGAGTGCTTTGAGTTGGTCGACGTCGGCGCCGTAGAAAGGCATGTTTCCCCCTGAGCTTTCCCTTCATGGTTTGGTATTGTTCCGCGGACCGCAATGGGTACTTCTGCCCGGTGGCTACTGAGGGAAAGCGTTCACCCGCAGCGACCAGCCGCCGTGGGGCTCTATATCTCACGGTGCGGGTATAGTGTGACGTTTGCCGCTCAAACGGCGTTTTGTACGAGTCTCCTAACTCACCTGTGATATTTCTTGGGTATGACGCAACCTACCGCTGAACACGTAGGCCTTCTGCTCCGCAACGCCCGTGGCGAAAAAGGGTGGACGCAGGGGCAGTTGGCAACCGAGCTTGGAACCAGCCAGAGCGCGATCGCCCGGATGGAGCAAGGTAAACAGAATCTCAGCCTCCGGATGATCGAACGGCTTGAGGCAATATTCGGCCGATCAATCGTCAAAGTGGGCAAGCCGCAGATGACCCACCTCCGGGTTGAGGGCGGCAGGACCCTGTCCGGCGAAGTGGATGTCAACAGCAGCAAGAACGCCGGCGTGGCGCTTTTGTGCGCCAGCCTCATCAACCGCGGCACCACCACGCTGCGCCGCCTGGCCCGCATCGAGGAAGTCAACAGGATTGTTGAAGTACTGACGTCCATTGGCGTCGAATGTACCTGGCTCAACGGAAGCGACCTCCGCATCCGCAGGCCCGATGTGCTGGACCTCGGTTCGATGGACGTAGACGCTGCCCGCCGTACCCGCAGCGTCATCATGCTGCTCGGTCCGCTCCTGGATGAGACCAGCGAATACCTGCTGCCGTACGCGGGTGGCTGCGACCTCGGAACGCGCACAGTTGAGCCGCACATGCAGGCATTGCGCCAGTTCGGGCTTGAGGTTGAAGCGAAGTCCGGGTTCTATTCCGTGACGGCGCCCCCGGCCGATGGCCACCACCGTTCCTTCGTCCTGACCGAACGTGGCGACACCGTCACCGAGAATGCCATCATGGCCGCCGCGCACCGCGAGGGCACCACCGTGATCCGCAATGCCAGCCCCAATTACATGGTCCAGGACCTGTGCTTCTACTTGCAGGGGCTGGGCGTGGAGATCCAGGGCGTCGGCACCACCACGCTGAAGATCACCGGCCGTTCCGCCATTGACGTGGAGATCGAGTACTTCCCGTCCGAGGACCCCATCGAGGCCATGAGCCTGATCACCGCAGGGATCGTCACCAACTCCGAGGTCACCATCCGCCGGGTCCCCATCGAGTTCATGGAAATCGAGCTCGCCACGTTGGAACAGATGGGCCAGAACCTTGAAATCTCCGGCGAATACATGGCACGCAATGGCCGGACCCGTCTGGTGGACGTTACCACCAAGCCCTCCGAGCTCCGCGCACCGCAGGACAAGATCCACCCCATGCCGTTCCCGGGCCTGAACATCGACAACCTGCCGTTCTTCGCTGTGATCGCGGGCAACGCTGAAGGCCAGACCATGATTCACGACTGGGTCTACGAGAACCGTGCCATCTACTTGACGGAACTCAACAAGCTGGGCGCACAGGTGCAGCTGCTGGATCCGCACCGGATCTACGTCAACGGACCCACCAAGTGGCGTGCTGCGGAAATCGGCTGCCCGCCGGCCTTGCGACCCGCCGCCTGCCTGCTTCTGGCGATGCTCGCTGCCCGGGGCACGTCCGAGCTCCGCAACATCTACGTGATCGAGCGCGGCTACGAGGACCTGGCCGAGCGGTTGAACACCATCGGCGCCAAGATCGAGTACTTCCAGGACTAGGCTCCACGCGTACGCCGGCAGCGGATCGTTAGCGCGCCCGTTTCCGCCATCCGCGCCAGCACGCTCTGGTGCGAATGGCGGAAACGGGGGCGGTCCTTCGCTTCGCCTTCGGCCCTGTCCTCTACCGGCCTCCTGACGCAGAATGGAGCATGCGGACTTTCGGGGTTGAGGAAGAGCTGCTCATCGTCCATCCTGTGACGGGAGAGCCTCTTGCCCTCGCGGATGCGCTGCTCGCGGGCCACAACCAGCCGGCATCCGCAACGAGCCTCAGCCACGAACTCAAGCTGGAGCAGATCGAAACCCAGACCCGCCCCTGCCACGGCTACGGTGAGCTTTTGCATCAGATCCGCCGCGGCCGGGCCATGGCCAATGAAGCGGCCGGCCAGCACGGCGCACGGGTTGCCGCGATCGCCACCTCCCCGCTGGATTCGAACACCCACACCACCCCGGATCCCCGTTATGCCGAGATGCTGGACCGCTTCGGCATCATCGCCACGGAACAACTGACGTGCGGATTCCATGTGCACACCTCTGTTGAGTCCCCCGAGGAAGGTGTGGTGGTGCTGGACCACATCCGGGACAAACTCGCCGTGCTCACGGCACTCACCGCCAACTCACCCTACTGGCGCGGCCTTCCTACCGGTTTCGACAGCTATCGCACGCAGGCATGGAACCGCTGGCCCACCTCTGGACCGTCGGCCGTGTTCGGATCACTCACTGCCTACCGACGCATCGTGAAGCGGCTGTTGGAAACGGGCGTGATCCTGGATGAGGGCATGATCTACTTCGATGCCCGCATCTCCCGGAACCACCCCACTGTGGAGGTCCGTGTGGCCGACGTCTGCCTCCGCGCCGAGGACGCCGCGTTGATTGCGGTGCTGGTGCGGGCTTTGGTTGAGACGGCTTCCTTGGAAATGCTCGACGGCGTTGAGCCCACCGCGGTGCCAACGGCACTCCTGCGGATGGCGAGTTGGCAGGCCAGCAATGCGGGGTTGCGTGGAGATCTCCTGGACTTCGGTGATTTCCGTCCCCAGCCGGCAGCGGGCGTGGTCTGGGCGTTGGTGGATTACGTGAGCCCAGTGCTGGATGACCAAGGCGAATTGGAGCTGGTCAAAGCGGGGATCTCAGATCTGCTGGAGCGGGGGAACGGCGCCCACGAGCAACGGGAAGCCGCGGTGCGGTACAACAACAGGCAGCGAGGCAGCCAGAACCAGCCGGGCAGTCCGCCCACCAACGCAGCCCTGGCCGCCGTCGTCGGGCATGCAGCGAAGGTGACGGTTCGCGGAACCTCTGCCGACGCGCACAAGGAGCCCGCGCCCATGTTGTCCAGGGTCAGGAGGCCTTAGGCCTTGTTGGGTTCCGGCTCTTCCCAGGCCATCAAGTAGGCGCCCGTGAGACCTTCCACAAGATAGAAGCAGAACGGCGGGATGTCCTTTTTCGCTACCAGAATGGCGCCGTAGACAGGTGCGCTGGCCGCAGCTGTGACGCCGATCCAGCGTTTTGTGGGCATGGAAAGAAGACTCCCACCCAAGGCGGCCAACGCCACAACATGCAGCCCGGAATAGGCCAGGAAAGGCGCGCTGGATCCTTGGCGGTAGGCAAAACCCTCAAGGTCAGCAGCCCGGCGGGCGAGGCTGGAGACGAAGAGCGGGGCGCCGGCGAGCAATGCGGCGGCGGCAGCGAAAGCCCACTTCTTCGCATTCCCACGTGGTGCGTTGTGGCCCGGAACGGCGTTCTGGCCCGGAACGGCGTTCTTGCCCGGAACGGCACGGGCAAACGCGGCGAATCCCACCGGCACGGCCACGGTTCCCACGGCGGTAAGGTGCTGGCCCACGATCCAACCGCGCCGTCCGGAGGTCAGCATGCGCAGGCGTTCGGCATCGTCCGGTGTCATGTAGACGCGCGAGACCGGCGAGATTCCCACGAACCACACCGCCGTGCCGGCAACGATGACCGCTCCGGCACGGCGATAGGGATGGTTCCCGCTCATGGCAACAAGGCTAGACCTGTTTGAGGGCCTTCTCCAGATCCAGGACGAGGTCGTCCACGTCTTCCAGTCCCACAGAGAGTCGGACTACTCCGTCGGAAAGCCCGATCGCCGCCCGGCCCTCCGGTCCCATGGCCCGGTGGGTGGTGGTGGCGGGGTGGGTGATGAGCGACTTGGAATCGCCCAGGTTGTTGGAGATGTCAATGACGCGGAGGCCATCGAGCAGGGCGAACGCAGCCTCTTTGGCTGAGCGCCCGGTCGAAGGAGACAGCTCGAACGTCAGCACGGTGCCGCCGGCCTTCATCTGCTTTGCGGCAAGCTCGTACTGCGGGTGGGACTTGAGCAGCGGGTACTTGACCCAGCTGATGGCAGGTTGCTGCTCGAGCCACGCTGCGATCTTCAAAGCGGATGCCGAGCTGTGGTTTACCCGCAGTCCGATGGTCTCCAAACCCTTGGTCAGCACCCAGGCATTGAACGCGGAAAGAGAGGGACCGGTGTGGCGCATGAGCTGCTTGACGGGACCATCGATGAACTCTTTGGTGCCCAGGATCGCACCGCCAAGGACACGACCTTGGCCATCAATGTGCTTGGTGCCGGAGTACACGATCACGTCCGCGCCCAGCTCACCGCAACGCTGCAGCAGGGGAGTGGCGAAGACATTGTCTACCACGACGGTCGCCCCGGCGGCATGCGCCAGTTCGCTGACGGCGGCGATGTCGACGATTTCCTGCATGGGATTGGACGGCGACTCGAAGAACACGGCAGTGGTCGGTTCCGAGAGGGCTTCACGCCATTGATCCAGATCCGGGCCGTCAACGAACACAGTCTCCACGCCCCAGCGGGGCAGGATCTCGTTGAGGATCACGAAGCAGGAGCCGAACAGCGAGCGGGCGGCAACCACACGGTCGCCTGCAGCCAGCAGGGCACCCAGGGCAGTGAAAACCGCGGACATGCCGGACGCCGTGGCAAAGCACGCCTCAGTGCCTTCGAGCAGCCTCAGCCGCTCCTGGAATGTGGCGACGGAGGGGTTGCCGTAGCGGGAGTAAACGAAGCGTTCGTCCTCGCCGGTGAAGGCACGTTCGGCAGCAGCGGCCGATTCGTAGACAAAGCCGGAGTTCAGGAAAACGGGCTCGGATGTTTCCTGGAAATTGGTGCGGTCAAGGCCACCGCGAACGGCCTGGGTGTCAGGGCTCCAGCCGGCGGCGTCGGGATTGAAAGTCACTTACTCGGTCCCCAGATTCGTCGGCAGGCCACGGTTCTTCCAGCCGTTCACGGTGCGCTCACCGTAGCGGTCCGGTTCCCCTTCGAAGCCCTCAAGGACGTTGTAGGCCGTGAAGCCGGCCTGCGTTGCGGCAATGGCGGCGGAGATGGAGCGCTGCCCGGAGCGGCAGATGAAGACGAGCTCCACGGCATCGTCCTCGGGTGCCTGCTGCTGCAGGTCCTCTATGAAGCGGGAGTTCGGGATACCGCCGGCGAGGTTCCACTGGATGAACAGGGGATCGTTCTCAGTGGCTTTGGTGTCCGGGATGCCGATGTGGGCCCACTCGCCCTCGGTGCGCACATCCACCAGGATGGCGCCTTCTTCAAGCTTGGCCCACGCATCCTGCGGGGTCAGGTCACCTGCGTAGCTCATGCGTGGCCCTCGAATGCTTCTTCATCGTCGTAGTTCTCGAGCTGGTCCACTGCGTTGGCGACGGCGGCGTCAGCATTGGCAATCGCCGCAGGCAGCACAATTGCCTGGGCCACGATGACTTCCGTGCCGTTGAAGGTAGCTGCCGGGCTGCCATGGAGCACATAGCCTTCGGCGAGGGAGTTGTGGATACGCTCGCAGAAATCGCGATTATCCGGGCCTGTAATCAGGCGGTAAGAGAGTTTTTCTTCAGTGGGTTCAGGCATTGCTGGTGCTCCTCAGTCACGCTTGCAGTTCGAGTTGTCGATACGCCGAGTAGTCACCTGAGGCACCCCGCCGGAGAGAGGGTTGCCGACCAGCAAGTCAGGGCTTTGCGCTGGTACTCATTACTCAAGAAAAACGTAACATCCACGGGCGTCGGGCTGCACTTGCGGGTGGCTGCACCGTCGTCATGTTGCGTAATCGGCGGCTGCTTCACTGCCGGTCCTTAAGCGCCCGCACTGCCGCGCCGACAGTGGGGTAGAAGTGGTCCGGCGTAAATCGGGCCGCCGTACCAAGGCGGATCAACTTGTCCTTCACAGGTCCTTTGAGCTCGGCAAACACCAGGTCCACTCCTTTTCTGGCCAGCCATTCGTCCAGGGTTACCAGGTCATCCAAGGCGGTGGTGTCGATCCCCGTGATGGGTTCTGCAGCAAGGATGACGTGGGTAATGGGCTCCGCGGACTCGTCCGGGGCCTCGTCGAGTTGCTCCCTGACAAAGCTGGCCAGGACCTGTCCGTTGCCGAAGAACAGGGGTGCATCGAACCGGAGGATCAAGAGCCCGGGAATTCGCTCGCCTTCGGGGTGCCGTTCAAGGTCGTGATACCCGGGGACGCCTTCCTCGGCGCCGAGTTCGGTTCGGTACGGATCCCATGCCCTGCGGACAAAATCCAGGAGCGCCAAGGCGATGGCCACCACGATTCCCTGGAGGACACCCACCGTCAGCACTCCCACGAACGCGGCCAGCATCACCACGGACTCGCTGCGGCTCAGGCGCAGGAGCCGCCGGACGCCCGCTGGATCCGCGAGGGCAATGGCTGCGGCGATGACGACGGCGGCCAAGGTTGCCGATGGCAGGTACTCGGTCACGCCCGGTGCCAGCAGCATGAACGCCAGCACCAACACGGAGCCCACCACCCCTGTCATCTGGGATTTCGCGCCGGCATCCACGGCCACCGGGGTCCTGGAGGTACTGCCGGAGATGGGGAACCCGCCCAGGAGGCCTGTAGCAGCATTGGCTGCACCAAGCGCAGCCATCTCCCTGTTTCCGGAGACCTTCTTCCCTTCCTTGGCTGCCAATGTCTGTGACAACACCCCTGTGTCAGCGAAAGCCATGAGTGCAATGCCTGCGGCGGCAGGGAGCAGCGTCAGGGCGTCGGCCCAGCCGATGCCCCCGAGTGCGGGCATGGGCAGGCCCTGCGGCAGGACCCCGGTGACTTTGACGTCGCCGTTGAGCCCGAAGACCGCCGTCGCAACGCACGAGCCAACCACCGCCAGCAGAACGCCGGGTACCTTCCATTTCAGGAGCCGGGGGATCCAGATGAGAGCCAGCGACCCGACTCCCAACAGCAGCGCGGTGATGTTGACCTCGCCGCCCAGTAACCCGGTGGTGACCTTCGCGAGCTTTTGCCAGATGTCGCCGTCGGCCTCAATCCCCAGAAACGCCGGGAGTTGCGAAAGGGCCACCAACAGCGCGATTCCGTTGAGGTACCCGAGCCGGATGGGTTTGGACAGCAAGCCCGTGATGGCTCCCAGTTTCAGTGCCGAGCCCGCAAGCATGAGCGCCCCGATCAACACGGCCAGCAAGCCGGCCAGCGCCACGGATTTTTCGCTGCTTCCCGCTGCCAGCGGCACAATGGCCGCGGCAATCATGGGAGCAAGGGCAGAATCGGGTCCCAGGACCAGAATGCGGGAAGGTCCCACCACCGCATAAACCAGCAGCGGGACCACTGTCGCGTAGAGCCCGGTGACCGGGGGAAGCCCTGCCGCCTGCGCGTAGGCCATCCCGGCGGGCACCAGCAGAGCAAACAGTGCAGCGCCCGCAATCAGATCGTGCCGCAGCCATTCCCGCTTGTAACCCTTGAGGGCCCAGACGCTGGACAGCCGGTCCTTGGCGGAGGGGCGGGTGGTTGCTGCACTCATACAGCGATCATTCCCGACGCCTGCTGTTTGCGGAACACGACATACGCCTTATGTGGAAAATCCGGGCCGTCTCCAGCCGCGTTCAAATATGACGCCCCGGGAGCATAATTGACCCAGTACGTCCCCCTGTAACTTCGCATGAAATCAGGTCGCGGTGAACGGACAGAGCAGTTCTACACTCAAGCCCATGCTGCACTTTGGATGGTTTGTGGGCCACGGATTCGGTGTCCAGGGGTGGGGGACGCCCGGTTACGGCCTGGGCTACGACTGGAAGAAACCCGCCCTGTACCAGGACGCTGTCCGGGCGTTCGAACAATCCGGGTTGGACCTCTTCATCATCGAGGATTCCCTCACCGTGCCGGACACGTATGGCGGATCTGCGGAGGTGTCCCTGGCTCACGCCTCCTTTGCCCCGAAACACGATCCGCTGGCGCTGGTCCCGTACCTGCTCTCCGCCACCGAGCACCTGGGAATCGTCCCGACCGTCAGTGCCTCGTTCTACCCGCCCTTCACTGCCGCCCGCCTCCTCGCCACGTTGCAGCACTTCTCTGCGGGCCAGCTGGGCTGGAACGTGGTCACGTCCGGCAGTGACCTCGCCGCCCAGAACTACGGGTTGGACCAGCAGATTGAACACGACCTTAGGTATGAAAGAGCGGAGGAATTCGTCGACGTCGTCAGGCGGCTCTGGCGGAGCTGGGAACCGGGCGCTGTCCTTGAGGACGTCTCCGCTGGGGTGTTTGCCGACCACACCAAGGTCCACCCGATCAACCACGACGGCGACTTTTTCAAGGTCCGCGGTCCACTGAATACGGCGCCGCTGCCGGAGGAACCCGTACTGGTCCAGGCTGGCGCGTCTCCCCGGGGCAAGGCGTTCGCGGGTGGTCATGCCGATGTGGCCATTGCGTTGGCCCGTGGTGTTGAAGGCATGAAGTCCTACCGTGACTCGATTCGCGCGGAGGCCGCCAAAGCCGGCAGGAACCCCGACGACGTCAAGGTACTTTTTGTCCTGAAGCCCACCGTGGTTGGTTCTGCTGCCGAGGCCGAGGAATTGCGGGCCCGGCGTCGTGAGCTCACCCAGCGCGACATCGACAGCCAGCTGAACTCCATCTCCTACCTGTCGGTGATCGACTTCAAGCAGTTCGACCTCGACGCACCCCTCCCGGAGCTGAGTACCAACAGCAACCAGGGGACGTTGGAACACTTCACCAAGGCGGCCCCTCCCGGTTCCACGCTGCGCGAGATCCTGCAGGCCCGGAGCGGCGGGGCAGGGGATTCGATCATCGGCACGGTGGGCGAGATCGCAGATTACCTTGAGTCGACCGGCTCCGAGGTGGGCGGCGACGGGTTCCTCTTCTCCGGCTTCGTGGACCCGGTAACCGTGCACGGTGTCCTGGACAAGCTCACCCCTGAACTACGGCGGCGAGGCCTGTTGAGGACGAGTTACGGCAACGGTGGGTTCCGGCAGAATCTCCTGGATTTCTGATGACGTCTTCCAAACCGCGGACTTTAGTGCTGGGAACGGCTCCGGTGCGCGCTGCAGACGTGGCGCTGGCCGCCTCTGATCCGGCGTTCCACGTGAAACTCAACCCAGATGCGTTGTCTTTGATCGGTCGCTCCCGTGACGTACTGGAGCGTACCGCCGCCTCCGGACAGCGGGTTTATGGACTCAATACGTTGCTCGGCTCCGGCCGGGACACCGCTGTGGAGGAGAAGTCGCTCCTGGCCTATCAGGTCCAGGTGGTCAGGTATCACAACAGCGGCGTGGGATCGTATCTGGACCGTCCCGCTGCCCGCGCCGTGATCCTCGCCCGGCTGATCGGCTTCAGCCGCGGCGGTTCCGGCGTGCGGCCCGAAACAGCAAACTTCTATGCCGGGCTCCTCAACCGTGGCGTCCTGCCCGCCATCCCGCGCGAAGGGTCGGTGGGCTCATCGGACCTCACCCAGCTGGCCGCCGTCGCCGCCGTCGCCATCGGTGAGGGCAAAGCCTTCGACGCCGACGGCGCCTTGGTCCCGGGTGCCAAAGCGCTCGCCGATGCCGGCCTTCAACCCCTCGTCCTCGCCCCCGGTGAGGCGCTCGCCTTGGTGAGCGCCAACGCGTATTCCGTCGGCGCCGGGACCCTCGCCTTGCTGCGGTTGCACCATCTGGCCCGGCTGGCCGACGTCGCGCTCTCCCTTTCGCTGGAGACCATCGCAAGGTACGACGGCGGCGGGAACCTCAGCCCGTTTTCGCCGGCTATCCAAGCGGCCAAGGCGGTGAACGGCCAGGGTGATTCGGCGGCAACTGTGCGACACCTGCTGAGCGGTGGCTGGATGGAGGATGTGCGTTCCGAGGTGTCGGTGCAGGATGCGTTGTCCTTCCGGGCCGCACCGCAGACTCACGGGGCGTTTCGATCCCTCGTGACGCAACTTGGTGTTGCCTTGGAAGTGGAACTGAATGGTCGCGGCGACAATCCCCTGGTGGATGTCGAATCCGGGCTCATGGTGTCCGGCGGGAACTTCCAGCCGATGCAACTGGCTCTAGCATTCGAGGGTCTGCGGCTGGCGTTGGCGCACGTGGGGATTTCCAGTGAGCGCCGCATCGCCAAGCTGTATCCGCCGCAACGGGCCATCCGGGCCAAGCACTTGCAAGCAGCATCGAGCCAAGCATCGTCTGCAGGGTCGGGAACCGAGGCCGGACTGGAATCTGCCTCGGCTTCCGGGCTTGCCCAGGAGGAACTGCCCGGGCTGCTGTGGTACTCCGCGGCCGGGCTATTGGCCGAACTCAAGTTCCTGGCCGCCCCGGCCACTCTTGGCGCACCGACCCTGTCCGCCGACGTCGAGGACCACTCAACATTGGCCCCCTTGGCCCTCCAGCAACTCGAAAAGTCGGCGGAGGTGCTGGAAAAGCTGTTGACGATCGAGGCGCTGACGGCGTCCTATCTGCTGCTCGAAGCGGGAGCTGCGCAACCGCTCGGGAAGGGGACCGGCGTCGTCGTGGGTCGACTCGCTGACGTGCTGGCCGACAGGCCATCGGCGCCGGATCTTGTGGAACGGGCGCGGACTGAACTGCGCGGCGCCGTGGATCAGGTTTTCCCGGAATCAGAGGAAGGGGTTGGATCGTGGTGAGTACGGCGATTCGTCAGCATGGAGCCCACGCATCGGCCCGACTGCCGGCCGGGCTGGACGCCTCGGTCCTGGACAAAGTGGGCAACACGCCACTGGTGAAGTTGGAGTCGCTGGGCCGTGGACTGGGCAGCACCATCCACATCAAGCTTGAGTCCGAAAACCCCGGCGGCTCCATCAAAGACCGCACTGCACTCAGCATGGTTCGGGCGGCTGAGAGGTCCGGGGAGCTGAAGCCGGGAGCCACCATCGTGGAGAGCACCTCGGGCAACACCGGGATCGGACTGGCGCTCATTGGCCACCTGACCGGTCATCCCGTAGTGGTGGTGACAGGTGACACGATCTCCGAGGAGAAGCTCGCCGCGCTGCACAACTACGGCGCCCGCGTGATCCTGACCGACTGGAATGCGCCGTCGGAGTCGCCGGAGAACGCCCGGGCTGTGGCTGCGCGGATTACGGCCGAGACGCCCGGTGCGTGGCGTCCCATGCAGTTCGACAACCCCGCCAACCCCCTGGCGCACTACGAAACCACCGGACCCGAAATCTGGGAGCAGACGGGCGGCCTGGTCACGCACTTCGTCGCGGGCATCGGAACCGGCGGGACCATCAGCGGGAACGGGCGGTTCTTGAAGGAACAGGTAGGTGCCCTGCGCCCGGGCCGACATCTGGAAGTTGTTGGCGCGGACCCCTTTGGCTCTGCCTACAGCGGCGGCCATCCCGGCGAGATCCTGGTGGACGGCGTGGGCAACTCCTGGCCGGAACCCGAGTGGCCCAAGGCCTTCGACCGTTCCATCGTGGACCGCTTCCTCCGCATCCCCAACGACGAGGTTTACACCACCGTTCACCGGCTCCTCGACGAGGAAGGGCTCGCGCTCGGCCCCTCCTCGGGGCTCGCCGTCGCCGCTGCCATCCGGGTGGCACGCGCCGCGCCTCACGGCTCGGTGGTGGTTGCCATAGCGCCCGACGCCGGGACGAACTATATGAGCAAGGCCTTCAACCCCGTGTGGCTGGCAGAGCACGGCATCCGGCTCGCCGCCGACACCCCCGCCGCCCGCGAGTAGAACCCTCTCTCACGTCCCTCGGGTTTGGGGTGGACCTTCTCTCATGTCCCGCGGGTTTGGGGTGGACCTTCTCTCAGGTCCCGCGGGTTTGGGGTGGACCTTCTCTCACGTCCCGCGGGTTTGGGGTGGACCTTCTCTCACCTAAAGGTGCCCGGCGCCTTTGCGTTAGGCTCCAACCATGCCTGAACAGGAAACAAAACCACGTCTGGCCGGCTATCTGGACAAGCAGCAGCCGGACCTTTATGCGACTCTGAGCCATTACTCCCAGCAGCTCGTAGACGAAGCAGACCGGCTGGGTATTTCGCGCCGGACCCTTGAACTCATCAACTATCGCTGCTCGCAAATCAACGGTTGCGCCTTCTGCCTGGACCTTCACCATCGCCGGGCCCTGAAGTACGGCGAATCGGAACAGCGTTTGTCCTTGGTGGCTGTTTACAAGGAAGTGCAGCTCTTCGAGCCCGCGGAAGTGGTCGCGATGGAAATTGCAGAGCAGATCACCCGGATGAGCTCCTCGCGGCCTAGCCCCGAGCTCTTCGATCAGGCCCGGCAACACTACAACGACCAGCAGATCAGTGTGCTCTGCATGGCCGCCATCGGAATCAACGCCTTCAACCGCCTGTCCATCTTGAGCGAGCACCCGGTCCGCGCGGCCAAGAAGTAGGCCCAGCCAGGAAGTAGGTGCGGCCAGGAAGTAGGCCCAGCCAAGAAATAGGCCCAGCCAGGAAGTAGGCCCGATAAATAATGGGCGTGCCTCCACCACCAACTTTGCGTAGCAGGGCCCGTCCGACACACCCCTTGCCCGGAGTGTCAGGGCTGCCCGGGTTCCAATGTGGGTGATGGCGGGCCGGGAGTGTGGCGTCTTGACCCTCTTTGAGATGGGATCAGCCCTTGGTCAACCCGCAAAGGTTGTCCAAGGGCTGATCTGCGCCCAAACAAAGTCAGGAAGCTACGGAGCAGGAAGACCTATGCGTCCACTGCCTTCTTGAGTGACCGCCGTCGGCCGTACTTGAAGTAGAAGACGGCGTAGCAGGCGCCCACGAACGGAACGCCGAACAGCAGCGCCGCTACCTGGTTGGGGTCGAAGGCGATCCCGATCAGGGATACCACGCACAGAGCGAAAGCCAGGATCGGGACCAGCGGGAACAGCGGTGCCTTGTAGGGCAGCGTGCTGAGGTCACCGCCGTTTTTGATGAAGGTCCGGCGGTAGATGAAATGCGAGGCCACGATGGACATCCAGACACCGACGGTGGCGAAGCCGGCTACCGAGACGAGCACAAGGTAAACGGTGGCCGGTGCTACAACGCTGCTGATCAGGGAGGCCAGGCCACCAAGCATGCTCACGCAGAGCGCCACCATGGGGATGCCGCGCTTAGTGAGCTTCTTGAAGACCTGCGGTGCGTGGCCTTCGTCAGCCAACGAGAAGAGCATGCGTGCGCAGGAGAAGAGACCGCAGTTGCCTGCGGAGAGCAGCGCCGTGATGATCACAAAGTTCATGATGTCCGCCGCGTACGGGATGCCGAGCATGGAGAAGACCGTCACGAACGGGCTTTCGTCCACGCTGACTTTTTCATAGGGAATGGTGGCCGCGATGACCGTGATCGCGCCGACGAAGAAGATCATGAGCCGGATGACCGTGGTGCGCATGGCTTTGGGTATGTTGGCGCCCGGGTTGGCCGTTTCGCCCGCGGCCACGCCGATCAGTTCCGAGCCGGAGAAGGCATAGAAGACTGCCAGGCAGGTCACGAACACGCCGGTGAAACCGTTCGGGAACAGACCCTCCGGCGTGGTGAAGTTCTCGCCAAAGGAGGGGTACTCGCCCGCGGCGAGGGGGTGGAAGCCCGCCAATGCGGCGCCACCAAGGATGATCAGGCCGACGACGGCGGCGACCTTGATGAGCGCGAACCAGAACTCTGATTCGCCAAAGACACGCGATGAAATGGCGTTCAGCGTGAACAGGACGGTAGCGAAGACGAAGCACCAGATCCAGACGTCGACGCCCGGGAACCAGCGCTGCATGAGGAGGCCGGCCGCTGTAAATTCCGAGCCGAGGGCCACGGCCCAACAAAGCCAATACAGCCAGGCAGTGGCGAATCCCGTGGCTGGGCCGATGGTTCGGGCGGCGTAAATGTGAAAGGCGCCGGAGACGGGGAACGCAACAGCGAGCTCCCCGAGGCAGGCCATCACCAGGTAGACCACCACGGCGCCGATGAGGAACGCCAGGACCGCGCCCAGCGGGCCGGCCGTGGCGATGGTGTAGCCCGAACTGACGAACAGGCCTGATCCGATGACGCCGCCCATGGCGATCATGACCAGGTGCCGGGCCTCCATGGACCGGCGCAATCCTGTCTGTGAGGCATCAGTGTGGGTCTGTGCCTCGGTTGCCGATGCTTCGGCTTCTGTGGGGGAGCTGAGTCCCATATTCCCTCCGGGAAGTTAGCCAGCAAAGTCTGAAGTAGTACCAGCCGGACGTGATCCAACTAACACGAGAACAAGATTCATCACATGACGAAGGACCATTTCAAGGAGGATAAGGAACGCGATTGAACGCGCAAACGGCCCTCGGCTGAGGCTAAGAGTTCCTAATCAATAGGTCACGCGAGCGATTACTCTACTTGTTATCTGTTAGGTTCCATGCGGAGCTCCATAAGCGGACCCGCAGAAAAAAAGACTTACTCGATCCCGGCGAACAGGTGGTTCAGCTCAGCAGTGAGCTGTTTGCGCACCTCGGGCGTGCCCACTTCTTTACCGTTGATGTGGTTCACGGGGGCGATCAGCCGGATGCTGGAGATCAGCCAGACGGCGTCGGCATCGAACAGGTCCTGCGGCTCCAAGGGGCCATAACCAAGTTCCCAGCCAGCGGCCTTCGCTGCGGCGAACAATGCGCCCTGCGAGGTGCCCGGGAGGATGCCGCTATCAAGCTGGGGAGTGATGAGGCGACGAACCGTCCTGACGGAACCGTCGCCGTCGTCGACCGTTTCAAGGTGCGCAAGCAACACGGTGGACGTCGGGCCTTCCAGGACCCGGCCGTCAGTGGAGGTGAAGATCGCGTCGTCGGCACCCTGCTTGTGGGCGTAGCGAAGCGCCGCCATGTTCACGGCATAAGAAAGCGTCTTCGCGCCCAGCAGCAGCCACGGCGCGCGCTCGCCTGCTTCGGTATCGAAGCCACGGTCCAAAAGCACGACGTCGATACCCGTCTGGCGCTGACGGCGGCTGCCCGCAGGCGAGGGCGAAGCTTGTACCCAGCACGTGGGGCTGGCGGCGCCTTCAACGCCGCGGGTCACGATCAGCTTGACCACGACCTCGTCCTCTTCAGGCGTGGGGGCGGGGTGAGCGTCGCGGAATTCGTTGATGGCCGTCTCGATGGCGCGGCGCCAGACATCCTGCCCGGGAAGCGCCAGGTCCAAGGCTGCTGCGGAACTGCCCAATCGGTTCAGGTGAGCCTGGACTTTGCGGGGGCGGCCTTGCACAGCGAGGAGTGATTCGAACACGCCGTCGCCGCGGGTGGCACCCAGATCCGTTGCCATGAGTTGAGGCTGGCTGGAATCGGCGATACGACCGTTTTCGAAGGCGGGGTCCAGGAAAACGAGGACCGTGGGGGCAGGTGAAGTCATGGTCCCAGCTTAGTGCGGACCCGCTGGACGGGACTTTGCCGGATAGGCTGTGGTCACTGATGTTCATGAACTGTGGGGGTTTGTCGGGTGTTCTTTCCTTTTCCGTTTGGCCAGGAGTGGACCTGGTTGCTGGGTGCATGGGCCATTGCGGAAGTCATTATGCGCATTGTGTTGCTGGGCATCATCCCCGGCAACCGGCGTCCCACTACCGCCATGGCCTGGCTTTTGGCTGTGTTCCTCATCCCATCTGTTGGGTTCGTTCTGTTCTTGCTCTTCGGCAATTTCAAGCTGTCGCGGCGCCGGCGTGAGCAGCAGGAGGAGGTCAATCGCCGTGTTCGTGCGGTGACCTCCGATCTGGCTGATCCCGTCAGCATCTACTCTGGGCCGGAATGGGTGAAGTCGGCTGGTGAGCTGAACCACCGGCTTGGATCGTTGCCCATGGTTGACGGCAACAAAGTGGAGCTGATTCCCGGCTACGAAGAATCCATCAAAGCCATGGCTGAGGCAGTCAAGGGCGCCAAGAGCTACGTCAACGCCGAGTTCTACATCATGAGCAGCGATTCCGTGACGGACGAATTGCTCACCGAACTGGAGAACGCGGCTGAACGCGGTGTGACGGTCAGGCTGCTCTTCGACCACATCGGAACGTTGCGCGTTAAGGGATACCGCAGACTGATCCGCCGCCTCAAAGCAGGCAAGATCCAATGGAAGCGGATGCTGCCCCTGCTGCCTATCCACGGTCAATGGCGGCGCCCCGACCTCAGGAACCACCGCAAGATCATGGTCATTGACGGCGAGATTGCGTTCACCGGCTCGCAAAACTTGATTGAGCCTTCCTACAACAACCCCAAGCACCACAAGGTGGGCCGCAAATGGGTGGAGCTCATGTCCCGGTTGGAGGGCCCGATCGTGGCCACGCTCAACGTGGTGTTCGCTACGGACTGGCTCAGCGAAACCGACGAATCTCTGGAAGACCAGTTGCGCTTGCCCACGCGGCCGGCGCCGGGCCAGGTCACCGCCCAGGTAGTGCCAAGTGGCCCCGGTTTCGCCACCGAAAACAACCTGCGCCTGTTCAACACGCTGATTTACTCGGCGCAGCACCGGATCTCCATCTGCAGCCCGTACTTTGTCCCGGACGATTCCCTGCTCTATGCCATCACCACGGCTGCGCAGCGAGGTGTTGACGTTGAACTCTTCGTCTCCGAGAAGGGTGATCAGTTCCTGGTCCACCACGCCCAGCGTTCCTACTACGAAGCCTTGCTGGGGGCCGGTGTCCGAATTTACCTGTACCGGGCGCCGTACGTCCTCCACGCCAAGCACTTCACCATTGATGACGAGGTAGCCGTTCTCGGTTCCAGCAACATGGACATGCGCTCCTTCTCCCTGAACATGGAGGTCTCGGTGATGCTCCTTGGCTCCGAAACCGTGGACCTCATGCGGGCAGTGGAGTCCACGTATCGCGAGGTGTCCCGTGAGCTTATGCTGGACGACTGGATGGATAGACCCCCGTTGGCCAAGTATGTGGATAATGTGGCCAGATTGACCGCGACGCTCCAGTAGTTTTTGTACAGCTGATGCCCTGTAGCGGTGCTCTTAGGGGCGTTAGCTGTACTAAAACTCAGTTCGGGAATTCGGCGCCCAGCGTGGACAGCACGCCATACGCTTTGGTCCGGATTTCCTCGTACTCGTCGTCGGCTACGGAGTCCGCGGTGATGGCCCCGCCCACGCCGAGGGAGAGCGTACGACCACCGTCGGCGTCAGGGTTGACCACCAAGGTACGGATCACCACGGCGAGGTCCGTGGCCGCATTCAGTGAGAAGTAGCCAATGGCGCCCGAATAGATGCCCCGGGGCCCGGACTCGAGCTGGTCCAGGATGTCCATGGTGCTGATCTTTGGCGCTCCCGTCATGGAACCGGCGGGGAAGGCCGCAGCCAGGGCTTCCGCACGGGGTGCGCCCGGCTGCAGGTGGGCGTCAATGGTGCTGACCATTTGGTGGACGGTGGCGTAGCTTTCGATCGCGCACAAGCGGCTGACCGTCACGGAACCAGGGATGGCGAAGTGGCTGAGGTCGTTGCGCAGCAGGTCCACGATCATGATGTTCTCGGCGCGGTCCTTCAGCGACGTCTCGAGGTCGTGCCGCAAAGCAGCATCCTCGGAGGCGTCGGATGAGCGGCCCCGGGTGCCCTTGATCGGCTCGGCACGCATGCCGCCGTCGGACAGGATCCGGAGGAAGCGTTCAGGCGACGTGCTCGCCACCACCAGTTCGCCGAAACGGAGGTAACTGGCGAACGGTGCCGGGTTCCGGCGTCGAAGGTTCAGGTAGCTGCGCCATGGATCCAGCTCCCCGGCGGGGGCTTCAAGGGTGGTGGTCAGGCAGATCTCGTACGAGTTTCCCTCGCTGATTTCGTGCTGGGAGTCCGCGATCTTGCGCTTGTAGTCCGTCGCGGAGTCCCGGCTCACGAATTCCGGGACGGCCCCTGACGCGACGCCGCCGGAAGCGACGCCGCCGGAAGAGGCGCCGCCGGAAGAGGCGGGAGCCGAGCCAACCGACGCAGCCCCGACGGCGGTGCGGGCCGCGCGGAACCACTCGTCGGCGTCGGGCGCTTCCAGGGCGAGCAGCCAGACGGTCCGTTCCCGGTGGTCCAGCACCACAGCCCGTCCGGCGAAGAGCAGCGCCGCGTCCGGGGTGTGGGAGGCGACGTCGTTGCCGCCGGTTTCGCGCTTGAGTTCGTAGCCGAGGTAGCCGAGCCAGCCGAGCGTGAATTGGCCGTCGTACCCGCGGGGCGCGCGGACTGCCCTGCGGCCCCAGACGGTATCGAGCCACCGGAAGAACGGCCCGGAAGCGGTGACAGTGGCTGTGCCCGCTGTGACGTGGGTGGTCCCGGACAGGTGGCGTACCGACTGTCCATACGTGCCGCCGTCGTCTGCCAGGATGCTGAAGCGGCTGCGGGCGGCGGCCTGGGACCTGCCGGCGACGGCCGAGGCATTGGAGGAATCGAGCCACACGGCGTTGCCGGAGCGGGCATACAGGGATTCGAAGAGCTGTTCAGCGTCAGGGACAGCGTCCAGACGCTCGGCGCGTAGTTGGAGACCACGCCGTGCACTGAGCTCGGGTGACAAAATCGAAGCAACTGAAGGCAGGTACATGAGCGCTTGCAGGACATCTTGCGGCGCATTGCCGTCGGCAAGGTTTTGCACGCGCACATCGGCGGCGCCGATGACCTGATCGGTGGAAAGCCACTCATCCTCTTGGGCTGCCCAGCTGTCCCAGTAGGGTTCGTAGGTGCTTCCGTCCCGCGCCAACGCACGACGACGGCGATCGTCACCGGGCGCTTCCACCCACACCACGGCGTCCAGCATGGGCCGGGCAGCGTCCGCAGCAGCGCCAACGCCCTCAACAATCACGATCTCGGCGGGCAGCGTGACGTTCAGTCCGCCGTCGTAATGCCGTTCCCAGTCCC
This sequence comes from Paenarthrobacter sp. YAF11_1, assembly GCF_052113445.1. NCBI lineage: Bacteria > Bacillati > Actinomycetota > Actinomycetes > Micrococcales > Micrococcaceae > Paenarthrobacter > Paenarthrobacter sp. YAF11_1. Next base: position 113,399 of record NZ_JBFRDF010000004.1, read on the forward strand.
AGCTGGTCCATTCCGCTGCCTGGCCGGAGCTGAGCGGTGTCAGGACCGTGCCGACGTAACGCTCAATGCCGGGCATGAGACCGTTCCAGCCGGGGTAGATATCTTCCAAGTGGAACAGTGAAACCTTGTGGTGCTGCCGCAACCGTGCCGCCAGTTCAACGGCCAGTGTGGTTTTTCCTGCGCCGGACCTGCCGTCAACAGCGATGATCACGGGTGCAGGGGTCATGTCATAGAGGTTACCTGCTGGTGGTCGTTGTCAGCGGCGGCCTCCGCGGAGGCGATTGCTGCTTTGACGTACTGCACGATGCCCGGGTTGGCGGCCTTGATGAGCGTCCAGGTGTTGTCGAAGTCGGTGTGGCCGCCGTACCAGGGGTCTTCGATGCCGAGGTCCAGGGAGCTGCGCCCTTCCATGCGGGGGTCGAAGCTGCGGAACATTCGCACTTTTTCGAGTGAAGCGCGGTCCGGCGCCCCTTCTTGGAGCCAGCCGAAATGGTCTACGTCGAGCGCAAGGATCAGGTCGCGTTCAGCGAACCATTCATGCCGCCATTTCCGGGCTGCGTGGTCCTCGGAAGCGATGTGCTGGGCTGTGAGGACACGTGCGGCGCGGGGGTCGATCGGATGCCCCACCTCGTACCCTGTGGTGCCCGCAGAGTCCACCGTTACGAGCTGGCCGAGCCCTTCCGCGTCGAAGGCTTCGGTGAGCATGAGCGCTGCCATGGGCGAGCGGCAGATGTTTCCAGTGCAGACCGTGATGATGCGGTATGGGCTCGTCGTTGAGTACATTCTGCAAGCATGATTGATGGCACCCCTTCTTGGCTAGGGGCCACTTCACAACTGAGTCACTTTTCCTTGTCAAAGCTGTCACAGAGGGCGCGGAAAGTGCCTAGGTGATGAGGGTCGAATCAGCGTTGGAGGCTTCGGCAGCCAGCGCTGCAGCGGCCAGGTAAACGGTGCGTACGACGGCGGCGCGTCGCCTTTGCGCGCGGCCGGGGTCATTGCCGGCCATCAGTCCGTCGAGTGCCGGCAGTACGGGTGCGGCGTCGCAGAGGCTCACGATGGTGATGAGCAGGTCTCCGGCGTCTTCCCTGGAGATTCCGGGGAGGGCGGCGATGGTGCTGTTGACCTTCGACGCGCAGTTGGCCATCCGCTTCGGCAGTCCCACAACCTCCGCGCCCCGTTCCAGCCCTTCCCAGAACAGGAGGCGTGGTGCCGTGGCGTCTTTCTGGTGGTGGTCGAAGAGCCGGCCGGCGTAGTCTGCCATGGCCTCTGGCCCGTGGCCTTCAATGGGTACTTCATCCATGAGTGAACTCAGCGCGGCGACGATCACGGCGTCGAAAAGCGCATTCTTATTGCCGAAGTACTGGTAGATCCGCTCTTTGTTGACCCCGGCCTCTGTGGCGATGCGGTCGATGCGGGCACCTGCTAGTCCGCGCGCGCAAAACTCGGACGTCGCTGCCTTGAGCAGCAGTCCCTTGGTTCGCTCTGTGTCCCACGCCATAGCAGTCATATTACCAGTTTCCAACTGGATGGTTGTAAATCTTGGCAGGTGGGGATATTGTGATCTCAAGCCAAAAGCAACCGTTTAGTTGGAGAATGCCATGACCACCCAAACAACCTCCCAAGCCGCCGTCGAACCCACAGCGTCAGCCGCCCGCCCGCAGGGGCCCTCCGTTCACATGCGGGCGCTTATTACCTGGCTCGCCATCTTCCCGTTGGTATCCATCGGCATGCTGCTCCTCGGCCCCATCATGGAGCCGTTGCACCCAGTCCTTCGCGCGCTGCTGCTCACGGCGCTCGTGGTTCCGGCCGCTGTTTACGTCGTGGTGCCCCGGTTGATGGCCGGCCACGGCGCCCTGTCCCGCAAGGCAGTGGAGCGCTCAGCGCAACGAGCAGCCCGCAAAGCCGCTTAACCCAAGTAGGTCGCAATTGAGTGCGTTTTGAAGGCTCAAAACGCGCTCAATTGCGACCCAGTTGGGTGCCGCCGCGGGGCTAGGCGTCCCGCAGTTGCTCGACGTCGGCGATCTCCGGGTACGCGGCCTGCGTGCCCTTCTTGGTTGCAGCCAAAGCAGCGGCCACTGAGGCAAACGCGGCGGCATCGGCCAAGGATTCTCCAGCCGCCAGACGCGCAGCGACAGCGCCCGTGAAGGCATCGCCGGCACCCGTGGTGTCAACGGCGGAAACACGTGTCGGGGCAATACGGGTGATCTGGTCTTCAACGCCATGTGCCATCGAATCCAAGACCACCGAGCCATGCGCACCCAGTGTCACCAGAACCCGTTGCAGACCGCGGTCCGCGAACTGGCTCCGGACCGGCTCCCAGGCTTCGGTTTCTGCGTCGGCGTCCGGAATGTCCGCTTCGGCGCCAAGGAACAACGACGCCTCGTGGGCATTAACCAACAGCACGTCGCTCAAGTCCGCCAGAACCTCCGGTACCTCCGCGTAAGGCGAGAGGTTGAGCAGAACGGTTGCGCCGGCGTCGTGCCCTGCTTGGGCTGCGGCCGTCACAGTATCAATCCCCACTTCCAGGCAGAGGCACACAACCGCCGCATCCTGGAAGGCATCGGACGTGACGTCCGAAGGCCTGAGCGTGCCATTGGCACCGGCCGAGATGATGATGCTGTTCTCGCCGCTCGCGTCCACGGAAATGACGGCGACGCCGGTGGCCACGTCACTGCGGAGGACGCGTGACACGTCCACACCCGCGCTGGCCGTCGAGTCCAGGAGCATGGTGCCGTTGGGGTCGTCGCCCACGGCGCCAATCAGGCTGACCTGACCACCGAGCTTGCTGGCAGCCACCGCCTGGTTGGCGCTCTTGCCGCCGGGATTCACTGCGAAACCGTTGCCGTGAACCGTCTCACCGGGTTGGGGGAGGCGGTCGCAGTAGATGGTGAGGTCTGCGTTGAGGGAGCCGACGACGACGATTCCCGCCTTGGGTGCCGTGGTCATGCGGTCACCTTCTGGTTCTCGGTCACTTCTGCGTCCACGGGCTTGGGAATAAGGAGCGACGCGGCGAAGGCGGCAAGTGTGATGGCGAGGCCCACCACTACAACGGTCAGGTAAGAGGCCTTGGCATCATTGAGCGAAGCTGTGGCCACCAGGACGGCCGGAAGGACCAGGAAGCTCAGCCCGGCGCCGAGGTTGAAGGCGCCGGCGTTCATGCCAGGCAGGAAGCCAGGGTTACCTTGCGGCGAGAGAACTACGCCCAGTCCGTTCAGCATGATGTTGACGGTACCGGCGTACATGATGCCCAGCAAGGCCGTTCCCACGATCATCATGGGCAGGTTGTTCAGGCCGAAGAACGCGATGATCGCCAAGGCAACGAGGCTGCCGACCAGGCCGATGCGCAGGACCTTGGTGTAGCCGAGGACGGGTGCCAGGCGGCCGCTGATCGGGCCGAACAGCCAACCCAGCAGGGCGTAAGGGGTCAGGATGATGAGCGACATCTCCGTAGGGCCCACGCCGAAGCCCGGATCTGCAGCCTGGACGTAGGCGGGGACGATGCCATTGATGACTGCGAAGATGCCTGTCATGGTGAGGGTGGTGGTCAGCAGCGGCGCCCACGTGGAGCGCTGGCGCAGGTGCACGGTTTCCACCATGGGCTGCTTGGCGCGCTTCTCCACGGTCCAGAAGGCGAAGAATGCGACGACGGCAATCACCGTGAGCACGATCGCCAGCGTTAGGGTGCCGGCATCGAAAGCCGTGGCCAGCTTGGCACCCTCATTCAGAGCCGTAAGCAGTGCACCAACGGCGACAACGATGAAGAACACACCCAGCCAGTCCATGGTGGTGCCGGCGGCAGGCTTGCTTTCACCGGCAAGGACGGCGATCAGGACGGTGGCTACCAAGGCCAGTGCAACCATGAGCCAGAAGATGCTGCGGAAGCCGAAGTTCTCAGCGAAGTAGCCGCCCACGAACGAGTCGACGCCGGCCACGCCGCCGTTGACTGCCGTGATGAGGCCCATGAGTGTGCCGTACTTGCGCGGGTTGGTGACGGCGGAGCGGAGCATGATCAGGCACAGTGGAACCGTGGGGCCGCTAACGCCCTGGATGATGCGGCCCACGAAGAGCCACGTCACGTCCGGGGCCATCGCTGCGATGACCGAACCGACAGCCATGAGGATCATCATGCCGACGAGGATCTTCTTGCGGCCCACGATGTCGCTCAGGCGGGGGAGGAACAGCGAGAAGAGCGCTGCTGCCGTGAAGAACCAGGTCTGGGACAGGCCGATGGTGGCCTGGTCCGTGTTGAGTTCGTTGCCCATGGTGACCAAGGCCGGGCTGAGCATGGAGGCGTTGAGCTGGAAGGCCACACAGGCTGCCAACAGGGCAACCATGAGGGCTGTGACGTTGCCGCGGGCGGACTTGGATTCAGCTGCGGGGGAGGACATTACTTTGCCTCTCCTGCCAGGATGGCCTCTGCGGTGGCGTTTACGTCAGCGGTGGCGGCAGCGCCGGCGTCGTGCGTTGGTTCGCCGATCCGTTCAATCGCATCGGTGACCAGGTCCCAGAACTTCTTGTGGTCGAGCTCGACGGCGACCGACGTGTGGCAGTCCTCGGGGGCCGGAGCGCGGAAGTCGGCAACGGTCATCCCGAGTGTGAGCTTGCCCTGGAGTTCAATGTCCACAGGGACCTTGCGGGTGGTCATGACGGTGGGGTCGATCACGTAGGCCACAGCGCAGGGGTCGTGGACCGGCGGGAAATCGAAGCCCTGGGCGTCCTTGTAGGTCTTCTGGAAGAAGTCCATGAGCTCCATGACGAACTTGGCCGGCTTGGTGCCGATTTTTGCTATGCGGTCCACCACCTCGTCCGTGGCCAGCGCCTGGTGCGTGAGATCGAGACCGACCATGACCACGGGCCACTTTTCGTTGAAAACGATGTGTGCGGCTTCGGGGTCGATGATGATGTTGAACTCCGCCACGGCGCTCCAGTTGCCCACGTGGTAGCCGCCGCCCATGAGGACAACTTCCTTCACGCGCTCCACGATGCGCGGCTCTTTGCGGGCAGCCATCGCAATGTTGGTGAGGCCAGCAGTGGGGACCAGAGTGACGGTGCCCGGCTCGTGTGCCATGACGGTTTCAATGATGAGGTCGACGGCGTGGCGCGGGTCCAGCTCGATGGCGGACTCGGGCTGCTCCGGGCCGTCCATGCCGGAATCGCCGTGGATGCTGGGGGCCGTTTCGATGGTGCGGACCAGGGGGCGGTCGCAGCCGGCTGCGAAGGGGACGCCGGTGATGCCGGCAATGGTGGCTACCGAGAGGGCGTTCCGGGTGACCTTTTCCAGGGTTTGATTGCCCACCACCGTTGTGACGGCCAGGAGCTCGATGTCCGGATTGCCGTGCGCCAGCAGCAACGCCACGGCGTCGTCATGGCCAGGGTCGCAGTCAAGAATGATCTTCTTGCGTGCTGGTGTCATGGTGTTGGGTTCCACGGTTCTCTCCACGTCATTGGGGCCTGCCAGGTACTTGCCCCGGGCAGGGCGCTAAGCATTCAGGGGAATTCTGGCACTGGTTTGTGGGTTACGTCAAACGCTTAACGTTGCTCTGGCATCCACTGCTGTGCTCGCAACGTCAAGCGCTTGATGCCTTGTCGCAGGTCAGGCCGGTCTATGAACGCTACGATCGATGCATGGAATCCCTGGATCGGCGCCACGGCCGCCCGCCCCGTTCGCCTCGGGTGACGGCTGCGATGGTGGCCGCCCGTGCAGGCGTTTCGACGGCGACCGTCTCCCTGGTGGCGAACGGAAAAACCCAGGGGCGCGTCTCCGAGGACAACATCTCCCGGGTCCGCTTGGCTATCTCCGAACTCGGCTACGTGGTGGACAGCATCGGCAGTTCCCTGGCCCGCGGCGTCAGTTCGATTGTCATCCTGGTGACACCGGATGTTTCCAACCCCTTCTTCGCCAACGTCATTGCAGGCGTACGGGAATCGCTTGGATCCCAGTACCAGCTGCTGCTTTCCGTGACCGACGCCGGTGAGTCGCCGCAGGCTGACGATGTCCGCAAGCTCCTGGCGCTGCGCCCCGCCGGTTTGCTGGTGGGGGCGCCCAGCGCGGAGTTCCTGGAAGATCTGTCCGCGGTCGGCCCGCTGGTCCTGCTGGATGCGCCCGGTCTTGAGTCCTACGCGCCGTCCGTGAACCTTGATGTCGCCCAGGGTGCGCGGGAACTTGCCCGGCATTTGGCGTCTTCCGGGCACACCCGCGCCGCCTACGTGGATGGCGTGACGGGAACAACCACGTTCCAGTTGCGGCGCGAAGCCTTCCTTGCGGAGGCTGCGGCTTGTGGACTTTCGGTAGCCCCTGGACATGTCATCAGCACCCCGATCGACGTCGGTGCTGCCGCCGCCGCGTTCGCCGACGCCTGGCCGGAGTGGCAGCGCGAGGGGGTGACCGCCGTCGTCTGCGGTACTGACACGCACGCTTATGGCGTTCTGCAGGAAGCGCGTGTGGAGGGTGTCCGGATCCCGGAGCAGCTGGCTGTGGCAGGGTTCGATGACCTGCCCTACTCAGCCACCAGCAACCCCAGCCTCACCAGCGTGCACCTGCCGGCAACGCCCTTGGGCCGTAAAGCGGGGGAGCAGCTGCGGGGACTCATGGAGGGCCTGCCGCTGGACGAGCCCCACGTGACGCTCGAGAGCTCGCTGGTGGTTCGGGGGTCTACGTCTTAGCTACTCGAAAGTCGACGACATCGACATATGCCTCAGGCGGCATGAACGGGTAGTGGCGCTTAAGCCCCTCAACGTAGTCCTCCACGCTTGCGCCTGCCTCCAGTCGGAGCTTCTCGATCGTCAATTCAGAGAGCCGGTGGTGTTGGACTTCAAGAACGTGGCCCTGCAACGGCGCGTGTTCTACGTCGTCTTCGAAGTAGAAGAGCGCCGTACCGACTGATATTTGTTCGTCCCATCGAACCGTCGAGGTCTTCCGGCCACTAACAATCGCGTCGTAGTAGCGCTTGTTGAAGCGGACCACCCGCTCAGCGTTGCTTTCCGGAAAGGCATACGCGTCCGCAAGCAGCTTCGCGATGGGTCGCATCTGTGGTCCGTCCGTCGTGGGAACGGCTACTAGGATATCTGGGTGCAAGTCGAGCATCACCTGGCGACACCTGCCACACGGTGAAATCAGCCCGCGTCCCCCGCAACCAGCTGCTGCCATGGTGACTAACGGTCCTGCCTTTGCTGTGGCAGCAATACCTAAAGCGACGAGTTCAGCGCAGGGGCCACCGGTGAAGTGATGGACGTTGACGGCCTCGTAGATGTGACCGTTCGCGTCCATAGCGGCTGCTGCAACAGTGTGGTTTAGATCGGTGCCGAGGGTCTTGGCGAGCGCTTCGGCTGCCTCGATGACCCGACGTTCCGAATTCAAAGGTTCCATAGGTGAAGCCTTGCACACGGGGTGGTTATCAACGGGAGAGCGGGCGAAGCTGGTCCTCCGAGACGGGGTTGGGCACGGTGAAGTAGATCTGCGGAGCGGTCATATCGCCCCAATCTTCCTTTTTCACCCTGACCACCGTTGGCGTTACTTCCGCGATCCGGACCCGCTGCCACGCGCCGTCGTCGAGCAGTAGCTCGTGCGGGTCGGCGAGGTAGCGCAGCCCGAGCTCGTCAAGAGTTTCCTCCGCGCTCAACCAATCCACGACTTCCGTGCGCGGGCGTCCCAGCAGGTCAATGGCCACGAATCCGTCGTCAACGGGCTTCATCCACCCCACGTGCTCACGGTCGTCCGCTCGTCGGTGTTCGATCCAGTCCGGTTCCATGGCTTCGACGGTAGCAGCCGCGTGTGTTCGGGGGAGCTAGTGAATGACTGCGAGCAGGATGCCCACAAGGACGAACAGGCAGCCAAAGATGCGGTTCAAAATTGTTTGGCCGCGTTGATCGTGGGTGAACCGTTGGAAGGACCTGGCGGCAAGGGCGAAGAAGAACCACATCACCATGATGTCAATGAACAAGACCGTGGCCGTCAGCACAGCGTACTGCTGAAGCAGGGGTTGGTCTGGCCTGATGAACTGCGGCATGAAGGCAAGGAAGAAGACAATTGCCTTCGGGTTCAGCAGGTTCACCCAAATGCCGCGCTGGAACATGGACAGGGCGGACTCGTTCTTCTCGCTTTCCACCTTTTCCTCGTCCAGGTCCGGCTTGCGCAGGAACTGCCGGATGCCCAGGTAGACCAAGTAGGCCGCGCCCGCGTAGCGAATGACGTTGAAGATGACCGGCGAGTTGGAAACCAGTACGCCGACACCCAAGGCAACGATGACGATGTGGATGACCAGAGCCACCTGCTGTCCGAGAATGCCCCAGATGGAGCGTCGGAAGCCGGAATTGAGCGAGTTGCTCATGGTGAAGATCGCGCCGGCGCCGGGGGTGAAACTGATCAGGGTGCCGGCACCAACGAGGGCCAGCCAAAGTGAAAACTGCACACCTCAGCTTATGCCCGGTCAGTGGGTGGTTTGGACCTGTTGCTTCCTGACCCTGTCTGGTCCTCGCGACAGCAAAATGCACCCGGAATAGGTTGATTCCTATGCCCACTGAATCCAAAGCAGGTCAGGAAGCCACAACACAGGATCTAAGGGATCGGTTTTATCAGGCTCAGCACCCAATTGAGGGCCGCGACAACAATTGCTGATGAAGAGACGGCTGTGAACCATCTCTGAAATCTGCTAGGTATGACGTCGCCGAATCCTCTCCGCATCGTCATGGCGTGGTCACCTGAGTACACCTCGCACACTACCTTCGTGACTTGATTGACGAGGTTCTTATTCACCCTGCTGTGACGCTGACGTCCCTCGTCCGAGAGATGGCGCTTGACCTTAGCTATGCGCGGATTTTCCGGCGGTATCCCTAGGGCGATTGCGGCCGAAAGAAAAGCCTGACCGGAGGAAACTAAGGATCGCTGGTCGGCTCCGGTGGAGGCCGGGCCATAATTCCTTGCCCCTAGGGCGACAGCCATGGCCGCACGAAGGAGTCGTCGACGCCGAGATGCGGTTACCTGTATTGAATACGTCAGAACGGCTGCCAATACCCCCAAAACCACTGAGAAGGCTACGGCAGATTCGAACCCATTCCAGTTTCGAAGTCTTGAAAATTGCCATGCCAAGCTAAGAAGCAGATACGACGAGATAGCTGTTGTAAGGCCGAATACGCAGGTGGCAAACGCCAGAGAAGTGTTCAGCTTAAGGTCGAGAACAATTTCACGTTGATCCCGAATGGCTCTTGGCATGAAAGGTGCAATCCTGGCCCCATAGCGGTTGCGTAGCCTCGGATAGAACTTCCAAGCGTTCCTGGACGCTTCGGAGCGCAAAACGGTCTGCTGAAGAAACGCCCATACAAAGCCAGCTAAGCCAATGGCTGCCGAGGTTACGAAGATTGCTACCGCAATCGAGCTCATAACCTCACTGTCCGGTTGTGTGAGCTGAAGCGTAATCATGCTGATACCGTCCTTTCTTCGTACCCCGGGCACGAGATGAGTTCGTATTGCGACGCTAAAGCAGGGTGCCGACTTTTTAGCGGCTTGTCCCTGAGGGCAGAAACCACCAATCACCTTTACTGAGGGCAAGGTGTGCCCGCCGATGTTGGACTGCATGATGTTCCTGACGGAGAAATGACGATTGACCGTTGGGCGAGAAACCGGGGCGCGTGCCGTCACCACCCTCTTTGGCGACTGACCGCCCCGAATGCACCCGGAATAGGTTGTTTCCCGGGCTCCCGAAGCTCAAAGTAGGTGGGGAAGGTACAGCCCAAGCAACGCCGTGGGGCAAACTGGTGTCGTGAGCGGAATCCCGTGGGTGCTGCACGTCGATCTGGACCAGTTCATTGCCGCTGTCGAGATACTCCGGCGGCCCGAGCTCGCGGGCAAACCGATCATCGTCGGAGGCCGGGGCGACCCCACGGAGCGGGCTGTGGTGTCCACCGCATCCTACGAAGCCAGGGCGTTCGGCGTCGGCTCGGGGATGCCGCTCAGGATTGCGGCCCGGAAAGTGCCCGACGCCATCATCCTGCCGGTTGATCAGGAGGCGTATTTGGCGGCCTCGGATGTAGTGATGACCACGCTGCGCGCACAGCCGGGAGCCACGGTTCAAGTGCTTGGCTGGGACGAGGCTTTCGTTGGTATCGAAACTGAGGACCCGGACGCCTATGCCCGGCAGATCCAGGCCGCCGTCCTCGAGCAAACCCAACTGCACTGCAGTGTGGGCATCGGTGACACGTTGGTCCGCGCCAAGAATGCCACGGATTTCGGCAAACCCGCCGGAATTTTCAGGCTTACCAAGGAGAACTGGCTCGACGTCATGGGCGAAAAGCCCACCAAGGAATTGTGGGGCGTCGGGAGCAAAGTGTCGCAACGGCTGGCGAAGCACCAGATCACTACGGTGGCTGAGCTTGCCGCATGCAATCCCCTGGATCTCGTCACGGAGTTTGGCCCCAAGATGGGCCCTTGGTATGCGCAGTTGGGACGCGGTGAGGGTTCCAGCGAAGTGGATGACACTCCGTGGGTCGCCAGGGCACATGGCCGCGAGACCACCTTCCAGCAGGACCTCACCGAGCCCACCCAGATCAGCGACGCCATCAAGGAACTGACCGCCCGCGTCCTGGAAGACGTCGCAGCGGAGGGACGCCCGGTGATCGGGCTGACCCTGAAAGTCCGCTACGCGCCGTTCTTCACCAAGACCTACGCCAGGAAAATTCCCGAGACTTTCGACAGGGAAGAAGTCCTCGCGCAGGCCTTGGACCTCACAGGAAAAATGGAGCCGGACCGTCCCATTCGGCTCCTCGGATTGCGTGCAGAGATGTCCATGCCCGAAGAGGCCCGCAAAGGCCACACGCCGACGCGCAGCGGCTGGTAAAAACCAGCGCACGACGGCGGACCGTCAGCTACCAGCGCGGGTGGATCGCTTCGCGGAAGTAGCGGTCGTAGATGTCCCGCACCCCGTCAGCCAAACCTGCTCCAACAGACTGCAGCCCGTCCGCCTCGGCGTTTGCAGCTGCCTGCGAAGCTGAGCGAGCACCGGGAATGACCGCTGTGACGCCGTCCTGGGCGATGACCCAGGCGAGGGCCGCTTGGGCGGTGCTGACGCCGTCGGGCACTAAACCGCTGAACTCCTGTGCGGCCTTGACGCCAGAGGCGAAATCGACGCCGGAGAAGGTCTCGCCGACGTCGAATGAGGACCCGTCGCGGTTGTAATTGCGGTGATCGTTTTCCGGGAATTGGGTATCCGGCGTGTACTTCCCGGACAGCAGGCCGGAGGCCAGCGGCACCCTGGCAATGATGCCAACGTCCGCTTCCTTGGCTGCGGGCAGCACCTCGTCGAGTGGTTTCAAGCGGAAGGCGTTGAGGATGATCTGCACGGAAGCGGTGTTCCCGCGCTTGATGGCTTCGAGCGCCTCATCCGTGCGCTCGACGCTGACACCGTAGTTGCGGATGGCGCCTTCGCTGACCAAGGTGTCCAGTGCGTCGTAGACTTCGTCGCTGCTGTACACGGACGTGGGAGGGCAGTGCAATTGAACGAGGTCCAGGGTGTCCTGCTGCAGGTTGCGCCGAGAGCGGTCGGTCCAGGCCCGGAAGTTCTCGAGCGTGTAATTCCCGTGGACTTGATCCACCCGACGGCCCATCTTGGTGGCGACCGTGATGTGCAGGTCCGGGTTGGCGCGCAGGAAGCGGCCAATGAACTGCTCACTTCGGCCATCACCGTAGACGTCTGCCGTGTCAAAGAAGTTGACGCCGCCTTGTACAGAGGCTTCCAGGACGGCAAAGGCGTCCTCTTCGGTGACGGAACCCCAGTCGGCTCCGAGTTGCCACGTTCCCAGCCCGACGGTTGAGACGGACCGGCCGGTCTTGCCAAGTATGCGCTGTTCCATGGATTCGACTATATGGGGTTATTGCTCGTCCATCCGCGCAACTTTTCCCATTAAGTACTTTCGTTCCGGCAGGCTGGCCGTCTTCTTGGCGGCCGAGAGATACGCTGCGCGGGCCTCAGCGTAGGAGCCGGCCATCTCCAGTAGATGGCCTCTCACGGCGTCCAAGCGGTGGGTCCTGCCGAGCGCTTCATCCAGGCCGATTAATAGTTCCAGCCCAGTGACGGGCCCATGCACCATGGCCACAGCTACCGCCCGGTTCAGGGTGACCACGGGACTGGGTGCGACGGCATCAAGGACCGTGTAGAGGGCCAGAATCTGCGGCCAGTCAGTCTGTTCGTCTGCGGCGGCCTCTGCGTGAACGGCAGCGATGGCCGCCTGAAGTTGATACGGCCCGGCCGCCCCACGCCCCAGCACGGAGGACAACAGCGCGATGCCCTCCTTCAGCTGCTCCTGATTCCACAGGCTTCGGTCCTGCTCCGCCAACGGCACCGGTGTTCCGTCCGGCAGAGTACGCGCCGCCCGCCGGGAATCGGTCAGCAACATCAGCGCCAGCAGGCCGACGGCCTCAAGCTCATGCGGTGCGACGGCCACCAGCAGGCGCGTCACCCGGATGGCTTCCGTGGTGAGCTCTTCGCGCTGCAGGGATGGACCCGAGCTTGCCGCGTAACCTTCGTTGAAGATCAGGTACAAGACGTGAAGAACGACGCCGAGCCTCGCGTTGCGCTCGGACGCAGGCGGCAGGGTGAAGGTGGCTCCCGCCTTCTGGATCCCCTGTTTTGCGCGGCTGATGCGCTGTCCCATGGTCGCTTCGGGGACCAGGAAAGCCGAGGCGATTTCCGCCGTCGTGAGTCCTCCAACTGCGCGAAGCGTCAAGGCGAGTTGCGATGGTGCAGACAGTGCCGGATGGCAGCACAGGAACATGAGGGTAAGGGTGTCGTCTGCTTCCGGGACTGGACCTGCTGGGAAATCGATGGCTGAGGCGCGTTCCTCCCGGACGCGCCGGGCGCTTTCGCTGCGCCACATGTCCACCAACCGGCGGTTTGCGACAGTCATCAACCACGCCCTCGGGTTGTCCGGCAAGGCCGTTGGCCATCGTAGGGAGGCTTCAAGGAGTGCTTCCTGGACGGCGTCCTCGCACGCATCGAACTGGCCGTGAGTCCTCGCCAGCACGCCGAGGACCTGCGGCGCCAAGGTGCGCAGCAGGTCCTCTATTGGTGCTTCCGGTGGAAGGTCCAGCTAGACCTCCGGGGGCGCTTCCTGAACAGCGCGAAGCTCGACTACCTGCGCGTACTTCACGATGCCTGAACAGATCTCCACCGCGCGCTCCTCGCTAACGACATCAACCACCCAGTAGCCCACCAGCGATTCCTTGGACTCGGCATAGGGGCCGTCAGTGGTGATGACGCCGTCCGGGGTCTGCTTGACGAGCTTCGCGGTGCTGCCGTCGGCCAGCCCTGCGTTGAAAACGAGCTCGCCGGACTCGGTCAGGTCCTTGTCGATCTGGATCATGAACCCGATCATTTCCTTGATCCACTCCGGATCAGCGGTTTCCATCATGCCCTCGGCCGACCCGAACATCATGATCATGTATTTCATCTCAAACTCCTTGCGAGGGGCACCCTTTGTGGTTGCCTTCACTCATGGGTCGGAACTGCGGTGGGCTTTTCTACATGGCTCGGGAAATTCTTTTCAAAAGCTTCAGGCCCGTGCAATGACCTCGCCGTTGGGGATGAGGAAGTACCCGTCATCGGTGGCTCCCCAGCGGTGCCAGCCCGCGGCGATCCGGGCGAGGTCGGCTTCATTGGCGAAACCGTATTCCAACGCCTGCTCAGCGAATGCGGAGTGCAGCACCCTTTCGCTCCAGACCCGCGACTGCCAGGCGCGCTGCTGGGCGGTGGCGTAGAGCCAGTTGCTGCTGGTGGGAGCCACTTGGGTGAATCCAGCCTGCTGGGCCCACGAAACCAGGCGTCGGCCGGCGTCGGGTTCTGCTCCGTTGCGGCGGGCGATCTTCTGGTACAACTCCATCCAGTCGTCGAGCTCCGGAACTTCCGGGTACCAGCTCATGCCGTGGAAATCAGCGTCGCGCACGGCAACGATCGCACCGGGTTTGGCCACCCGGCGCATCTCGCGCAAGGCGGCTACGGGGTCGGTGAGGTGCTGGAGGACTTGGTGGGCATGGACGAGGTCGAAGGACTCGTCCTCGAAGTCGAGATCGTAAATGTTGCCGGTCTGGAAGGTCACGTTGTCCACGCCCCGCTCAGTAGCCAACTCGGTGGCCTGGGCGACAATATCAGGTGAACGGTCCAAACCGATCACCTGCCCGGGCGAAACCATCCCCGCGAAATCGCACGTTATGCTGCCGGGTCCGCAGCCGACGTCGAGCACTGAAGTCCCGGCGGTGAGATGGGGGATCACAAACGCGGCCGAATTCTCGGCGGTCCGTGAGGCGTGGGCCCGGACAACCGACTCGTGGTGTCCGTGGGTGTAGACATCTTCAGGCTGCTGCGCGTTCATAGGGAAACGCTACAACTTGGAAGGTGGAATTAGGTGGAATGCGTTGCGTCGGGTTGGGATGCTTCCTCGCGCGCGGCGAGGGTTGCTTCCACCATGTCCGTCATGAAGCGGGTGACAAGTTCCAATTCCTCGGAGCTGTAGGCGGCCATGGCCGTGCCCATGCGGATGGCAAGCGGCATGAACATGGCGCTTCCGTCCCGATAGGCCTTGGGTGTCATCTGCAGTTGAACTTGCCGGCGGTCCGTGCCGAGTCGTTCGCGCACCACGTGCCCGGAGGCATGCAGGCGATCAACCAATGCCGTGGTGGCGGGGGAGCTGAGCCGGAGTTCAGCGCGGAGAACACCCGGCGTGACAACCTTGCCCGCCGCGGAGTGGCGCATGATGACGGCGAGTGCGTTGAGGTCCGTACGGTGCATGTCGTTTCGGCCACCGGCTGCGTCAACGTAGTGGTTGGCTTCGAGGGTGAAGTCCTGAAGGAGCCGCACCAGTTCTTGGGGAGCTGCGTTTTCGGGGCGCATGGCTGGTGTGTCCGACATATCCGCCCTCCTGCCAGCGTTTGTCTGGTGATTACTGCCTTCCGGATATTACTCCCAGCAGTGAAGGATTTTGGCATCCGGTTGGGCCAACCCTTGGAATAGTTCCATCATAGAGATAATCTGTGATGGAATAAAGGCCTCAAGCATCCCCACAGAAGAAGGACTCATGAACTCGCGGAAAGTACCGTTCTGGCTGCGCTGGCTGATCCCCGTGGTGCTGGTCATTACGTGGCTGGGCATCGCCGGCATTGGCGGCCCTACCTTTGGGCGGCTGGAAGAGGTTTCCTCCAACGACCAAGCCTCATTCCTCCCCTCAGGCGCCGAAGCCACGGAGGCGGGCGACTGGCAGGCCAAGTTCCGGGACTCCGAAGAGATCCCCGCCGTGGTCATCGTTGAGGGCGATGCCGCGTTCACCCCGGCCCAGCTGGGCGAAGCAGCCCAGCTGAAGGCCGACATTGAGGCACTCAAGCTGGGGAGCGCCGTCGTCGGGCCCATCCCTTCGGAAGACGGCAAAGCCGTCCAGTTCATCGTCCCCATGGCCTCCTCCGATGAACTCCGCGAGAAAGTCCAGGAACTGCGCGACGTCGTTCAGCCCGGAGCGCCCGATGGCATGAAGGCCTTTGTCACAGGACCCGCGGGCCTGACCGCCGACCTCGTCAACGCTTTCGGCGGGATCGATGGCATCCTGCTCCTGGTTGCCTTGGGTGCAGTGTTCGTAATCCTCCTTCTGGTGTACCGCTCCGTGGTGCTGCCGCTGGCGGTGCTCTTCACGTCGGTCTTTGCCCTGTGTGCCGCCATTTTGCTGGTGTTCGGCATGGCCAAGGCAGGCTGGATCCAGCTGAACGGCCAAAGCCAAGGCATTCTGTCCATCCTGGTGATTGGCGCGGCTACCGACTACGCGCTGCTGTACGTGGCGCGGTTCCGTGAAGCGCTGACCCACACCACCAACCGCACGCACGCCGTGATCACGGCGTGGAAGGCATCGTTCGAGCCGATCCTCGCTTCCGGGGCCACCGTCATCATCGCGCTGCTCTGCCTGCTGTTCTCCGATCTGAATTCCAACAAGGCACTGGGCCCGGTGGCCGCTGCCGGCATCCTTTGCTCTTTGTTCGCAGCGCTCACGCTCCTGCCTGCGCTGATGGCCTTGCTTGGCCGGGCCGCCTTCTGGCCCTTCCGTCCCAAATTGCTGCCCGACGACGAACGCGAACCTGAGATTGTCACCGGACTTGAGGGGCAAAAGGGTCTGTGGCGCGCCACGGGTCGTCTGGTCTCCCGCCGGCCCCGCGTTGTGTGGGTGGCTTCGGTGCTCCTGCTCCTTGCGGCCTCCACCGGGCTGATGCAGTTGAAAGCCAACGGAGTTCCGCAAACGGACGTCATTCTTTCGGCCTCCGACGCCGTGGACGGACAGGAAGCACTGGCGCGCCATTTCGACGCCGGCAGCGGCAGCCCCGCCGTCGTGGTCGCCTCGGAAGGTTCCGCGCAGCAGGTCCTGGAGAAGGTCAAAACCGCCGACGGCGTGGGCGACGCCTACCTGCTGGCCGACGGAAACGTGCCCATCACCGGTGCTCCCGGCGCTCCATCTGACCCGGTCGTGCGCGAGGGCAGGGTACTGATCAATGCGACGCTGAACTCGGCCGCGGACTCCATTGAAGCGGAAGAAGCGGTGAAGTCGCTGCGGGTGGCCGTCCGCGAGGTTGATCCCGAAGCTTTGGTGGGTGGAGTGACCGCGACCGCGCTGGACACCAACACGACTGCACAGCGCGACCTTGTGGTCATCATCCCGATTGTGCTGATCGTCATCCTGTTCATCCTCATGCTTCTGCTGCGCTCCGTGGTGGCTCCGGTGTTGCTGGTGCTCTCCGTGGTGCTTTCCTACGGTGCCGCCATGGGTGTCTCGGCGTGGGTGTTCAACGGGGTCTTCGGATTCTCGGGCGCCGATGCCACGGTGCCATTGTTTGGCTTCGTGTTCCTTGTGGCGCTGGGCGTGGACTACAACATCTTCCTGATGAGCCGCGTGCGCGAAGAGTCCCTGAAGCATGGGACCCGCCCGGGAATCCTGCGGGGGCTGGCGGTAACTGGTGGGGTCATCACGTCCGCCGGTGTGGTCCTGGCTGCTACGTTCGCAGCGCTTGGTGTCATCCCCATCATGTTCCTGGTGCAGCTGGCCTTCATCGTGGCGTTCGGTGTGCTGCTGGATACCGTGTTGGTCCGGTCGCTGCTGGTACCTGCCCTGGCGTACGACATCGGCAGCAAGATCTGGTGGCCGCACAAGCTGGCGCGTGAGTCTTCGTCGGACGCGGTGGGGCCTCGTGAAGAGGAAGAGGCGTCGGTGGGGCGCTAAGTCAGTCCTGTTGGTCTCTCGTGTCGACGTAGCCGGCGCCTCCATCCACGGTCACGCGCTGGCCGGTATGCAGGCGCCGGGTTGCGTCGCCCGTTCCGACGACGGTGTCCACTGGTGCTTAAAACACGGAAGATCTGCGCTCAATCAGGACTGTGTCCCGCCACTGCCCGGCGAGGGGACCGTGCGGCATGCGGGCGATTCGGTTTCGCCGGCCCACAACGCAGAACCCTTCATCGTCGTGGAGCCTGAGGCTGGCTGCATTCTCGGGGAAAACGCTGGCTTGGATTGTCCAAATACCCGCATTCTCGGTGGAGGCGATGAGGGCGCGGAGGAGGCTCTTTCCGACGCCAAGACCCCGGGCATCTCCTGCTACGTAGATGGAATGCTCCACGACACCCGTGTAAGCGGCCCGCGACGACACCGGGGACACGGCGGTCCAGCCCAGAACCTGACCCTCCTTTTCAGCGACGAGGCGGTGATCCTTGAGTCGCGTTGCGTCGAATTGTTCCCACTCTGGCGCAGCGGCTTCAAAGGTGGCGTGCCCAGACTCGATGCCTGCAGTGAAGATCTCCCTTACGCGTGGCCAGTCCGTCGTTGTCATGGGTCGGATGCGGACCCCTTTGCCGTCCTTGGGACGTGGGTCGGTTACCGCTTGGTTGGTCACAGGCTCTCCAGCAAGCCGGTGGTGCGTTCTATGGCGCCGGGGACGAGCGAGTAGTAGGCCCATGTGCCACGTTTTTCTCGGTGGAGGAGGCCGGCGTCGACCAAGATTTTCAGGTGGTGCGATACTGTCGGCTGCCCGAGGTTCAGGGGCTGGGTGAGGTCGCAAACGCACGCCTCGCCACCTTCTGAACCCCTGACGATGGACAGCAGGCGCAGGCGGTTGGGATCTGCGAGGGCCTTGAACACGGACGCCCTCAGCTGTGCTTCGTAGTCGTCGATTGATGGTTGTCCCGACGGCTCGCAGCACGCTTCTGCATCCACTGGTGTCAGCTCAAGAGTTTCCCCTGGGTTCATGCATCCATTATGCACACACATTGACAATCATCGATATAGTTGGACATACTCATATCGAAGTTCATCAATCTTTGGTTTTCGGCAACCCACCAACATGAGTCTGGAGTTCAGTGAGCACCCCAACGTACATCGCGGCTCAGCAGAGTGCCGCCGGTCATGACGCCGCTGGGAAACTCTCGGCCATGGACCGGTTCCTGCCAGTGTGGATCGTCGCGGCCATGGCGCTGGGCCTGCTGCTGGGCAGCCTGATTCCCGGCCTGAATACCGCACTGGAGGCCGTGAAGATTGGCGAAGTCTCCTTGCCTATCGCCATAGGCCTGCTGGTGATGATGTACCCGGTTCTTGCCAAGGTGCGCTACGACCAATCGTTCCGTGTGCTGGCCGATCGAAAGCTGCTGGTCACGTCCTTGGTGATCAATTGGGTACTGGCTCCAGCTTTCATGTTCGCGCTTGCCTGGGTGTTCATCCCTGACCTGCCGGAGTACCGGACCGGGCTGATCATTGTCGGCTTGGCACGCTGCATCGCCATGGTCATGATCTGGAACGACCTCGCCTGTGGGGACCGTGAATCTGCCGCTGTCCTGGTGTTCATCAACTCTGTCTTCCAAGTGGTCGCGTTCGGGGCTTTGGGGTGGTTCTACCTCCAGTGGCTGCCGTCCCTCCTGGGACTTCCCACCACGGCCGCCGACTTCTCCTTCTGGGCCATAACGCTTTCTGTGCTGATCTTCCTGGGCATCCCGCTGCTCGCCGGCCTACTCACCCGCGTCATCGGTGAGAAGGCCAAGGGCCGGGGCTGGTACGAGGAGAGCTTTCTGCCAAAGATTGGTCCCTGGGCGCTCTGCGGACTCCTTTTCACCATCACGCTCCTGTTTGCGCTCCAGGGCGGGACCATCATTTCCCGGCCGATGGACGTCCTTCGCATCGCTTTGCCGTTGTTGGTCTACTTCGTTGTGGTCTTCGGTGCCGGAATGGTGATTGGCCGCCTGCTGAATCTCGGGTACGCCAAGACCACGACCTTGGCCTTTACCGCTGCGGGCAACAACTTCGAGCTCGCCATCGCTGTAGCGATTGGAACCTTCGGTGTTACGTCAGGTCAGGCACTCGCCGGTGTCGTCGGCCCCTTGATTGAAGTACCCGTCCTTGTTGCACTTGTGTATGTGGCCCTATGGGCGCGCAAGCGCTATTTCACCCCACCAATATCGCCGCCTGACCTTCGAGGAAATTCATGACCACCGATGCCGTAAAGAAGCCTTCCGTCCTTTTCGTCTGCGTCCACAACGCTGGCCGCTCGCAGATGGCAGCAGCGTTCCTCACCGCTATCTCCCAGGGGGCCATCGAAGTTCGGTCTGCTGGCTCCCAGCCGGCCGACAAGGTCAATCCCGCTGCCGTTGAAGCCATGTCCGAGCTTGGCATCGACATGTCGGCCGAGATCCCCAAGGTCCTCACCACAGAGGCCGTCAAGGAATCGGACGTAGTAATCACCATGGGTTGCGGCGACGAATGCCCCTACTTCCCCGGCAAGCGCTACGAGGACTGGGTCCTTGAAGATCCCGCCGGACAGGGAGTGGACGCTGTCCGGCCCATTCGCGACGAAATCAAGACCCGCATCGAGAACCTGATTGCCTCGTTGAGCCCCACAGCCAAGTAATCCAACCACCAGGAGAGAGTCCCATGAGCACCGAACAGCTGATCATCATC
Organism: Paenarthrobacter sp. YAF11_1; assembly: GCF_052113445.1. Taxonomy (NCBI): domain Bacteria; kingdom Bacillati; phylum Actinomycetota; class Actinomycetes; order Micrococcales; family Micrococcaceae; genus Paenarthrobacter; species Paenarthrobacter sp. YAF11_1. The sequence continues at coordinate 133,346 of NZ_JBFRDF010000004.1, forward strand.
GGGTCCGGCCCTGCCGGCTACACGGCCGCTATCTACGCCGCCCGCGCCGGACTCAATCCCTTGGTGCTGGCCGGCTCCGTCACTGCTGGTGGCGCCCTGATGAACACCACGGAAGTGGAGAACTTTCCGGGGTTCCCTGCTGGTATCCAAGGGCCGGAGCTGATGGATGGACTCCAGGAACAGGCCGAAAAGTTCGGAGCCCGGATAGTGTTCGACGACGTCACTGAGGTTGACCTCAAGGGTCACCTCAAGCGGGTGGTCACTGGAGGCGGCGAGACGCACGAGGCCTCGGCCGTCATCCTGGCCACCGGGTCTGCATACAAGGAACTGGGGCTTCCGGAAGAGAAGAAACTCAGCGGGCACGGTGTCTCCTGGTGTGCCACCTGCGACGGCTTCTTCTTCCGCGAGCAGGACATTATTGTGGTGGGTGGCGGCGACTCCGCCATGGAGGAAGCTACCTTCCTGACGCGTTTCGGTAAGTCCGTGACTGTCGTGGTTCGCAAGGATGAGCTGCGGGCATCGCGCATCATGGCCCAGCGTGCCAAGGACAATCCCAAGATCACGTTCGCGTGGAACTCGGCCATCACGGCCATCCACGGAGACGCCAAGGTCACCGGCGTGACGCTCAAGGACACCCGGACGGGTGAAACGCGGGAGCAGGCGGCCACCGGTATCTTTGTTGCGATCGGACACCTGCCGCGAACAGAGCTGGTGGAAGGACAGGTTGACCTGGACGCCGAGGGCTACATCAAAGTGGACTCACCCACTACCTGCACCAACCTTTCGGGCGTCTTTGCCTGCGGTGATGCGGTGGATCATCGTTATCGCCAAGCCATCACCGCCGCCGGCACTGGTTGCTCAGCTGCCCTCGATGCTGAGCGCTACCTCGCCGCCTTGGACGACGCCCACAGCATTGCCACGGCATTGGTCGAAGAGCCCACCCACTTCTGAGTTTCACCAACGGAGATACGAGTACGCATGGACAAGAACCTCCCCGTCGCAGTCATCGGTGCGGGCCCGGTTGGGCTGGCAGCCGCAGCTCATTTGCTCGAACGCGGCCTTGAGCCGATCATTTTCGAAGCCGGCAGCTCTGCAGGGGCAGCAATCGAACAATGGCGGCACATCCGTCTCTTCTCGCCGTGGAGGTTCACCATGGATGCGGCAGCTGTCCGGCTCCTCGAGGGCACTGGCTGGGAATCGCCTCGACCGACGGCTTTGCCTTACGGCGGGGAGCTGATCGACGACTACCTTGCCCCGCTGGCAGAACTCCCGGCAATTGCTTCCCGCCTGCGAACTGGCGCCCGTGTCATCGCCGTTACCCGCGTCGGGCTCGACAAAACCCATGTGCGTCTCCGCGACACCACGCCGTTTATCGTCCGGGTTGAATACGCTGCGGGCGAGGTACGCGATGTCATGGTCTCAGCCGTCATCGATGCCTCCGGAACGTGGTCCACCCGGAACCCGTTGGGGACCTCGGGTTTGCCTGCCATCGGTGAGGAGCGTGCAGCAGACCGCATCTCTTCGCCCCTGCCCGATGTTACCGGCCGGGACCGGGCCGCCTTCGCTGGTCGTCGCGTCCTGGTGGTGGGTGCAGGGCACTCGGCAGCCAACACGCTGATCAAACTGTCGGAATTGGCCAAGGACGCCCCTGACACGAAGATTCTCTGGGCCATTCGTGGCGCTTCCGCAGAGAAGGTCTACGGAGGGGGCGACTCGGATGGACTGCCGGCCCGCGGCCAGCTCGGGGTCAGGCTTCGTCGGCTGGTGGACGCTGGCACGATCGAACTGCACGCCGGTTTCGGCACGAGCTCGCTGACCGATTCCGATCCCGGCCTCACCGTGACGGCCGGTGACGGACGCACCCTGGTGACAGACGTCGTCGTGCCTTGTACCGGGTTCCGTCCCGACCTTGCGATGCTCCGCGAACTACGCCTCAACCTGGACCCTGCTGTTGAAGCGCCGACGGAATTGGGACCGCTGATCGATCCCGAATTCCACTCCTGCGGCACAGTCCCGCCGCACGGCGCGAAGGCGCTTGCCCATCCGGAGAAGGACTTCTATATCGTCGGAATGAAGTCGTACGGCCGTGCGCCCACCTTCCTGCTGGCCACCGGCTATGAGCAAGTCCGTTCCGTGGCCGCGGCACTCGCAGGCGACCAGGCTGCGGCCGACACCGTTCACCTTGAACTTCCGGAGACCGGAGTCTGTTCCTCCGATGCAGGTACCAGCTGTGACGTTCCTGCCGTGGCTGCTTCGTCACCAGCTACAGCAGCGGAGAAGGAGGCCGGCTGCTGCGCATCTCCAGAGCCGGCATTTGTTGGCTTCCCCACCGGGCTGGCCCACGGCCGTTCAGGCGGGTAGAACGTGGCTGGCCGACGTTCCAGTCCGAGTGCTCAAGCGCTGACAGTGTTCCGTTCGCGGTAACCATCAGCGGCGTAGACACCCAGGACGCGCACCTCGGTAGTGAAGAACTCCAGTTCTTCCAAGGCCCGGCGGAGACGGGCGTCTTCGGGGTGGCCTTCGACGTCGGAAAGGAACATCGTGGCCGCGAACTCGTCGCCCACCATGTAGCTTTCCAGCCGCGTCATGTTGAGGCCGTTGGTCGCAAAGCCACCAAGTGCTTTGTAAAGGGCCGAAGGAACGTTGCGCACCCGGAAGACGAAACTTGTGATCGCAGGGCCGGGCAGCTCTTCCTTGGTGGGGAGCTCCCGTTCCCGGGCCAGAACAACAAAGCGGGTGGTGTTGGTGGGATCGTCCTCCACACCGGAAGCCAGGACTTCGAGACCGTACAGTCCAGCGGCGAGCGGCGGAGCCAGGGACAGCTTGCGGGGATCGTTCCAGTCCCGGACCTCACGGGCTGAACCGGCAGTATCGCCGGCGATCACGGGCTTGAGGCCGGCTTCGCGAATAATCCTGCGGCACTGACCCAGAGCGTGGATGTGGCTGTGGACCTCCGTAGCGCCTTCAATGGTGCTGCCCGGAATGCCCAGAAGGTCGAAACGGATCGGCAGGAAGTACTCGCCCACGATCTGCAGCTTGGACTGAGGGAGCAGGACGTGGATATCGGCCACACGCCCGGCGATGGAGTTCTCAATGGGAATCATGGCAAGATCGACTTCCCCGGTGGACACCAGCTCAAAGGCGTCCTCAAAACTGGCGCACGGCACGCTCTCGAGTTCGGGGAACATTTCCTTACACGCGAGATCCGAATTGGCTCCGGGCTCACCTTGGTACGCAATCTTCTGGGCCATGATGCTCATGGTTACACGCTGAGCGCCCGGGCTCCCAACCGCGTCCACCCTGTGACTGGACAACTGGGTGCCACCGACCCTAGGTTCGCAACAAGGATTGGGGGCGGCCGATGACGACTGCGACAGCGTTCCAAAGAAACACGGCAAACAATGTCAACGAGCAGCGGGTAGCAAGATTCGCGGGCACGATCATCGGCCTGTTCACGGTCTTGTGGGCAGTCCTGCTTTCAAGAGCATCGGGACAGAACGTCCTGGCATCAGGGCCGTGGCAGGTTGCGACACACGGGTTGAGCCTGTTGTCAGCTCTCATCGTCTACCTCTACTGCCGGCGTTTGGCTCACCGGACCAGCGCCTCCGGGCTTCTCTGTTGTGCGGCCGTGGTGTCCTTCTTCGCCGACGTCGCCTTGGGATTTCAGTACAGCCCGTTCTTCGGCGTCGCGCTCATCGCATGGAGTGCCAGCGCCCGGCGACCGCTACTGGCCGGGACGGGAGTCCTGGCCTTGGGAGCGGCCGTTGTCGCCAGGCTTGGGCACGAGCTCGACGGCGTCGTCATAGGTGCATGCGGCGTGATCATTCTTGCGATAGCAGCATGGCCAAACACTGGGAAGCAAGAGTAGGTAACAGATAACGTCGCTATGAGGGCTCATTGCGACGTTATCTGTTACCTACTTGGGAAAGGGCGGCGGGGGTTAGCCGTTGATGATCTGGGGGACGCCGAGTGCTTTGAGGCCTTCGGCTCCGAACTCCAGGCCGTAGCCGGACTGCTTCGCTCCGCCGAACGGGACACGGGGGTCCACGGCTCCGTGCTTGTTGATCCACACGGTGCCTGCCTGGATGCGGGAAGCGACTTCGCGTGCGGCGTTCAGGTCTGAGGACCAGACGGAGGCGCCCAGTCCGACGTCGAGCCCGTTCGCCTTGGCGACTGCCTCGTCAACGGTGCTGTATTTGATGATCGGCAGGGCCGGTCCGAACTGTTCTTCGGCGACCAGCGGGTTGTCGTTGTCGATGTCGGCTACCAAGGTGGTGGGGTAGAAGTTGCCGGGCTGCTCCGCGTCCGGGTTTCCGCCGAGGAGCACTCGGGCGCCGGATTCCTTGGCGGCCTCCACGAGCCGGGCCACGATGTCGTACTGCTGCCGGTTCTGCAACGGGCCGAGGACGTTGTTCTCATCAAGGCCGTTGCCCATGGGCATGGCGGCGGCTACGGCGGTGAGCTCGGTGCACACGGCTTCGTACTGGGACTCGTGCACGTAGAGGCGCTTCAGGGCCGCGCAGGTTTGGCCGGTGTTGATGAACGCGCCCCAGAACAACCCCTCAGCAATTGCCTTGGGATCCGAATCGGGGAGGACGATGCCGGCGTCGTTGCCGCCAAGCTCCAGGGTGAGCCGCTTGACGGTATCGGCCGAGGAACGAATGATCGCCTTGCCCGTGGCAGTGGAGCCGGTGAACATGACCTTGCCGATGGCCGGGTGCTCAGCAAGCCGGGCGCCGACGTCGCGCCCGCCGGAGACTACGGAGAGCAGGCCTTCCGGCAGTTCCTGGTTGATGATCGAGACCAGTGCCAGCACGGACAACGGGGTGTATTCGGAGGGCTTGACCACCACGGCGTTGCCCATGCGCAGGGCCGGCGCGATCTGCCAAACGGTGATCATCATGGGCCAGTTCCACGGGCCGATGGCACCGACGACGCCGATGGGCCGGTAATGCAGTTCGGCGCGCGTTTCGCCGTCGTCCACCACGGTTTCCGGATCAAGGGGCGTGGCAGCGGTGGCGCGGAGCCAGGCGGCGCAGGCGCCGACTTCGAAGCGGGCGTTCGGCCCGTTCAACGGCTTGCCTTGCTCGCGGGAGAGGAGCTGGGCGAGTTCTTCGGCGGAACGTTCGACGGCGTCGGCGGCCTTCATGAGCGCAGCGGACCGGGCGTCGTGGCCCAAGGCAGCCCATGCCGGCTGTGCTGCGGTAGCGGCGGTGATGGCGGCTTCGAGGTCTTCCACCGTGTGAACAGGTGCCTCGCCGACAGCCTCGCCCGTGGCCGGGTCAAGGATGGTGCGGCTGATCTGGCCGGTGGCCGGGGTGATCGAGGCCAGCAGGGCGTCGTAAGTCTCCATTGGTACTCCGCTCGGGTAGTAATTCTTGGCGGCCAGTGAGGCGCGCGGCGATGTTTCCAGTGTGGTCGGCGTCACGCAGATAGGCCTTGTCTACGCACGAACGGCCCTTGACGGGAAGCGAACGCTTTCTGTTGAGCGCCCAGTGCCTGATAATCGAGCTTGTGACTCTTGCTTCCCTCGCAGCCTTCGCTGGCCTCTGCCTGGTCTTGTCCGTGACGCCTGGACCGGACACGTTCCTTGTTCTGCGTATTGCCTTGAACCGTCCCAGCGCTGGAATCGCTGCGGCTGCAGGGTCTGCCGTTGGCGCTATTGCCTGGGCTGCGTTGGTGGGCGTAGGTCTGGCCGCCATCCTGGAGCAGTCCGCGGAATTGTTCCGTTGGGTCAAGATCGCCGGAGGCCTGTACTTGCTGTACTTGGGCGTTTCTTCATTCGTCAAGTCCCGGAAAGCGGCCAAAGCAGCAAACGCCGCTACCGCAGCCGGAACCGGAGCGGTGGAGAACGCGCCCCTCCCATACAGCAGGCTTTCCGCTCTGGGAGCAGGGGCACTGTCCACGCTGCTCAACCCCAAAGTGGGACTGTTCTACCTGGCCGTGGTGCCGCAGTTCATCCCGCACGGCGGGGACACCATGGGCACCTCGCTCATCCTCGGCGTGGTGGTGGCTGTTATCGCCTTCGCGTATCTGTCGATGATCGCCGTCGTCGCGTTCAAGGCGATGCGGTGGCTTAAGCGCCCCAAGGTAAGCACCGTCGTCGAGCGCGTCAGCAGCGGTGTCATCGCCGGCCTGGGCGTTGGCGTAGTGGCGTCGGGCGCCACCAGTTAGCTAGCGGCAAGCAGCGCGAGGTAGTTATCCAACTGCCCCGCTAGATCCTGCGAGAAATGTTCGGCCGGGGACAACGCCAAAACAATCTGCGCACCGAGCATCATGTTCAGCAAGTGGTCGGCGACGGCGGCGTCCCCGATGGGGGCTTTGATCTCGCCGGCCGCCCGGGCTGCTGCGCAATGAGCGGTGATGGTGGTGTGCCACTGGCTCATGGACTCGCTGTGGAGGGTTGCCATGCCGGCGTCGTTGAGGGCCTTTTGCCAGAACGGGATGACGATGCGGGCTTCGTTGACGCGCTCCTCATCCAGTGGCAGGACTTCGGCGCAGAACGCGCGGAGTGCCGCCACCCCTGAGAGCCCCTCGGTCATGGTGGCGATGCGCTGATTGGTGCGGTTGAAGACGTGGCCGAACGCCGAGGTCAGCAGGAGGTCCTTGGTAGGGAAGTACGGCTTGAGGGCGCCATTGGCGAAGCCGGCTTCCTCGGCAATCTCGCGCATGGTGGCACCTTCCATGCCCAGCTTCGCGATGATCCGCCAGGTTGCGTCCACCAGTTCGAGGCGTCGTTGATCGTGGTCAACAATCTTTGGCACTGGAGGGGCTCCCGAAAAATAAATGGTGGACAGGTCTTGTGACCCATCTTACGTTTTGGTTATTCTCTACACCTATAGAAAATAAATCCTGACCCATCATAGGTCCCGGACAAGAGGCAGCCATGACGCCCACAGCAACTGAGACAGCAACCGACGCCGTCGCCATTGAGGAAACACAGTACGCCCTGGCAACAGGCGCCGAGATCTCCCAGGTGCAGGGGATCCTGCAGGCCGCCGGCCACCTTGGCGCTGAGAAGCGCATCGCCTATTTGGGGTTGGTGGACCCGTCCCGCAACCAGCCGGAGCAGGACCGCCGCTTCCGCATCTTCCTTCACGACATTTCCGGAGGAGCGCCCAGCGACGTCCTGGTCTCCGTGACCCGCGGCGAGATCCTGACCACGAAGGAACTGGACACCATGGTTTCCGGCGAACTTCCTGTACTCGAGGAAGAATTCGAGGTAGTGGAGACGCTCCTCGCAACCGACGAACGGTGGCTTGCCGCACTCGCTGTGCGCAATTTGGACGTCGCCAAAGTCCGTGTAGCCCCTCTGTCTGCCGGCTACTTTGAATATGAGGAGGAGCGGGGCCGCCGTATCCTCCGTGGCCTGGCTTTCGTGCAAAACTTCCCGGAAGACAGCGCCTGGGCCCACCCCGTGGACGGACTGGTGGGCTACGTGGACGTGGTCAACAAGGAAGTCACCCAGGTGATCGACCTCGGCGCCATGCCGATCCCGACAGAGCACGGAAACTACACAGATCCTGATCTCACAGGTCCGCTGCGCGAAACCCAAAAGCCCATCAGCATTACCCAGCCCGAAGGCCCGAGCTTTAGCGTCACCGGCGGCAACCATGTTGAGTGGGAAAAGTGGAGCGTGGACGTCGGCTTCGATGTCAGGGAGGGAGTTGTCCTCCACAACCTCGCCTTCCAGGACGGCGACACAAAGCGCCCCATCATCAACCGTGCCTCCATCGCAGAAATGGTGGTTCCCTACGGCGACCCTTCGCCCATCAGGTCCTGGCAGAACTACTTCGACACCGGCGAATACCTGGTGGGTCAGTACGCCAACTCCCTGGAACTGGGCTGTGACTGCCTGGGGGACATCACTTACCTCAGCCCCGTCATCAGTGACGCTTTCGGCAACCCCCGCGAAATCCGCAACGGCATCTGCATGCACGAGGAAGACTGGGGCATCCTCTCCAAGCACTCGGACCTCTGGACGGGCATCAACTACACCCGCCGCAACCGCCGCCTGGTGATCTCCTTCTTCACCACCATCGGCAACTACGATTACGGCTTCTACTGGTACCTCTACCTGGACGGCACCATCGAGTTCGAGGCCAAAGCCACCGGCGTCGTCTTCACCAGCGCTTTCCCGGAAGGCGGCTCGGACAACATTTCCCAGCTCGCCCCGGGCCTCGGTGCACCCTTCCACCAACACCTCTTCAGCGCCCGGCTGGACATGGCCATTGACGGCTTCACCAACCAGGTGGAGGAAGAAGACGTGGTCCGCCAAGCGATGGGTGAAGGCAATGAACGTGGCAACGCGTTCTCCCGCAAGCGCACACTCTTGACCAAAGAATCAGAAGCCGTCCGCGAGGCCGACGCCCGCGCAGGCAGGACGTGGATCATCTCCAACCCGGAGTCCAGGAATCGTCTCGGCGAGCCAGTTGGTTACAAGCTCCACGCCGAGAACCAGCCCACGCTGCTGGCCGATCCCGGCTCGTCCATCGCGAAGCGCGCCGCTTTCGCCACCAAGGACCTGTGGGTCACCCGCTACTCCGACGAGGAGCGCTACCCTACGGGCGACTTCGTGAACCAGCATTCCGGCGGTGCGGGCTTGCCGGCCTACGTTGCCCAGGACCGCGAGATCGACGGCCAGGACATTGTGGTGTGGCATACCTTCGGACTCACACACTTCCCGCGCGTGGAAGATTGGCCGATCATGCCCGTGGACACGGTTGGCTTCAAGCTCCGCCCGGAAGGCTTCTTCGACCGCAGCCCGGTCCTGGACGTGCCGGCCAACGCCTCGGGTGCGAGCTGCCACAGCGAGTCCGGCGCGGCCGGCGGCGAACATGGCGAGCCCGCCGGGCACTGCCACTGAACCGCATCGGAATAAAGAAATGACAACAATGGCAGGACGGGTCCGGGTCTCCGGGCCCGTCCTGCACCCCCGGATCTGCGCGGCCCTCACGGCTGTCTCTTGCCTGGTGCACCTGTGGCTCGCAGCCACTGGACACCATCAGGCGTGGCTGGGCATCCTCATGATCGGCCTGGCGGCAGTCTGCGTCCCGTGCACAGTCCACATCTGGAGGCACAGCCGGGTCGGCGCGCTGCATCAAGTGACCATTTCGGCGTTGGCCATGGTTGGACTCCACGCTGTCCTGCTGTTGGGAACGGGCGGTTCCGGCCACGCCCACGGCGGGGGACCGGCGTCGAACGCTGTTGTCTCATCCGGCACGGTTGTGTCATCCGGCGCTGCCGGACTTTTGCTGGTGATCGGACTGGAAATCACGACGGCGTTACTCGCCGCCACGCTGGTAGCGCGGCTTCGGCGCCGGGTCGCGGTGGTGTCCTGACCCAACGATGCACTGGACCAACCTTGTATTTGAAACCCCCGGTGCCACAATGGACCCATGGCCGCAGCGTGGTCACTTCGTGAGGGGTTCCGTAACGGGCCTGACCCGGAGGCCCTGCGCCGTCCCTTCTTCTACGCGGCACTGGTGGTCTTCGCCGTAGTAGTCCTGGCCGAGGTGGGGATGTCGCTCCTGCTGGGCCAGGCCGCCGTCGAGCCCGTATCCGCAGCCGAAGCCACCAGGCTGGGTGTTCCGCTTCCGGTGTTCAGCAGTTTGCAGCGGCCGGACGCCGATCCGCCCGGTGCCGGGATTGGTTTTCTGGCTTTCCTGGATGGGCTGCTGCTGTTCACCGTGGTGATGCTGGGGCTCAGCCTGATCATGGACCTGCGAACGTACGGGCGGGTTCAGGGAATTGCCACGCTGATCGTGACGCTGCTGTGGGTCATCGCTGCCTTCCTCACTGCGATGCTGGCGCTGGCAAAGTTGTTCCTCATGATCGGGCTCTTCGTGTCCGCACCATTCGGGACCATCGCGTACTTGGCCTTGTGGGGGAGCTTTCCCAAAGGCCAGGCCGCAGCCATCCTTGGCCTGTTGCTGCTGCTCAAGATCGTCTTCGCCGTGCTGCTGATCCTGAGCCAGCCGAAGTTCCTCAAGGTCACTGGCTTGGTGGTACTGCTGGTGATTTCGGTGCTGCTGCAGGTTGTTCTGGGGATCATTCACGGCTTCCTGCCTGGACCGCTGGTGTCCATCGGTGATCAGTTCTGGGCGCTGATCACCGTGGTGGTGGCGCTGGTGTGGGCGTTGATTATGCTGATCGCCTCCATCCCGGCGATCATCAACGCCCTGCGCGTCAGCGGCTCGGCGGGGGACTAAGGACCTAAGGAACGAGCGAAAGCCGCGTCAGCTTGTCCGGGTTGGAAACCTGGCGCAGCTCGCGGATGGCGCCGTCCGCTCTGCAATTGATGGTCACGATGTCAGCGCGCCCGTTGTGCCTGAGCACGAGGGCCGCTTCGCCGTTCACCTCGACGATTTCTGCCCGAACCGGCCGGACAGGATCGAAAACCACCGCCTTACCGAGCACGCCTGCAAAGAAGCGCGCGATCCTTGCTGCCCCGAACAGCGGGTTCATGGCGCTCTTGACCTTGCCTCCGCCGTCGGCCCATAGCACCGCATCCCGGTCCAGCATGGCCACCACGGTCTCAAGCTCGCCCTGTTCAATCGCGTGCACCAGCTTGTCCAACGCCGCACGGTCTTTAGCCCGGGGCGCCGGGGCGTCCGGGTCAATGTCCAGGCGGCGTTCGGCGCGCGAAATCATTTGGCGTACCGCGGCGGGGGTCTTTTCCAGGATCTCCGCGATCTCCGGGGCCGACATCCCGAAAGCGCGGTGCAGCACCAGCGCCGCCCGCGCTTCCGGCGCCAGTTGCTCAGCCAGATGCAACAAGGTCAAGGACAGGAGCTCGCGGTTGGCCAGCGTTTCCTCCGGGAGCTGTGACGTGTCCACCGGCTCGGGCAGCCAAGGGCCAATGTATTCCTCCCTCGCTGCGGCGAGTTGGCGGACGCGATCCACGGATCGCCGCACGCACACGGTGGTCAGCCACGCAGGCCAGGAATCCACCCGGGACTCCGGCTTCCGCTCCTGCCGTACGGCGTCGATCGCCACTTCCGAGACGACGTCCTCTGCATGGCCGAAATCGCCCAACATCCGGTAGGCAATCCCCAACAGACGATTCCGTTCGCTCTGCCACGCCACAGTGGCCGACACCCCAAGAGTCATGCTGCCAACGCTACCGCTCAGACCAGCGGGTTCTTCTCATCCAATGGCGGCTCCATTTGCGTGCTGATGGCAATCCGGTTCCAGACATTGATGGTGGAGATGGCCAGGAGCAGGCCACCCATCTGGCTGTCGTCGAAATGAGTGGCTGCCGCGTTCCAGATTTCGTCTGTCACGGTGTCGGGACCGAGCTGCGTCACAGCGTCCGTGAGTGCCAGCACGGCCTGCTCGCGTGCATCGAAGAACACTTTGGAATGTTGCCAGGCCGCCACAGCATGCAGCTTGCGGGCCGGAATCCCACGTTTCCGGCCGTCCGTGGCATGCATGTCAACGCAGAAGCCGCACCCGTTGAGGATGGAGGCGCGAAGCTTGATGAGTTCGTACAGATCAGGATCCACCGATTTGCGGGCGTAGCCCTCCAGTCCGATGACGGCGGCGTAGCCGAGCTTGTTGCTGCGTCCGATGTTGATGCGGGTCATGGTGTTTCCCTTCAGTGATGGAGCCTTACATCAGGGATGTCGGATCCGACGCCGAAAGTGTGACACCTCGTACAGCAGGAGTGGGCCGGCAGCAACCGTTATTGGGCTTGTGGTTGCTGGGTGGCCACCGTGTCGCCTATGGCAAATGAGACGGGTTTACTGATTGCGTTGTCGAGTGAGGCGGTCACACTGGCCTGCCCGTTACGCAAACCGGTAACGAGGCCACTCGCGTCCACTCTTGCCGCGAGCGGGGGAATGGCACGCCACGCTACTGGAGCAGTGGTGCTCGTTGTTCCATCACTGAACTTGACCGTCGCGGTGAGTTGCCGCTGCTGACCAATAGTGAGTCCGTGCGGTCCTGCGGGAGAGACGGCTATTGCTGTCGCCACAGGTTCGATGGTGACGGATGCCGTAGCTTGCCACTCCTTGCCGTTGGCGTCGACGCACAGCGCGATTATCGTCGTCGATCCATGACCAGTGCCTGTGACTGAACCCGACGTATTCACGCTCGCGATCTTGGAATCCTTCGAAGACCACGTCACCGTCGTGGGGGGTGCCCGCGTCCCATTCGAAGCAGTGATGAAGGCCGTCAGTGGTTGTGTTTGGGTGTGCTTGACACGCAGCGTGGCAGGGTTAACAACGCACCCCGCGGGGGGATCGGTGGGGGTGCCCGGACCAGTGACCGTGATGGCAGCCGTAGCCTGCAAGTTGCCTTCCTTGGCGGTGATGGTGGCGGCACCCTGGCTGACACCTGTGACCAGCCCGTTTCCGTCGACGGTAGCAATGCCTTTGTTGAGGGAGTCCCAGATAGCCGGTTCATTGCGGTTCCCGATTGAACCGTCGCTGAAGGTGCCGTGGGCCATGAGCTGGGTGGTTTCACCCGCAGGAACTGTTCTGCTGCCAGGAACTATGACAAGGCTGACGAGGCTTAGACCAGGGTCCGGATCGACGACCTGAAATTCCAGTAAGCCGGAGACCCCACTATGAGCCGCTGTTATTTGCGCAGCACCTGTCGTGGCCGCCGTGGCAACCCCGGTCTCGGAAACGGCAAGAACCTCCGGCATGTCTGAATTCCACGACAGACCGTCGCCCAGTTCCTTTGTCTCGCCGTTGCTGTAAGTTCCCGAAGCTTTGAGATCAACTGTGGCATCAGGATGGAGGCGCTGGCTTGGAGCCGTGATGGTGATTGATTGCAGAATAGGCGATGGTGACGGCGCGGATCTCATCATCACTGCTGCCACAAAGGCCGCCATTAAAGCCAACGACACCACCACGGCTATCACCCAGGCCCGGATGATCCGGCGGCGAACGGTGGACATCCCTTCGGCCAGGGCAAGACCCAGATCTGCGGGATGTGTTTGTGCGTGCAACGAGGCCTCGGCCAGCAACCGTTCCCGCAGCACGTCCCTCATGGCCGGCCCTCCTCCAAGGCCAGGCGACCGGTCGTTGCCTCGGCGTGCGCCAAGGATTTACCGACGCTCTCTGCCGGACGCCCCGTCATGCCCGCAATTTCACCAACAGTCAGGTTGGCAAACTCGTGGAGCACAATGGCTATCCGCTCCTCGTAGGGAAGCCTGGATAGCGGGTTCCGGTTCCGCCGGGGTGGTTTTCGTGTCCGGTCGCCATCTGATTGGAGCCACTTTTCATGCTTACGGAGGAGCTCCACAAAAACGCATAACGTGTAGACGCGCAGTTGGGGAGTCACCGGTCCTTTCCACGCGCTGGACGCCAGGGACCAGGAGGCCTCGAGCAGTTTCCGCGCCGTCTCCGGGTTATCGCACAGCAGATGGGCGCAATACTCCATGTCCCCTTTCTGCCGTTCGAAGACGCTGCGGAGCTCACTTTCGCGATCCCTCAGTGCTGGGGCGATCTTGAGAGTGGGGATAGGGCCGAGTTCGATCTCCCTCACCATCGGCATGAAGACGCCAGCGACGAGCAGCACAATACCGGCGCCCACGGCCAAAGGGAGCAATACGTCAGGGACGGCTTCGGGAAGGACATCCTCAGGGGAAAGGAGCATCACCACTGCGGCAATAATCACGGCGATTCCCAGACCTGCCAGCACAACCCGCAGCGGAGTCAAGGCGCTTCGGATATGTCGCTTGGGCTGTTCGCACATGCTGTACCAGCTTAGGAAGGTGCGCGGTGTCTATCAGAGTGATTTTACGTCTATCGATTGGATTATTGAACACGCAGCCGCTGTTTTCTGCGGTTTTATTCCTCGTGTACGGGGTCTTCCGCCCGGTTCCGGTACGCGGCCAGGTACGTGGAGATGCGACGGACTGCTTCTTCGATGTCTCCGACGTCGGGGAGGATCACGAACCGGAAATGGTCCGGTGTGGGCCAGTTGAAAGCAGTGCCGTGCGAGACCAGGATCTTCTGCTCTTGCAGGAGCTGGAGGACAAATTTCTCATCAGAGGCGATGGGGTAGATTTCCGGGTCTAAACGCGGGAACAAGTACATGGCCCCGGCTGCGGGGACACAGCTGACGCCCGGAATCGCAGTCAGGAGTTTCCATGCCAGGTCCCGCTGCTCGCGCAGACGTCCGCCGGGACGGATGAGGGCTTCGATGCTTTGGTACCCGCCCAGACAGGTTTGGATGGCGTGCTGCGCAGGAACATTGGCGCACAACCGCAGTGAGGCGAGCAGTTCCAGCGATTCGCGGTAGGCCGCCGTCGCCGTCAAAGGTCCCGTGACGGCAACCCAGCCGGCCCGGTAGCCGGGCATGCGGTACGCCTTGGACAGCCCACTGAACGTCAGGACGCATACGTCCTCGGCTACAGCGGCCGTGTGGATATGGGGAGCATCGACGTAACGGATTTTCTCGTAGATCTCATCCGAGAACAGGACCAGATCGTGTTTCCGCGCGAGTGATGCGAACTGCTCCAGGATGTGCCGGGGGTAGACGGCGCCCGTGGGGTTGTTCGGGTTGATGATGACAATCCCACGCGTACGTGGGGTGATCTTCGCTTCGACGTCGGCCATGTCCGGCCACCAGTTCTCCTCCTCATCGCAGAGGTAGTGCACGGCCTGGCCGCCGGTCAGCGTCACGGCAGCGGTCCAGAGCGGGTAGTCGGGGGCAGGGATGAGGATCTCGTCGCCATTTTCCATGAAGGCCTGCAGGGTCATGGAAATCAACTCGCTGACGCCGTTGCCGATGAAGACATCCTCGACGCCGATGGTCATCAGCCCGCGGGTTTGGTAGTACTGCGAGATGGCGGTGCGGGCGGAGAAGATGCCCTTGGAATCGCTGTAGCCCTGCGCGCCGCGGAGGTGGTGGATCATGTCCACCACAACAGACTCCGGGGCCTCCAAACCGAACGGCGCGGTGTCCCCAAGGTTCATCTTGAGGATGCGGTGTCCCTCGGCCTCCATGGCCTTGGCCGCCTGGAGGATGGGTCCACGGAGTTCATAGCGGACGTTCTGGAGTTTGCTGGAGTGCTGCATCGGACGCATGGTTGATCTTTTCATGGCGCCGGCCCCAGCGGGCAAACACGTCTCATCGTTGCAGGACCTCCCTGCACCTGGGGTCGGTGAGACACTCATTGAATTTCACATCAACGTCAAGACGCAGCCCGATACGCGTTTTCACCAAAACCAGCGAATTCGATCTGATGGGTTCGCCGGGGTTAGGAAAAACTCCCGCCACAAAGCAGCCAAACCGTCCTGCGTCCCTGGAGGTGCGGCAGGCGGCTGCAACTGTGAAGTCCATTTGCAACCCCGCCCCTTGGAGGACACTGCGGGCATCTTCAACCGAGAGACCAACAACTTCGGGAACCCTCATCTGGACCGGCGCCGCAATCTCCAGATTCACCGTGCTGCCGCGGCCCACCTTTTCGCCGCCTGCCGGGCTTTGGTTCACCACAGTTCCTTCAGGTGAGGTGCTTTCGGTCTGCGATGTGGTGGCTTTGAACCCTGCATCTTCGATGATCTTCACCGCTTCGGCCTGCGGTTTGGTTTTCACATCCGGCACGTTGGCGTCCTTGAAGATGAAGAACAGGATCAGGCCCACGACGGCGAGCAGCACTACGCCCCCGATGATCACCCACAGCCATGGGAAAGGCCGGGGCGGTTTGGGTTCTTCGGCAGCGGGAACACTCAGCGTGACCACATGCGCCTGGTCCGCGTAATCTTCCGGAGCGTCGTCGGCGGAGTATGCGATCAATTTCACCGGGTAGCTGCCTGAGGCGGCACCTGCGGTGTCGAAACTGACAACGTACTGTTCTGTGGCCCCGGCAGCGATGGTCCGCAACGGGTTGGAGATGGTGGCATACGTTTTCGACGGCGGACTGCTCACCTGCCCGGGGAACGCGCCGAGCACCACCCGCTCGGCTTCGGCGGAGCCGTTGGTGACGGACGCCGTCAGCGATCCCTTTCCATCCTTGAGGACAACGTCCGGGGAGCTCAACGTCATGGTGATGGCAGTCATGGCACAACAACTCCTGGGATGGCGGGTGATGGATTCGGTGCACAGCAGGTCATGTCATCCTCCGGGTTCCTGGATCAGGAGCACACAAACTCCAAGCGCCCGGCAGGCAATTCCCAGCTGTCCGCCGGAGGTCCCGAAGGTCACGTCCACGGTCTTCCCCGGGCCGGAGTCCTGCTCGGCACGGGTGTCTTGGACGAACATGAAAACAGTCACAGCTTGTTGGGGCGCGAGCCTGGCCCGCTTGGTGGGCGGCCCAAAGGAGAACAGGCCGCCACCGAACTCCATCACGTCAAACACGCAGGTGCCGGTCACCACCAACTGTGTATCGGACGCCGAACAGGAGCCACTCTGCACCGACAAGTCCGCGGCAGTGAGTTTGGCGCCCACGGCCGGTCCGGAGAATCCGCCTTGCCAATCCGCGGCGGCGTCGTCGTTGCCTCCGCCGCAGCTGACGCCGAACACCAGCACCAGGATCGCGATCACCCCGCAGGCAATCACCACCATGATGGGTGTCCGGTTCTCCTTATTCACCGGTCCGCACCTCGATCTCGTGGGTGACGTGCGCCGGCTTCACGCCTTTGACGATCCTCCGGATCAGTTCCAACTGCCCGGCAGCCCCGGCGGGGACCATCACCTTGATGTGGAATGCACCCGGGACGGATTCGACGTCGAAACCCGTCACCCCCGTGGCGAGGTGGAGGAACCGGGTGAGCCCGTCAACGGTTCCGCGCCGTGAGGAGAGCTGCGCTGCGGCGGCGATCAGGTCACGTTGACGTGTGATGGGCACCGCGCCGGAACCCCCGGTGGCGCCTTCTGCCCCGGGGAGCGTCAACCAGTCCAGGTCCACCCACCGGGACAGGAAAGGAATCAACGACGCCGGTGCCCGCCCCGGATCCGGAACGGTATGGAGGCGGTCAAGGACTTTCCGGACGGGCTGGTGCATGTCCTCTGCCACGGCAAGAAGTGCCTGCATGGGTGCGCTGGCATCGGCGGCTACCTGGAACACTTCGGGGAGGACTTTGAGGAGTTTCGATGATTCGGAAGGTCTATCCATTGCCGTGGACCACCTCGATCCTGTGGTCACCCGAGCAGAACAGCCACGTATCCGGCAGCGTCACAACATCGTCCACCACCCGCCTGGTGCAACTTTCCCAAGAGACGGTGTCGTCTTTGCTGCGGTAGACACCCTTGGGTCCGGCGGCCAGCACCAGGACCTGGCCGCCGGCAAGAACTGCGCCGGACACAGATCGGACGGGCTCAAACCGCGTCCGGTCCCGCAACGGCAGCTTGCAGTTCACGTCCGGGACGCTCCACTGCGCCGCGGCGTGACCGAGTTGCAGCCGCAGGACACCGCCGCTTTGGGTCGCGGCATATGCGGCCTTGCCCATCACGTGCACGCCCCAACAGCTGCCGCCGGTCCACCCGGCGCTGAACTGCTCCCAGGAGTTCATGAACGATTCGTCAAAATCCGTGCGGCCCAGTTCGTCGATCTTCAACCGCAAGCATCCCGTCCCGGTGCCCTCCGGCACTGCGCGGCCGAGCCACACATAGCTCGCGCCGCCGTCGTACTGGACGGTCATGCAGCGGATGTCCTCGCCTGCCGCTTTCACCTGTTTGAAACTCCCCGCGGTTCCGGCGTCGGGGGAGAGCCACACACCCGCCGACGCCTCGGCGGCCACCACCACCCCCGTCCTGCCGCGGACGTCCACCAGCGCGTCCACGGCATAGAAGCCGCGGTCAGGCTGGCTCGTGTCCACCACATTCTGCACCGGAATGGCGCCCTGGCCGACGGGAAGTTCGTAAAGTCCGTGCTCGCCGGCCAACAGCAACAGCGGCTCGCCCTGCCGGTCCACCCAGCACAAATCGGCGACGACGAAACCCAGCTCTGCTGCCTTCCGCCAGGATTCGCCGAGGTCATCGCTGATGTAAATACGGGAACCCGTGGCCGTGACGGTACTGACAGCCACCATCCCCGGATGCTTTTCGGGCCCGACCCGGCCCGGCGCGGGTGAACGGAACGGCGCGATCGCACGCACTGTTTCCTCAGCATCCCCGTCGGAAGTATCACCAAACTCTGCGCAGGCTTCCCATCCGTCGGCGGCGTTCGTAGTGCGGAACAACGTGCTGCCCTGTGCCACGAACCACGTCTTGTCCTGGCCCTCTGCCTGCACCAACGCCACGGCGTCGGAGTCCGGAACCTTGTCCACCTCCAGCGTCACCCGGTCCACGTACTGCACCCCAGGTTCGGCTTCCTCCATGGCCCGGTACAGGTTGGATACGCGCAACGGCTTGCCGAACCCCGATCCGTAACTCGAGGCGTCAGGGCTCAACGGGCTGATTCCTTCAGAGAGCCTTCCCACGATCCGGGACTTCACGGCCTCTGCATCCTCGTCGGGACGGACAACGATCCTCGCATCGACCAGCACCTGCTTATAGAGTCCCCAGCGCACCACGGGCTCGGCGCCGACCGTGGAGCGCCTGCGAAGATACTGTTCCACCTCAAGCCGTACTTCGTCCCGGGCATGAGCCGCGAGTTCGGCTGCCCTAAGGGGCTTTTGTACCGATGCACGGCTTCCGGCTGCCCCGCTTCCGGGGACGAACGGCACCAGCACGATTTCCACCTCACCGGGGCGGGCGAACGCCCACAGCTCCTTGCGAGTGAAGGCGCGCGCACGGCCCACACCGCCGTGCCGCAGGGCCAGGACCTCGTAGTCGCGGACGGTGACAGCGCGGTCGCGGGCATGGAAATCCTGCGGGGCACGCCTCAGCGCGTTCTCCAACGATTCCCCGTCACGGCCCCCGGTGGCAGGTTCCGGATTGGTGACCTTGGCCCCCGGAATAGCGGAGCGCAACACCGTGAGCTGGCCGGCCCCGACGTTCCCACCGGCACCCCCGCCGCTGCGGTACCAGGCCCGGACTTCGGCGCCGGGGCCCGGAACCGGTGCTTTTTCCCCGGCGCCTGTCCGCGTTGTGGACTCCTCGTCCCACCAGGCGAACATCGCGACGCCGGCACTTCGATCTATCCGCACCGGCATCTCCCCGGGCCTTGCGTCAGCGAACGCCCCCACTTCCTGGCAATACCGGAACGTCCTGCCGTCCACCAGTACCGCCTCGCCGCTGCTCAACCGCGTCCCTGCCGGAACCTCGACGGCGATTGCCAGCCCTGCGCCCGAGACGATCGGCGCGTTGGGGATCACCAGGCTTTGGCCGGGTCTGCCGGTTCCCGTACCGATAGGAACGGCATCGTATAGTGCGACATCGGCCGCCGGGACCAGGACGGTGGTCTTGCCGGACGCCAACGTGGCTGCCGCCGTCGTCGTAAATACCGGCTGGGGTGAACCGGGAACGCCGGGAGGGCAACTGACCTGGGTGCCGCGCGGGATGCGGATTTCATGATCGGGGGTCGAGGCGGAAGCGCGGCTGAATTCCAGCATGGTTTCGGCTGTGCTTGGCGGATAGAGGGAGGTTCCCAGCAGGTTCAGGTACACGGCGTACAGCTTGTCCGGCACACGGTTGAGCCGGTACATCAGCGTGTCCGTGAGGTACGCGAAGGCCTCGACGATGGTGATGCCGGGGTCGTGGACGGAGAGATCGGTCCATTCCGGGGCAATCTGCTGGATGCGCTCGCGGGCACCGGACACGAGGTCCGCGAAGCTGCGGTCGTCCAGGTTGGGCACGGGGATACTCATGCTGCACCTCCGGATTCCACGGGCAGGGCGATGGTGATCTGGTCCTCAAGCTGGGTGGTCCGCACGCGGTATTTCAGCCTGACTTCGAGAACTTCGGGCCCCTCCTGCGACCTTGAGGCGTCAAGGGACAGGACGGTGATGCGGTGCTCCCACTGCTCTACCGCCCTGGCAACATAGTGGATAGCGAGACCGGCCGTGGTGTCGTCGGCCGGTGCGAAAGCCAGGCGAAAGAGATGACACCCGTACGTTGGTCGGTTCACGCGCTCGCCTGGCCGGGTGCTCAGCAGGAGGAGCAGGGCTTGCCTCACCGACGCCGCGTCCGTGACCGTGGCGAGCATTCCCGACGCCGTCAGCCTGAGTCCGGGAATGCCTGCGGTGGCGTCGAAGTCGGGGTGGATGAAGGCCACCGACTTGTAACGTGGGGCGCTCATGGCTGGTGGCTTTTCATGAACCGGCTCCCACGAGTATTTGTCCGGGCCTGCGGACGTTGTACTTGACCGCACCCGGGGGCGTCCCGTCCGTGAAGCCCTCCACGGTGTCCAGGCAGACCGCCTTGCCGCCAATCGTGATGAACGTTGAATAGCCCTTGGTCACCGGCAGGGTCTTGTTGCAGGGCTTGATGTTGATGCCGATATGCGGGCACATGCTGATATCCCGTCCCTGGGGATCGCTGTCCACCAGAATGGGGGAATCCTTGATGCGGACCCACTCCTGGGAGGGCACGTTCTCCACCTTGCCGTCGTGCCCACAGCGCAGGATTGCTTCCTTGACGAGGATTCTCATCTAGGCCTCCTCGAAGTCGACGGATTTGGCGCGGATCTTCATGGCCTTGCCAGGGGCCTCGAGCACCAGGTCAGTGGCGGCAGTGATCCTGAGTTTGTCCGGTCCCAGCTCAACGGAGGACCCGTGGCCGTCGGTGAAGCTGACGGTGTGGGCACCGCCGTCGAGCATGACCTGCTGACCGTCCGCGCTACGGAAGGTGTAGCGGCTGCCCCTGTCAGTGCCGATCCGGCTGTCCGGGGGCTGCTCGCTGCCGTAGAGGCCGCCCAGGATGATGGCCTGCGCCGGATCGGTGGCCGGGAGCAGGACCAGGACGTTGTCTCCGGGAGCCGGCGGGACAACGAGTCCTTTGCCCGGACCTGCGCCTGCAGTCAGCACAGGAGCCCAATTGGTTTCGAGGTCGGGGTAGGCGGGGAGCCTGACCCGGACGCGGCCCCGGGCTTCGGGATCATCCACATCAGTGACCATCCCGAGGGTAAAAACGTCCGGACGCCGTTCCGGGACGGAGTTCGGAGGCCGGGTGGTCAGGGTGGTTTCGTAGCCGGTCCCGTCCAAGCGGTGCGAGGCGCTCGCGATCAGGTACGTTCCCTCAATGCTCGGCGCGACTCCCTTGATCCTTACCCGACCGCCTGCCCTCAGCCGGGGATTGCCTTCGGCGACAAAGACGGCCGTGACCTGGCCCGCGGCCCTTGTGTCCAGCTCTGCCATGGCAAGGCCGTCGGCGAGCGCGGTGGATTCGAGGACCTCGTTGTCGCGTCTGAGGTTGCCGCCGGCCCCGACGCTGGCCAGCGCCGGATCGGCTGTGACCTGGGCTTTGGCGTCGCTGTTTGTTGCGTCAGCTTGGTGGACGGAGGCGTCGTCACTGCGCCAGCCATTGGCCTGGGCCCCTGCATATGCCGGTTCTTGGCTGAGCTCAACGTCCGCGGAATGAAGCGTGGCTCCAAGGCTTAGCTCCAAAGGTTCGCCTTCGCCGTCGAGTCCTGTGAGCCTGAGGGTGCCATCGTGCACCACGGGGTAGGCGCCCACCCGGGCGCTTTGTTCCACGAGGAGGCTGAGGTCGGTCCGCGCGCACTGGTACACCTGGCCGAGCCGGTCGCCGCCGCCCACCACGTCCAGCCCGGTGCCTTCGCAGAGCGTCCTGGCGAGCCCGGCGAGGTCCACGTCGTTGTGCAGCCGGGTGAATTGGCGCTTCCGCAAGCGGTGCAACGCGTCGTATGCCCTGATCCGGATTTCCTGTCCGAGATCCGCGCCGTAGCTGTACTCCACTACCGTCACCTCGCCCACGAAGAGCGGTGTCCGCTGGCCGCCGAGCTCGACCCTGAGGGCGTCTCCGGGTGCTGGATCCACGCCTCCCCTTGCTGACGCAGTGCGTCCGGGGCCGGGACGCCAGCTGATGAGGCACTGGGCCGGGCGTGCCAGTGAGCTGAGCGCCTGGACGGAAACTATGGCGGCGGTTTCGGCCGTGCTCAGCCTGCGCCGGCCGAGGGTGACGATGAGTTCCGGTAGGCCCTGGAGTTGCCTCATGGCGTGTCACCCATGGGCGGAACGGCGAGTGGTCCATTGAAGTGCGCGGGGTCGTCGATGTTGTTGTACTCCAGGAGGAGTTTCCAGAGCAGGGGTGTGCCGAACGCTTCCACGGACAGTCGTCCCAGCTCAGCCGGGGGTACCTCGGGAAGCAGTTCGCCGCCGTCGGACATGAACGCATCCCGGTCTGTGCTGCCGTCGCCGGTCACGGCCAGCGTGTCCACAGGAGGGGCCGTCAGGTCAATGGCGGGGAGACGCTGGGCGAGTTCGTAGTTTTCGCCGCCTTCCTCATCGGCGGCCTGCCCCACCCTGACGAAGACCATGCGCATCCAGGATCTGAGCGGGGAACCATCCGGGGCAAACCGGTCGAAACGCTCCGCCACCTCCGTCACGATGCCCGGCACGTTCCAGGCACGGCCCCACACAAACCGGACCGACGGCGGCCTGCGCTGCCTTTCGACTTCGGCGCTGTTCTCCGCCAGCGCCCAGATGGGGCGGGTCATTTGGCGCACATCCTGGACATGGAGCGACGCCGGCGCGAGGTCGACGTCGAACAACAGGTCCAGCCGCAGTTCCGTGTGGCCGCCCCCGGTGAAGAGCAGGGGATCGTCCGCCAATCCGCTGCCGCTCAGTTTGCCGCCCGCACTCCTACGCGGCTCAACACCGGCCGATCGCTGCATCACCACCGTTTCAGGGTTCAGCAGGCAGCCGAGGTGTTCCCCGGTGTCCTCGATCAGGAAAGCGACACGTTCCATGTCAGAGTGCCGCCTGTTCGTCGTGGAGGCGGGTCTGGCGGGATATTGCGTTTTCCAGGGGAGTCAGTGGGGCGGACTGGGTGTTTTTTAAGGTGTGGGCGGGTCGTGGGGTGAGCTCGGGCCACGTGCCACGGGTGGGCGGCGCGGGCGTGTGGTTCCGGACGGCGCTTGGGTGTCCCTGGGGCTCGGGGGTGCGTTGTGGGGCCTGCTCTGCGCGTTTGGGTGCGCCTGAGTCACGCACAGCGGGCCCCGCAAGGGGTGGGGCTTCGTTGGGGATGCGTTGTGGGGCCTGTTCTGCGCGTTTGGGTGTGCTTGAGTCACGCATACTGGGCCCCGCAAGGGGTGGGGTGTGTTGTGGGGCCTGTTCTGCGCGTTTGGGTGTGCTTGAGTCACGCACAACGGGCCCCGCAACGTTGGTGGGGGCGGCGAGCAGGGATCTTGACCGAGCCGGACGAAGCCTCAACACGGGCATGCGTTGCGGGGCCTGCTCTGCGTCCTTACGGGGAGCCAAAGGGCGCACACCGGGCCCCACAAGGGGTGGTGCCTCGCTGGGGATGTGTTGTGGGGCCTGCTCTGCGCCCTTGGAACGTATCCAGACGCGTAGAGCGGGCCTCACAGCGAGACTTGCTTGGGGTACCGGGGGCACGAAGGGTCGCCGGTTACCGGAAGAGGGGTGCGTATTAGAAGGCTGAGTTGGATCCGGCGCGGGTGATTCGGGCGGGCTTGGGATGGGGAAGGACGGGCCGGGCTGAGAAATTGGGATGCTTTTAGCAACTTGTGAGGCCCGCTTTGCGCCTCTCAAGCGCTTCCAGGCACGCAGAGCGGGCCTCGCAACGGGTGGGGTTTCGCTGGGGGTGCGTTGTGGGGTGCGTTGTGGGGCCTGGTGTGCGCGCCTAAAACGGGACCAAGGGCGTAGAGCGGGCCCCGCAACGGGTGGGGCCAGCCCGGCGTCGCGGAGTAACTGGACCCAATGCTCGGGTGCGCCAGCCAGCTCAAACCCGCGCACCGACGTCGTGCCTTCCGAGGACGCCCCCGAATCCCCGGTAGCCCCACCATCCAGCCACGCAGCCACCCCCCGCAAACGACGCGCCGCCGACCCCCGCCAGGAAGACCCGGTCTCAGGCGACGGGAGCGCGGGCATCGTCGAGCTCCAGGCGGTCGTACGCGATGCTGAGGGATTCGATGGCGAGGTCCTTGCCCAGGGCGTCAAGGGGCGCACCGAACCAGTCGCACGGCCAGGCACCCAGGAGGTTCCATCGCCGTACTTCCACGGATCCGGCGTCGTTGAGCATCGCGATGGACACGTTGCGGCGCTCCACTTTTCCATCCACGGCCTTGAAGAGCCATTGCAGCATTTCGGTGGAGTCGGTGAGTCCGTACTTGAGGGTCACCGGCGTGTATTCCACCTGGCCGGGGATGACGCGGACGGTGCTGTTCTCGCCGCCGGAGCGGTAGAGGATGCGGTCGATCTTCAGGCCGAGTCCCTCCACCTTGGTGAAATGGCCTTGCACGACGCCTTGAATGACCAGCTTGAAGTTGTAGGCCCGGTACGGGTCCACCACATTGCCGGGCTGGGCGGCAGGTGTTGGGGTGGTCATGTCAGGCTCCTGCGCTCTCTGTCTCGCTGGTGTTGTCCGCCGATTGCATGAGCTTGAAGATCACGAACTCGGCCGGTTTCACGGGCGCGATCCCGATCAGTGTGACCACTTGCCCGGCGTCGCGGACCTCGGGCGGGTTGGTTTCCTCGTCGCACTTCACGAAGAACGCCTGTTGAGGAGTAGTCCCCAGCAACGCTCCATCGCGCCACACATTCGTCAGGAACGCGCCGATGTCGCGGCGGATCGACTTCCACAGGGTGTGGTCGTTGGGCTCGAACACCACCCAGCGCGTGCCATCTGCCACGGATTCCTTGATCATGTTGGTCAGCCTTCGGACGTTCACGTAGCGGTATTCGCTGGCCTCCGGCGCCTTGGTTCGGGCGCCCCAAATCCGGATGCCCTCGCCAGGGAAATAGCGGATGCAGTTCACGCCGGCCGGGTTCAGGACTTCCTGCTCGCCGCGGCTCACCCGACGAACAAGGTCGATGGCGCCCTGGATGG
This sequence comes from Paenarthrobacter sp. YAF11_1, assembly GCF_052113445.1. NCBI lineage: Bacteria > Bacillati > Actinomycetota > Actinomycetes > Micrococcales > Micrococcaceae > Paenarthrobacter > Paenarthrobacter sp. YAF11_1. The sequence goes on from NZ_JBFRDF010000004.1 coordinate 158,210, forward strand.
GCTCGTTGGCGGGCGCCTTGTGGACGCCGCGGGTCGCGTCAACGCGTGCCCACACACCAGCAATATGGCCCGACGGCGGTTGGGTCACCTTCTTGCCGGACACGGGATCGATCATCACGATCCACGGGTAATACAGTGCCGTGTAGCCGCCGGGGGATTGCGGGGCGCCGAGGTCCTGTTGTTCGCCGGCTTCCGCATCCGGGCTGGCTGATGCGGACGCGGACGCTGCGGCACGCGTTGAGTCGGGCCATTCGGGTGCGTCAGACGGCACAGAGGACGACGACGGCGGGTTGCCTCCGGCGTCGTCCGCTTCCTCCGTTGCGTCCCCGGCTTCTGAAGCGTCGGCATCAGAGTCCGCGTCCGCCGTCGCGCCATCCGATTCAGGCGAAGCAGCACCATCAGGTACGCCGGACGTCGCCGCCCGGGTGAGAGCGCCGACGTCGTCCACTTTCTCCACCGTGTCCATGATCGCCATGCGGTCCTGGCGGAGCGGATGCTCAACGTGTGCCTGAAGTGCGGCGTACGCTTCGGCGGTGGCGAAACCTGGCGCGGCCACCATGGAGATGTCGTCCACAGCCTCAAACAGGGTGAGTCCCGTGGGCTTCGCCGCGGTCCCCGTGAGGCTGCCGTCCTCGCCGATGTTCACCACATAGCAACGGCTTCCTCCGTTGGAGAAGAAGCCGTACACAGCGTTCGAAAGCGGTGTGCCCGCTGTCGCGTTGCCGACGTATTGGTCCACGAACTGGGTCCAGTTGTCCAGGACCCGGAGCTCGTCAACCAGGGCGTCGCGGTTGGGAGCGAGGCCCACGAACCCGGCGATGCTGGTGTTGACCTGCCCGATAGCGCGTGCGCCGCTGGGCACTTCCTGAACATAAACGCCTGGCGCCTGATAGTTCGCCATGGTGCGCTCTCTTTCCTGCCCGCTTCAGCGGGTGCTCACGTCCACCGGATGATGACCGGCAGGCTGCTGGTGCTGGCCGAGACTTCCCGTTCCGTGCCGTGGACAGCCACGGCAAAGTGCTGGAGTTCATCCGTCGAGGCCAGGACCTCAAAGTGGCCGGTGGCATCGCTGACCACGGCCGTGGCGGAGGAATGGGCGTGGATATAGGCGTCGGGGATGCCTTTGTTGTGGGCGTCCACAAGGCGTCCGTGGATTCGGCGGGCAACGCCAGTCTTGGCGATGAGTGGCTCCAGGACGGGTGGTCCGGAGGGTTCTTCGAAGCGGAGGGCTACAGGGATTCGGACAAGGAAGCCCAGTCCTTGCCGGAGGGAGCCGGAGTATTCCTCGGGACGGAATTCGCCGGTTGACACCACTGAATACTGGCTGTGGTGCTCCACGGCCAGAAGCAGTTTTTCCATGGTGTCGAGCTGATCGGCTCCATGGCATTCAACCGCTACCCGGAGTTCGAGGTCCAACACAGGGCCGTCCCGGCGGGACCTTCCCACACGGTTCAACGTGACGGCATGGACGGTCACGGGAGCGTCAGGCGGCGGTACGCCTGCAACGGGGGAGCCGTCGTCGAACCGCACGCGCTGGGGAGAGATGGCGTCGGAAAGCACACCCAGAAGGTCGGTCAACGACGAACGCACATAGCCCACGGCAGAACCCAGAACTCGAAAGGTGACCACAAATGCAACTGGGACTAGGTTACTCCCGCTGTTGCGCGTAGTCACTGGGGTTTCAGGGGTAATTCCATTCGGTTGACGGTTGGCTCACCCAGAGCACCCGCTGAGCGATCAGGCAGGTCGGTACGAGTAGCGGTATTCCGAGGGCGAATATCCGAACGCCGTCTTGAAGGCCCGCGAGAAGCTGGAGGCGTCCGTGAACCCCCAGTGCATCCCGACGGCGGACACTGGCCGCATCTGCAAGCGGGGGTCAACCAGATCCGTGCGGCATTTCTCCAGTCGCTGCCGGCGGAGCCAGGCGCTGACGGTGTCGTGGCGCTCTTCGAAGAGTTTTTGGAGGTACCGCACGGACACATTGTGGGCAGCCGCGATGTCGCCGACGGTCAGTTCGGGATCGCCCAGGCGGGCACCGACGAACGCCTCGATCCGCTCCATCAGCGCGAGCCGCTCCTGCGACAGAGGCGACGACGGCGGCACCCGCTCGGCGAACACGGCGGAGACCAGGTTCATGAGGGCATCCGAAACGGTGGCAGCATCGGCCACGGCACCCTCGTGGAGTTGCTTGGCCACAGCCCCGAGCAGGGCCGACGTCAGCGAGCCCAGACCCTGCCGGCCGGAAACCCTGGACGCGGTGAGCGCGGCGATGCTCTTGCGGCTCAGGTGGAGGGCCTCGGGCGGGAACATGACCACCATCATCCGGAAGGCGTCATCGAAGTAGAGGTCGTAGGGCCTGGTGGTGTCGTAGATGGCGAAGTCGCCGGGAGTCAGGGCAGCTTCCCGCCCGTCCTGGGCCACTACCGAGTAGCCCCTGAGCTGAAGGCCGAGTTTCACCAAGCCGGGATCGTTGGCCTGGATCTCTTTGGTGCTCCGGCTGACGTGGCTCGCCGTTCCGGAGACCGCGCTAAGAAAGACCGGCCCCACTGTCTGGTTGATGAGTCCGCCGTCGAATTCGTCGGGGTTTCGTGCCACCACGGACAGTGGGACGAAAGCGTTGTTCACGGCTTGGCTCCACGCGTCAAAGCGCTCGGTCCTGGCGAGGGCAGTGGTGGTGAATTCTTCCCGCGGCTGTTTGGCGATGGCACCGGTCACGTCGGTTCTCCTTTGAAATGACATCTCCAGTGTCCCACGGGCATGTCCCGCCCAGTGATCCGCATCACAAGCGTGCGGATGGTGCGCAGTGCTGTGCGCACCGGGTCAAGATGTACGACGGCGGTGCGCGGCAGACTGCTGTTGAAGGCGCTGGCCAGCGTGGCCCGGTTGCGCATCAGACTCAGTGTTACGCCCCGTTCAAGGAGGAACCCATGGCTGAAAACCCAACCCACCGTTCGGATTATGTGGTGGTCGGTGCAGGCTCAGCAGGAAGTGTCATTGTCCGCCGCTTGCTGGATGCCGGCCACACTGTCCATGTTGTGGAGGCCGGATCCGTGGACACCGATCCCAACATCCACAGTCCCCAAGGCTGGCCGCTGTTGCTGACCGGCGACAACGACTGGGCGGTCATGACCACGCCGCAGAAGCACGCCAATAACAGGAGCCTGTATTGGCCCCGCGGCAGGGTACTGGGCGGCAGCAGCTCCTTGAACGGCATGATCTATATCCGAGGCCACAAGAACGACTACGATTCCTGGGCTGCCAATGGTGCCGAGGGGTGGTCCTGGGACGAAGTCCTGCCGCTGTTCAAGAAGTCCGAAGACCACGAGGACGGTGCCAGCGAATTCCATGGAAAGGGCGGACCCCTGCACGTGGAGCGCATCGCCGAGCGACACCCCGCCGCCCAGGCGTTCGTAGACGCGGCCAAAGCACTGGGCCACAGCGAAACGGAAGACTTCAACGGAATCCAGATGACCGGCGTCGGGTTCAACCACACCACCACCAAGGACGGTAAGCGTGCCAGCGCTTGGCAGAGTTTTGTGGCTCCGGTGCTCGACCACCCACGCCTGACGGTCACCACGGACGCTTTGGTGACGCGGATCGTGGTCCACGAAGGGCGGGCCACCGGCGTCGAATTCCAGGCAGGCGGGGAGCTGCGCCGGGCGGCGGCCGGCGCGGAAGTGATCGTCAGCGCCGGTGCGATCGGCTCTCCCAAGGTCCTGCTGCTCTCCGGCATCGGGCCATCGAAACAGCTGCGCGAGCTGGGCATCGACTCGGTGGTGGACCTTCCCGGCGTCGGTGAGAACCTTCACGACCATCTGCTTGCCGGGAACATCTACGAAGCCAAGGAGCCGCTGGTGGCGGGACGGCACAACCTCCTTGAAAGCCAGCTCTACGCGCACAGCAACCAGACCGATGAGGAAGCGCCGGACCTTCAGCCACTGTTCCTCCACCTCCCGTACCCCACCGACGGAGGGGCAGCACCTGAGCACGGCTACACCATTGCACCCGGAATTGTCCGTCCACGCTCACGCGGAACGTTGACGCTGGCCTCGGCCGATCCGGCGGCTGCGCCGCTTGTTGATCCCAACATCCTGGCTGACGAGTATGACCTGGAGGCACTGGTGGACGCGATCATACTGTGCCGCGAAATCGGCCGGCAGGAGGCCTTCGCGCCGCTCCGAAAGAATGAGTTCACTCCTGGCTCCGCAGTCCAGACCCGCGACCAGCTGCGGGAGTTCGCCCGCCAGGTGGCCGGGACCTATCACCACCAGGTTGGCACCTGCAAAATGGGTGTGGACGATCTGTCCGTGGTGGATCCGCAGCTCCGGGTCCGCGGAATCGAGGGGCTCCGGGTGGCGGATGCGTCCATCATTCCGTTCGTCCCGAGTGGCAACACCAATGCGCCGTCCATCATGATCGGGGAGAAAGCGGCGGAACTGATCCTCGGTTCATAGCCCAAGGCGGGCAACCCAACTGGGTGACAGCAAACGTCGCAATGAAGGCTCATTGGAGCAGGTGCTGTCACCTAGTTGGGTGAACCAGGCTCAGGCGAGACCGGGGACGCCGTCGGTGATCGTGAAGGATTTTTTGGTGCTGACAGGTGCGCCGGGTGTGGTGACGTAGTCCAGCACGCGGAAGTCCGCGGTCAAGGCATCCTTGGTGATGCGCGTGTTCACGTAGCCGCGGTTGTCGTTGTAGAACTTCAGGTGCGGGTTCCACGCCATGGTGGGGTCGGTGATGGACCCCGTGCCATCGCCCGTGGAGGTGATGGATGAGCACACCAGTTCCGAGCCCACCACGGCCGCCGCGGGGTCCTTGTAGTCCACCTTGAGGTCGGTGGCCCAGTGGCGGTGAACGTCGCCGGTGAGTACGACGGCGTTGCGAACCTTGGCGTCCACCCAACCTTGGGTGATGCGGCGGCGGGAGGCGGCGTAACCGTCCCAGCCATCCATGGAGACGTCGTCGATTTCCGGCGCCTTGTCGCGGTCCCGCTCGGCGAAGAAGACCTGCTGGCCCAGGATGTCCCACCGCTGCGTGGAGTTCCTGAACCCGTCCAGCAGCCACTTCTCCTGCTCGGCGCCGGTGATGGTGCGGTTTTCGTCCAGGCGTTCGGCGATGTTCTTCCGCCAGCCGTCACCCGCCAGCTGATCGTCGCGGTACTGGCGGGTGTCCATCATGTGGAAGTTGGCCAGCTGGCCCCATTGGATGGTGCGGTAGATCTTCATGTCGAACCCGGCAGGGACTGATGACCGGCGCAGCGGCATGTTCTCGTAGTACGCCTGGAACGCTGCCGAGCGGCGCTGGCGGAAATGCTCCGTGGTGTCGTTGAGCTGGCCTGCGTCGTTGTTCTCGGGGATCTCGTCCGCCCAGTTGTTGTCCACCTCGTGGTCATCCCAGACCACCAGCCACGGTGCGATCGCGTGCGCTGCCTGGAGATCGGCGTCGGACTTGTACTGGGCATGCCGCTGGCGGTAGCCCGCGAGGCTCACAGTCTCGGGACCCTCATGATCGCGCGGGTTGCCGCCGCCGATCACGTAGCTGCCCTTCTTGTACTCGTAGAGGTAGTCGCCGAGGTGCAGCACCAGGTCCGGGTGGTCCTCGGCCAGGCGCTTGTACGCAGTGAAGTAGCCGTGCTCGTACTGGGCGCAGCTGGCGAATGCCATGGCCAAGGCGGCGGGGGTCTCGCCGGGCGCCGGACTGGTCAGGGTGCGCCCCACTTCGCTCACGTGCCGCCCTGCACGGAAACGGTAGAAGTACTCCCGGCCCGGCTTGAGGCCCTTGAGTTCCACGTGCACGGAGTGGGCGGTTTCGATCCTGGCATGCTCGACGCCGCGGGCTGCTACCCGGCGCATTGCCGGGTCTTCGGCAACTTCCCACGCGACGGCGACGGGGCGGGAAGGCATGTTGCCCAGGCCGTCCTCGGCCACCGGGTTCACTGCCAGGCGGGTCCAGATGACAAAGCCGTCGGGCCACGGTTCGCCCGACGCGATGCCTAGCGTGAAGGGATCGGTGCGGAGACCGGCGTCGTCCGCTGTTGAAACCGCGACGGCGGGACTGGCGGCGGGAGCGGATACGGCGGCGACAAGGCTGGCCCCGAGGCCGGCTGAGATGAGGGATCTACGGGAGATGTTTTCCATATGGCCGAGCCTAGGATTCCCTGATTGACTGGATTCAAGGGCGGTATGAATGAGCGGTTAATTCTGTGACAAAAGGTGTTATCCCCCTCTGCGCCGGTGCCGGAACTGCCGGGGACTCGTCTATGCTCAGGTCATGATCAAGGGGGAGCGCCCTCAGCGGCCGGGTGTGGTGACATTCTCGGTGGTGCTGATGTACATCGGTGGCATTGCCCAGATCCTTCTGGGGATCCTGACGATTTTCCTGCGGTACACCCCGGAGGCCCAGTCCGGCGGCATCGCCCTGCCCATCACGTTGCTCGGTGCCGGGATGATCCTGTTCGGGCTGTTGGTGATCGGGCTTGCCTCAGGAGTGGCGCGGGGAAGCAGCGCGGCACGCCGTGGCGCAACGGCGGTCATGCTGCTGGGGCTGGTCTTTGCCGTGCTGGATCTCATCATTGCCGGGGATGGGGACTGGTCGGCCGTCATCTCCCAGTCCATTGCCACGGTCGCCGTGCTGGTGCCGCTGTGGGTGGGACGCGGACGCCGCTACTTCGAGACCCGCTGATGCAGTGCCTCCTGGGCATCCCGGTAGGCAACGCGGCGGTGAACGAAGCGGACGATCTCAATCAGCGCGATGCAGGCTGCCGACGTTCCCAGGACGAGTAGTGCCGTAGGCAGCGTTGGGTCGGTGAATTGCAGGAAGTCCCGGGCGATCGGCACGGAATAGACCAGCACCAGTCCGATCATCATGGCGCCGATGACCAGCCCTTTGAAGCGTGTGACCGGACGCGAGAGCACCACCAGGATCCAGATGCCGATGATCGTCAGGATGAGGGTTGACCCGGTCCTGATCTCCGCTTCCGGGATCTGCAGGTTCGCGGCGAGGCGGGCGTAGGAGGCAAGCCCCAAGGTCACAGAGACACCGGCCGGTACGGCGAACGTGAGTGAGCGTCGAAGGAAGCCTGGAATGTATCGCTGGGCATTGGGCAACAGGGCCAGGAAGAACGCCGGAATGCCGATGGTCAAACCATCAGTGACTGAGAGCTGCCGGGGAAGGAACGGGAAAGGCAGCAGGAGAATGCCGAAAGCGATGGCCAGGAACGTGGCATAGGCGGTTTTCGTCAGGAACAACATGGAGACGCGCTCAATGTTGGCGATGACCTGCCGGCCTTCCGCCACCACACTGGGCAGGTGCGAGAATTTTCCGTCCAGGAGCACCAACCGGGCCACAGCCTTGGTAGCTGCAGCACCGGAGTTCATGGCGACGCCAATGTCGGCTTCCTTGATGGCCAACGCATCGTTCACGCCGTCGCCTGTCATGGCCACCGTGCGGCCTGCGGACTTGAGCACCACCACGATCCGCTTCTTCTGGTCCGGGGTAACCCGGCCGAAAACCACGTGGTTGTTGATGATCTCCAGGAGTTCCTGGTCGTCATCCGGCAGTTGGCGGGCGTCAAAGCCGTGGGGCGCATCGAGCCCTACCTCCCGGGCGATGGCGGCTACTGTCTGCGGGTTGTCACCCGAAATGATGCGGACATCCACGTCTTGTGCCGCGAAGTAGGTGAGCGTCTCCGCAGCATCAGGGCGGATGTTCTCCTTGAAAGTCAGGAGCGCAACCGGGACGGCGTCTGTTGGTACGGTCTCGTCATCGGTGGGCGTGCCGTGGGCCAGGACCAGTGTGCGGCGGCCGGTGGTGGCCAACTCTGTGGCCTGGTTGGCGAGCTGCTGCCGCAAAGGATCAGTGGAACTGTGCCCGGGGAACACCATTTCAGGGCCGCCCAGGATCCACATTCCGTCGTCGAAAATCACCGCGCTCCATTTGCGCGCTGACGAGAACGGCACCCGGTCTGTCGGTGGCTCTGCGGGTGGCTCCGTGAAATGCCCGGCAAGGCTGCGGGCCGTGGCGTTTGCGTCGTTCTGCACCCCATACCAGGAGAGCACGGCCTCCCAACCAGGGCGTTTGGCCAGGGGATGCGCTGCGTCGAAAACGATGTCGCCCTGGGTGAGGGTGCCTGTTTTGTCGAGGCAGATGATGTCCACTCGTGCCAGGCCCTCCACAGCGGGAAGCTCCTGCACCAGCACTTGTTGCCGGGCCAGTTTCACTGCCCCCACGGCAAAGGTAATGCTGGTCATGAGCACCAGCCCCAGCGGAACCATGGCGACGACGGAGGCGATGGTCGCCGTCGCCGCGTCCCGCCACGCTCCACTCGCCGAGGCCTCGGCCCACCCGCCCTGCGCGATCATCTGGGCGTTCAGGACCAACAACGCCACGGGACCCACGAACCAGGTGACCCATTTCAGGACGCGGTCGATCGAGGAGCGAAGTTCCGAGGCCACGAGCGAGAATCGTTTGGCTTCGGCGGCGAGGGAGTTGGCGAAGGAATCCGCGCCCACCCGGTCCACCACCGCCGTGCCTTCTCCGGCCACCACCACGGACCCGGACAGGACGCGATCGCCGTCGGCCTTTTCCACGGCGTCTGACTCCCCGGTCAGCATGGACTCATCCACTTGGAGGCCCCGTGATCCGGCCACCAGTCCGTCGGCGGGTACTTGGTCACCGGCCCGGAGGATCAGGGTGTCATCCAGCACTACGTCGTCCAGGTCGATGTCGGCCTCGGAGCCCTCGCGCATCACCCTGGCGTGTGGGGCGTTCAGGAGGGCGAGGCGGTCCAAGGCACGTTTGGCCCGGTACTCCTGGACGCTGCCGATCACCGCGTTGGCCACGGCACTGAACCCGAACAGGGCATCCTGCCAGCGACCAATAGCGAACAAAACTATGAAGCAGGCCAGGATGATGCCGTTGAACAGGGTGAGCACGTTGGCGCGGACAATGCTCCACACACTGCGGCTGGTGTCCTGGACGAACGCGTTGGTTTGTCCTGCGGCAACCCGCTCGGCAACCTCGGCAGTGCTCAATCCCAGCGCCGAGGACCCCACTAGCCGGACGCCTACCCCTGGCAGGTCTTTGTCGTTTGGCACTCATGCCCCCATTGTTGAGCCGGTGGAGCGATGGGATTGAGTATGCCAGCCACGGCGGGTTATGTCGCCGTCGGCGGTGTCAGGCGGTGAAGGCGAGGTCCTTCTCGTGGAGCCTGTGGAGGAGTGGTTGACCCTGTGCGATGCGACGGGCTTCCTCGATGGTGCTGACAGCCATCCGCTCAAGTTCCATACCCAGCGAGCCTGCCAGATGCGGCGTCAGCAACACGTTGGGGTGGGTGTAGAAGCCCGAGTCCGCCGGGAGTACCCACGGCGTGGTGACGTCCAGGACGGCGTACAGGTCGCCTGCCTCGATGCGCCGGAGCAGCGCGTCCTGATCCACCAGTTCACCGCGGGCGGTGTTGATGAACGTGGCTCCAGGTTTGAAGACGGCCACCAGGCCCTGGTGGATCAAGTTGCGGGTGGACGGGAGCGACGGCGCGTGGAGGCTGACGACATCGGACGTCGCCACGAGCTCTTCCAGGGAGACACGTTCGACGCCGAGGGCCGCGGCCGCTGCATCGTCCAGGAACGGATCGGCTACCACAACCTGGACGTCGTAGGACTTCAGGAGCCGGATGACGTGCTTGCCGATCCTCGAGGCGCCGATGATGCCCACCCGTTTGCCGAAGTTGCCCATGTCCGGGAATACCTGGTCCGGCTCGATCCCGGTTTTCTCCGTGTGCAGCTTCCGGGCGATCTGGAGAACCCGCTTGTTGGCCAGCAGGATCATGGCCACGGTGTATTCGGCCACGGGGATGGAGTTGGCATCTGCGGCGGTGCTGATTTCGATGCCCCTTTCCCAGCATTCGTCGCCCACGTGGTGCTTGACCGTTCCGCCGGCGTGGAGGACGTGGGTCAACCGCGGGGCTGCGGCCAGGGCGGCTGCGTCCAGCCTCGGGCAGTTCCACCCGGTGATGAGGATGTCCGTCTCCGCCAGGAGCTCCAAGGAACGTGGGGAGGTGAAGTCCTCCATGGGCTCCGGGCTGAGCAGCCGCAGGCCGGAAGGCATGGTCTCCAACCTGCGCCGGGGAAAGACCCGGGATACGACGCCGGGACCCATGGCGAGCGCGACGTTCAGTGGAGTGGTGGTCACTTGACGCTCCCTGCGGTGAGGCCGGACTTCCAGAAGCGCTGGAGCATGATGAACGCCACCAGCAGGGGAAGGATGGACAACAGCGAACCCGTGATGACCATGGGCGTGAACTCTGGCTGTGGGACGGAGTAGCCCTGCCAGATGGAGATACCGACGCTGACAGGCAGGAGTTGCTGGTCCTGGAGCATCACCAGCGGGAGCATGAAGTTGTTCCAGACGCCCACAAATTGGAACAGGGCGATGGTGATGTAGCCGGGCATCATCATGGGCAGCCCCAGGGAGAAGAAGGATCGGACGGGTCCGGCGCCGTCCATGCGTGCGGCCTCGAGCGTTTCGGCCGGCACGTAGCTGGCGGAGTAAACCCGTGCCAGATAGACGCCGAACGGGTTGCACAGGACCGGGATGAGGATGGCCCAGATGGTGTTGGTCATGCCCACCAGGGAGGCCAGGAGGTACATGGGCAGCACCGTGGCGGTGTTGGGAATCAGGACGCCCACCAGTACGAAGCCGAACAGTGAGTCCTTCCAACGGAACTGGAACTTGTCGAACGCATACCCCGCCATGACCGAAATCAGGCTGCCGAAGACGGCACCCACGCCGGCATACATCACGGAGTTGCCCAGCCAGCGGAAGAAGAGGCCGCCGTCCTGGTTGGCCACGTTTGCGATGTTCTCGAACAGGGAGAAGTTCCCCAAGGCATAGGCGCTGGTGCCGTAGAGGTCGGCTGCGTTCTTGGTGGAAGCGAAGACCAGCCACAGGACAGGAACCACCATGTAGGCGGAGCCGATGATCAGGAGGCCGTTGACCGTGAGCTTGCTGGCAAACCCACCGCTGCGGTTGGAGCTGCCGCCGTTGCTCCCGCGGGTGCTGCTGCGGTTAAAACGGGAACCGTGGCGGCGGAGAGCCTGCTTGGAGGGAGTGGTGTTGCCAGGGCGGGAGAGTGTTGGGGTGCTCATGATTTGTTCATCCTGGAGCTAAGGCGGGTGACGGCCAGGGACAGGATCGCGGCCAGTCCGGCAATGATGATGGAAGCCGCCGCGGCCTGGTTGAGGTTGTGGCGGATGAAGGCTGCATCATAGGCCCAGAGGTTGGGAACCCAGGTACTGGTGACTGATGCTGTGGCCTTGGAGATGATGTTCGGCTCCGTGAACAGCTGCAGGGTGCCGATGATGGTGAACAGCATGATGACGCTCAAGGCCGGCAGGATCAGCGGGAACTTGATGCTCACGGCGGCGCGGATTTCGCCGGCCCCGTCCACACGCGCGGCTTCCAGGATTTCCCGGGGTACGGCCTGGAGAGCGGTAAAGAGGATGATCACGTTGTAGCCGGTCCATTCCCACACACCGATGTTCACGATGGACGGGAGGACCATGTGCGCATCCAGGAAGTTGATCTGGATGCCGCCGCCCTGGAGCGCCTGGACCAGCGGGCTGATGCCCGGAGTGTAGAGGTAGGCCCAGATAAGCGCCGCAATGACGCCCGGAACGGCGTGCGGAAGGAACACCAGGAGCTGGAACAGTTTGCGGGCCTTTGCCACCGTCGCATCCAAAAGTAGAGCGAAAATCACGGCGCCACCCACCATGCAGGGAATGTAGATCAGGCAGTACAAGCCAAGGCGGGCGATGCCCTCCATGAACGTTTCGGACTGGAAGACCTGCACGTAGTTCTCAAGCCCGACGAACACGGTCTTGGCTTCCCCAAAGCCCAGTCCGGACTTCTGCTGCGAGTGGAAGCTCAGCACCAGGGAGTAGATCACCGGTGCGATCATGGCGATCGCGAAGACCGCGAAGAAGGGGACCAGGAACAGTGCGGCAGTCCGTCCGCCGGTTCCTGCCAGTGCACGGCCTCGGCGGCGCACTGTGGTGGTGAGGGCCTGGGTGGCCATGGGATTCTCCTAGCTGGGAGGGGGCCTCGTCAGGGGACCTCGGGAAGAGGCCCCCTGACTGTGGGGCTACTCGGTGAGCGACGGTTCCTTAGCGGAACTGCTCTATGACGGAACTACTCTTTGACGGACAGGCCGGCCTGCTTCAGGCTGGCCACCGTGGCGTCCTGGGCGGTATCGACGGAGCCAAGAATGGTGCCGCCGGTGGTGAGCTTGCCGTAGGCATCCTTGAGGGCGGTGTTGGTGACGTCCCAGTTGGGTCCCCACTGCCAGCCCGGGGTGATGGTGCCGTACGCCTTGGTGAAGACCTCGTAGATGTCGTTGCCGAAGTAGCTGGCGTCATAGGCCTGCTGGGCTACGGGCGTCAGGCCCGGGAAGGCAAGGAACGCGGAGCCGGTGTTGCCGCGGGCCTTGATGGCGTCCTGGTTGGTGGTGAGGAACTCGACGAACTTGGCGGCCGCAGCCGGGTTCTTGCTGCTCTTGGTCACGTTGAAGCTGGAACCGCCGTAGAACGCGCCGGATTCGTTGCCCCAGTTGGGGAGTTCGGCAGCGATCCACTGGCCCTTCTGGCCGCTGGCCTCAGTGCGCTTCTGGATTCCAGTGGCACTCCAGTTCGCGCCCACGACGCCAACCACAGTGCTGTTGGCGAGGTCCAGGCTCCACTCGTCGCTGTAAGCCTGCTGGACTTTGACGATCTTCTGGTCGATCAGTTTCTGCCAGTAGTTGGCAACCTTCTGCGTTGCTTCGTCGTTGACTCCGACTTTCCAGCTGTCGCCTTCGGTGCCAAACCACTTGGCCCCTGCCTGCCAGGCCAGACCTGCGCTCGCCGCTACCTCGTTGGGGTTGAAGCTGGCCAGGTAGGAGTCAGGTGCAACGGCTTTGAGCTTCTTGCCGGCCTCTTCGAATTCGTCCCAGGTTTTAGGGACCTCGACGCCGGCCTTCGCCAGCATGTCTTTGCGGTACCACATGAGCATCGGGGCTGCGTCGTACGGAAGGGCGTAGGTTTTCTCGCCGAACTGGACCAAAGCCTTGGTCTCGTCCGTGAGCTTGTCCACTGTTTCGGCCTTGTTGATCAGGCCATCGAGCGGAATGACCTGGCTGTTGCTGACGAACTGCGGCAACTGGGGGTATTCGATGGTGGCGACATCCGGGCCGTTGCCGGCCGTGATGGCGGTGGAGAGCTTAGCGTAACCACCGTTGGCGCCGTTGGGGATGGTTTCGAAGCTGACCTTGATCTTGTCCTGGCTGGCGTTGAACGCCTCAGCCACCTTGTCCATCCCGGCCAGTGAGGACCAGAAGGTAATGGACCCTGAGGGATCTTCCGTGGGGGTAGGAGCAGCGGAGGTGCTGGGGCCGGTCCCGCAGGCCGCGAGCAGCAGGGTGCTTGCGGCCAGGCCGGCCACCCCTGCGAATAGGTGACGACGCTTCATGGTGTTCTCCTTTGAAGACTTGCGATGCGAAGAGGGAGGACATGTGGTTGGGGCCACACGGTGATGGATCCATGTAATCCGCAAGTTCGAACATCTTCAACGTTTCAAACAAATTCAAACATTTCTCATTCGAAGTGTTGCTGAGTTCTTCAAGGAATCTCATAGAGAGCGGTTCGACATCTTTGTTTGAACGAACACAGAAGCTGGACGCTGTCCGCTCGGCGCTGCTATGAATTCTGGATACCCGAACGGCGACTCATCAAAGTCACTACCTAAGAACAGGGATTCCAATGGAGAAATCGAACATCAGCAGGCGGGCAGTCCTACAGGTGGGAGGCGCGGCTTCGCTCGCGGCGGCCTTCGGGCTGGCAGCCAGCCACCCGGCGTCGGCGTCCACCTTCCTGGGGTCCAAGCCCAAGGCGACCGAAATCCTGGACCTGGGTCCCGGCGTCGTACAGTTCTCCCTCATGAGCGGGCTGCTGGTGGGCGACGTACTTTACATCGGTTCCCGCAACCTGGAACCGGTTCGGATCATTGCCTTCCATGTCCCCACCGGAAAGGTCATTGGGCAGACCGAGCTCACCAACGGGCACTCCATCCAGACCCTGGCTGCCGACGCCTCGGGCCGGTACCTCTACGCCGGTGTCCTGCAGAAGTCGACCGGTACGCAGCCCAACCTTTTCCGCTGGGACCTCAACAGCCTTGGTACCAAGGCCGCCGCGATCGGCTACATCGGTGACCGGGATGTCCGGGACCTCAGCGTGGCGCCCAACGGACGCCTCTATATTGTGGGTGGCGGAAGCCCCACGGCGCCGGCGCTGTGGGAGTACGACCCCGTCACGGGGCAAATCACCAGCCTGGGAATCCCCGACGCCGGTGCCACCCTCGCCCGTGCGGTGGCCGCCACCGACTCCACGATCTTCTTCGGGGCAGGCAGCACGCTCAATGGTGGAAGCGGCGCGAGCCGGGCCTGCTTGTTCGCTTACGACCGCGCTGCCAAGGCTTTCACCAACGTCACCCCGGCCGAAATGCTGAAGGATCCCAGCATTCGCGACCTTGGCATCGTGGGAAACAAGTTGATGGTGAGTTCTGCCGGTTCCTTGGAGAACTCCAAGATTGCTGCCGTGAGTCTCAGCAACCCGAAGACCTACGTGCAAACCCTCTCCGAGGGGAAGACTGCCAAGAACTTTGCGGCTATTGGCGACAAAGTGTATTTCGCCAACGAGGCCGGGCTTTTGGCCTACAACCTGTCTGCCAACGCGGTAGTGGCGGTGCCGTACCAAGGCCCATCGCTGGGCGAGATCTGGGGCGTTGACGCTCGGGACGGCAAGCTGCTGGTGACCTCGGGCTACGGGTTCGTGGCCGAAATTGACCCGGCAACTGGAACCACCAAAACCACCGACCTCGGCGAAGCCGGCGCACCTTCTGACCCGCAATCGGTGATGGGAATTGCCGCTGGCGCAGGCTACGTCTATGTGGGCGGCAACGGCGTCATAGCCCGGCGCTCGCTGAGGACAGGGGAAGTTGCCAATATGCTCGCCCCCGGTGAGGCCAAGGATGCGATCGTGGTGGACGGCGCCTTGTACACAGGGCAATACAGCGGCCAGGGCATTTGGAGCTTTGACCCCAAGAACGGAAAGCCGCTCACGCAGGTGGCGGAATTCCCCAAGGAGCAGAACCGCCCCTTGGATGTCTGCTGGGATGAGAGCAACAGGCTGGTCCTCGTGGGGGCGCAAGCAGACACCGAGGGCGGTGGTTCGCTGTGGACTTATGACCCGCGCACCGGCAAGAAGGGCTTCTTCCTGAATCCCATCGACAATGTGCAATTGCTCCGGGCGGTGGCGTCCCGCGACGGCGTGGCCTATTTGGGCGGCGGCAATCCAAGTCTCGATGGCGCAGGAACAGTAGTGGCATTCAACCCTGTGGCAGGGAAGGAATTGTGGCGGCTGGATGCCGGGGAAGGTGCGGGCATCGCAGCCCTCGCCGTACAGGGCAAGTACCTCTACGGTGTGACGCGCAAGGGTGGTCTTTTTGTCATAGACCTACCCAAACGCAAGGTTGTTCACCGTTCGGACATCACCTCGGTCAGCTACGGCTTCGCGGCCCTGGTCACCAACCGCGGCGCGGTGTACGGCGTTTCCAATACCCACGTCTTCCGCTTCGACCCGAAAACCTTCGAAGTAGCCACTGTGGTGGCTGATATCGACGGCGCTTGGTACAGCGGCTCGCATATTAACAACGACGAGGACGGCTACCTTTACACCATGCGGGGACGGAACCTCGTGCGGATCGACGACCACCCCCGGCGGTAGTGGCTGGCGTTGCGGGGCCTGCTCTGCGCACTCTGGCGAGTGTTTTACGCGCAGAGCGGGCCCCGCAACGTTGTTTGTATTCGGTCATTTATGCTTGTTTGAACATTGGGATTCCGGAAGAGGATTGGCATGCTCAGCGGGGAACGCCACGAGAAGATACTCCGTGAGTTGGAGCTGCGGGGGACCCTGACCGTGAACGACTTTGCCGAAAAGAGCGGCCAGTCCACCATGACCATCCGCCGGGACCTGACGCAGCTCGCTGCCCAGGGCCTGCTGCGGAGGGTCCATGGCGGGGCAGTCCGGATGGTGGTGGAGCGGCCTGGCGACACCGTCCACAGGAGGCCGCGCCAGCCGTTGGCCACCCTGGGGCTCATTGTCCCGACCACCGGCTACTACTTTCCGGAAGTCATCCGCGGCGCGGAAGCTGCAGCAAATGCGCTGAACGCCCGCCTCATTCTCGGTGTCAGCAACTACTCGGCAGAGGACGAGCTTCGCCAACTCCAGCGCATGGTGGCCAACTCCGTGGATGGGATTCTCCTGGCGACAGCAGGCCCCCTTGAACCCGGTTCGCCCACCTTTGAGTTGCTGTCCGGGCTGCGAATCCCCGTAGTGCTCGTGGAACGTTCAAGCCGGGTGTTCGAATCCGTGATGTCCGATCACAGCTACGGCGCAGAGCTGGCCATCGAGCACCTTGCTTCGCTGGGCCACCGCCGGATTGGGCTGGCCATTGCCGCCAGCCCCACGGCCCCTTGGCTCCGTGAAAGCCATGAGCGGATGGTGGCCAAGCTCGGCCTCGACAATGATGCCCCCGTCATGGAGTACGTCCGGTCAGTGGTGGGTGCAGGCAACAACCAGAAGGAGTTTGCGAAGTTCCTCAAAGACTGCCGCCGGACCGATACCCACGCTGCCTTGGTGCTCCCCGATGAGGAAGCCATCACGCTGATCAACCTTGCCGAGGAGTCCGGCGTCGACGTCCCGGAGGACCTCGCGATCGTTGCCTATGACGACGAAGTGGCCGACCTCGCCCCCGTCCCCCTGACCTCCATCGCCCCGCCAAAACGCGACGTCGGATACGCGGCAGTGACCATGTGCATGGAACGCCTTGCGGGGAAGACCGGATCGGCTGTTTCGCCTGCCCTCCGCCGCGTGAGCCTGGCCCCGAAGCTGATCATCCGGGAGTCCACGGTGATGGGGGAGGACGCGGAGTAGGGGGTTTGCTCTGAGGCAGAGTTCCCGGAGATAAAGGGACCTAAGGGAACCCGGGCCGGGATTCTCGTTTGTTGGCCGGCAGATCCACTTCGATGTCGACGGCGACGACTACTACATCGACACGCTGTTCTTCCTCATCGGTACAGTCTCGGGCGGTCAAACTCACCCCTGGCAGTCGCCGCCTATACCTACGACAAACACCCTGAAGCCGATCAATATGCCTGCCCGACGAAGGGGACCTCGTTGCGATACTCGAACGGTCAGATCCCGACGATGGATGGTCCAATCCCGGCTGTACGACTTCTGCGACGGACCGGAAAGCCGGGCTGAGACTGGTATCATGGCGGGCGCTGGTCTGAAGATACCTGCACCTGCCGCGAAAAGCTGCGTCGACGCCCGCGGCAGAGGCTGACACGATCCAACTGAATTGTCCAAAGAACTTTGGACGATTCAGTTAAGCCACCTCACGTCATCCGCAGACCTCGTGGAACGAGGCAAACGCCGATAAGCACCCAAATGACAACCTAAATAGGTTGATATGCGTTATCAACACAGGCGGCCACCCCCTCGTCCAGTCTTAGCCTGTCGTGCTGCCGCCATCAGCACAGCGGCTTGTGGATGTTCGTCGACTGGGCTTCCCATCTGAGCAGCTTGGCGCAGGTAACGAAACACAGTCTTCCTGCTGTCGTACCGCAGTCACCACAGCACCGACCAGCTCATGATCATCGCGTCTCTTCCCGTGCCGCGGTCCAGTCCGGCTGCCCCGGCCGCCTGGAATACCGGCAGGCTGTTTTCGGGTCCACGCCGGTTCACTCGCCCGACGCGCAAGGAGGACACATCGGGGCGATCAACTCGGTCACACAGTTCTCGCAGGTGCGCCAACAACATCTCCCCACACAACATACCCGTCAAATTTCGCTCGGTTCGTATAATCGTGTTATTTTTCTTTACTGACCACGCAGGTCAAGGTTTTGGGGGACTTCTAATGCATGACTTTAAGGTGTCGATGCCGCCTGACGGTATCGATCAATCCGGTAGCTATCAGCACGCCTGGCATTCAGTCACATTCGGCTCTAATATCTGAGCTTAGTGGTAGTGACAGGCGACTCATCTTCATCAGGGTGCAGCCACTTGTATCCGCATCCAGTACGTTGTGTTTCGCGGACACATGTGCACAATGATATTCGCCTGATTCACCACTAAAAATCAGGAACTCCCTTCAAACACGACCCTCTGAATGTCAAGGGGGGTTGACTTTTGTGTGGGAATTTTCTTTTCAAATAACTCAAATGGGGGATTTATGCGATTTCTAAGCAAATCGGCTGTCGTTCTGACAGTTGTCCTGTCGGCACTGGTCGGAAGCGGAGTCGGGGCAGCGAACGCCTCCGCCGGCAACACTTCGTACGTCGGAGGGACGACGTCCGGCAATATTGCCTACGTCGGCGAATCCGCTGCGGGTCAGAAGATCGACGGCGGCCAAGTGATTACTACAGAGAACAGCCACTAGCTCTCCGACGATGAGGTCCGTAGTCTGTACAGCGTGAAGGACTTTGTCCTGCGTGGTGCAAGCTTGGGCGAGGTCAAGAAGTTCTATCCGGCAACCACTGCCGCAGAGGTCAAGGCGATCAAGCGCGAAGCTGCTGCCCAACCCCAGCTGCGGATTACTAACCCGATCTGCAACAACGTGGACTTCTACAGCATCGTTCGCGGCGCGGATAGCAAGGAGTGGTGCTTCGCAAATGCTGGAAGCATGAGCTTCTACATGCCGGGAATCACCGCGCTGTGCCCAGGGAACAACAATGGAAACGTTACCTATCAGGCGTCTGATGGCAACTACTACATCAGCCCAAGGCGGGGTCCAGTAACCCCGAGGACAACGTGCTTCTACTTCAGTGGTGCCGTTACTGTAACAAGTGTAGCCATTTACTAGGCATCCCTTTCTTTGCCGGGTGAATGAACGAACGCAGGACTTTGGCCGCTGCCAAGGTCCTGCGTTCGTTTTGTGTCTTCTGTTTCGGCGTGCCGCCCGATCAGTGTAAAGAGGTTGATGGCCCGGTTCGAAGTGTAAATGGGTTCGCGAAAGGCTTACTAGTGGCCACTCGAAATGATCGGGAAGCCCTTGTCATCTACCGGGAAATCCTCAATTACTTTTCCTGAAGCTGTATCGATGATCACCACCGAATGTTTTGGCCACGTCGTGTCGGGAACAACGTTGAACTGCACATCAGAAACTGACATTTCCTGTCCCGCAGCACTCTTGGCGCGGTTGAAGACGTCAACAATTTCACCGCTCGTAGTGTTTACGGCTATCGTCTCCTGAGGCAGATTGGCGGAGTTTCCGGCGACCGGAGTGGAGGTCCACCACCCTTCATAACCACCGAGCACCCGGTCCTCCATGGGTGCTTTGACCATCAGGGAACCATCCTGCCCATCCGCGGCGTTGGCTTGAACACCGACGACCACGGCTACAGCCAGGACTGCCGCAGCACCCACAACACCTAGTACCAATTTCACGTCTTCCCCCTTAGTGAGGCGCGACAGCACCATGCTGCCGCGCCGTGACAAATCATTGAACCGGGACATTACCGACGCACAAACGGTGCCGACTAACACCGCAGACGAAGAAATGCCCATCCTTGGACCGTCCCTGAGATCCGCCCTCCACTGCTCCTCGCGGATAGCGCGAAGCCTTGCCGGCGTCAACGCAATACACATCGTCAGGAGGGCTTCAGCTGGCTTCACGCCGGGCCCCATGCACACTCTGACAACGCCGGGGACGGCCGCGGAACGGAAGAAAGTCGCGACTGCAGCTGCCTGACATATGCCCGAGCCAACGGGCGAGCGTCTGCCATGAGCCGGTAATACCGGCGGCGAGGCCCCTTGCGGCCGTCCTCCTCTTCCCATTCCCCCTCAACCCAGCCCGCCAATTCAAGGCGCTCCAGGATGGGGTAAACCGTACCCGGCTTCTTCGCCGTGTCTTTCACGATTTGCAGCCCCCACACGCTTTCCGCTGACAACAAAGCCTCCAGGACAAGCGCAGTAGCGGGTGTGACACGTCCCAGGTTCTCCATACCCCTAATCTAGCTATATAGACTTAGAAGTCAAGTTGATAACCTATGCTGAGTCGGCTGCGAACGCGAAGGTCTACGGCGTGGCGGAATCCACGACCTCGGACTGCGGAAACGCCGGATTCGTTGATGCACGGGAGTTCTCGCAGCTACTTCTACTCCCGTGCTTTTAACGCCGATAACGGACGTTCCGTAAAGCTGCAGACGCTGCAAACTAGGGCTGGAAATCCCGTCCCAATCAGCGCTTCCCGACAACAATTTCGATCACCCCCGCCACGGCGTGATCCGCGGCCACCACCCCGGGACATTGCGTCGGTAGTTCAGGTATTGCTCGCCGTAGGTCTCGGTGAGGGTTGGTTCCTCGTAGCCCTTCACAAACGCGAACACCGTGTCGAGGACAATCACTGCGTAGATCACCAGTCCCCAACTGACGAACAGCAAAGCCTGGCCGAGGATCATGCTGACGACGGAGATGTACATAGGATTGCGCACGTAGCGGTAAGCCCCCGTCACGACGAGCGTTTCGGTGGGAGCCACGGGAGCGGGCGTTCCGCGGTGCAGGGCAAATAGTGTGAAGGCGTGCAGGAGGAAAACCACCCCAGCAGCGATAGCCATCCACGCAAACAACACCACGATCCACACTGAGCCCCAGTCAAACCATCGCCAGCCGGAGATGAGCCACGGAACGAGTCCTGCCACGATGCCAGGGGCCAGGAACAGGAAGAGAATCGTCCCGATCCATGCTCGAGCGGACGGAATTGCCTGGGCCATGCGCGTCAGATTAGCGCTATTACGTCAACCCCGCGACCCTGCCGCCAGCCCCGCGGCGGGACTAGGATGACGCGCAACGGCGAGCGATCCTTACGGCGCAGGAGGACAACGTATGAACTATCAGACCCCAGACCCGGAAGCCGGTTACGCGGAGGTCAACGGACTACAGATGTACTACGAGCTGCACGGCTCCGGTGGCACACCCTTGCTGCTCCTGCACGGCGGACTGTTCGACATCGAGCAGCAGTTCGGCACGCTGATCCCGGCCTTGGCAGCGGAGCGCAGGGTGATCGCCGCCGACTTCCAAGGCCACGGTAGAACCAACGACATCGACCGCCCGTTGAACACCGCTGACTTGGCAGCGGACGTCGTTGGTCTTCTGGAGCATCTGGGCGTCGGCGAGGTTGATGTCTTCGGCTTCAGCGTCGGTGGGGCCGTTGCTCTGCATCTGGCGATCAAACACCCCGAGCTCGTCCGGAAGCTCATCGTTTCGTCTGTGTCATTCAACCCCGACGGCGATCGCGGTGGAAACGCTGAGGTTGTTACCGAAATGACCGTGGACATGATCGCCGGCACCCCGATGGAGCAGCGTTATATGGCCGTATCACCGCACCCGGACCACGAGCACCTACAAGGGCTCTTGACCAAACTCGGAGGCTACGACACCAGGTCAAAGGGCTGGTCGGACGACGAGATCCGCGGAATCCAAGCCCCTTCCTTGATCACCGTCGGCGACTGCGACATGGTCAAACTTGAGCATGCGGTGCGGTTCCTGCAGTTGCGCGGGGGAGACGTGAACGGCGATTTCGACGGCGTGCCCGCCTCACAGCTCGCTGTCTTCCCGGGCACCACCCACTTCTTCGGCTTGGCGAGGACCAATCTTGTGCTGGACGTTGTCACCACATTCCTGGACGCCCCGACAGCTCAGGGCTGGCAAGATCAGCGACCCTGAACCACAAGTAAGAGGAGCACACCATGGGAATTCTCTCCGTTGACCTTTTCATCACCCTCGACGGCGTGTATCAAGCGCCCGGCGGCCCGGACGAGGACCGTTCGGGCGGCTTCGTCGTGTCCCGTACCCTGACCGACCCCGGCTGGCAGGGGACCACGGCGTTGGCGGACATCGAAGAGGTAGCGGGGATCAAGGACCGGTTCAGCGACATCCACGTCATCGGCAGCGGCGACCTCGCACGGTCACTGCTCGAAGCCGACCTCGTGGACCGGCTCAACCTGTACCTCTACCCGCTCACGTTCGGCTCGGGCAAGCGCTTGTTCCCTGACGGTGCCGGTGTGCCCGCTGCGTTCCGCTTGGCCCAGCCGCCGCAGGGGTTCTCGAAAGGCGCTGTTGCGCTCGTCTACGAGCGTGCAGGCGCACCCGTGACGGGCATCGACATCAGCCAGGCGTAGCGGTGCACCGACTACAGCCAAAGAAAACAGAAGAAGCGTTGGGGGGCGCGAGAGGTGAGCGCTGCGCCCGTCCGCGCACCACAATCAGGGCGATGACGCCGATCAGGATGTAGATCATGTTGGCAGGGCCCGCCAGCTGCAGGAGCGGGCTCTGTGGACCCGTGGCGGCCTGGTCGATTCCACCCGTGGACAGGAAAAGCGTGGGGTCGTAAAGCGCGTGCAGAATCATGGGCCAGATCAGATTGCCGGTGACCCGCAGCGTCAGGTACATGCAGATGCCGAAGCCGAACGTGAACACGATGGTCGCCAAGACTGTGACGATTGGCATGCCTGACAGGGCATTTGCAGAGTGCAGCAGTGCAAAGACCAAAGAGGACAGCACCATGACTACCCACTCGGACTTACCTGAATCGCGGAGCATTTTGACCACGATGCCCCGGGTGAGGATCTCTTCGGCGAAGCCCACCAGCAGCCCGGTGACGAGCATGAGGACCACCACCGATGCTTGGTAGCTGCCGTAGTTGATGCCCAGGAAGCGGAGTGCGATGGCGGCCATCAGGAAGAACGGTGCTGCCCACATCCACCAGCTTCCCTTGACGGGCTGGGGAGCGAACAGCGGTTTGAACCAGCCCACGGAGTACACGAACGCAGCAAGGGCCACGCTGCCCACAATCAAGGACAGAGTCAGGCCGACGAAGACGCTCTGAGGCGTGCGGAAGATGTCCTCGGCCACCACTTGGTCGCCCGCAACGGTCCCGATGACCAGGCCGGCGCCCAGGTAGATCGCCATATAGAGCACGGTCAGCAGGATGGCCCGCCACCATCCACCCTTGTCCCAGAATGCTTTCCAACGCGATGAATGGACGGTCTGGTCCACGAAATGCCCCCTTGAGTCTGCGGGACGAAGAATAGTCCCGTTTAGAAATCTACTGCACGTAGATCTTGCGCCGATCGCCAGGCGTGCCGGTAGTACTCGGCGTGTGCAAGGCCAGCGGCGGCTGCCTCGTCGATGATCACAGTGGCACGCGGATGCTGCTGGATCACTGAGCCCGGCACGGCGGAGGAGACGGGTCCTTCCAACGCAGCTGCAACGGCGTCCGCTTTGTTCGCTCCAAACGCGAGAAGGACCAACTGCCTGGCCCGGAGGATGGTCCCGAGGCCCTGGGTGATGCAGTGGGTAGGGACCTCATCCGGAGTGCTGAAGAACCGTGCGTTGTCCCTGCGCGTTTGCTCGGCCAGAGCCTTGATGCGGGTGGTGGAGGCCAGGGAGGACCCGGGTTCGTTGAACCCCACATGCCCATTGGACCCGATGCCCAGGATCTGGATGTCGACTCCACCCGCTTCGGCGATCATGGCTTCATACTCTGCTCCGGCGTGGGTGATGTCAGGGCCGGTGCCTCGCGGCGTCCACACCTGGTCCGGGTTGAGGCCCAATGGCTCCACCACTTCGCGGGTGATCACTGAGCGGTAGCTCTCCGGGTGCTCCGGTGGGACGCCGAGGTACTCGTCCAAGGCGAAGCCACGCACTCCGGAGACGTCGAGGGGACCCTCCGCGACAGCGGCTGCAAGCGCAGCGTAGGTGGTCAGCGGGGTGGATCCGGTGGCCAGGCCCAGTACGGTAGCTGGGTTGGCGATGATCTGCTGCGCGAAGATCGACGCGGCGACGTTTCCTGCCTCGATGGGGTCGCGGACAATGATGACTTCTGCCATGGGTTTCCTTTGAGTAACTGGTGAAAAGCGTAGTTAGTCGGCGGCGATGGCCGCACCGACAGAGCCAATGGAGAGCCCCGGCGGAACCAACTGGACACGGTCCCCCAGCGCCAGGCCGGAAAGAAATGGGGAGGGAGCGCTGAACCGGGCAAGCTCCCGCTGGATACCGCTGAGAAGTGGCTGTCCCAGGGCGTTCAAGCCGCCGCCAATGTAGATGGCGGAGGGGTCGTACGTCAGCCCAAGGATTCTGATGGCTGTGGCAGCACCTTCAAAGAATCGCTGCTGAACAACTTTGGCGACGGGGTCGCCGTCGAGCGCTGCCTCGAACAGCGAGACGGCGGGCCACTGGCCGTCGCCCCTCCACTGACGGGCAATGCCCGAACCTGATGCGATCAGTTCAAGGCAACCTGCCTGGCCGCAGGGACATTCCTCGCCCTGCAGCCCGAGGGGGAGGTGCCCAATTTCGCCCGCGGCTCCGGACGTGCCACGGACCACGACGCCGTTGCTGACGTAGCCCGCGGCCAACCCGGTGCCGAGATTGAGGTAGGCACTGGAACCGGAGGCATCGGCCAGCAAGTAGTGGGCGCCGATGGCGGCGGCATTGACGTCGTTCTCCACCGCTACCGGCAGTCCCTGCTCAGCTGCCACCAGGTTGCCGAGGTCCACGCCGGCAACGCCGACATTCACGGCATTGGCTACGTACCCGGACTCCGTATTTACCGTTCCGGGGATGCCGATGCCCAGCCCGGACACGGTGCAGTCCGCCAGGTTTTCCGCGCCGCGCAACTCGCCGAGGACGCCAAAGAGCGAGCTGAGCAGCGCTTCATTCCCAAATCCGGTGGGACGGCGGACGGTGTGCAGGACCGTGCAGTCCTGATCGATGGCGACCGCTTCGATCTTGGTGCCGCCAATGTCGACGCCGATCCTCACCGTTTGCGTAGCTGAGTGCTCAGCGGGGTGCGGGGCGGGCAAGACGGGGGTGGAGCTCAGTGTCATCAGTGATCTTTCGGGGTTGGCACCCAAATAGGTAGCAGCAGATGCCGTTTTGGGTGCTCAAAAGGGCATCTGCTGCTACTTAGTTGGGTGAGAGGGGGACGGGGCGGCCGGCTTCCAGGCTTCTGTTGGCGGCTTCCACGATCGCGACAATGCTCAGGATTTCCCGCAGCGGTACATTCGGTGTCCCGCTGCGGATGGAATTCACGATCCCCTCCAGGAGGCCAACCAGCATGGGCGGGCCGGCTTCGATCGAGAACTCGGAACAGCCGCCCTCGGATTCGATGCGCCCTATGGTGAACGGGCTCCACGCCGCTTCGCCCGTCATGGCGACCTCGCGTCCGTCTCCCCACCGGACCGTCACCGTGGTGGCGCCGTCCGTAGGACCCGGCCTCCCGGCGTCGACCGTTACAGTTTCCGGGCCGGCACCGAGCGCGGCCACCGCGAGGTCCACCAGATGCACGCCGTACCAGGCCAGGCCCGGGTGGCCGGGCTGGGTGGGGAGGGGGCCGTCCAAGGAAACAGAGTGATACGGCCCTCCGGTCAGCGCCGCCTGGAACTCCGGTGTGAACCGCTTGGGGGACCCGGCCAGGACCAAAGTCCCGGAGGCCTGCGCCTGGGCGAGCATGGTCCGGGCCTCAGCCAGGGTGGGAGCGAACCGCGTGTCCACATAGACCGGTTTGCCGAACCGCACCACACGCTCAAAGTAGCGTGGGTGCGTCCGCGCATCCGAGGACACGATCAGCAGGGCGTCGCAGGCCGCGGCCACCTCTTCCGGCGAGTCGCACAGGGTGACGCCCAGCCCACTCACCTCGTCGGCAAAGCCGTCGATCCGGTCGCGGCTCAAGGGAAAGTCCGACGCCGATTCCCCCTTCCAGGCGTGCGTCACCGTGCCGCCGGGGACAACGCCGTCGGAACCGTTGCCGAAGAGGCGGGTAAACGACGGCGCGTGCGGGGAATCGACGCCAATGAGGCCGAAACGGATAGGCGCAACAGGCGTCATCCCTTCACCCCGCTGTGCGTGATGCTGGCGACGATGTGCTTCTGCAGGAGGGCGAAAATCACCAGGCAGGGGATGAAGCTGACCAGCGTTGCGGCCATGACGTTGGACGTGGAGGCTGTCTCGGTGTTCAACGTTGCCAGGCCTACGGTGAGGGTCCGCGCCGCGTCCGATTGGCCCACGACCAGCGGCCAGAGGAGGTCGTTCCAATGCCAGAGGAAGACGAAGATGGCCAGGGTTGCCAGGACGGGCCGGATCAGGGGGAGCACGATCTGCCAGAAGGTCCGCCATTCGCCGGCACCGTCGATCCGGGCGGCGTCGAACAGTTCCTCCGGCATGTCCCGGACGAACTGACGGATGAGGAAAATTGCCTGGGCGTTGGCCAAAGTCGGCAGGATCAGGCCCCACAGGGTGTTCACGCCGCCCATCTTGGAGATGAGGATGAAGGTGGGGATCAGCGTGGCTTGGACGGGCACCATCATGGTGGCGATGATGGCCCACAGCAATGCGTTACGGCCGGGGAACCGTTTGCGGGCCAAGGCATAGGCGGCCATGGAAGCCGTCAGCAGGACAACCACCACGGACACTGCCGAGTACAGGAACGAGTTCCAGAGCCAGAGCGGGAATTCGCCCACGTTGAAGATGCGCACAATGTTGTCCAACGTCAGAGACGACGGCAACGCGTAGGGGAGCGTGGGGGCATCTTCCGGGGAGAGGGCCAGCACGGCAACGGCAATCAGGGGCGCCACCGTGAAGAGTGAGATCACTGCCAGCACCCAGGTCAGGGTGCGTTGGCGGCGCTTTTCGGTGCTGCGGCGGGGGCTGCGCGGGGCGGGGCCCGTGGCGGGCCGTTGCCCAGCGGCGGGAGCAGGCAGAGTGGCAGTCACTTGGAGTCCTTACCTTCGAAGAAGCGCTGCTGGATGAGCGACAGGATGAGCACGATGACGAACAGCACCACGCCAATGGCCGAGGCATAGCCGAAGTCGAAGAACTTGAATCCTTCATCGAACAGGAAGTAGATGAGGCTGTGGCTGGCCCGGGCGGGTCCGCCTCCAGTCATGACGTAGATGGTGTCGAAGACCTGGAATCCGACAATCGTCTCGATGACCAGGACAAAGAACACCACGGGCTTCAGCAGGGGCAACGTGACGTACCAGAACGATTTCCAAGCGCCGGCTCCGTCAATACGCGCAGCCTCGTGGACTTCGGCCGGTTGTGCTTTGAGCCCGGCCAGGAAGATCAGCATGGAGTAGCCGAACCCTTTCCATACGGACACCACGGCCAAGGAGAGCAGGACCAGCAGTTGGGGCCCGGACGTGAAGGGGACGGGGCCCATGCCCAGGCCAACCAACGCTGCATTCAGCGGACCATCCGTTGAGAAGATCCACGTCCAGATGATGCCGGCCATGACGAAGGAGCTGAGGTAGGGGATGAACAGCAGGGCCCGGAAAGTCCCGGTGAACCTGACCAGTTTGTCCAGGAGGACGGCGCCGGCCAGCGATACGGCGATGATGAATGGGACGAAGATCGCCACGTACAGGAACGTCACCTTGAGGCTTTGCCAGAAGTTGGGATCAGCAGCCAAGCGGGTGTAGTTGTCTGCGCCGAGGAATTCGAAGTCGCCGTTGAGGCTGTACTCGGTCAGGCTCATGGCGCCGGCCCCGAAGATGGGGAGGAACTTGAAGAGACCGAAAATGACCAGGGTGGGCAGGACGAAGAGGATGCCGGCCAGTGCCTCGCGGCTACGGGCCTTCTTGGCCCCAAAAGGCTTGAGCGGTGACGCCGTCAGCTCTGGATGTCGGCCGGCCAGCGTGGTTCTGGTGCGGGTGTTTACAGACATGGGGTGACCAATCGGTGGTTGGGCTGGACTCAGGATGCCGAGCGCTGGAGGATGCCTCGGGCTTCCTTGGCAGCACGGTCAAGGGCTTCCTTGGCGCTGACATCGCCGCGGAGCGCAGCTTGGATATTCGGTGCGAGGGCACCCATGACCTGGCGTGCAACCGGGGACGGTTCGCCGGGGTTGGCGGACTTCAGGGCCTCGGCCATGGCCAAAGAATCGGCGTCCGTGCCCAAGGCGGCGGCATCTGTACGGGTGGGCAGGTTGCCGGCAGCGGCGTTGAGGGCCTTCTGGGACTCAGCTGAACTCAGGTAGCTCATCACCTTGTAGGCAGCTTCGCGGTTCTCCTTTTTGTTGATGGAAGTCAGTGCGAGCAGCCCGGGGTTGCCGTACGTCGCCTGGACCTTGCCCTGCAAAGGAGCACCCAAGGCAACGTTTTCGGCACCAAGCGCGGCGCGCATCTGCTTCAGCTCCGGCAGTGACGTGGTGGCCCGCATTGCTGCCTTGCCCGCGGCGATCGGTGCACCCTCAACCTTGGGGCCGTCGGTGGCGGCATCCGCGGGAAGTCCACCGAGTTTCTTGAGGTCGATCAGCAATTGCAGGGCCGAAACGCCGGCCTCTGAATCAAAGGCGATGTCCTTGGCGTCATCGGTGAAGACTGTTCCGCCGGCCTGCCATAACAGGGGATAGAAGGACAGGTTCAACGTCTGCTCAGGGCTGCCGGCGTAGTCCATCACTGCGATGCCCTTCTCTGCCAGGATCGGCGCAGCACTGCGGAGGTCGTCCCAGGTCTTGGGTAGTGGAATCCCGGCGTCCGCGAAGATCTTGGTGTTGTACGACGTGGTGTTGATGTTCTGGAACAGCGGAACGCCGAACACCTCTTTGTCGAACGTCGCCGCTTCCAAAGTCCCGGGGTAGAAGCTGTCCTTGTCCTGCTCCACGGCCTTGTCCACTGGAAGCAGCCCGCGCACGTTGCGGTAGGTTGCGGCTTGGTCGGGCGTAATGAGTACGACGTCGGGTCCCGAGCCTGCGGCCAACGCCGCCGAGATCTGGGCGTCCCGCTTGTCGAACGTCTGGAGTTCGATGGACAGGTCAATTCCAGGGTTCGCCTTCTCGAAGCTGGCCTCGGTGTCCTGCCAGAACTTCTTGCTGGCGGTCTCGTCCTTGATGACCGGATACATCCAGAGCGTCACCTTGCCGGTGGCCTGGCCGCCGTCGGACGTTGTAGAACCGGCGGAACCGCAGGCGGTGAGCGCCATAGCGGCGGTGACGACGGCGGCTGTCGCCAAAGCGGTGCGGTGCATCTTTCGAATGAACATGGTGGCTACTTTCGGGTGAGGGTGGCTTCTTGGATCGCGCTGAGCGCGAGCTGGTGGCGGCTGGCTGCTACGGGGGCGGTGAGGAGGGGATCGCCGCATTCCCGCATCCAGTCGAAGAGGGCAGCGGAGAGATCCCTGAGGATTTCCGACTGCTCCGGATGGCCGGCGATGTTGTCCAGTTCCTCGGGGTCTGTGGTGAGGTCATAGAGTTCCGTCGCCGGGCTGGTGCCGATGGTGGGCCCGCCAAGGTCCGCCGGCAGGCTGCGATGGATCCAGGATTGTGTGGGATCCATAGAGCGTGGTGCGTTGGAAAAGTTGATGATCAGTTTGTGGGTGGGTGTCCGCACTGATCGTTTGGGGTCGTAGTACGTGTGGTAGCTCAGCTGGCTGAAACAGTGGCTTCGCGTGGCCTCGCCTGCTTCGACGGCGGGCCGCAGCGTGGTCCCGGCGAGGCCATCCGGAGTCGGCAGTCCTGCCAGGTCAAGCAAGGTGGGCAGGACATCGACGTGACTGACGATGCCAGACACGCGTCTCCCGGACCACGCCGGGTTGCCGGGATGGCGAAGCATCAGCGCCACGCCGAGTCCGGCGTCGTACAAGGTGCATTTGGCGCGGGGCAGCGCAAGCCCGTGGTCGGTGGTGAACAGCACCAGCGTCCGCTCGCGAAGGCCCAGGGAATCCAGTTCGGCGAGGATGCTGCCGACGCCTTCATCCATGTGTTTGACCGCGCCCTGGAGCTCGGCGATTTCCTCGCGGGCACCGTCGTCGTCCACTAAGTGGGCTGGAACGGTGTGGCCCAGGGAGACGTCCGGTTCCACGCCGTCGGACAGGAAGCCCATCACTCCCGGGCGGTCCCTTGCGGAGGGCACGCGGTGCGGCTCGGTGAAGCCGACCTGCAGGTAGAAAGGCCGGTCGCTGCCGGACAGCCGACGCAGCGCGTCAGTGGCGCGATCCACGACGACGTCCCGGGCACCTCCCGTACGGGCGTGGTCGAACCCGAGCCTGCCGGCCACCACGTCGTCGGCCAAAACCCGCGATTCGTGGTGCACGCCTACGAGCTCGGTCTGGTAGCCGACGGACTTCAGCCTGTAGGCGATGTGGTCTTTCGGCTCTTTGAGGTCCCAGCCGAACGGCTCGTGCGTCAGCCCGAGGACACCGTTGGTCTGGGGATACGTACCGGTGAACAAGGAGGCCCGGGCCGGGCTGCAGTGGGGAGCGGTGGCGAAGGCCTGCTCGAAGAGCACGGACTCATCGGCCAGGGCGTCCAAGTGCGGGGTTGAGACCGTCTCCACTCCGTACGTGCCCAGAAAACGGCCGAGGTCGTGGCAGTGGATCAAGAGGATGTTGCGCATGTCAGCCCATCCGTTCGAGGTCGGCCCGGGTGAGGGCGTGTTCCATGGGCCGGCCGCTGATGAAGCGGTTCAGCTCGTCAACGACGATGCCGCCTGCCCGGCGCCGCGAGTCAACAGTGGCGCCGCCGAGGTGGGGCGTGAGGAGCACGTTCGGCAGGGAGCGCCAAGGATCATCTACGGGAAGGGGCTCGGCGTCGAAGACATCCAACGCAGCGTCAATCCGGCCCGAGTGCACCTCTTTGTAGAGGGCTTCCATGTCCACGATGGTGGAGCGGGCCGTGTTCACGAACGCTGCCCCATCCGGAAGCAGTGCGAGTTCGGCAGCACCGATCAGCCCCGCGGTTTCACTGGTGGCGGGGGCATGGATGGCGACGACATCGCTGTTTGCCATCAAGCCATGCAAGGTGGCTGAGCTGTCCGCAAGGGGATCCCCCTCAAGGAGGTACGGATCATAGACACGTACCTCTGCGCCGAGTGCCCGGCAGGCGTCGATATAGCGGCGGCCTGTTCGTGAGGCGCCGACAACGCCGATGCGGGCGCCGGAGATTTCACGGGCCCTCGGGACGGTGCGGGCATCGTCCCAGTTGGTGCCGGAGCGGAGGCTGTGATCCAGCTGGTGCACGCGGCGCAGCAGGCTCAGCGTGAAGGTGAGCGAGAGCTCGGCGACGGCCGGGGCCATTGCTGCGCCCGCTTGGGAGATGGGGATGCCGGCGGCCCAGAAAGCGTCGCTGACAAGGGCGTGCAGCGAGGACGCGGCGTGAACGACGCATGTGAGGTTCGGTGCCGCTGCCAGGTGTTCGGCGTCGAGGCGGGGGAAGCCCCAGGCTGTGATGAAGATTTCTGTCTCTGCTGCCGCCGCGGCGAAAGCCTCCAATGACTGGAGCTGGGCCGGCGCGATGGCGGTGACTTCGCCCAGCTGGTTCAGCGCAGCGTGGGTTTCCGGTGAGATGAAGGCCGCCCGTTCCACGTCCGGGATGCTCATGAGAATCCTCGGCCGGGAGGTGGTGGGTGGCGGTGGTGTCGATGCAACGCCGTTGTTGATGTTCATGGGTTGAGATTGCCAGTTTCAATATCTTTTGTCAATGACTAAAGTAAGTATCATGGAGAGTGTGAAAGCAACCGCGCTACGGATGCCAGAATGGGTGGGATCCTTTGCCGCGCAACAACAGGAGCCACCAGCGATGAAGCCACGTGCAGGCAGCAAGGCCCTGATCCGTGAGATCAACGAGGCCCTGGTGCTCGACGTCGTGCGGACTCAATCGCCCGTCTCCCGGGCCGCCATCACTGTTCAGACCGGCTTGAGCGCTGCCAGCGTCACCGGAATTACGGGCAAGCTCATCAACTCGGGCCTGCTGGTGGAAACCGAGATCGCGCCCAGCACGGGCGGCAGGCCCGCCCGCCTGCTCGAACTTGGCCGCGAGGGCGTTTTCGCCGCGGGCGTGAGATTGTCCGCTACGGAAGCGCACGCCGTCGTCGTCGATTTGCGCGGTGACGTGGTGGCCACGCACAGCGAGCCGTTGGCGTCCACGGAACCTGCCGAAGCTGTAGCAGCCGCGGCGCGGGCTGTGCGCGCTGCTGCAGACGGGAGGGAGCCCAAGCTTATTGGTGTGGGTGCGGCCGTCTCCGGCGTGGTGGACCAAGCAAGTGGCCTGGTGCGGCACAGCGGGGCGATGAGCTGGGCTGACATAGCGTTCCAAGGGCTCCTCGAAGAAGCCGCGGACCACCCCGTTATCATCGACAGTTACGTCAACGCCTACACGCGCGGGCTGCTTTTCGACGACGTCTTTGCAGGCCGCGAGATGCTCATCTTCAGCGTCGGCACCAGCCTGGGCGCCGCCGTCGTGGTTGAAGGCCGTATCCAGCGTGGCTTCAACGGTTCTGCAGGCGGCTTCGCTCATTCGAGGGCGATCACCGGTCCCGAGCCGGCCAGGCCCTGTCACTGCGGCGCGGAGGACTGTTTCGAGACCCGCGGCAGCCTGTGGGGCATGCAGCGTGAACTGGAGCGACACGGCCAGGACAGGCGGCTGGACCCCGACGGCGACTCCGCACTGATTGCCGACGCAGCCCTGCACTTGGGCATCGGCATGGCGAACATGGCCAAGGTCCTGGGCCCCGGACAGGTGGTGGTCGGGTTCGCTCCTGAAGCCGCTCTGGGCACGTTTGCCGAGCAGACCAAAGACGCGTTCGTGCGCCAATACGACCACGCGAATACTCCGCCTCCAATCTTTGATACCGCCATTGCGGATCCCGTAGCGCTGGCCAGGGGTGCTGCTTGTTCGGTGCTTGCGGGACTGTTCACTGCCAGCCCAACTGGGTAGCAGCAGATGCCGTTTTGAGAGCTCAAAACGGCATCTGCTGCTACTTGGATTCGGCCTAGCGCCGCATGGTTTGCATCGCCTGCTGATCGTCAATCCGCACGAGGTTGGGTCCCCGGAGGGTGTACAGCAGACCGTCCTCGTCGGCTGTGATGTGGGGCCCGCTGTACCAGCCGCCATTGATGTCTGCCACAACAACGGACGTCGCGAACGTGATCGGGTCTATGCGGAACACAGTGGTGTCGGATACTCCGTAGACAATCCCACGGCTGACCTGGAGGGCGCCGAAGTCCGTGCAGACGCTGCTCAGGTCGCCCCGGTGAACCACTTGACGGGTGTCGAGGTCAATGACGAACAGGCCCGCAGCCTTGCGGGACATGCCGTAGAGGTACTTGCCGTGGATGGCCATTGCTGCGATCCCTTGGGGCTGGCCCGGATCAAGGCGCCACAACTCCTGGTTTGCTACCGGATCCCAGGCAACCACGGTGCTCCGGGGGCCGGTGGCGTAGATGTTGTCCCCGCCGAGGTAGGCCACTCCATCCTTGGTGGCCACGGCCCGGACCATCTGGAGGGCATCGATTGGATTGACCTTGGTGATGACCTGCGTTGTCACCGGGTTATAGGCGGCGAAGCAGCCGCCTCCGCCGGTATCGTTCTGCGCGCCGGCAATGACCAGCCCGTTGACGGCGTCCCAGCAGACATCCAGCGGGCGGTTTTGCCCGGCAGGGAGGGCAGCCACTTGATAGGGGAGTTGCCCGGTGGAGGGATCGTAGGAGTAGATGCCCCTGGAGTTGTACTGGCCCGTGAACAGGATTCCGCCCACCACCACGGCGTCCTTGGCCTCGCCCGTCGCCCGGAGGTAAGAAACCTGGTTTGAGGCCAATTGGTGACGCGCAATGGTGCCAGTGCCGCCCACATAAACGTCCCCGGCTCCCGCGGCGAGGCCCATGCACGACTGCGGTCCGCCCGGCGCTCCGGCCTGGGTGAGGTCATGCTTCACGGCAGTTTTCGCGACGGGGTCCACCTCGATGACATCGTAAGAAGACACCGTCAAAGCCTTGTTGCCGTAGACGTCCAGGCCCCACATAGCGCCAACATCCTCCGTGAGGATCTGGGTGATCTTCTTGCTGACCATGTTGTAGGACCAGACGCCCGGCTCCTTGACGAAGAAAACGTCGTTGCCCAACTGCCGGAACATCACGCCGGTCTTGGCGATGATCGTGTACTTGGAGTGGTCCGCCAGATTGATCAGCACGGACTTTCCTGGTCCCTTGACCCCTACTCCCAGCTGTCCGTTCAAAACGCTCAACGAAGTCACGGACACACCCGTGGCTACCTCGGCCGGAAGGATGTTCGTGGAGGACTTCGTTGTCCGATCGAACGCAAAGAGGCGGGCCGGGCTGGAGCCGTTGCCGCCTCCCAGTGTGCTGCCTGTGCCGAAGTACACCTGGCTGGCAGTGGCAGCCACAGCCTGGGCAATGGTGGCTCCGGGGTCCGGGACACCCCAACTGGTCATGGCATTCGTGGCGGGATCGTACTCCCAGAGGGAGGGTGCATTGGTGGTCAACCCGCCACCGGCAACGTAGACCTTGCCGTCCGGGGCTACAGCCAAAGCCCGGATGTCCCGGTCTCCTGTTTCGCCGACACCCACTGCAGGAGCATTGGGTGTGCTGAGGTCCCAACGGTAGAGGTTTGCCTTCCCATCGATGCCCTCGCGCAGCACGCCCGCATAGAGGTAGCGGCCGGTGGAGTCAGCAGCCAGGGCTTGAATGCTGTACCCGGAGCCGAGGTCTGTCCTTGAAGTGATGGTGCGGGTGGGGAGGTGGAAGCCGATGATCCGCACAGGATTGAGGTTGCGGGAACCGATGTAGACGGTGTCGCCCACCAGCAGCGAGCTCATCAGGGAAAACTGCACGACGGCGGGTCCCAGATCGGTGATTTGCGGACCACCAGCGGTCTGCTTTCCTGGTGCAGCATGGGCTGCGCCGGAGGACATTGCCGACAGTGCTACGGCGAGTCCGCCGATGCCCCCGGTCTGCAGCAATTGGCGACGATTGATGGCAAATGTGGACATGGAAGATCTCCTCATTGAGTATCCCGTGGGGCAGTGATCGTTGGGTGGTGTGGTGTCGTTGGGGACGTTCCGGATACGTCCTGTGCACTGCACTCAGGGTTTCAGGCAGGGGCTGGGAAATCCATGATTCGAACATTTTCAGACATTGGCTGCGTGGAGGTCAGTGCGGACTTTTCCGGTGATGATCCCGGCGGAATTGGCTCGGAGAAACCCCGGTCTTCTTGGTGAAGAGCCGGCTGAAGTAGGCGGGATCGTCGTATCCGGTGAGCGTGGCGACGCGTTGGACGGGCAGGTCAGTGTCCGCCAAGAGTGATTGGGCACGCGACATCCGGAGCTGAATCACCAGCTCTTTCGGCCCCACGCCCGTGGCAGCCTGGACTGCGTGCCGGAGTTCGGAGGCGGTCATGTCCATTGAAGCGGCCAGTTGCGGCAGGCTGAGCGGGAGGTGGGCCATCTCATGAAGCCTGGTGAGCAGTTTCTCCTCATCCAAGGGGGACCCGCTGGCGCCATGATTGCGATGCTTGCCGGCCTCGACGAGTACCCGCTGGCAGAGTAAGGAAGCGTCCAGGTCTGAGTGGTGACCGCCCACCGAGAGAGCCGCACGCAGGGCTGGAAAAAGTCCAAGTGCTTCCATCAAGGTGTTTCCCGGGGAACCATTAATCTGCAGCACGGGGTAGTCGCGGACGTAACACCCCAACTCTTCAAACGCTCTCGCCGTAGGTCCGGTGAACAACAGCCAGTGTTCGTTCCACCCTGCAGGCCCAGGTCCGTACCCATGGCTCACACCCGGGAAAAGCCACATGATCGCGGGGGCGCGGACCTCGAATCTCTTACCATCAACAGAAAAATGGCCCGAACCTTCGGATACCAGGACGATGCCGTGGCTGTTGAGGGTCCGGCCGGCAAAGGACGGTAGCAGGCCACTTTGTTCCCCGACGCCCAGACAAGCAAGGCCAAGGTCACGAAGGGGGAGTGCCGGGTGCCGGTAGCTTGACCAATTGTCCATAGGCTCCCATGCTGCACTTACCCGAAGTACAAAAACAAGCCGCACAAAAGTCCAAGTATCAGCAAACCGGAGTCCATTCACTTCACTGCCTGCCACTGCCACAGTGGAGAACATGTTGACCTCGAATGGCTATGTTCTGGACGAATCGGAGACCCGCCTCGCCGAGCTGGAACCGGTACCCCCTTCCGAGCGCCGGGATCGTGACGCGCTGTGGGCAAGGCTCCGCCGGGATGGCTACCTCTACTTGAAGGGGCAGTTGAAACCGGACCAGCTGCTGGATTTCCGGGAGTTCTACTTCGAGTCCTTAGGCGAAGCCAATGTGTACGCGGCCGGCACGGATCCGCGTGATGGCCTTGCAGCGCCAGGTGATGTGGACCGTGCTGCGTTGCGCCGGGGGCTCTTCGACCGCATAG
Organism: Paenarthrobacter sp. YAF11_1; assembly: GCF_052113445.1. NCBI lineage: Bacteria > Bacillati > Actinomycetota > Actinomycetes > Micrococcales > Micrococcaceae > Paenarthrobacter > Paenarthrobacter sp. YAF11_1. The sequence continues at coordinate 194,496 of NZ_JBFRDF010000004.1, forward strand.
TGCCGGGACCGGAGTACCAGGCGTTGTGCACTGCGGAGGGGATTGCCGACTGGTTCGCCTGGTTCCTTGGGGATGATGTCCATCTGCACCGCCGGAAGATCATCCGACACACCAAACCGGGCGAAAGCGGCATCGGCACGGCCACGCAGGCCCACTACGATCTTGTCTATCTGCGCGAGGGCAGCGATCGAGTGCTCTCCATGTGGATACCTTTGGGCGATTGCCCTCGGGAGCGGGGCGGCTTGGCCTACCTCGAGGGCAGCCACCACTGGGTGATGGCCCAGGAGCGCGAGGGAACCTTGAAGATGCCCGCTGCCTCAATCACCGCCGATCTTCCGGCGCTGGCGAACGAGCGCGATGCCAGATGGCTCGTCACCGACTACGAGGTGGGTGACGTCGTGGTCCACTCAGCACATATTGTTCATGCCGCTCTGGACAACACGGACCGCCATGGCACCATGCGCCTGTCCACCGACATCCGCTACCAGCGGCTGAGCGAACCTATCGATTGGCGCTGGCAGGAGCATTGGAATTACGACGACGGCCTCTAACCCGCCGCGGCGACTTTCCACCACTCCACGGTGGCCGCTGCAGCTTCCGGCAGGGGAGTCGGTTCCAGGCCCAGGAGCTTCTGGCTTTGCGAGGAATCGATCACGGAACTATCCGATTGAGCGAAACTTCTTTTTCCGGCGTCGTGGGCTTCATTCAACGAGCGTCGGATAGTAGGAGCACGCTTCCGCAACCACCCGTTCACGATTCAGCCTTTTCCCAAGAATGTGAGCGGCCCGCGTTTCGCCGGGTTGGGCCTCCGGAACGAACATCAAAGCAGTTGAGGGAGCATCTGGGTCCGAGGTCAGGGCGTGGTTAAGCCATTGGTAGAGTCGGCGGTTCTGCAGACACTTTTGGTCGACCACGACGACGATGAGTTCGTAGGGGTCGTCGTCTATATGCGGATCCAGCACAAGGATGTCGGCGTCATCCTCTCGTGCGGGATTGATGGAAGTGACGCTCTCCTTGAAGATGTCGTCATGGGCATACTTGCGGAATCGCAGGCCGTAGGTGAAACCACACTGGATCGAGGGTCCACTCCTGACATTCACATCCAGGTCGGCAACGCTCTTCCCGACGTACTCGACTCGCACTTGTTACCCCTTTTTGCTCGCAGAAGTGGTTAGCCGCTGGACAGTTTGTCGCGGAGTTCGGCTAGCTCGGGGTTGTTGGTGGCAAGTCGTTGAAAGATCGGGCGTGGACCCGGCATCGGTGCTGCCCGCACCGATGGGTTTGGTTTCGTGCGTTCAATCCAGTTCTGGGCGCTGAAGAGGTGTTTGGAGTGGACGCTTTTCGTTGGGTTCTGGGGGACGAGGATCTTTGACTCTTCCGAGCAGGACGCGCTGGTTATCACGGATGAGAAGTTTGCTGGAGCCCACGCGAATTGGGAGTTTTCCACGAACTGGTGGTGAGCAGCGCGGCCGAGGAGAGCGCAAAGCCAGTCAGCGAACTGGATGGTTGCATAAAGATGGCTCTCGACTTGCATCGGGGCCTCGACCACTCGTCGCAGATCGGTCTTGCTGTTGGAGTAGATGAAACTGGCCATCACGGACACCGCTTCGAGGCGGGGCTTATCGTCAACGCTGTCCAGAACGATCATGATGTCCCTGTCCAGGCGACCGGCATGCCAACTGAGCCTCCGAAGGGTTTGACGTAAGGCGTGGGCGCTGCGGTCTGCGGCACTTTCGCCGGTTTCCTTGGCGCTGCCCAGTGGCTTGACCTGGCCGTAGAAGATGACCTTGCCGCCGAGCTTGTCGAGTTTGCGCATCAGGCGCTTGAATGCCCTGGTCAGTTCCGGGTACTGCTCGATGTTCTTAGTCGTGAACAAAGAGGCGCCCTTCTTCTCCCAGCGTCGCGGGTGCGCACCGTCTCTCTCGATCTCGAAGCGGAGAAGGTTCTCCTTGATGTACTCGAAGTAGCCGCCGAACTCACGGACGTTCTCAGCGGGCATAACAAAGCCGGCGTATCCGAAGACCGGATGCGTGTTGAACTTCGTGTGGGAATCCGAGATGTATGGACCGATGTGGCCGAACTCGTCCAGATAAGCGATGAGCATTTCTCGATGCTACAACTGCTCCGCCGGAGAACACGAAAGCCCGCGCAGAGCGCGGGCTTCGGAAATGGCGCGTAATCCGCTATGGAACCCGCTACCGGAAACTACTCTAGAGGAACCAGCTTCATTTTTCCAATGAGAAATTTCTTCAGTGATCCTATTCTCAAATTTTCAAGGTCTCCCGTTCCACCGTAACAAGTGTGGAAACGACGGGGCGCCTTCTGCAAAGGAGATGACGTGCGCGCAAGTTTCTTGTTTGGCCACGGCCCAGATGTCCACTGTAGCCCGCTTTTGGACAGTTACTTTGCCTCCTTGATAGCGCCGCGCCACCACGTCATCGTTGCTTCTGCAGCTTCCGGCAGGGGAGTCGGTTCCAGGCCCAGGAGTCGCTGGCTCGCGGCCGAGTCCATCACGAACGGGCGCTCGAACTGGTACAGGAGTTCGGCCAGCTCGCGCATGTCCGTGGAGAAGATGCCCGCTACCCGCAGCACCCAACCTGGTACGGCGCTCACCTTGGGTGCAGCAACGCCCGCGGCGGTCGCATGGGCTGCGGCCATTTCCCGTTGGGTCACGGCCGGGCCGGTGGGGGCATGCAGCACGCTGTTCCAGAGTTCGGGCTTCTGCGCAGCTGCAATCATTGCCGCTGCGAGGTCCGGGACGTACGTGAAGGAGTGGGGCTGGCCCGTAGCTCCGATGAACGTCACCGCCTTGCCCGCCAGGATCGGCGTCACCATGCGCTCGCCGGCATGAGCTGTCTTCACGCGTGGCCCGAAGAAGTCGCCGGCAACCACGCTGACCGTGTCGGCCGCGTGCGCCTGCCGCGCCTTCAGCAACTCAGTCCGAATGCCGCGTTTGCCGCCTGTTGCTTCCCGCGGGCTCGATTCCGTCATGGTCCGGTCCGGCTCGCTGTACGAGTAGAGACTTTCGGGGAAGACGACGACGGCGCCCGCGGCCGCCGCTGCGTCCATCACCACCTGCTCGGCGTGGGGTAGCTCGGCGGCCCACGCTGATGCCCGGTAGGCGGATCCGTGGATGCAATGGAAGACGGCGGTTGCGCCCCTCAGCGCCTCATCAAGCTGCGCAGGATCCGAGACGTCCGCCCGGACCCGTTCTACCAAAGGATGCTCTGGGCCGCTGCCCGAGCGCGTCAGAACCCGGACTCGATGACCCTTTTCTGCCAGTTGCTCCGCGACGGTGTAGCCAACGGGTCCTGCTCCTGTGACGACGTACATGGGTTCCTTCTTCCGGGGCTAATGACGTAAGAGTCGAAAAGTGAGAGCAGTGCTCTCTCAATCAGAATGAACGTTCTCCAACTCAATGTCAAGAGCACTGCTCTCGTTTGTTGACAGCGCTCTCTGTTGTGGGAAGCTGTGATCATGACTTCAGCCGAACCCGCCGCCGTCGAAGCCAGGGAGAAGCCCTCGACTCCCCGCGAACGTGCCCGAACGCAGACCATCGCCGACATTGTTCGGCTGGGTCGCGAGCACCTTGCTGTTCATGGCGCGGCCGCCCTGTCCCTCCGCGCAGTGGCGAGGGATCTCGGCGTCGTGTCCTCTGCCGTGTACCGCTATGTGGAGAACCGCGATGAACTTCTCACCCTCCTGCTGATCGACGCCTACAACCAGCTTGGCGACGACGTCGATGAAGCAGTGAATGCCGAGACGGAGGATGACTTCGCAGCACAATTCAGGGCACTGGCTCAGGCGGTGCGAACGTGGGCTATCCGGGAACCGGCCAGCTATTCCCTCCTTTTCGGCAGTCCCGTCCCGGGGTATCAAGCACCGGGTGAGCGCACTACCGTCCCTGGAACGCGGGTCATCGTCCGCCTCGTCGGTATCTTCGATGCCGCCTACCGGGCAGGCGCGCTCAACGCCACGGTGAGTCCCGCCGTCGTGATTCCCGACGGGTTGGCCGCAGACCTGGCAACCATTCGGGGCGAGATGAATCTCGCCGCACCCGACGCAACCTTGGCGCGGGGTGTCCTGGTGTGGACGTCCGTGTTTGGGGCCATCAGCTTCGAGGTTTTTGGGCAGTACGGACGCGATACCTTCGCCGCCCGCGATGAGCTGTTCGACCATCAGCTCAGCGTCCTTCAAGGCGTGGTGGGGCTCCAAGGCTAGGGCGCTACAGTATTCAGATGGCTCGAGGACTGGCAGACATTGGCGCGGAAGGTGTTCTTCTCGCCGGTGCAGGCCGCGCCATTCTTTTGCAAATCGCCGACCCCAAAGTGGGGCACGGCGTAGCCGAGCACAGCAATTTCGCTGAGCGCCCCATGGACCGGCTGCGCGCCACCATGACGTACGTCTATGCGGTGGTCTACGGATCCGAGGAGCAGTTAAAAGCCGTTCGTCGCGCCGTCAACCGCGCCCATGCGCCCGTTCGCCGCGGACCGGAGGGCGCCTCCAAGGGATACAGCGCCTTCGATGCCGAGTCGCAGCTGTGGGTGGTCGCCACCCTCTACGACACCGCCGTCACCGTATACGAGCAGATCCATGGAAAGCTCGACGACGACACCGCCGACCGCATTTACCGCGAGTACGCGCGGATCGGGACAGCCCTGCAGCTTCCGGCGGACAGGTGGCCGGCCGACCGTGCTGCGTTCGCTGCCTACTGGGACAGCCACGTGCGCGGACTCCATCCCGACGATAAAGCGCTGAGGGTTGCCCGGGACCTGCTCTATCCGGCTGGTGGTCCGCGGTTCCTGCGGTTGGCGATGCCACTGGCACGCTTCCTGACCGCCGGCCTGTTGCCGGACCACCTGCGTGAAGGCTTCGGTTTTGAGTGGAGTGCCGGCCACGCCCGCCGGTTCGAGCGGACCATGCGACTGATGGGTCGTGTGTATCCGCGGCTGCCGCAACGGATCCGGCACTGGCCCCGCGACTACTACCTTGGCCGGCTTGTTGTGGAAGCCGAGGTCCTTCATGCGTAACTCCACCTCGGTGGAAGAGTCCATCGACGCCCTTGCCCACCGCTACCTGGACCGGTTCCGGGGAGGCCGCCTGCAGGCCGGGCTCACCGAGTTCGTGGTCTTTGGACTGAAGCAGGCGTGGGCGTGCGTGTTCGGGGCCGCGTTGCTCGCCGTGATCATCGGGGCCCGACTCTGGTATCCGTCGGATGCAGGGCTGGCCCGGAACGATTTCCTGACCCTGGCCGCCGTCGTCATTCAAGTCCTGATGATCGCCTTCAAGCTGGAGACCCTGCGGGAACTGCGGGTGATCGTGCTGTTCCATGTGGTGGGCACGGTGATGGAGCTGTTCAAGACGGACGTCGGATCCTGGGCGTACGAGGCCGAAGGCGTCCTGCGGATTGGCGCCGTGCCCTTGTTCAGCGGGTTTATGTACGCCGCTGTTGGCTCCTACATGGTGCGCGTTTTCCGGCTGTTCGACCTCCGCTTCGATCGATACCCGCGCCGGTGGATCACGGCCATTGTTGCTGGCGCGATCTATGTGAACTTCTTCTCGCACCACTTCATCCTCGACCTCCGCTGGGTGCTGCTGGCCGCCGTCGTGCTTGTCTACGGGCGGTGCGTGATGCACTTCAGGGTGTTCCGCCGTCGTTTCCGCATGCCCATTCTGGTGTCGTTCCTGCTGGTGGCCCTGTTCATATGGTTCGCCGAGAACATCGGCACCTGGTCGCGAGCGTGGCTGTATCCGAACCAGTTGGCGGGCTGGCAAGCGGTCTCGATCGACAAGCTTTTGGCTTGGTTCCTGCTCATGATCATCTCGGTGGTGCTGGTGGCGTGGGTGTACAGGCCGGAACCGCTCGACGCCGGGGTTGAACTTCCTAGGCTTCGCCGCGTAGCGCCTTGAGCGCGTTGCGGCGCGCTTGAAGCAAGGGCTCGACGTCGGGGACCCGGCTGAGGCTCACGCTTTCAGGCACGGGCGGGTTGCGTTGGGCGTCGATGACGATGCTGAAGATTCCGGTCGCGGCGGCAGCGAGCCAAGATCCTTTTCCGGGCCAGAAAGTGAAGTCCGTGGCCACGCCGTCCACCGTGATGGTTATGCGCCTATTGGTGAGGGCGCTGAACTTCGCGTTCTGGCGCTGAAGCTCCTCCAGATTGTGCGGGATTCCGGCCGAAGCGCGCCATCGGTTTCTGGCAGTCTCGCCGGGATCCTGGGTTGTTGTGACCACTTCCACCAGCGGGCCCGCCGGGGAAAAAGCGTTCCCGTGCATCACCCCGCCTTCGCTGCCATCCAATTGCCAGGAGCCCAGCATCATTGGGCCTTCCCAGGTATTGATCCTGAAAAGCGGGAGAAGTCCGGCGCCGTCCCGGACCTGTTGATCCATCCGGTCATTCATGGCCCAGAACTCGTCCGGGGGCAGGAATCCAGTGAGCTTCATCGCGCCAGTCTCGCAGTTCACCGACGGCGAAACCAGCCCCTGGGCCCCGTGATTCCGGGGAACTTTTCGGTTTGGAAAGCAAAGTTGAGCGTACTTCGCTCAACTTTGGATTGACTTAAAACTGAGGCTGAGTACAGTTGAGTGCAGAACGCTCAACTAGCCGATTGTTGAGCAGGCTTCCGGCACGTAGACCGCCCAGCGGACCGCTGTCAGGTGCAATCTCCAACATCGGCCATTGAAAGGAAACAAGATATGTCACGTGCAGTAGGTATCGACCTCGGAACCACCAACTCCGTGGTCTCTGTTCTCGAAGGTGGCGAGCCCACCGTTATCGCCAACGCAGAAGGCGGCCGCACCACGCCGTCCGTCGTTGCGTTCTCCAAGTCCGGCGAAGTCCTGGTCGGCGAAATTGCCAAGCGCCAGGCCGTCAACAACATCGACCGCACCATCGCTTCCGTCAAGCGCCATATGGGCACCGACTGGAACGTCGCCATCGATGACAAGAAGTACACGCCGCAGGAAATCTCCGCGCGTATCCTCATGAAGCTCAAGAACGACGCCGAGAGCTACTTGGGCGAAAAGGTCACCGACGCTGTGATCACCGTTCCGGCCTACTTCAACGACGCCGAGCGCCAGTCCACCAAGGAAGCCGGCGAAATCGCTGGCCTCAACGTCCTCCGCATTGTCAACGAGCCCACCGCGGCTGCACTGGCCTACGGCTTGGACAAGGGCAAGGAAGACGAACTCATCCTGGTCTTCGACCTCGGTGGCGGAACGTTCGACGTTTCCCTCCTCGAAGTCGGCAAGGACGAAGACAACTTCTCCACCATCCAGGTCCGCTCAACCGCCGGTGACAACCGTCTCGGTGGCGACGACTGGGACAACCGCGTCGTCGAGTGGCTCCTGAGCCAGCTCAAGATCAAGGGCATCGACCTCTCCAAGGACAAGATCGCCCTCCAGCGTCTCCGTGAAGCTGCAGAGCAGGCCAAGAAGGAACTGTCCTCCTCCACCAGCACCAACATCTCCCTCCAGTACCTCTCCGTCACCCCCGACGGTCCGGTTCACCTGGACGAGCAGCTGACCCGCGCCAAGTTCCAGGACCTCACCAAGGACCTGCTGGACCGCACCAAGAAGCCGTTCCAGGACGTCATCGCCGAAGCCGGCATCAAGGTTTCCGACATCGATCACATCGTCCTCGTCGGTGGCTCCACCCGTATGCCTGCTGTTTCCGAGCTCGTCAAGGAACTCGCCGGCGGCAAGGAGCCCAACAAGGGCGTCAACCCGGACGAAGTTGTGGCCGTTGGTGCTGCACTGCAGGCCGGTGTCCTGAAGGGCGAGCGCAAGGACGTCCTCCTCATCGACGTCACCCCGCTGTCCCTCGGCATCGAAACCAAGGGTGGCGTCATGACGCACCTCATCGAGCGCAACACGGCTATCCCCACCAAGCGTTCCGAGACCTTCACCACCGCTGACGACAACCAGCCGTCCGTGGCCATCCAGGTCTTCCAGGGCGAGCGTGAATTCACCCGCGACAACAAGCCGCTGGGCACGTTCGAACTGACCGGAATCGCTCCGGCACCGCGTGGCGTTCCGCAGGTCGAGGTCACCTTCGACATCGACGCCAACGGCATCGTCCACGTATCCGCCAAGGACAAGGGCACCGGCACGGAACAGTCCATGACCATCACTGGTGGCACGGCACTGTCCAAGGACGACATCGACCGCATGGTCCGTGAAGCGGAAGAGCACGCTGCAGAGGACAAGGCCCGCCGCGAAGCTACGGACACCCGTAACTCCGCTGAGCAGCTCGCCTACTCTGTGGACAAGCTGATCGCCGACAACGACGACAAGCTGCCCGAAGAGGTCAAGACTGAGGTCAAGGCCGACGTCGACGCCCTCAAGTCCGCGCTGGAAGGCACTGACGACGCCGCCGTGAAGACTGCGTTCGAGAAGCTCCAGGCATCGCAGACCAAGCTCGGCGAAGCCATCTACTCGCAGGCCTCCGCAGCTGATGCTCCGGGTGCCGGCGCTGAAGGCGCTCCCGCCGGTGAAAAGGCCGCCGATGACGAAGACATCGTCGACGCCGAGATCATCGACGAAGACGAAGCGAAGAAGTAGCCATGCCTCACCACGGCAACGAAGCAGAGCACTCTGAAGGCAACGAGCCGCGCAAGCCAGTTATTCGGGACAACCGCAAGGTTGACCCGGAGACCGGCGAAGCACGTCAGCCTGACAGCGAAGCTGCGGCTCCCACCGAAGGCAACGCCGCTCCCACGGACGGTGACGCCCTGTCCCAAGCTGAGGAAATCCTCAACGGGGTAGAGGTTCCGGCCGAGGAATCGGTAGCCTCCGGTGCCGCGGCTGAAGCCCAGGCAGCGGAGCTCCGCAACGACCTCCTCCGCCTTCAGGCTGAGTACGTCAACTACCGCAAGCGCGTCGAACGCGACCGCGCCGTAGCAGGAGAGATGGCCGTCATCGGCGTCCTCAACTCCCTGCTCCCGGTGCTGGACGACGTCGACGCCGCACGCCAGCACGGTGACCTCGAAGACGGCCCTTTTGCCGCCATCGCCGCCAAGCTGGAGAACGCGCTGAAGACGTACGGACTGGAACGCATCGCGGATACCGGAGTCGAATTCGACCCCACCATCCACGAAGCACTCATCCAGCAGCCCGGCGAAGACATCGAGGTTGACACGGTCAGCCAGGTGCTGCGCTCCGGATACCGCTCCGGCGAGCGGGTCCTGCGTGCAGCCCAGGTCATCGTGGCTGTCCCGGCGTAGTTACTCACCGAGATGGCAGTTCGTGACAGTGATTTACTAAAACATTGGCGCGAACTGCCATCTCGTTCTTCAACGAAAGGAAACGCTCTTGGCCAGCCAGGACTGGGTTGAAAAGGATTTTTACGCGATCCTTGGTATCGCCAAGGACGCGTCCGACGCGGATATTAAGAAGGCTTACCGCAAGCTCGCCCGGCAGTACCACCCTGATACCAATTCCGGGGATGCTGCTGCGGAGAAGAAGTTCAAGGACATTTCCGAGGCTTACTCGGTGTTGTCGAGTCCTGAGGACCGGCAGCAGTATGACGCCATCCGTGCCATGGGCGGTGCCCGGTTTGCTCCGGGTGCTGGCGCCGGCCGTGGTGGTGCCGGAGCCAACGGCGGGTTCGAGGACCTGTTCGGTGGCTTGTTCGGCGGTGGGCCTGGCGCTCGTCAGCCTGCCGGTGGTGGCGGTATCCCGCCCGAGTTTGCCGACCTGTTCGGTGGCGGCTTCGGTGGAGCTGGCCCCACCGGGTTCCAGCGTGCCCCGCAGAAGGGCGCCGACCGGACGGCGACCACGTCCATCTCGTTTGCCGGCTCCATCAAGGGCACCACGGTGAGCCTGCGCGAAAGCAACGGCAACGTGATCGACGTCAAGATCCCCGCCGGCATCAAGGACGGTCAGAAAGTCCGCCAGCGCGGCAAAGGCAACGTTGGCCCTGCCGGCAATGGCGATCTCATCATCACGGTGAGCGTGAAGCCGCATGACTTCTTCCACCGCGACGGCGACAACATCCGCATCCACGTGCCCGTCACGTTCGCGGAGGCGGCGCTTGGCGCCACCATCGAGGTTCCCACGCTCGACGGCGACACCGTCAAGGTGCGCGTCCCGGCCGGAACGCCGTCGGGCCGTACCCTCCGGGTCAAGGGCCGTGGCGTGAAAACGTCCAAGGCGACCGGAGACCTGTTGGTGACCATCGACGTCGCTGTCCCGCAGAACCTGAACAAGGAAGCGGAGGAAGCCGTGAAGGCGTTCGCTGCCGCCACCACCGACGCGGACCCGCGTCACGACCTGGCCGCAAAGGCCCGGTTGTAAGGAGGCGGTCATGGCCATCGACGTCAACCAGCCGATCTTTGTCATCTCCGTCGCTGCGGAGCTTGCCGACATGCATCCGCAGACGTTGCGCCAGTACGACCGCTTGGGCATCGTTTCGCCCAGCCGTGCTCCCGGGAAGTCCCGCCGCTACTCGGAGAACGACGTCAACAAGCTGCGGGAGGTCCAGCGGCTCTCGCAGTCAGGCGTCTCGCTTGAGGGCATCAAACGCATCCTCGACCTCGAAAACCAGGTTGCTGCGTTGCAGTACCGGGTGACCGAACTGACGGAGGAGCTGTCCCGCCGTCGCTCACCGTTGGATGCCCGTATCTTCGCGGCAGGTGCGGCGGGCGACGTCGTTAGTTTGGCCCGTGGGCAGCGTCCCCGGGCCCGGTCGCAGGCTGTTGTGGTGTGGAGGCCGCGAACGGGGGAGAGCCGCGCTTAGCCACTGGAGCTAAGCCCGGCTCCGGTCCCAGCTGACCACCACGCGTGCAGCACCTTCTTCGGTCCGCTCAACGTTGGTGACGATCTGCGATTCCATGGCACCCATGTCACGGATTTGCTGCCGGTAATCCTCAAGATGCTCCTGCAGCGACTCTTCAGTCCATTCGCCAGGCCGCATCCTCGTGGAGATCTCCACGGGTTCTTCCCTGACAAGAATCTCGTCGGGTTGCGTCTGCGGTTTTTTGGCCGGCTCAGCTTCGCCGGGCTGGACCAGCATCCGGAAGCCAAAAACCCCACCCGCTATGCCAGCGACGAGGCCCGCGGCGATGAGCCAGATGGCCCTTCCCGGTCCGCGGCGCCTTTGAACGGCTTCAGTGATGCTTGGTGCTTTCTTTGAGCTTCGTCGTGCCATGGGGAGTTCAACTTTCCGTCGGCGTTCGATAGTCCGTGCATGAGCAGGCCGTAACCCGCCACACCATCGTAAGCATGCTGAGAACCCTTGGTAAGTCGAGACCGCGCAGGAACACGCTCCGCCCTTGGTTCCCGTCAACGAGAACCAAGGGCGGAGCTGTCTGCGCAGTACCTCAGCCGGCCAACTGCTGCAGCGCAAACTCAACATCGACGTCGTCGTCCATTTGCTTGACGATCCTTCCCGTCTCATCCACGTCCTTGTAGCCTGCATGACTGCGGGTTTCGGCGGACTCGCCCAGCAGTGCTGCATTGGACCGCTGGTACAGCTCGAGCCACACGACACCCGGCACGGGGAGACCGTTCAGGTGGGCGTCGGTGATGCGCTGGGTGCGCGCGGCACGTCGTGCTGCAGCTTCAACGTCGTCGGCGGGCAACGCGCTGACAACAGCCCCGGAATCAGCAGCAACGGACACCGAGATTCGACTGGAATCCAGCTCCGGGACGGAGTCAAGCGCCTGCAGCAGCTCTGGTGCGCTGATATTGCGGACGGAAATGTCCACAGTGACGCGTTCAAGAATGATGTCCCGCAGCGCCGGAATCAGGAGCGCTGACAGGCGGCCTGCGCCATCGACGACGACGGCAGGTCCGGTTTCGTCGTAATGCACCGGCTCGCCGGGAAGGCTCAACGGATGGGCATGGATCAGGTGAAGCAGGCCGAGTCCGTGGACCTCCGCAGCCAGGAGGGCATCACGGGCTGCGGGTACTTCCCCTGGCAAGGAGCCGGAAGCGACCAACAGCCGCTCCAGGATGAGCCGGCATTCGCGGACGGACATTGCTGCTTTGCCGGGCGGGGGCGTCAGTTTTGAATCGCTCATTGTTTAGTCCTCTGGTTCTGCGGGGAACAGCCAGTCCTGGCCCGTTCCGTGGGCGATCTCTGTGGGAGTGGGGGCGCCGTGGAACAGGACTCCTACAACGCCAACGGGCCCGTCTTCCTTGGTTTTGTCCAGGCCGTAGAACGCGCTGTTGAAAAGTCGGATGATGTGGGCTGGGTTGAAATGCTCGTCACGGGTGTTGGCCCGAACGGTGTGATAACTGGTGTCCCGCAGCGCGAGCAGGCGTTCAATGGTGGCGCGGTACTCAGGGAACTGGCGCGAAACGGACCCGGCGGTCCTGGTTGGATCCATGTCCCTGAGAAGGGGGATCAGTTGCTGCAGCTTCTGTGGCAGGTCCAAGGTCATGTCGTCGAATATTCCCGGAAGCTCCTTGAGCGGACCGCGGCGTGGCTCTTCGGCATTCGCGGACTTGTACCAGGCGAAGTGCAGGGCAGACGGTTCATCCAAATCCACCGCCGTTGCCCAGGCGTAGTCCTTGGCAATAATGTCCAGGAGCACACTGACTCGTGTGGCGGGCGACGCCGGGGCGTGCTCTTCCACGGTGATCAGGGTGGACATATTCTCCGGGGCCGGCAGCAGTTCCATCAGCAAGGCGCTCAGGATTTCCTGTGTTTCGGACGTGAAGTCCGTGGACGCCTGATAAAGGGACTCCAACAGTTTGCCGGGTTCGCCTGCGGTTTTCCTCAAATTGGCAAGCCGCGAGCGGAGTTGGGCAAGCTCCGAACTGACCAGCTCCGCAGCAGGCTGATACGTGTACCGCATCCGGTCTTTGGCTTTGTAGCTCACCGCACGTTCCAACAATGAGTCCAGCCGATCCAGTTCCGGTGCATCTGCAACCAGTACCAGATCCCGTGCCTCGGCCAGGCTTGATTCCCGCAGTGTGATCCAACGGTCCACCATCCCGGGGTGGTTCTTGGCGAACAACACCAAGCCGAGCCCGGAAGCGTTGCCGAGTCCAAGAAAACGACGGAACTCATAGCTCAGTGCTACAGCGGACCGGCTCTGGGCTGCAGCCATGTGTTCCGCGAGATCAAGGCTGAACTCGCGCATCAGGTACGACGTCAACATCTGGGCGTGATACGGCGTCCGTAGTGGGTGATCGGGCTCGTAGGCCGCGAAGGAGCGGGTGCCGAAGGTCCCGTTTCCGTCCAAACCGGTGTTCCGCATGAGGTAGCAAACAGCTCCCAGCACCCTTGCCGGCGGTTGTTCGCCCCGGGACAACGCCTCAACTGTGAGGTCAAAGGCCCGCATGCTGCGGTTGGCTCGGCACCAGATCAAGGTTCCGGGGGCTGCCCGTCCGCCGTAAAGTTTGGGTAGCTCACGCTTGGTTTGCTCAATGCGTTCGTCACCCGCGGCGCCCTCAATGAGCGCACCCATCATGTCCCAGTGGCTTCCGATGATTCGGTCTGTCCGTTCAACGCCCTCCTTGGGTGCGTTGGAGAACACCACAAATTCGAAGGACCAGTCGTCATTGACGGCCACGTGATAGCGGGCGTTTCCTTGGCCGGAAGCGTCGATGTCGAACTCTGCCCGGGAGATGACCCAGCGCTCCTGGACCATCTTGGTGACCAGCGTTCGGCTGGCGCTGAAGCGCGTAGGCTGCAGCGCGCCCAGCGCATCGGGTGTCATGACAACCCCCGGGTCCCTTAATTGCATCATTCCTGCTCCATTCAATGGCTTGTGGTGTGCCCGGATGAGCGGGCCAGATTCTAAGCGTATGTCTACGCATACGTGACAGTGTTCAGCATACACATACGTAAAATCCAGCGATAGAGCGGTTTTTGGCCAAAATGGTCATCTAAGAAATTTAGGTCTTGTATCTGTGTCACAGCACACGTATGCTCCTCACAAATGGAAAACACATCAGCCCTCGAAGAACAGTCCGCTCAGAAGTCCGCAACCCGGACCCTCAGCTCAGCCAGTCGGGCCCTCGGCCTGCTCGAAGCAATCGCGGAGCACCGACGTCCCGTCAAGCCACCCACGTTGTCCCGGCAACTGGGCTGGTCCAGGGCTACCTTGCACCAGCACCTGGTCACCTTTGTGAATGCAGGCTGGCTGGAGCAACTCGAGGATGGTTCCTACCGGTTGTCCATGCGGGCAAGCCGTGTGGGAAGGGCTGCCATGGAGCAGTCCAGCATCGGCGAGCGGGTCCTGCCGCTGATGCGCCAACTCACGGAAGCCACCAGGGAATCAACGTTCCTGGCAGTTCTCGACGGCGATGCGGCCCACATCGTTGAACGGATGGAGCCACGCAGGCGTATCCGTGCCGACATCAGCTCGGAAATGAGCTGGGCGCTGGACGATAGTGCTTCGGGACGGGTGCTGACAGCGTTCGCCGATCCCGCCGTCGTCGATGAACTCAGGGCCGCCGGCGCAAAACTTTCCACACAAACAGAACTCGCCCGCGTCCGTCGTAACGGTTATGCCGTGTCGGCGCGGGAACCCGATGACGAAGACATGATCACGGCCGTTGCCGTCCCGCTGATGGACGATCGCGGCTACTGCGTTGCCGCCCTCGGCGTCCTTGGACCCGAAGAGCGCCTGGATATTGAGGACGTGGCGCGCAGGCTCCAAGCCGGCGCTGACAACCTCCATGCGCTGTGGCATCCAGCCAACTAGTACAGACCAGAGGAACTACCAGACCATGAAAACACCCGACACCATCTACGTCGACGGAATGGAAAGCGGCAGCTTCGATTCCGGGACGCTCAGGACCATCCGGTCCGGGCATGTCGACTGCATTACGGTCACGTGCGGTTTTTGGGATGACGCCCTGGAGTCCATGGACTCCATTGCACAATGGCGTGAACTCATTGAGGAGAACAGTGACGTTGCGGGGATCGCGCGAAATGCCGATGACATCCGGCGGCTGAGGTCCCAGAACCGCACCGCAGTACTGCTGGGTTTCCAGAACACATCCTCCCTGCAGGGCCGTATCCGTTTTGTGCGGTTGTTCGCCGAACTGGGAGTTCGCGTCTTTCAACTGACCTACAACAACCAGAACGACGTCGGATCGAGCTGCTACGAGCCTGGCGACGCAGGACTGACCAGGTTCGGCTACGAAGTGGTGGGCGAACTCAACCAGAACGGCATCCTGGTGGACCTCTCGCACGTAGGGGAGCGGACCTGCAAAGACGCAATTGCCGCTTCCGCCCAGCCTGTGGCCATCACCCACGCGAATGCGGCGAGCCTTTATGCGCACCCCCGCAACGTTTCGGACAGCACCATCAAAGAATTGGCCGCGCGAGGCGGAGTGATCGGCTGTGCGCTCTACCCCAACCTTGCCGGACCCGAATATAGCAAGTCCCTTGATGCCTGGTGCGACATGGTCCTCAAAACCGCGGACATAGCCGGGATCGAGCATGTGGGCATCGGCTCGGATCTGGGTGGCAGCACCACGGATGAGGACCTGTCCTGGATGCGGCAGGGGCGCTGGACCCGGAAAGCGAACTACGGCGCTGCCTCGGCAGCATCCCCCGGCGACGACGATCCCCAGTGGTTCACCTCCATGGAGTCGTTCGCCGGCATCGCCGATGGCCTGGCCGGCCGCGGACTCAACTCTTCGGAGGTCTCGGCCGTGATGGGCGGAAACTGGATGCGTCTTTACAGCGAGGTCATGGCATGAGCGCTTTATCAACCACCAAACCAGCGGGCGCTACGGTGCCGCGCAAGGTCATCCCGCTCCGCCGTCCCGGGAGGATCGTCTCGGCAATCATCATTTTGGTCCTGGTTGCCCAAGGCACCCTGGTCCTGTTTACCAACCCCAACTTCGAATGGGAGGTGGTGGCGAGCTACATCTTCGCTCCGCCCATCATGCAAGGGCTGTGGCTGACACTCTGGCTCACTGTGGTGGCCATGGTGCTCGGCATAGCCCTGGGCGTGGTGCTCGCGATCATGCGCCTGTCATCCAACCCGGTGGCGTCCTACACCGCATGGGCCTTCGTGTGGTTCTTCCGCGGGACGCCGCTGCTGGTGCAGTTGGTGTTCTGGTACAACCTGGCGGTCCTGTTTCCAGCCATCAACCTTGGCATCCCCTTTGGAGGGCCGGTCTTCGCCAGCCTGGACGCCAACAAGATCATCACACCGATCGTCGCAAGCCTCCTGGGCCTGGTGCTTAACGAGGCCGCGTACATGGCCGAAATTGTCCGCTCCGGAATCACCGCCGTGGACAAGGGCCAGGTAGAGGCGGCCAGTGCCCTCGGCATGAACAGGGCCAAGACACTGCGCCGGATCATTCTTCCGCAGGCATCACGGGTGATGATCCCGCCTGCAGGCAACGAGACCATCACCATGCTCAAGAGCACATCCTTGGTGAGCGTAGTGGCCGTGGCGGACCTGATGTACCAGGTCAACCTCATCTCTGCTCAGACATTCCAGACCATCCCGCTGCTCATCGTCGCCAGCCTCTGGTACCTCCTTGCAACCTCCGTGCTGTCCGTCGGGCAGTCCCGGCTGGAACGGAAGTTCGGCCGCAGCGATCAGCAGATCTCCGGCCAATCGAACAAATTCACGCAGCTGTTCAACACGCGGCGTCTCTTGAAGGCAGGCAACCGATGAACGCCCTCCCCATGGTCCAGGTCAGCGATGTCCACAAGCATTACGGCGACTTCCACGTCCTCAACGGCATCAACCTGTCGCTCAACGCAGGAGAGGTGATGTGCGTGGTGGGGCCCTCCGGGTCCGGTAAATCCACCATGCTGCGCTGTATCAACCACCTGGAGAAGATCGACGCCGGCACCATCCACGTGGATGGTGAGCTGGTGGGATACAGGGAGCGCAACGGCAACCTTCACGAAATGAAGGACAAGGACGTATGCCGGCAGCGTGCCGACGTCGGAATGGTCTTCCAAAAGTTCAACCTGTTCGCCCACATGACCGCACTGGAAAACGTCATGGAAGCGCCCATGCAGGTACGGGGCAGGAAGCGCGCGGAAGTCCGCACCGAAGCCTTGGAACTCCTTGAACGCGTTGGGCTGGGCAATAAGAGCGGCAACTTCCCGGGCCAGCTCTCCGGCGGCCAGCAGCAGCGCGTCGCCATCGCCCGGGCGTTGGCAATGCGGCCCAAGGTCATGCTTTTTGATGAACCCACGTCAGCGCTGGACCCCGAGCTTGTTGGGGAGGTCCTGGACGTCATGCGTGAGCTTGCGGCATCAGGAATGACCATGGCAGTGGTCACGCATGAGATGGCGTTTGCCAAGGAAGTGGGCAACTCGCTGGTATTCATGGATGGCGGCACCGTCATAGAAAGCGGAAGCCCCCGCGACGTCTTGAACAACCCGCAGCACCCTAGAACACAGGCTTTTCTTTCCAAGGTCCTCTGACAGGGCCACCCTGCATTCCCACCACCGACAAAGGAACTCTCATGAAAGCCATTTCCCAACCCCGTCATGCCCTGAAGAAGCCAGTGGCGGCAGCTTCAGCCCTCTTGGCCGTCGGTCTGCTGTCAGCTTGCGGCAACGGCGCCGCAGCTCCGGCAGCCACCTCCGGCGTCAAGGCAAACACAGAAGTCCAGGCGCTGTTGCCCGAGGAGCTCAAGAAGGGCGGCACCGTGGAGATCGCCGTCGACTCCGCCTACCCTCCCATGGACTTCATGGAAGGCGAGAAGATGGTGGGCATCGAACCGGAAATCTGGGCCGCTGCCGGCGAGCTCATGGGCGTCACCATCAAGCCCACCACTGTGGCTTTCGACGCGATAGTGCCCGCCCTGCAGTCCCAGCGGTACCAGGCAAGCTTTGCCGGTTTTTGGATCACCGAGGAACGCACCAAGGCAGTGGATATGGTGTCCTTCTTCCAAAGCGGCTCTCAGTACTTGGTCCGGGGGGACGACAGCAAGGGTGCCATCGACAGTTTCGCCGACCTTTGTGGTCGTTCGGTTGCCCTCCAAAGCGGCTCTTATGAGATGACCTACGCCGAAGACGCCGGAAAGGAATGTACGGCGGCCGGCAAGCCAACCGTTGAGATCCAGGGCTATAAGACCCAGGACCAAGCCACCCTTGCCGTCACCAGCGGACGCGCCGACGCCACCGGAATGGGTGCGGAAGTCGCGGGCTACGTTGCCCAGCAGTCCAAGGGAAAGCTCAAGACCGCCGGCAAGGTCTTCCACACGGTTGAAGGCGGCATCGCCTTGCCCAAGGGCAGCAAGCTCTCCGCCGCCTTCCAGGCAGCCTTCAACAAGCTGATCGCGGACGGCAAGTACAACGAGATCTTCGCCAAGTGGGGCCTCGAGAGTGCCAAGATCACCGAATCCAAAGCGCACACCAGCTAATGAGTGTGGCACAGGAGACGGCGACGTTCATTGCCGAACCCGGGGCGGACCCGGAAACCGCACTGTACTCGGATACCGCCACGGCCGCCGGAGTTGTCTGGACCACCCAGATTCCCACAGGGCCGGATGGCAGCATTCCCGATGGCATTGAGGCGCAGTCCAGGCAGGTGCTGGACAACCTGCGCTCCGCTCTTGAGCGGGCCGGAAGCGGCCTGGACCGCGTTCTCCACATGACCATCTACTTCACCGACATGGCCGAACGGGCTGCCTTCAACGAACTCTACCGGGAGTACTTCCCGGCACCCCGTCCGGTCCGATGCGCCCTCGGGGTCAGCCGGCTAGGCATCGCCGGAATGAAGGTGGAATTGACCGCGACGGCGGCGCTCGCCGCCGCGAACTAACGCACCTCAGCGGCAGGCTGTTTCGCTGGTGCAGCCCCGTACCGCCGTCGAGTACTCAACGCTCGACGGCGGTTCGCGGCCTTTGGCGCTGAGGGAGGTACTGCCGCTACCCGTAACAAGGGGCTCTCCCACACATCCCCTTTACGGGTTCTGATGGGTAGGTGACCTCCACCAGCACTTCCTCAAAACCCTCGCTGTCGCCGGCCCCGCCCTCAACAGGCCGCATTGCACTGGCTGTTTCGACTCTGGGCTTCTTCGTCATCACGCTCGACGCCCTGATCGTCAACATGGCCTTGGCAACCATTGGCGCCCAACTGGGTGGCGGAACGGCAGGCCAGCAGTGGATCGTGGACGGCTACACCCTCATGTTCGCGGCCTTGCTGCTGTTCGCCGGCACTTTATCGGACCGTATTGGGGCTAAACGTGCGTTCACCCTCGGGCTGGTGCTGTTCGTTCTCGCATCGGCCGCCTGTGCTTTTGCTCCGGTTCTATGGGTGCTGATTCTCGCAAGGTTCGTGCAGGGCGCTGCCGCCTCGCTGATGCTGCCGCCGTCGATGGCCCTGATCCGCGAAGCCTTCCCGAACGCGATCCAGCGTTCCAAGGCCATCGGCCTCTGGGCGTTGGGTGGAGCGGTCGCCGCTGCGGCCGGACCAGCCCTGGGTGGCCTGCTCACCACCCTGGATTGGCGGTTGGTCTTCCTCATCAACGTCCCGGTGGGTGCGGTGGCGGTGGCATTGCTGGTGAAGGTCCCCGTCTCACCGGTGCGGCCGGCGAGGTTCGACTGGCTCGGGCAAATCACAGCCCTCCTCGGTATTGGGGCCCTCATCTATGGGCTGATCGAGGGAGGGGTCCTCGGGTTCGCGGCGCCGCAGGTCATCGCTTCCTTGGGTGCAGCGGCTGTGGCGATCACCGTTTTCCTTGTGGCTCAGGCCCGCGGTCGAAACCCGATGATGCCCCTTGACCTTTTCCAGTCTTCGGGACTGCGGATCGCCCTTTCGGTGGGCTTCAGCTTCATGGTGGGGTGGTACGGGATGGTGTTCGTTATCAGCCTTTACCTCCAACAGCACCTCGGCCTGTCCCCGCTGCTGGCCGGCTTGGCCTTCCTGCCGGCGTCCGTACTCATTGCCATCAGCAACGTGGTGGCCGGCCGGATGGCGGCAAAGTTTGGCCCGCGTGTCCCGGCAGTTATGGGCCAACTGCTCATGGTGGCGGGGTTGCTGGGCATGCTCCTGGCTGCGCCCACGGGATCGCTGGTGACTGTCGCACTTCTTCTGATCCCCATCGGCGTCGGGGGAGCCCTGGCCATGCCGCCCATCACCGCCCATGTCCTGGACAGCGTCCCGGCGCATCGCTCCGGGACGGCCAGCGCAGTCTTCAACACCTTCCGGCAACTCGGCGGTGCCCTTGGGGTAGCGGTGTTCGGCGCCCTGCTGGTCGCGCCTGCCGGGTTTGTCCCCGGTCTGCAGACGAGCCTGCTGATCGCAGCCTTGTTGCTCTTCGCGACGGCAGTTGCGAGCCTTTTCATTCGTCGGATCCAGAACTAATCAATCAAAGGAGACACCCCTTGGCACTTACCGAAACTGCACGCAAGAACCACGATGAACTATTTCCCGGACAGCTCCCCGCCCTTGCGATCACGGACCCTGAACTCGTGGAGATTTTCAACAACTTCAGCTTTGACGAGACCCGCCGCTACGGAAACCTGGACATCAGGACCCGCCTCATGGTCCAGCTTGCCTCGCTCATCGCATGCCAGGGCATGGGGGAGTACAGGACCCTGGTGGGCGCGGCCCTCACTGTCGGCGTGACTCCGGTTCAGATCAAGGAAGTCGTCTACCAGGCGGTGCCCTACGTCGGCATGGGGAAAGTCTCGGACTTCCTTACTGTCACCAACCAGGTCCTCACCGACCACGGAGTGGAATTGCCGCTCACAGGTCAATCCACCACTACACTGGCCGACCGGGCAGAGAGGGGCCTGTCCGTCCAGAAAGTCATCGCGGGCCCCGAGCGGGTGGAGGCCATGCGTGCTGCCGCAGCCGGAGATGAGAAGCACTTCCAGGATTACCTGGCTGGCAACTGCTTTGGCGACTACCTCACCCGCGGCGGCCTCGACGTCGCTACGCGCGAGCTCCTCACCTTGTCCATGCTGGTGTCGCTGGGCGGCTGCGAACCTCAAGTGAAGGGGCATATCCAGGGCAACCTCAACGTCGGCAATGACCGTGCGCGGATGCTTGAGGTCATCAACGCCTTGCTGCCCTACATCGGCTATCCGCGGACGCTCAACGCGCTCCGGGTACTCAACGACGTCGTCCCGGCCAACTGAACAGCGTGGCTGGGTTCGGCAGGCGGACCTGTGGCTTGATCGGCAAAACGGGCAGATAATGAAGGCATGGCACGGCAAGCAGCGCGCGTGCTGATGGCCCGAGCATCGTGAGGGTGATAACGGTGTCGTTGTCCGATGAAGAACGCAGGAGCTTGGAAGAGCTGGAGCGGGAACTCGCTTCGACCGATCCCGATCTCGCCTCCGAGCTGACATCGGGCCGGCCACGGGGAGAGGCTGCCCGCACGATTCTCGGCAGTCTGGCCGTTCTAGGCGGCTTTGTCATGGTGATCGCCGGGATCATCACCCAGCTTGTTGTCCTGGGCGTGGTAGGTTTCCTGCTGGCCAGCGCCGGGGCGTATTGGCTGCTGTCCGGGACCTCACTTCGGAGAAAATCCGGAAGGCACGACGGCGAACCCGTACCTTAGCGGGGCCCCTCGCCTGTCGGCTCCGGGCACCCAGTAATGTTGATGCGCCGCGCTGATTAGTGCCGATTGTGCGGGGGCGGCTGCTCGTGCGGGTCGTCCCCTAGGGAACCGGCGGCACGTGCGGCTGGACCGGCGTCTCAGGCTGCTTGACGGGTTGAGGCTCGCCCGGGGGCACCATCATGCGCCAAGCCAGGACAGCGCCCGCGCCAGCGACAACCCCGATGAGCAGGCCGATCACCCACCCGGACAGGCGCGGTGCGCGCTGCCGACTGCTCCGTTTCAAGGCCTGCGTTGTCTTGTTCACTGCTTTTGCCGCCGCGCGCTGGGCTTCTTTGGCGGCCTTCTTGTTGCCCGTCAGAGTGAGCATGACGCCGTGAACCACGGCCGGGACATCGGCATGATTGATGCGGGTCAAGGCCCACCTCACCACCGCATCGGCCTGGGATGACGTGCCGTCCGCCGCGTGTGATACCCATTCCCGGGCGAGATCCTGCGCGGCGGGAATGATGTTCTGTGCTTTGTACATGATGCACCCCTCCAGGGAGTAAATGGCTCCGTAAGCCAGCCTACGCCGGAGCCCCCTATGACCAACAGGTACCCCTGCGACCAACAGGTGCTCCGGCGGCGAAACGTCAGTCGCGGACTACGGCAGCCAATTCCACCGGGCTCTCCAGCCCGGCCCACTGCCCGCTGAGGGTCAGCTCTCCGTGGAGCTCCGGAGCGGCCGCCGAGTTGGCAGAAGAGTCCGCGGCCACGTCAACCACCCGGGCCACTTTCAACCGCAGCTCGCCGGCGTCAATGATGGTCACACCGCTGCCCGAAACCGGCGCCGAGGCACTCAAGGCGGGAACGCCGCCGTCGAGCTTTCCACTGCCTTTCACCGTCACTGAGCTGGGACGGGGCTCCGGCTCGCCATCGACGATCAGCTGGGCCTCTTCCTGGCCCGTTAAAATGGCGGTGGCCAAGGCTTTGACGTAGATGGGGTCGGCGCAGGCGTCGTAAACGTAGCGCTTGCCCAGGACCGAATGATCCATGGTGCCGATGAGCCACTCCTCGGCGCCGGCCAGCTCGTAGCCCCGGTAGCTCAGGGGAACCTGGTAGATGCGTTCGCCGGCGGCGACCACGTGCGTCTCGATCCCGACCTCGCCGGCGGGATCGTCAAAACGGTAGGCGCCAATAAGCTCCGGCGTGCCGTCCTGGATGAACCAGGGCTGCTTCGGCAGGTAGCCGGCGATGAGTTCGAGCTTGGACGGGGACAGGGTTGCCTTGTGAATGATCGCCATGCATCCCAGCCTAGGGCAGGGTGCGGCGGCTCCCGAATACAAGCACCCTGCCCCCAGCAACTAGTGCGTAGGCAACCCACCCACGAAGGTGGTCACCACCGCTGTCTTTGCCAGCTCGTCCGGCGTGACGAGCAGAGGATCCTGGTCGAAGACCGTGAGGTCGGCCAGTTTCCCAACGCTGATGGCGCCTGTTTCCGCACCAAGGCCGGCAGCGGCTGCCGCATGGCTCGTGTAACCCTCCAAGGCCATCAGCGCAGTCAGGGCTTGCTCTGGTTGGACCGGCTCAACGTCCGGCCTCTCAACCGGCCGGCGAAGGATGGAGTCGGCCATCATGGCCCGGGGATCGTACGGCGTGATGGGCCAGTCGGACCCGAGGGCCACGGTCACCCCTGCCTCCCGCAGATCCCGGCACCGCCAACCGTGGGCAGCCCGTTCGGCACCCAGACGAACTGACCAGTTGTCGGTACGGTCCGCCCGGGTGTGGTGGGTCCCGTGGACCGGCTGCATGCTGGCTGCGACACCGAGTTCGGCGAACCTCGCCACCAGATCGTCAGGGATGGTCTCGATGTGCTCGATCCTGTGAGCGGCCAGCCCTCGCGAATCCCCGGCAGCCTCGAGGGCTTCGAGGACGTAGCGCACGCCTTGGTCGCCGATTGCATGGGTGGCTGTGGGGATGCCGCGCTCAACGAAGAATCCCAGGGCTTTCTGGAAGTCGTCCGGATCAGTCCACACCGACTCGTTGTTCTCGCCGTAGATGTCCGGTTTCTCCAGCCAGGCCGATCCGTTGTCAATGGTGCCGTCAATGAAAAACTTCACGCCTTCCACGCGCCACCTTCGGCCACCGGTGCCCTGCAGGGCGGCTGCCTCTTCCAGCTCTTCCATCGACGCCCCGGCATTGACCATGGGAGAGAAGCGCAGCCGCAGGGGAAGATCGCCTGTGGACTCCAGGTGGGCGGCAAGTTTTCCGGACCCTTCGGCATAGTCCATGACATGCGTGGAGGTGATTCCGACGGCGGCCATCCCGTTGAGCAGCCCGGCCAGCCTTTCGGCGCGGATGTCGAAGCCTTCCTGCGGGAGGACTTTCGTCACAAGGTCCATGGCGCTGAACTCGACGAGGTAGCCGGTGGGCGTCCCGTCGTCGTCGACGTCTATCAGCGACTCGTCCGGAAAGTCCACCGGGCCCGTGATGCTTGCCGCGGCCAGGGCCGCTGAATTGACGATGGCCGAGTGGCCGTCCCGCATGCGCAGGAACATCGGCACGGGACCGGTGGCGTCGTCGAAGCTCCGGCCGCTGAAGCCGATGTCCGTGAAGAGGTTTGGGTCCAGTCCCCAGCCGATGACCCACCCGCCAAGGTGGGCAGCCGTGGCGGCGTCGGCGACGATCCGGTGGACCTCCTCGAGAGGCCCGAGGTCCGTCAACTGCAGGCCTCGGGCCAGATCCAGGCCAAAGACCACGTGCGTATGGCTGTCATTCAGGCCAGGGACAATCGTCGCGTCGCCGAAGTCCCGGATTACGGTGTTGGGTCCCCGGTGCTGCTCAACGTCCGCAAAACGCCCGACGGCGGCAATCCGGCCGTCCCGTATCGCAAGGGCGGTGGCGCTTGGCATGTGTGGATCCAGGGTGTGGATAGTGCCAGCAAGGATGATTGCGTCCGCGACTGTCACGTCAGTGCTCCTTCGCTCACGGGTTCCTTTTTCTTGAGCCCCTCGAACAGGGCGTCGACACGGGCCTGTTCTGCGGCCTGAGCCGGTTTGGCCATCGAGACCACAAGGTAGACGGCGAGGTTCACGATCAACCCGGCCACTCCGGAGGTCAACCCGCCCAACCACGGAATGGAGAGGGGGCTTGGGTACATGAGTTCCAGCACGGCGGCCACCAGGATTCCGGAGACCATGGCAGCGTTTGCCGCGGCCGCTGTACCCCGGCGCCAGAAGATCCCGAGCAGGAGGGTGGGGGCCAGCTGGCAGATGGCCTGATAGGACACGAAGGCCACCACAATCAGGCCCGAGACCTGGTTTGCCATCAAAAGCGCGGCACCGGCTGAGACGAGCGTGATGGCGGCGACTGCGATCTTTGCGCCCTTCGCGGACTCGATGCGCTCATGCTTGTGAACTCCGATCACGTCGTTGGCCAACTGCGTGCCAACGGCCTGCAGGTTGGCTCCGACGTTGCCCATGGTGGCGGCCACAACACACACGCCAGCAATCGCAACCATGCCCACGCCACCTATTCCCGCAAGGATGAACCACACGGTATCCGGGGCGTCGGAAACACTGGGGATGCTGGTGGCCAGCAGGCATACCGTAGTGAGCGCGGCGGAGAACAGGAACATGATCGGTGCTGCCTGAACGGCGGACTTCTGTACCGTTTTAGGGGTTTTGACGCTGAACATCCGAACAAAGAGGTCTGGCCAGCACCAGGCGCCCATCATTCCCGTGAAGATCAGGGAGAACAGATAGAACGGGCCGGCCGCGCTGCCTGGACCGGGCAGTTGGAGCAGGCTGGGTGAAATCTCGTTGAAACCGTGGCCGTTGGTGATGAGCCACACCATGAGTCCGAGGATCACCAGGAAGCCGACACCGTAGGCGAAAATCCCTTGCACCATGTCGCTGATGATCAGTCCGCGGGTACCGAGCTTCACGGTCCAGATCTGGCGCGCGGCGATGAAAAGCACGCCGATCACCACGGCTATGTAGGGCGAAACCTGCCCAAAGGAGAGGGTGGAAAAGACAAGCCCAAGGGACTGCATGCCCAAGACAACCCACGGTATGGATGCAAGGACGCCGATGAGGGCTGCGATGACCCTTACCGAGCGTGAGTTGTAGCGCAAGCCGAGCAGGTCTGCTTGTGTGCGGAGATCATGGATGCGGCCCCACTTATTCACAGGCGTGCCGAGGAAGAACATCAGCACCACGCTGAGCAGTGAGTAGGACAGGGAGTAGAAGCCGATTGCCCCTGCGCTGGCAGTGAGGCCGGCGAAGGAAATGAACATGGTCCCGGCAAGCCAGGTGTTGAGGAACGCCATGGTGCCGAACCAGGAGCTGAACGAGCGGCCTCCGGTTGCGTACTCACTCATGGATTTGTCCACGCGCCGGCCGCGGCTCATGACGACCACCACCAGCACGGTGAACAGGAAGATGGATCCGTAACCGATCAGCATGTTCATGCCGTTTCCTCCTCGTCGGCATCCCGCATCATCCAGAGTCCTAACAGCGACAAGGTCACCAAGGCGTTGGCCACGAGGAAGTACCAGATGGTGGATTGACCGTCGCTGAACAACCAGTGCACGGGTGGGGCGAGCAGGAGCAGGATATCGACCACGAAGATCGTCCTGCGGATGTGGCTTCGGCGGTCCGAAGTCAGGACAGCTTGGGACATTGGGGGGATCCATTCCTCCGGGCGTCGTTGGCCGGATGTAAGCGAAGGAGACGATTTGCGGGAACGTTCCCGCAAATAAAAGTGTGGGACGTCACAGGGTTGATGTCAAGGGCTTCCCGAACATCCGGGGAGCGTCATCGCCCGAGCGCCGCCTAGGATGAGGTCATGGCGAGAACCCGGGCAACCATCATGGACATCGCGCGGGAGCTCGGCCTGTCCAAGACCACCGTCTCCAGTGCCTTGGGTGGCTCCGGCCGCATCTCCGACGAGAAGCGCGAACTTATCCAGGAAACCGCGGACCGCCTCGGCTATGTCACCAACCGCGCTGCCCGCAGCTTGCGCGTCAACCGGATTGGCACCATCGGGCTCCACATTCCTCCGGTAGCCCGCAGCCTGGCGTTTTACATGGACTTCGCCTTTGGAGTCACTGAGGGCGCTGCCGCAGCCGACTATGACGTCACGCTCTTCGCACGCGAACTCACTCCACGCATGGCCTTTCAGGTGGACGGGGTGATAACCATCGACCCCGCGCCAGGTGAGCCTTTGGTGGCCGCGCTGCTCGCTGGCGGCATCCCGACGGTCAGCGTCGGTCGGTATTCCGGTCCTGGCGAGGAGCGGGTCCAGGGAACACTGGAAGCACACCACGCCGAATTGCAGACCCAGGCCCTGAACCATCTCCTTGCCCGTGGGCGGCGACGCACTGCTTTGCTTGCCATTGACGACGAAATAGCTTCATCCTGGGCCGTGGACACCCGACGGACCTACACGGAGTGGTGCATCCGGAACGGGCTGGAGCCCCAAGTGTTTGAGGTGGGAGCCGGTGCAAGCCCGCGTGACTTGGTAGCGGCCATAACCCAGGCTGTGGACCTGGGCGGCGCGGATGCGCTGGTCTGCGGTGCGCAGGGACAGGCTGCTCAAAGTCAGATTGTCTTGGAAGGCCGGGGACTCGCACTGGGCGCGGACCTGGATGTTGTGTCCTTTGCCGGTGCCGCTGCGTTGGAAACGGGCAATCCGCTGATCAGCTCGATTGACCTGGCGCCGCGTGCCTACGGAAAGGCAGCCACGGAACTCCTGGACGCGATCATCCAACACCCTGACGCGCCGCCGGTCCATCGGTGGTTCGAAGGCGCCAGCGTGCACCTCGTGCGCTAACTCGCGTTTGGGTGGGCTGACCTAGGTGCTGGGGTGAGCGAACCCCGGGCCGCGCCCACCATTCCATCGGTGGTTCGAAGGCGCCAGCGTGCACCTCGTGCGCTAACTCGCGTTTGGGTGGGCTGACCTAGGTGCTGGGGTGAGCGAACCCCGGGCCGCCCCCACCATTCCCTCCACCGCACGGGCGAGGTGGGTGCCGCGATCGTTGACTCCGTCCCAGCGGACCAAGGCCTGCGCGTTCAGGCCGTCCACCATGCCGAGGATCTGCCAGGCTACGGCGGCGGCATCGGAAACGTTGAACGCTCCGGTCGCGTTCCCGTCCTCCACTACTCCCTGGAAGACGTTCTGCCAGGCGTCCATTTGCTCCCGGACCGAGGCGGCCAGTGCTTCGTTGCGGCGCCCCAGGGTCCAGGCCTCCACCCAGATGGCCGTGACGTCCAGCCTGCTGTTGTCCAAGAGGGTGTCCACCAGCAGGCCAAGCCGTTCGGAGGGTCCTGGACGTTGGCTCAACATGCCTGCAACTTCTTGTGTTTCCGCGGCCACGATGGTGGCGAACGTGCTGGAAACGAGCGCGTCCATGTTGGGCTGATAGTGCGCAACCAAGCCTGAAGCGACACCGACGCGGGCGGCAACATTGCGCAGCGTGAGTGCGGTGAGACCAGCCTCGAGGGCGATCTCGCGGGCGGCTTCTGTGATTTCTGCGGCGCGCTCGGCCGGCGACTTCCGGAGCGCGCGCTTCTGTGGAGTGCTTGACATCAAAGACCAGTCTAGATTACTTTTGCAGCACTGTTGATCGTATGATCAACAGTAGAATCGAACTGAAGACGAAGGAGTCACCCATGGCTTGGAGAATGCCGGCCGAAACCGCACCGCATGAGCGCACTTGGATGGCGTTTCCCCGCACCGGCCTCACGCTCGGCGACGACGCCGCCTCGGCCGAAGAGGCTTACGCGGCCTGGACCGCCGTCGCCCATGCCGTGGCCGAATTCGAACCGGTCACCATGGTGGTGGACCCCAGTGAGCGCCAACGCGCCGCCCGCATGCTGGGCAGTGGCATCGAGCAGCTCGAGGCGCCGTTGGATGAGTTTTGGATGCGCGACGTCGGACCCACCTTTGTGCTGGACAATGAACGTCCCGGCGTGCTTGGCGCCGTGGACTGGATCTTCAACGGCTGGGGCGCTCCGGCATGGTCCGAGTGGCAGAAGAGTGCCGGCATGGGCCGCTTTGTCGCGGAACAGTCCGGTGCCGAACTGGTCAGCTCCCTCCTGGTGAATGAGGGCGGCGCCATCCACGTGGACGGCGAGGGAACCGTGCTGGTCACCGAAACAGTGCAGTTGGATCCGGGCCGGAACCCCTTTGCAGACAAGGCCGCAGTTGAGGCCGAACTGGCCCGGACCATCGGCGCCACCAAGGTCGTTTGGGTTCCCCGCGGACTGACCCGCGACTACGAGGACCTGGGCACCCGCGGCCACATCGACATGGTGGCCACCCTCCCCACTCCCGGCCGTATCCTGCTGCACTCCCAAACCAATCCTGAGCACCCGGACTTTGAGGTCAGCCGCACCCTCCAGGCATTCCTGGAAACGCAAACAGACGCGACGGGCAAGCCCTTCGAGATTGTGCCGCTGCCCGCGCCGGAAACGCTGCGCGACGACGACGGCTTCGTGGACTGGAGTTACGTCAACCACCTCGTGGTCAACGGCGGCGTGATCGCCTGCGGTTACGGCGAAGAACGTGCCGACTCCCTCGCGGCGGAAATCCTTGCCGAGGCCTACCCCGGCCGCCGTGTAGTCACCGTGGACGCCCGGCCCATCCTGGCCCGCGGCGGTGGCATCCACTGCATCACCCAGCAGCAGCCTCGTCTCAGCGGGGCGCAGTTCGCCGGAGGTACGGCGTAATGGCCCCCTTCGACGTCGTTGAAGCCTCCATCGCGCAACTGCGCGAGGCACTGGAGGCAGGGGAGGTGACCAGCGAACAGCTCACCCAGTCTTACCTCGACCGCATCGAGGCCTATGACCGCACCGGCATCAAGCTCAACGCGCTGGTGGTCATGAACCCCGAGGCTCTGGCGGAGGCCCGGGCCTCGGATGAACGCCGGGCACAGGGGACTGTTTGGGGTCCGTTGGACGGTATTCCCTATACAGCCAAGGACAGCTACCTGGCCAAGGGGCTCACTGCCGCTGCCGGCTCTCCGGCCTTCGAGAATCTGGTGGCGCAGCGGGATGCGTTCACCATCGAGCGCCTTCGGGACGCCGGCGCGGTGCTGATCGGCCTCACCAACATGCCCCCCATGGCCAACGGCGGCATGCAGCGTGGCGTCTATGGCCGCGCCGAAAGCCCCTACAACGCGGACTTCCTGACGGCCGCTTTCGGTTCCGGTTCCTCCAACGGCTCCGGCACCGCGACGGCGGCCAGCTTCGCGGCCTTCGGCCTGGGCGAGGAGACCTGGTCAAGTGGCCGCGCACCGGCGTCGAACAATGCTCTGTGCGCTTACACGCCCTCGCGCGGCGTCATCTCTGTGCGCGGCAACTGGCCGCTGGTCCCCACCATGGACGTCGTGGTCCCGCACACCCGCACCATGGCCGACATGCTGGAACTACTGGACGTGATCGTGGCCGACGACGCCGAGTCCCGCGGTGATTTCTGGCGCGCGCAGCCGTGGGTTCAGATCCCGAAGTCGTCCGAGGTCCGGCCGGAGTCCTACGTGTCGCTCGCTTCGGAAGCGCTCGACGCCGGACGGTTGGCTTTGCGGGGCAAACGCTTCGGTGTGCCGCGCATGTACGTCAACGCGGACCCTGATGCCGGAACCAGCACACAGCCGGGAATTGGCGGGCCCACCGGGCAACGCATCGAGACGCGGGCTTCCGTGATTGATCTGTGGGAGGCCGCCAAACGGGACCTTGAGTCAGCTGGCGCTGAAGTTGTGTTGGTGGACTTCCCGGTGGTCTCAAACTACGAAGGCGACCGACCCGGGGCACCCACCGTCGCCACCCGCGGCCTGCTCAGCTCCGGGTACCTCAAACGTGAAATCGAGGACCTCTCAGCCTGGGCATGGGACGATTTTCTGCGCGCCAACGGCGACCCATCCCTGAACCGGCTGGCCGACGTGGACGGCGCGATGATCTTCCCGCATCCGAAGGGCGCCTTGGCGGACCGCTACACCGGATTCGACGACCATATTTCCGGTTATCCCCGGCATGTCCGTGAGCGCGGCGTATCCAGCTTCACCGAAATTCCCGAGCTGGAAAGCGGCGCGT
Organism: Paenarthrobacter sp. YAF11_1; assembly: GCF_052113445.1. Taxonomy (NCBI): domain Bacteria; kingdom Bacillati; phylum Actinomycetota; class Actinomycetes; order Micrococcales; family Micrococcaceae; genus Paenarthrobacter; species Paenarthrobacter sp. YAF11_1. The sequence continues at coordinate 225,020 of NZ_JBFRDF010000004.1, forward strand.
GCGGCCTGGAGGAGACACGCCGTGTAGACCTTGAGGAGTGGATGGACGGCCTCGGGCTGGATGCTGTCCTGTTCCCGGCGGCAGCAGACGTGGGACCCGCAGACATGGACGTGAACCCGGCCTCCGCAGACCTCGGCTGGCGCAACGGTGTGTGGGTGGCCAACGGAAACCTTGTTCCAAGGCACCTCGGCATCCCCACGGTGACCGTGCCGATGGGAACCATGGCGGACATTGGCATGCCCGTGGGCCTTACCTTTGCGGGCCGGGCGTACGACGACACTGCCCTGTTGACGTTGGCTGCGGCCTTCGAAGCAACGGGTTCGCGTCGTACGGTGCCGCCCCGGACGCCGGCGCTGTAGGGCATTCGATAGCGGATTCGACGGCGGGCAAGCCGGACCTAATGCGTGACCGGGCCCCGGCTCTGATTACAATCAAAGGGACGTCGACCACTGAGGGAATCATGAAGAAACTCACCACTGTCCTGATCGCCGCCGGGCTCATTGCCTCGGCATCCGCTTGTTCCGCCCAGCAGCAGCTGACCACCGCGGAAACCTGTGACCGCGTTGGCGTCGCCGCAGCCGGCATCCCCCAAAGCCCGAGCCAGACCGCCACTATCCGTGCGGCCAACGCCATCAGGCCCATCGAACCGGTAGCATCCACTGAGATGAAGCCGGTGGTCACCGCCATCTTGGAATTCCTCGACGAGCAGGGCAAGGACGAGCCTACCGACGCCGCGCAGAAGAGCGAGCGTGAAGCCAAGTTGGCTGAGCTCAATGCATCCTTCCAGGAAGCCGGTGCCAAGTACGGCGAGCTCTGCCGCGGCTAATGACGCCCGCGCGCAGAACACACGGTCGCTGAACACACGGTCGCTGAACGAACAGGGCCAAACACACTAAAGGGGACCGGTTGAGCAACCGGTCCCCTTTTGTGTGCCGCAAACCGTCTCTCACGTCCCGTCCCTTAAAACGGAACCGTCTCTCACATCCCGTTGCCCAATTCGGGACCGTCTCTCACATCCCGTTGCCCAATTCGGAACCGTCCCTCACTTTCCTGAAGAAAGTGAGAGAGGGTTACCGGGAAGGGCGTGGGATGTGAGAGACGGTTCGGTTTTAGCAGGTGGGATGTGAGAGACGGTTCGGTTTTAGCAGGTGGCATGTGAGAGAGGGTTACTTTTCGTCGGGACCAAGGTCAGGCCCGACGGCGAAACTCACCTCGCGTGTCGCGCTTCCGTGGAGTTCCAGGATGGCGAGCTCGTTGGCACCTTCGCGGATCAGGGGACCGGGAACGTACAGCGTGCGCTGCGGTCCGCGGCTCCAGTAACGGCCAAGGTTGAACCCGTTCACGAAAGCAACACCCTTGGTCCAGCCTTCGAGGCGGAGGAATCGGTCTCCCGGGCCTTCGGCGTCGAAGGTCACGAACGAAACAGACGGACCAGCCACACCGGCAGACGCGGCACCATGAGGAAGAGCAACCGCTGCTGACCGGAAAGCCTCCAGTGAACCCAGGTCAACCGCGCCGACTTCCCAGTCCAGAACCTCCACGCCGTTCAGCAGCGCAGGCCCCATCAACCCCTTGGCTTCGCCGATCCTCTGACCGTAATTCACGCGGCCTTGGTCCTCCAGCAGAACCTGCAGACGGCCACCGCCGGGGATGACAACCGAGCGCTCGCCCAGTTCCCGGCTCAGCACCCCCACGGGCACGCCGTCCAGGAAGAACTGTGCCCTGTCACGAACCTCCGTGAAGGACAGCACACCTCCGGCAGTAAGCGAGGTTTCGTAAAGATAGAAGCCCCGGTACTGCCCGGTCACCTCGACGGGCGGGACGGTTCCAGGCACCAAAGACGTGGACACAGAAGTGAGCACAGGCGCCGTCGAAGATACCGCCACCACAGAAGCCGGAACGGACGCCCGGAGAGCAGGCACCTCGGCCGGAACCGGGAAATGCTTGGCAATGACGTCCCGGAATGCGAAGTACTTGGCCGTCGGCTGCCCGTCTTCGGAGAGGGGCGCATCGTAGTCGTAGGACGTGATGGTGGGCTCGTAGATGCCCTTGTCATTGGCACCGTTGGTGAAGCCGAAGTTGGTACCACCGTGGAACATGTAGATGTTCACTGAAGCCCCGGCAGTGAGCAGGGCATCGAGTTCGGCGGCGGAAGCAGCGGCGTCGGTGGTGTGGTGGTGGGTTCCCCAGTTATCGAACCAGCCGTTCCAGAACTCTGCGCACATCAGCGGTCCGGTAGGCTGCCGTTCCCGCAGGAAGGCCAGCCGCTCATCAGCACGGGAACCAAACGTCGCGGTCTTGTGCAGTTCGGGCAGCGATCCGTCCTCGATCATGGTCCCGAACGGCTGGTCGCAGGTGAAGAGCGGAACATCAACACCCGAGCGCTTGGACAGGTCCACCAGATGCTGCAGGTACTCCTTGTCGTTCCCGTAAGCACCGTACTCGTTCTCAATCTGGAACATGATTACTGGGCCGCCCTGTGTGATCTGGCGTGGCACCACCAAAGCCAGCACGGACTCCATGTAGGAAGAGACGGCCGCCAAGTAGCCGGGTTCGCTGCTGCGGACACCCACGGTGGGGTCGGTGAACAGCCACGCGGGCAGCCCGCCGTTGTCCCATTCGGCACAAATGTAGGGGCCGGGTCGGACAATCGCCTTCATCCCGGAATCGGCCACCAGGTCCAGGAATCTCCCAAGATCAAGCCCACCGTCGGCAACAAAAGCGCCCGGAAAAGGCGAGTGCTCATTCCACGGCACGTAGGTTTCGATGGTGTTCAGCCCCATCAACCGGGCCTTGTGGATCCGGTCCGCCCACAGATCGGGGTGAACCCGGAAATAATGGATGGCACCGGAGAGGATGCGGAAAGGCTCGCCGTTCAGGAGGAAGTCCTGATCGCCGATTTCGAACGTGTCCAAGGAAAGTCCTAACAGTTTTACGGAGTACGCAGCACGGCGTGGAAAGCGTACGAGGCGTTGCTCCAGATCACGAACAGCAGCGGTGCCGGCGCCAACGCGATACCCAGGACCGGCTGCATCACGGCGGCGGACACGATGATCCCCAGCAGGATCAGCATGGCCAGGCTGAGGTACCAGCGCTGCGCCACCAGATAAAGCGAAGCCTTGAAGATGCTTTTCAGCTTCGCCTCAGGCAGAAGTACGACGCCGGCAATCGCCGTGACGGCAAGGCTCACCGTCACGGCGGCTGCTACGACAATCAGCGGCACCAAAAGAGCCGCACCGGGAAGGGTGGAAGCGTTGTTCTGGATGACGGCCAGGTCCACGCCGAGGAAGAGCAGCAGGGCCACGGCACCCACGCCCAGCAGTGCGGCTTTCGCGAAACTGCGCTTGTATCCCCGAAGGAAAGCGGCAACCGGCTTGACCGCGCCGCCGTCGTCGTTCAAGGCTTTGAAGGCGGCGAAGATGCCGGCGAGTGACGGCGCAACGGTGACCGAGAGCGCCAGGAAGAACGGCCACGCAGAGGCGGGGTCGGCCACCAGCGAAAGGCTGAGGACCAGCGGAGCGTTGGCCACGGCGAGCAATGCGTTGCCGGCCAGGAAGGTGTAAATGAACCCGAAAATATTCCCGAAGGTCTCGAATCCTGGCCCGGCCCACCGCCGTGGTTTAGCGCTCACACTACTCATCCTTTCATCCCGCTGGTCGCGATGCCCTGGATGAAGTAGCGCTGGCCGATGAGGAAGATGATGAGGATCGGGATCACGGAGATCACGGAGCCGGTCATGATCATGGCGTACTCAGCGTCGAACTGGCCCACGAAGGACCGCAAGCCCAACTGGACGGTCCAGAGGCGGTTGGACGTGAGGTAGATGAACGGACCCATGTAGTCGTTCCACGTGTTCACGAACGTGAGCAGCGCCAGGCTGGCGAGGGCCGGCTTGGACAGGGGTAGGATGACGCGGGCCCAGATGCCGTATTCGCTCAGGCCATCGATGCGGGCCGCTTCGCAGAGTTCGTCCGGGATGGTCATGTAGTACTGGCGCATCAGGAACACGCCGAACGCACCGAAAGCCTGCAGCAGGATCAACGCGTTGAAGCTGTTGGTCAGGCCAAGGTTCTGCATCATGATGTACTGCGGCACCATGTAGGCCTGCCACGGAACGGCGATGGTGCCGATGTATGCGAGGAACAGCACGTCGCGGCCCGGGAAGCGGACCTTGGAGAAACCATAGGCGGCAAGCGAGCCCGTGAGGACCTGGAGGCAGGTGATGATGACGGCGAGGTACAGGGAGTTCTGCAGGTAGCCCATCATGGGGATACGGGTCCAGATGTCCGTGTAGTTGCTCCACACGAACTCTTGCGGAATCCACTGGATGGGAACCGTGAGGACCTGGTTGTTCTCCTTCAACGACGAGGAAAGCATCCAGATGAACGGCACCATCAGCGCCGCCACCAGGACCACCAGGACACCGTAGATCACGATGTTCGCGGTCCGCTTCTTCTGCTCGCGCGGGGAGCGTTTGCGGTCAGTACGACGGCGGTCTTCCGCAGTAGGTGCGCCGTTCGGGAGCGGCGCTGCGTCCGTCACATGAGTGGCTTTGAGGTCTTCGGCCATGTTGGTCATCAGCGTTCCCTCCGCTGTTGGATCTTGAACTGCAGGACGGTAACCGTCAGCACGATGATGAACAGGACCAGCGAAATGGCCGAGGAGTAACCGAACTTACCTTCGCCGATGCCCTCCTGGTAGATCAGCTGGGACAGCACTGTGGTGGAGCGGCCGGGGCCGCCGTTGGTCATGACCACAATGAGGTCGAACACCTTGAAGCTGGAAACCGTCAGCATGACCACCACAAAGAACGTGGTGGGACGCAGGGACGGGATGGTGACGTTCCAGAAACGCTGCCAAGCACTGGCACCGTCAACTTCGGCGGCTTCATACAGTTCGGTGGGGATCGCCTGCAGGCCGGCTAAGTAGAGGACCATGTAATAGCCCATGTCGCGCCACACGCTGGTGATGATGACAGCCGGCATGGCCCAATCGGAACTGGAGGTCCAGCCCGGCGGGTTGGCGATGCCGATGGCACCGAGGAACTGGTTGATGGGGCCGCTGTCCGGGCTGAACAGCATGTTCCAGACGACGGCAACGGCCACCAGCGAGGTGATGTAGGGGAAGAAGATGGCAACGCGGAAGAAGCCGATGCCCTTGAGCTTGCGGTTCAGCAGCATGGCCAGGATGAGGGCCAGGGCCATGGTGAGCGGGACATGCCCCAAGGCGTAGACCAGGGTGTTCCGCAGAGCGATCCAGAAGGAGTCGGACGCGAACATCCGCTCGAAGTTGGCCAGGCCAACCCACTTGGGAGCGCTGAATGAGGTCCATTCCATGAAGGAGAGCGCGAAAGCGGCCACGACTGGAATGAGGGTGAAGGCCAGGAAGCCAAGGAAGTTCGGAAGGATGAACGTCCAGCCGATCAGCGTGTTGCGCCTGGCTTGCTTCCTGTTGCCGCGGCTGTGCACGGGGGCAGGTGCCTGGGTGATTGTTTCTGTAGTCATGATGACCGCTCCCGGCGTCGGGGGCGTTCCTCCATTTCAGGATCCGGAGAATTCAGGTCCGGTTCCGGTGCCGCGTCCAGGGACGCAGCACCGGAACCAGTTGCTTGCCTGGCCTTACTTGCCCAGGACTTCGCTGGTGACGCGCTTGCCCATCTCGGCGAGGCCATCAGTGACGGAGCGCTCGCCGACCATGATGAGGTCGTGCTCCTGGTTGAGGATCTTGTCCGTAGCGGCAGACTTGTCGCTGACGGGCATTTCCAGGGCGGTCTGATCCGGGGCGAAAGCCTTCTTGGAGAGCTCGTCGGTAGGCAGGCCGTCAAGCTTGAAGTACTCAGCGGTGACGGACTCGTTCTGCAGGGCCGGGACGACACCGATCTTGGAGATCGCCTTGGCGCCCTCTTCACCGGCAGCCCACTCGATGAACTTCTTGGCCTCATCGGAGTGGGTGGCGTTCTTGTTCACGGCGAAAGCTGTGGGCGAACCGAACGTGGTGACCTTGCCGTCGTCGTTCTTCTGCGGCAGTGGAGCCAGGCCCCAGTTGACGTTGGTCTTGCCGTCCTTCTTGGCCTGCAGGATGCCTGCCGTGTACCAGGTGCCCATGGGCATCATGGCAGCCTGGCCGGTCTCAAACATGGTGCGGTAGCTGGTCTTCTGGCTCTTGGCAGTGCCGAAGTCCAGGGTGGTGCCGGACTTCTGGAGATCCAACGCGGTGTTGTACTGGTCCTCCATGAAGCCGTAGTCGCCGCTGTTCTGGTCAGCACCGTTCTGGGCCGCTGCGATGGCCTGGACCACGGAACGCCAGATGTGGTGGTAGGTGCCGTACGTCTTCTTTCCACCGGCCTCGGTGGTGAGCTTCTTGGCGATCTCGGTGTACTTCTCCCACGTCAGGTCCTTGGGCTCCTCGATGCCGGCAGCCTTGAACAGGTCCTTGTTGTAGTACAGGAGCCAGAAGTCCTGGCGGTAGGGAGCAGCGAAGTACTTGCCGTCGATGTCGAAGGCGTCCAGGCCGGCGAGGTTGTCCTTGCCCACCTTGTCCACCACGCTGTTGATTTCCTGCAGCTGGCCGTTGCTGGCGTAACGGGAGTAGTCGATCACGTTCTTCATGGTGAGGACGTCGGTGGTGTCCCCACCGGCAAGCATGGTGGTGACTTTCTGGGGGTAGTCATCAGCCAGGATGTCCACGGGTTCAATGTCCACGTTGGGGTTGGCGGCCTCATAGCCGTCAAAGAGGGCCTTGAACTCCGGGGTGCCCTCGTAGTTCCAGACCGAGACGGTCAACCGGGTCTTGCCTTCGGCCGCCTGCGGTTCGGCGGGACCGGCAGCGCCGGCACAGCCGGTGAGTCCGAGCCCTGCAGTCACCGCAAGGGCGATTGCGGCGAGGGTTGTGCGCTTCATTGCGTTCTCCTTAGTAGGGGTTTAAGTCTGCCGCAAATGCGGCTTCTTTGTTCTGGGATTAGGCGCTGAGGCCGAGGTCTGCGTGTACTACCTGGGCCAGGAGGTCCTTGCCGGCGAGGTACCGTTCAAGGTCATCCAGTGCGGCATCGGACATCCGCCGGGTTTCGGTCCCGAGCGAACCTGCGATGTGCGGGGTGATGATCACGTTGGGGAGGTCGTACAGGGTGGACCCAGCCGGCAACGGCTCGGGTTCCGTGACGTCCAGCAGCGCCGTGATCCGGCCGGTGGCGCACTCTTTCTCGAGGGCCGCCGTGTCAACCAGCGAGCCACGGGCCGTGTTGATAAGCGTCGCGTGGTCCTTCATGGCGCTGAGCTGGGCCGTGCTGATCATGTTGCGGGTTTCAGGGAGTGCAGGTGCGTGGATGGTGACCACATCAGATACGGGCAGGAGTTCTTCCAAGGTGACCAGCTTGCCGCCGGCCGCCGCTACGTCGAGCGGATCTGCGTGGGGATCGCTCACCAGGCAGGTGACGTCCTGGAGTTGCTGGACCAGCTGGACCACCCTGCGTCCGATGCGGGAGAACCCGACGACGCCGATGACCCGGCCGATGTTGCCCAGTTCGCCACGGTCGCCGATGTAGCTCCAGTCTTCCCGGTGCGTGCGGGCGTCGTTGGCCAGCACATGTGCCTTTTTGCCTGCCAGGACGATCGAAGCGAACGTGAACTCGGCCACCGGGATCGCGTTGGCGTCGGCGCCGTTGGTGACGGTGATGCCGCGGTCCCACAGTTCTTCACTGACGAAGCTGCGCACTGTTCCTGCACAGTGGAACACTGCCCGGAGCTTGGGCATGCGCTCCAAACGCTCAGCGTTGAGCTGCGGCACTCCCCAGCTGGTCAGGAGGATTTCCATCTCTTCCAAACGGCCCTGCAAGCCGGGTTCGTCCAGGGAATCCGTCCACGGCTGATCGCCGAGATCCACCATTCCGGACAGCCGCTCCAGTCGCGTGGAATCGAACTGGTCAGCAAAGGTTCCGCTATTCATGACCAGCAGTGCCTGGGGCTTGAGCGACATTGAGGGGATCCTCCCTTCGAAATTTTCGGCGGCCTGTTCGACCGTGATTTATGTGTTGCATCACATCTAATAATCAGTACATACTCATAAACAAGACTGTTCATTCAACTCAATCGAACTTGATCTAAAACATTCAAGATCGAACAAATGAGAGAAGAATTCCTATGGCAACCGGCACCGCCGCCGTTGAAGCGCCACATCGTTACCCGTTACTCACTGCGTGGGGCCCGTTGGCCGCAAAGGCCGCCCTCATGGAGTCGCTTCGCGGCTCCCGGGACCGCCTCACCGTTCGTCAAGCGTCCGACGCCGGATGGCAGCTCGCTGCTGACCGGCCCCTTGCGGAACTGCGCGGCCAAGCATCGGCAGAAAAGGGGAGCCCCTGGCCCCAACCGCTCGTGTCCCATTACGCGCGCTACTTCCGCGACGGCAACCGCACGGCCTACGAGGGACTTGTGGCGAGCCGGCAGCAACGCCTGACCCGCGCCGTCGTGATGGCCGCCGTGGCTGGTTCCTCTGATGACGGGTGGCTCGATGAAGTGATTGATGGCGCCTACCTCCTGTGCGAGCAAAGTTCGTGGAGCTGGGCCGCACACGACGACGTGTTCACCCGCAGCGGCGACGTGGTCCCTGACCGTTCCCGGCCGTATCTGGATCTCGGCGCCGGGGAGGTCGTGGCGCAGCTGGCGTGGCTGGACCATGTGCTGGGTTCGCGATTGGATGAGCGTGCTCCCGGGCTGCGCCGTCGTATCCGCCTGGAGACACAGGAACGGGTCATCCGGCCGTTCCTGGACCGGCTCGACTGGCACTGGCTGGGGTTGGACGGCGACGTTCATAACTGGAATCCGTGGATCCACTCGAACATCATCGCCGCGGCATTGGTCCTGATTGATGACCCTGAGTTGCAGGCGGAGGTGGTAGCCCGCTGCATTGAGGGCCTGGACCGCTTCCTCGCCTCCATTCCAGCTGACGGTGCCATCGACGAAGGCTTCGCCTATTGGTGGAACGGCGCCGGCCGGGCACTGGAAGGTCTCGCCCTGCTGGAGGAGGCAAGCGGCGGTATGCTCGATCCGGACCTGCCGGTAATCCGGGCACTGGTCGCTTTCCCGCACCGCATGCACCTCGGTGGCCGCTGGTTCCTGAACGTCGCTGACGGCCCAGCCCGCGCCCACGACGGACTCCCGTGGGACATGCTGCATCGCTGGGCTGTCCGGCTGGGGGACTCCGAGGCCGCCGCGCACGCCGCCGCCTTTGCCGCCGTCGAACCCGAACCCAAAGCCACCGCGGGACTGGGCCGCGTCCTCACCCAACTCAGTAGCAGATCAGGCCGTTCTGAGCCCTCAAAACGGCCTGATCTGCGACCTGGTTGGGGGACGTACCTGCCGTCGGTCCAGATCATGGTGGCGCGGCAAACACCGGGCTCATCCGACGGGCTCACCCTCGCGGCCAAGGGCGGACACAACGGCGAGCACCACAACCACCGCGACGTCGGCTCCGTGGTGGTCGCGGTGGACGGCGTGCCCCTGTTGGTCGACGCCGGCCAGCCCACGTACACCGCCCAAACGTTCGGACCTGATCGGTACCAGATTCGGGCCATGCAGAGTGCCTGGCACAGCGTGCCTGCGCCGTTCGGGCTGGAGCAGGGGACCGGGTCTTCGTTCGCGGCGACCGTTCTCCAAGAGCCGACTCCCGAGGAACCCACCCTCGCACTTGGACTCGGGGCGGCCTATGGCTTGGACCACGCTGAGCAATGGATCCGTACCTCGCTCATGAACCGGGAGCTGGGGTCCGTGGTGATTGACGACCGCTGGAACCTGCCCGAGCAGGCGCCCGAGGGAACGCACCCGCCTGAGGGAACGCCCGACGTCGACATCACCTACTTGGTTGCCGGCACCGTCACCGTCGGTAAAGAAGCAACGGCGACCATCGCGCCCGACGGTATTCCGGCTGCGGAGACCACCAACGGCCTGCACCTGCGCTGGAAGCCGGCCACCGCCGTCGTACTCGTGGACGAATGGCACCTCGACGATCCTCTCCTCAGCGACATCTGGGGCGAAAAACTGACCCGGATCCGTTTCCGTATGCCCGCCGAAAACCGCGCTTCGGGCGCGTTTACCCTCACAGTGGAGGCAACATCTTGAGTTCTGAACAGACCCCGGAAGCGGGCGGCAAGTCCCTCTTCTCCCTGCAACGCCGTGAACGGCTCATGGAGGAGCTGCGTGCACATGGCGCCATCACCGTGCGCGATATTGCCGCGAAGTTGGGCGTCAGTGAGCTGACTATCCGGCGTGATGTGAACACCCTCGCCGACGAAGGACTCGTCTCCCGCGTGCATGGCGGCGCCACGCTGCCCAGCCCGTTGGACCGTTCGGTGGCTGTGGGGCGGCCGTCGGCGCACAGCTACTCGATCGGCATGGTGGTTCCGTCGCTGGACTATTACTGGCCGCAGGTGATTTCCGGGGCGCGCGGCGAGGCCGAAGCGCAGAACCTCCGCATCCTGGTCCGTGGCTCCGCCTACGACGCTGCCGACAACCGCCGCCAGGTCCAGGCGTTGCTGGATACCCAGAACATCGACGGGCTGATCGTTGCCCCCGATATGGGCGGTGAGCACGGGAAGGAGTTGCTGCGGTGGCTCAATGCCCTGCCCATTCCGGTGATCCTGGCTGAACGGCGGGCGCCGTCGGAAATCCCCGCGCATCGTCTGGAGTGGGTCGCGACGGATCACTCGTTTGGCGCCGGGATGGCCGTGCGGCATCTGTGGCAGGAGGGGCATCGAATGATCGGATGCCTCACGGATTCCACCAGTCCCACCAGTCCGCATGTGGTCCGCGGTTGGAAACAGGCCCTTGCCGCGCTCAAGATTCCGCTGGAGAAGTCCGTCCATGAGGACTCTGCCAAGCTGGACAATGGCGATCGCGCCAAGCACTTCGATCACGTCCTGGACCTGTGCCGTTCCACCGGAACCACGGCCATGCTGGTGCACTCGGACACCCAGGCTGTGGCGTTCGTGCAGCACTGCGTTGACCGAGGTGTGGATGTTCCCGGCAGCATGGCGATCGTTGGTTACGACGACGAAGTTGCCTACCTTGCCGAGCCCGCCATCTCCGCGGTCCGGCCACCCAAAAGCTATGTCGGCAAAGTGGCGGTGCAGCTGATGGCTGCACGCCTGGCCGAAGGAAGGATGCGCCCCGTGCATCGTATTGACTTGAACCCCGAGCTGATTGTGCGCGATTCGTCCTTGGGCGCGCCGCGGGGGCTCGCCGGAGTTGTGTTGGAGGACTCGCTGTGATGCTTTTGCCGCCCCTGGATCACAAGCTTTCCCCTTACACCGGCCTGACCCGTGAGCACTGGTGCGCGTATGCGGATCACCTCCTGCGTTCGGCCCATCAGTTCGGCACCGACGATCACGCCAACATCCACCTGCCCGGAGCCAACAGCCGCTACGGCCCGCGAAGTGATTCGCTGGAAGCCTTCGCACGGACGTTCCTGCTGGCCTCGTTCCGGATGGCGGGCGACCCCGCCAGTACGGGCTGGATCGCCGAGTGGTACGCCGCCGGACTCGACGCTGGAACCAACCCCGCCAACCCGGACCGGTGGCCGACACCAGGTGAGCTGGGGCAGGCGAAGGTTGAGGCGGCGTCGTTGGCTGTTGGCCTGGCGCTGACCCGCGACGTCCTGTGGGACAAGCTGCCGGAGCGAGTGCAGGAGCAGCTGATTGCCTGGTTCGAAACCGTGATCGGCGAGGAATACCCGCCCATCAACTGGGTGTGGTTCCAGATTGTGGTGGAGACGTTCCTGGCATCCGTGGGCGGGCGGTATTCGGACGAAGACATCGACGCCGGACTCGCCATCCACGACTCGCTGTACCGGGGCGGTGGCTGGTTCGCGGACGGTCCCGAGCGCGCCTACGACCACTATGTGGGCTGGGCGTTCCAGGTGTATCCGCAGCTCTGGGCGTTGATGGCGCCTGATGATCCGCGCGTTGCCGCCCGCAAAACGCTCGACGGCGACCGGCTGGCTGATTTCCTGGACGACGCTGCATTCCTTGTTGGCGCGAACGGTGCACCCCTTATTCAAGGCCGGAGTCTGATCTACCGGTTCGCTGCCGCCGCGCCGTTCTGGGTAGGGGAGTTGTCCGGGCACACGCGCTTGGCCCCCGGCATGGCGCGCCGGGCAGCGTCCGGGATGCTCGACTACTTTGCCCGGCATGGCTCCATCACGGAGGACGGGTTGCTGTCCATCGGCTGGCACGGCGAGTTTGCCGGCATGAAGCAGGCCTACTCCGGGGCAGGATCACCGTATTGGGCAGCGAAGGGGATGCTCGGGCTGGCATTGCCGGCGGATCACGCGGCGTGGACTTCCGTTGAGGCTCCTTTGCCCGTTGAAGTTGCCGACACCCAGCGGATCATCGCTGCACCGGGATGGCAGGTGGATGGGACTCGTGCCGACGGCGTGGTCCGGATACGGAACCATGCCACGGATCACGCCGTTGCTGGTGCTGTGGTGGCTGACTCGCCGCTGTACGCGCGGATCGGGTACTCCACCCACACGTTCCCCGACCTCACGGCGGAGTCCTTGGACAATGCGGTGGCGTTCACTGATTCCGTTGGCCGGCTCACGCATCGGACGGGGTTTGAATACCTCGGCTCGTACTCCGAGGGCGGCGTTCAGGTGGGCGCTTCCCGGTTCAGCGCTCACTGGATCGAACCCGATCCCGACGCCGGTCCCGATCACGGCAGCGGGGTGGCCGGCGTTGCGACTCCAGGGCCCTCGGTCACCGTGGTGTCGGTAACGCGTGGGGCAGTGGAGCTTCGGCTGGTGCGTGTATCCGGGGCTTCGGGCGCTTTGGGGCCTGCGCTGCGGATCGGCGGCTGGCCGGTGGATGCTGCGTCTCCGGTGGTGGGCTCTGTGCATGCCGTGCCTGGGTTTGGTCTGGCCTTGGATGTATCCGGGACGTTCGTCCGCTCTGGACCCCACCCCATGGGGTCCGAACTCACCATTCCCTGGGTGGGCACTTCGGGCACCGCGCACGACGGCGACTACGCCGCCGTCGTCGTCCTCGCGGGTGACGGGGGTGCTTCGACGAATGCGGGTGTCACGTTTGTTGCCGGGGAAGGGGATGGGGATGGCCGGTTCGTGTTCTCGGACGGCGCCTCCGTGGAGCTCTCCCGGCTGTGGCGTGCCCAATTCGACGCCTAGCTGCGGGTTAGACGACTCCTACCGTCGTGTGTGCAGCAAGCCATCGAATCGGGCGCCTGGCCGGGTCGCTCTGAGGTGGGGTAGAGCGTGATAGCCCGCCCAATTCGACGTCTAGCTGCGGGTTAGACGACTCCTACCGTCTTGTGTGCAGCGAGCCATCGAATCGGGCAGCTGGCCGGGTCGCTCTGAGGTGGGGTAGAGCGTGACAGCCCGCCCGTTTCGACGTCTAGCTGCGGGTTAGACGACTCCTACCGTCTTGTGTGCAGCGAGCCATCGAATCGGGCGACATCCGGGCGGGCCCACCCCTGCAGTAGGCTCGCGGGATGAGCCAAACCGACGATCGAGCACGCTTCCTCGCGGCATATGACCAGGACCTCCGCACCGACGCCGAGACCCCGAGCGCCCTCAAAGTGACCCAACACGGACCCGTGCGCTTGGTGACCTTCATGAAGGGGCGGGGCTTCGTCACGTACCAGGACCTCGGTGACGCGGACTCGCAGACCATCAAGCGGCTCGTCGCTGAGTCGGTGGCCTACTTCCGCGCTGAACCTGACATCACCAGGGTTGAATGGAAATCCCGCGGGCATGATCACGCGCCGGGTTTGCACGAGGCCCTCGACGAAAACGGCTTCACCCAGGACGAGCCCGAGTCCATCATGATCGGGGAAGCGAAGGCTTTGAGCACAGCCGTGCCACTTCCCGACGGCGTGACCCTGCGGCAGGTCAGGGAGGAACCGGACGTGCGGGCTATGAGCGCGATGCAGGACGAGGTCTTTGGCGAGCCGGTCTCGGATGAGATGGCCGATGCTTTGCTGCGCCGCCTCTCCCTCGATGACGGGATGCAGTTGTGGGTGGCGGAGGCTGACGGACAAATCGTCAGCGCAGGACGCTTGGAGCCAGTGCCCGGCACGGCCTTCGCCGGTATCTGGGGCGGGGCCACTAGAAAAGAGTGGCGCGGCCGAGGGATCTACCGGGCATTGACGGCTCGCCGTGCCCATGCAGCACTCGAGTTGGGCAAGACCCTCATCCACAGCGATTCCACCGAATTCTCACGGCCAATCCTGGAACGGTCCGGGCTGCTCAAGGTCTCGACGACGACGCCGTACCGCTGGGTGCGTGACTAAGCCGTTCGGGCCCCCTCCCGCGCTCAGCAGGAGGAGACCCGAACCGTTACCGAGGAGCCCTACTTCCCAGCCGCGAAGTAGCTCACGCACTGCCCCTGGTTCGTGAACACTGGCGACGGACTGGTCTTCCATCCATCGCTCTTGCATGCGTCCTTGCCGGTGGAAACAGTCACGCGATATTCCTTGGTCGTTCCATCCGGCGCCGTCACGGTGACTACCGCCGCCGGATCCTCAGCGGTGGGCTGCTTGACGGTCACCTTCGCGTTCGTGTCCAGCGGGTAGCCGACGACGGCGGGAGTCGCCGTCGCGGCCAGCACCCGGTAGTCGGTGGTCGCCGGGTCGAATCCGTTGACGGACGCTTGGTTGACGAGGAGCCTGCCGAGGTCGGCTAGTCCGGCGTCAGCCAAACGTGAACCCGCGATGGCTACCTCGGCGATCTTGGTGTACGACGCCGTGGTCACGAAGGAGACGCGGATGCCGCGGGTGGTCACGGGGTCGAAGCGAACTGTCGTGGGCGCAGAAGTCGAGAGTCCAGTGATGGTCCCGGCCGAAGTGTCCTTCCATGCCCCGGAGGCGTCCTGGTACTGGACCTTAAGGCTCGCCGCAGCTTTCTCCGCGGACGCCACAGTAACGGATGAAACGGTGTAGTCGCGGCTGAAACCGTAGCTCAGGCTGTCACCAGCACGGCCGCCGCTCACCCAGTTGGACCAGCGGGTGGAGGCGTTGGCATCGCAGGTGTTCTTCGCGATGTAGGAGCCCTCGGTATAGCTGGCGGTCGCGGACGTGGTGGGGTCGTCCTTGCAGATGTTGCTGCTGGGAACCCGGTCCACTACCACGATGGTGAGTGTCGCGGACAGTGAGCCGGCCTTGCCAGGCACGGTTACCGAATCGACGGTCTGCAGTGCAGATTCAGACAGCGAAGCCCAGTCCCACATAACAGGAATCGGGTTGCGGGCGGGCCCGTTACCGATTTGTCCGGCGACCGTAGCAGGTGCCGCAGCTTGAACTGCAGCCACGGTAGAACCAACACCAACTGTCACGGATGCGGGATCTGTTGCGACGTACTGCCCAACCGTCACAGTGAGGAGCGCGTCGTCAAAAGCCTGGCCATAGGGATCGACGCCGGAACCCCGGAGGGTTACCTTGCCTTCCTTCTGCCAAACAGACGGATCAACGGCGGACCACGTCACAGCCAGCGGCTTGCCGGGACCCGCCTCATACAGCGGAATCACTGTAGAAGGAAGGTTAGGCGCAACGCCCGTGAGCGTGCTCAGTTCAACGGGCGAAACACCCAGGAGCTTCAAATCAGCGATATCCGTGAAAGCCCACGCCTGATGCGGGCTGGCCGAGGCGGTTGAGGTGGTTCCGGTAGATGAAGCAAGTGCCACGGACGTTCCGGCAGCGGTCTGGTTGCCCGAGACCTGCAAGGCAATCGCGGCACCGGCGTTCACCAGGGACCACTGCTTGCCGTTCTCAGTGGTGACGATCCACTGTGCAGAAGGAGTCGCCTTGGCCTGGTCCAACGTCAGAGAAGCCAGTGTTGCCGCACCGCCCTGGCTCCCGTTCAGCACGCCACCGTTGCCGGTAAGGACCCGTCCGTCCGCGCTGGAAACAACCCATCGACGATCGCTTGATGCACCCACCGCGTTGAACGTCCACATCTGCGGAGCCACGCCTGCAGCGTCGGTGCCCAGTTCCTCAATAGAGGCCGAGCCATTCGCACGCCCGGTCAGGTACTTGCCGCTCGCCTCACCGCTGAGGTGGTAGCTGCGGCCGTCCCGCACAGGCGCAGCATCCTCTGAAACCCCACTGACGCCGTCGACGACGAACGTCACCACAGACGCAGCAGGAACCTCGAGCGTGGCGGACTTTGCCGCGGTGTCGACGGCGACTGGAGCGCCCTTGACGAGTGCGTTCTTCTCGATGTCATCCAGAGGTGACTTCGTGGTGACCACGGGAGTGACTTTGGCGCCGGGTGCGATGCTGCCGAAGCGGCTGAGGTCGATGGTGACCTTTTCCGCCGTCGGGGTGTCATTGAAGTGGACCAGCGTTGCGCCGTTGCCGTCGGCGCGGAGGGCGCTGGCGGTTTTGGCGTTGTCGTTCTGGATGAGGAAGTCGCCGGGCCGGATGTAGTGCGTGAAGTTCCGGGTGGTGTTGTATTTCTGGTTGGTCAGGACCTTGCATTTGGCTTGGTCCTGGGATGCGCCGTCGTTGATGCGGCGGTTGGAGAAGCCTTCGCGGCCTTCGTAATTGCAGTCGAAGTCGATGTAGATGGAGCCCCAGCCCTTGTCTGCCTTCTCCTGCTTGTACGTGTCCTCCACAGGCTGCCAGAAGACCCACGCGTTGGGGTCCAGCTCACGGAGATCGTTGACCATCCGGCCGGCGATGCCCAGGCCGTTGGTGATGTTGGAGCGGTCCCAGCCGCTGGTGGAGTCGCCGAGCACCGGGTTGCCGGTCCAGAATCCGCCCACTTCGCTCATCCACAGTGGCTTGTCCGTGGAACCGGCGAGGTCGCGGACCCGACGACGGTCGTTGGTGCCGTAGGTGTGGACGTTGAGCTGCGCAACAGCGTCCTTGGCTTCCTGGCTGTAGCCGTTCCAGTTGGTCATGAACTTGGTGGGATCCGTCTCGTCCATCGCGGAGATGACGGCGTCCGTGGTGCCCTTTTTGAGCTCAGCAGCCAGCAACTTGGTCACGCGGTCCTGGGCGGCCGGGTAGATCAGCGCACCCTCCTGCTTTTGGGTGTACGTGGTGGGCGGCTTGCCGGTGGCGGCATTGATGTCCGTACCCCAGTAACCCGAGTTCGGCTCATTGAAAGGGTCGATAGTGTCCACCGTGATGCCGCTGCCTTTTTCGAGGAGCTCGACGGCGTTCCTCATGTAGGCAGCGAACTTGGCTTCCGCTTCAGGCAGCAGATTCTCGCCCTTGTTGGTGTTGACCTGGCCGGAGACATAGCCGCTCTTGGTCATGAACCACGGAGGGGAATTGCTGAACGCTTCCCAGTGGGTGATCTGCTGGTCTGCGGCGAGGCGTTCCACCCACCACCGCTGGTTCTGATCGGCGTCGGGGTTGTAGGACGCGGGATCGTCCGGATCCCACTCGTTCAAGAACGCGAGCTTGTTGGCCTGCGTCTTGTCCACGGTTCCGTCCGGGTTGTAAAGGTTCGACGCCGGCTGGCCGGGTTGCGCTTCGGCCACCGGCTTCCACCATCCCTCCACAGCACTGCCGTCGTTGAGGTAGTTGGCTACGTCTGAGGCATTGCCGCCGCCCACGTTGTAGCGGGCGATGTTGAGGTTGAGTCCGTCCTCCCCGAAAACCTTCTGGTACAGCTCCTCCCGGAGCTCGGGGGAGTAGCCCGCCGTCGCATTCGCGAACCACACCAGGCTGGTTCCCCACCCTTCGAACGCTTCGCCTCTGGTGGCGGGGTTCGGGGTGATGGTGACCGCTGTTGCGTCGTCTGCGTGTGCTTGTGGTGTGGTTGCGGGCATGAGTGCCAGGCCGGCGGCTGCAGTGACGGCTGCTGCCAGGACTGCCACTGGCCTTCGGATTCTTCGCGCGGAAAACGCCATGGGTGGACCTCATCGTCGGGGTTCGGGGTGATGGTGCAGGGCTTCGCGGGAAGGCCCGGCAAGCCGAGACTATGAGGCTCTTGGGAGCGTCACAAGGCACTCGAACACGCTCGTTCGTGGTCAGTCAGAAGTGGTCACAGGTGTAACAACTTTGCCCTACGCTGACCCGTGGTTGTATAGATGTATACAAGTACACCTTCCCTTGAGGCGGCAGCATGGCAGAACAACCACGAAACACGGGGGCGCACCTTGTCTATGGCGAGTTGAAGCGCCGGATCCTCAGCCTCGAACTGAAACCGGGTGAGCGCATCTACGAACCCGCCATGGCCACTGCCTTGCAAGTCAGCCGCACGCCCCTTCGCGAAGCCATCCGCCGCCTGATTTCCGAGAGCCTGCTGGAACAGCAATCCACCGGAGGGGTCCTGGTTCCCGCGCTGGATGAGAAGGTGATTTCCGAGCTTTACGACGTTCGCGCAGCGTTGGAATCCCTGATGGCACGGGAGGCCTGCGCCAATGCCACCGCCGCGGACCTTGAAGAACTCCGCGGGCTACTTGCCCGCAATGCTGCGATGGTGGAGTTCGCCGACGAGGCCATGAAGTACGGGGTTGCCCTGCATGCTGCAATCGCCAGGATCGCCGGGAACTCCTGGGCCCAACGCTTCCATGAGCAGATCGCCAGCCAGGTTGAGCGCTACCGGTACTTCACCAACAACGCTCCCGAACGCCGCGACGAAGCACTCGCCAATCACCGGCTCTTGGTCGAAGCGATCGCTTCAAAGGATGCGGAGAAGGCAGCCAAGGTGGCCTTCCACCATGTCATCGGTGCACGGGATGAGACCTTGCGGGTCATCTCCAGCTCCGGCCTCGTAGTCGAATGATCGGCGAACTCGGACGGCGGTCATCCACCGCACTCCTGGTCCACTCGACGCTCATCCAGGCCGTCACATTCCTGGTCCGGCCGGCCACCACGTACCGCGCACTCGAATTGGATGTCCCCGGGTTCGCCCTTGGCCTTCTCGCCGCCAGCTACGCTGTGTTTCCCCTGCTGCTCGCCCTGCCCATCGGCGGACTGGTGGACCGCCTTGGTGAGCGTCGGCTCATGGCGATCGGGGCCGCCGTCGTCCTGGGTTGTTCCGCTTTTCTGTTGTTCTGGGGGACGTCAGTCCCTGCGCTCGTAGCGGGAACCGCGCTTCTGGGGGCCGGGCAGTTGGCCTGCGTGGTGGGGCAGCAAGCGGTGGTCGCGAACAACGCGGCGTCGTCTCGCCTGGATTCTGCCTTCGGATACCTGACCTTCGCCGCGTCCCTGGGCCAGGCCTTGGGACCGTTGGCCATTTCCGTCGTGGGCGGTGCTTCCGTTCGCCCGAACACGCAGGCGATCTTCCTCCTCGCCACTGCCATGAGCTTGGTGATGTTCCTGACCACGTTCGTGATTTCTTCGAAGGTCAGCCAGGGTAGGCGCACAGCCAAGGGCGCTCCCAAGGGCAGCGCGGCCGCACTCCTCAGGACACCCGGGGTGGTCCGTGCCTTGGCTACCAGCGCCACCGTCCTGGCCGTGGTGGACCTGACCGTTGTCTACCTGCCGGCATTGGGCGCGGAGCGGGGCCTGACCGCAGCAACCGTGGGCCTTATGCTGACCGTTCGCGCCGTGTTTTCCATGGTGTCCCGGCTGGGTCTGGGCAGCGTGTCCCGCAAGCTGGGGCGCATGAAGTTGCTGATCATGAGCCTGGCGATCTCCACGGCCGCTCTGGGGGTGGCCGCCGTCCCGATGCCCGAGTGGTTGCTCTTCGTCGTGATGGCGTTCCTCGGATTGGGGCTGGGAATCGGCCAGCCCCTGACGATGTCCTGGCTCTCTGCCCAAGCGCCTGAAGGCCAGCGCGGGCGGGCCCTGGCCTTGCGGCTCGCCGGGAACAGGGTGGGCCAAGTGGTCCTGCCCAGCGTCATCGGCGTTGTAGCGGTAGGGCTCGGTGCCGCAGGCGTGTTCCTGGCATCCGCGGTGGCCGTGGGCGGGACCATGCTGTTGTTGCGCGGTGTGAGGCTGGACGACTAGGTGCTGCGAGGCTGATCCAACGAACCGTGCACAGGCCTGGCGTTCGCCGGAGGTTCCCCGACTTCGTGGATGGTGTGGCCGCTGCAAGCCGTCTTGGTGACGCTGGCTCGCTCAATGCGGGACACCATGAACCACCGCATGGCGTCGCGAAGTCGACACCATCCAACCAAGTACCACTGGCCATTCGTTGAGGCGAACAGTACGGGTTCGACGTCGCGGATGGTGGTGCTCCCATCTCCCGAGGTGTAGCGCATGCGGATGACCCGTTGCTCGGACATCGCCTCCTCCAGAGCCGACCTGATGGCGCGCGAGGAGAGGGGAGTCGCGTTCACCCAGACACGGCCAGCCAGGTCGTCGGCTCTTGCCCGGGTCTTGCGATCGAGGACATCCAGGATCTTCCGGATCCCGGCTGCTGCCAGATCGGCATAAGGGGCGTCGGGTGCAGCGGACACGGCCGCCATGAGCGCCACGGCCTGCGCTGGGGACAGGCTGACAGGCGGCAGGGAAGCGCCAGCGGCCAACCCGTACCCACCACCGGGTCCAGGGCGCGACCAAACGGGCGCACCACTGCTCTCCAACGCATCCAGGTCCCTCTTGACAGTGCGCACGGATACCTCGAACTCTCCCGCCAACCGCTCGGCGGAGACCCCCCGCGCTCCGCTGCGACGCAGCAACTCGGAAAGAGCATGGAGGCGTTCTGCACGCTTCACCTGTCAGCCCATATCAAATTCATGACATAAATAGTGACACACCCTTGTCCGTAGCGCCTGCGAGGGTAGTGACATGACAACAACTACAAGCAATCCGGACATCATCCTCATCGCCGGCCACTGGCTGGGTGCTTGGGCGTGGGATGAAGTCCTTGAACACCTGCAAAGCGACCACTCCCGCGCAGTTGCGGTGACGCTCCCTGGTCTCGATGGGGACGATCCTGAGCGGGCGACAAAGACCTTGGACGATCAAGCTGCAGCGGTCCTGGAGAACTTTGCCCGCCTTGGAGTTACCGAAGATCGGCCCGCTGTTCTCGTGGCTCACAGTGGGGCCAACGCCCCTGTCAGCCTTGTCCTGGACCGACACCCTGAGCTTGTTCATCTGGTGGTGTGGGTTGACTCCGGCCCTCTTGCACCAGGGAGCGTCTTCGCTCCTGATCTCCCGGAAGGGGTGGAGGAGCTTCCGCTGCCGTCCCTCGACGTCCTCGCACAGCAGGCAAGTCTCGAAGGCCTGAGCACAGAGGTCCTTGAGCGTTTTCGTGTCCGGGCCGTCCCCGAGCCTGGCCCTGTGCTCCGTCAGCCCGTTGAGCTCATGAACGATGCCCGCCGCAAGGTCCGGACCACTCTGGTGTGCTGCTCGATCCCTGGCGCGCAGGTGATGGAGTTGGCCCACGCAGGCCATGCCATGTTTGCAGAAGTCGCGAACATCGAGAATCTCGACGTCATTGACCTCCCCACGGGGCATTGGCCCATGTGGAGCCGCCCCCGCGATCTCGCCACGATCATTCAGGCAGCTTCCACACACGTCGGGTGACGCAGTGCGCGCTGTTTGGGGAGGTCACTCCGCGAACAGCGCCGCCAGGTCATCCGCCGTCAACGAGCCACCGGCCAAGGCGTCACCTTCCATCACATCTGCGAACAGCTGTGACTTCTTGGCCTTCAACGCCATAACCTTTTCCTCGATGGTGTCCTTCGCAACCAATCGGTAGACCATGACGTTCCTGGCCTGCCCAATACGGTGGGTGCGGTCCACGGCCTGGGCTTCGGACGCCGGGTTCCACCACGGATCCAGCAGGAACACGTAGTCGGCCTCGGTGAGGTTGAGCCCGAAGCCACCGGCCTTCAGCGAGATCAGGAACACCGGAGCGGCACCGTTCTTGAACTCGCTGACCACGTCGCCGCGGTTCCGGGTGCTGCCATCGAGGTAGCAGTACTCCACACCCTCTTCGTCCAGGCGCTCGCGTACCTTTCCAAGGAACCCCGTGAACTGGCTGAAGATCAGAGTCCGGTGGCCTTCGGAAATGACGTCCTCCAGCTGCTCGAACAACACATCGAGCTTGGAGGAGCGCACGCCGGACAATGAAGAATCCACCAACGATGCGTCCAGGCTCAGCTGCCGCAGCAACGTCAACGACTGGAAGATCGTGAAGCGGTTCTTGTTCACGTCGTCGATCAGGCCGAGGATTTTTTGGCGCTCGCGCTGCAGGTGTGTCTGGTAGACCTTCTGGTGCCGCGGGTTGAGCACCACTTCCAGGATCTGCTCCTGCTTGGGCGGCAGGTCCTTGATGACTTGCTCTTTGGTGCGGCGCATCATCAGCGGACGCACACGACGCCGGAGCTTGCCCAGTTGCGCCGAGTCGCCGTTCTTTTCCACCGGCTTTTGATAGTTCTCCGCGAACCGCTTGGGGCTCGGGAACAGCCCCGGCGCAACGATCGACGTCAGGGCCCAGAACTCCATGAGGTTGTTTTCCAGCGGCGTGCCCGTGATGGCGAGCTTGAAACGTGCCGGGAGCTTGCGCGCACACTGGTACGCCTTGGACTGGTGGTTCTTCACGAACTGCGCCTCGTCCAGCATGAGCCCGGCCCAGTGGAACGACGCGTAGGCATCGTAGTCAATGCGGAACAGGGCATAGGAGGTAATAACGACGTCGGCACCCGCCAATGCGTCGACAGGGGACAGGCCGCTCTTGGCGAAAGTCTCACCAACGGTGCGCACCACCAGCCCAGGGGCGAACCGTTGCGCTTCCAAGGCCCAGTTGCTCACGACACTGGTGGGTGCCACCACCAGGAAAGGAGCACGCGGAGTCACCTCAGCAGCATCACCCTGTGCGGCGGCAGCCGTCTCCTCAGCCAGGTCCTTCGCCGCGCAGATCAGCGCAATGGCCTGCACTGTCTTACCCAGGCCCATGTCATCCGCCAGAACCCCGCCCAAGCTGTGCTTGTACAGGAAGCTGAGCCAGTTGAATCCTTCGAGCTGATACGGACGCAGCTCAGCGTTGAGGCCTGCCGGCAGCGGCAGCCCGGTCACGCCGTCGTCGAGCAATCCCCCCACGGCTTCGCGCCACGCGGCCGCTTGTTCGTCCACAATCCCGAGCTGCGCCAGCTCATCCCAGAGCCCTGCTTGGAAGCGGCTGATCTGCAGGGTGCCGTCCTTGTTGTCCGGGTTGTCCTGCAGGGACCGGGCTTCGTCGATCAACGCGCGCAACTGGTGCAGCTCCGGCAGATCCAAGGAGAAGTACGCGCCACTGGGCAGCAGCATGCGGCTCATTCCAGCCGCGAGGGCGGAGAACACCGCGGCGAAGGAGACGGGTTCGCCTTCGAGCGTGATGACGATGCCGAGGTCGAACCAGTCGCCGCTGGCCGTTTCCTTCGTGGAGATGGACACCACGGGAGCTTCGGCAGCTTCACGGTAATCCGCGATGTCACCGGAGGTTTCCACAACAACGTCGGGCAGTTCCTTCAGCGCAGGGAGGACCTCTTCGGTGAACGCCAGTGTGTCCAAACCGCCCAGTTCCGCTGACGCCGCGAGCCGCGGAGCGCCCCAACCGCCCGTTGCCGACTCGGCCAACGCCGACACCACATCCCACGGCCGGCCAAGAGACTCAAGAATGCGGGCTTCCTCAGGATCGTCCCTGTAGCCGCGGTCGTCAGGGTGCCGCCAAAGCGGTTGCGCCGTGACCAGCGTGCCGGACTTGTAGTGCCACTCCCAGTGCAACCGGACCTTGTGATCGTTGCCGTAATTGGCCAGCAGGGACAGCGTGGGAACAGCCAGGGTGGGCAGCTCCACCGATTCGTCGGCGGCCTGCACCGGCGTGGACTGTCGCAATTTGGGGTAGAACGAGGTCAGGAAGCGGCTCTCATCCTCGGAAGGAATCTGAAGCGTTTGGCCGTCCATGACGAATTCCAGGAGTTCGTCAGTGATGCCACCCTCGATCGGTGCCAAGGTAATCAGGTTCTTTTGCTGCGGCACCCCGGGCAGGATGTCCCCGGAATGCGTGAAGAAGATTCCATTGGCCGGCTTGCCCAGGAAGCCCACGGTGGCGGCGTCAACGGGCTCCCCGCCCACGGTGACTGACGGCGCCAATTGCAGGCCGCCGTCGTGCGCTTCCGTTGTGGCGTCCGGGGCGGCGCCCAGACGCGCCAAACTCAGTCCGACGACGGCGGGTTGCGTCTCCACGCTGACGGGCTCGCTCCCAGCGGAGTGGATGAGAGGGATGCCGGCTTTGGTGGCGTCGGCGAGGAGGGTCCAGAGGTTCTTGGCAGCGAAGTCGTTCAGGCTCAACCACATGGCCCCCGACGGTTGCTGGCGGCCGTTGCTGGAACCGTGGGCGGCGAGGAACGTCTGAAGCCATTCGACGTGGACCTCGTTGAATTCCCGCCGGAAGCTGACGTAGCTGAGGTTGTTCCAGGAGACGTCGCCACGGATCCACTTGCCCTTGGCGCCCATCATCACGGGACGGGCCTTGAGTTGGCGGACACTGCGCATGGGGTCGCGGCGGCCTGTGTAGGAGAAGTGCGCGGCGGGCTCTTCCACCTCGAACTGGAGCGCGAGCTGGATGCCAGCCGCGCTCGGAGCAGTGCCTGGCTTGGTGATCAGCCTGTTGAGGGCTTGTTCCCAGGCAGGACGCGCGGTGCCGCCCTGCTGGCCCGAGCCGACCCTCGAGGTTTGAATTCCGGGCGCCTGGGAAAGGAGCTGGGCCCGGATGGTGGGGTGGTCCTCCGCAGTGAAGAGCAGCGCGGCCACGTGCTTGCAGTCCTTGCGGACCGGGCAACTGCAGATACCCACGGTGCAGCTCCAGCCGCTGGGCTTGCGGACCAGTTTTGCCGACGTCGAATACGGCTGCGGACCGGTCCCGCGGACCTTGCCCATCAGAAGGCCAGTGGCGGCGTCGAAAGTAATCCCGCTGACCCGGCTGCCCATGGCATAGGCCAGTCCGGCCGCCAGGGAGCGGTCGTTAATGGCAGGAGTCTGTATGGCCAGTTCCCAGGTTTCGTCTGTGTGGGACGGCATGCGTCGGGCTACTTTCGGCAGGAGGTTATCTGCTCAATCTTAGTCAGCAGAAAACGGCTCCCAAACTTCGCCCTCCGTTAACCTCTTCCTCGATTGCCGCGCCGCTCCCACGCGTACGTTGAAAGTGTCCGGAGCACCACCAGCTTTCAGCAGTGAGGAATTCCCATGACTACCAACGAGTACCCCGTCGTCCTGAACAAGACCAGCTTCGAAGCCGGCAACGCGGATGTAGTGGATTCCAACGTCAACGTCGTGAATCAGATGTACCAGGAGCTCCTCAACAGTGACGAAATTGCCGCCCCTGCGCTCAACAGCTACTTTGTGGACTTCTACCTGACGCAGGCACTGTCCGGTGGGTTCGCCCAGTATGTCTTCACCGCACCGGAACGTGAGGAAGTGGATGCTTACGTCCGCGCAGGCCTCGAAGGCATGGGCGCCACCCGCCACCTGGACCTCTTCAACCGCACTGCGACCACGTTCGATGCACTGACCGAGGACGAAGCAGAGGCCTACCTCGACGGCGAACTGGACGAGTCCGAAACGCCGCCTTCCTCGGTGGTTGCCTTGGACGAGCTCGACGGCGAGTTTGAAGCGTTGCTCGAGGAAGAGGACATCATCGACCTCAACTCGGCCTACCTCCGTGACCAGTCCGAACTGCTTGTCCTGACCGACGAAGAAATAGATGCACACATTGCCGAGCGCGTCGCGTTGATCCCGGACCTCGCCGAGCGCCAAGCCGAAGCCGAAGAAGAAGCCATCGCCAATGCCCCGGAGTTCGAGGTCATCATCCGCGAACTGTGCGATGTTGCCGGCTACTCCTTGGAAAAGATCACCATGGGCGATCCCAACTACGAGCACGACGGCGTGAAGACCCTCGCCTGGCACTTCTCCACCGACCACGGCGACTACCTCATGATCGAGGACGACGAGGAGGCCTTCATGATCCACCCGGAGACCAAGGAAATCATCGCGGCCGTAGAGTTCGAAGAGTCCGAGGAATTCGCGGACGCGTAAGTCTTTCTGCGCGAGATCGCCGGAACGCTGCGGAATCGCCGTAGCGTACCGGCGGCCTCGACGCGTTTCCGGCGATTTCGGTGCCACCCGTGAGTAGACTCGATCGGTGCGTGCGTATTGGGAACTCGGCAGGTCATCATTCCGCCGCCATTCCACGTACCGTACTGCCGCCGTCGCCGGGGCTTTTACCAACTCGGTTTTCGGGCTCATCCGCGCATCGCTGCTGCTGAGTGCCATTACGGCCGGAACTTGTCATCCTGGACGAGCCCACCATTGGCCTGGACATGATCAGCAAGGAGAAATTGCGCCAGTTCCTGGACGCGGAGCGTCGCGAGAACGGCACCACGCTGCTGCTGACTACCCATGACATGAGCGATATCCAGCGTTTGTGCCAGCGCGTTTTAGTAGTCGACGACGGCGCCATCGCCTACGACGGTCCGCTCACCGGTTTGGCTGCCGTCGCCGGAGCCGTACGCACCATGGTGGTTGACCTCACCGCCCCCGTGCACTCGGCTGATCTATTTGTGCTGCCTGATGGTGCCGTCCATGAGGGCATTGAGGCCGACGGGATCCGACACAGCGTCTCCTTCGACCCCCGCAAGCTCTCGGCGGCGGTTGTTCTGGCTGCCATCTCCGGCACGGCCGAGGTTGCCGACCTGTCCTTGCACGAGCCGGACATCGAGCACCTGGTCCGGCAGCTGTATGGGCGTGTCCGGGGCTAGTCGGTTGGTCCTCGCCGAGTTCGCTGAAACCCTGCGAGCTCGCCCGGATACTTGCGGCGATGCGGTAGGTTTCCCACGAACTCGGCGCGATTTGGACGACGACGGCGGTTGGCTAGGTGATTTGGGCACGCCTGAGCTTTACGAAGCCCCAGACGATGGATGCTTGCCACCCGACAAGCAGGCCAATCCAGATCCAGTCCAGACCGCGGTCGATGGTGTGCAGTGTCATGGCCACTAGTCCCAAAGCCCACGCGACCTCTTGCAGGACAAGGAATGCCAAGTTCGGCGGGTTCTTCGTTTTTGTCTTCTCTGCCATTTTCTCTCCCCAGTGAGTGGCTTGCAGTCTAGCAACGGGGGTGCTGATTGCCTGTGACGGCCACTGTCCCTGACTTCGCTGGAAGCCTGCGAGTGCGTTAGCTAACTTCCAGCGACTTCGCAGCGTTCCCGGGGTCCCGGCGCTTGGATGTCCACATAGCGACTCGTACCTCTTCAGTAACCCCCAGGCTGGTCAGCATGCTGAACCGATGGATCGAACAACATCTGTCGAAACTGCTGTCCCGCGGCCCCACCCACTTCCCGCACGAGGGTACATGTGGAGAACCGATGAGTTACTTCGGTTCGGCCTGAACAGCAGAAAGATCAGGGCACTGCTGGATTCGGGTGAGCTGCACCGTGTGAGGTACGGCTGCTACATCAGGGGCAGCAAGTGGAAGGCTCTGGGCCCGGCGAGTCGGGCCATGGAGCGGATCCTGGCACACGCTCGTGGAACGCTGACAACGTCAACCGGCGGGTTCCTCTACAGCCACCTATCGGCGGCACGCCTTCACGGCCTCTTCATTTGGTCTGTTGATGACAAGGTTCACATCCTGCACCCGGTCCAGCCCTCCTCCGGCCGTTGGGGCAAAGACGTCACGGGACACACGGAGACGTTCACTGAGGAGGACGTTGCGGTGGTTCGGGGTCTTCGCGCGACGACGCTTGAACGCACCATCTTTGACAGTGCCAGAATGCTGAGCTATCCCAAAGCACTGGTAATAGTGGATCACGGGCTCCGCATAGGCGCCGATAGAAACAAGCTGACAGCCTTGGCAACAAGTTCCCCTGGAAAGCGGGGAATCCGCACGCTGCGCAAGGCTTTGGACAATGCAGATCCGCGCTCAGAGTCCGCCGGTGAGACGCTCACCCGTGAGTTGATCCAAAGACTCAGCATCCGGCCCCCGGAGCCACAATTCGAGGTGCAGTCGCGGCTGGGCCGGCATCGTATGGACTTCGCTTGGAAAGAGGAAAAACTAGCTTTGGAGTTTGACGGGCGAACCAAATACTTTGACTTCAAACCAACGGATGAAGTCATCTTCCAAGAGCGGCGGCGCGAAAAGGCGCTCATGGAAGAAGGCTGGCGCTTCATCAGGGTCGAGTGGAAGGACTTGTTTCAAGAGCGCGTCTTCAAGGAACGCATCCTTCGGGAACTTAGGTGATCGTGGCGGACGCCAGTTCGCGGGAAACCTGCGTGTTCGCATGGAACCTTCCGGCTATGGGGCAGGCTTCCCGCGATCTCGGCGCAGCGCCTTACTTGATCATCTCCCCGGCAGGGCTCACCAGGTACCAGACGCCGCCCACGCCTTGGCCCGTGACGTCCCCGGGAGCCTTGTCCTTGGCGTAGTAGTACAAGGGCATGCCGTTGAGCGTCACGTGTTTCTTGCCATCCGGTGATGCAATGGTTCCCACCGTTCCGGTGACGCCGTCAACAGAGGGGGAGTCCGCCGTCGTGGTGAAAATCGGCCACGCGGCCAGGCACGCTTCCGTGCAGGCGCTGGTTCCGGAGTCCTTGACGTCTTTGGTGAAGAAGTAGAGGCTCATGCCTTTCCCGTCCACGACGATCTGTCCAACGCTGGAGGAAGCAACTTTCATTTCGGCGCCGTCGGCAGCGGGGGTGGAAGACGAGGTTGGCGAAGCGGAGGTGGGTGCCGCCGTGGAGGTGGCGGCGGACGGAGCAATGGTGCTGGTCCCTGGGCTCCCGCCACAGCCCGCCAGAGCGGCGGTCAGGATCAACGCACTGAGTCCAAAGCTGAGTGGTTTCTTCATGTCTAGCTCCTTTGACGAGCCGGCCGGAACGGACCGGCGCTAACCCCTACGACGCCGGTGGGGGAAGAATGGTTCATGGAGCTGAACCATTTACCAGTGCGCGTCGTCGTATAGGCGAAGGGGCGGAGGAAAACAGTGAGGGAGGTGGCCATGCCGTTGGACGAGGACGTAGTGGCTGCGATCTACCGCGACCATGGCACGGCCCTGAAACGCTTCGTTCTCAGCTGCACCTCCGACGCCCACCAAGCCGACGACGTCGTGCAGGAAACCATCCTCAAGGTGTGGCAACATGCCCCTCAGATCACAGGAAGCCTGCGCAGCTACCTCTTCCGGACGGCCCGCAACGTCATTATTGACAACTACAGGAAGGCGCAGCGGCGCCCGCTCGAAGCCGGGGAGCACGACCTCCCGGACCACGCGGCCACCGAACGCGTGGACGAGCTCCTGAACCGGGTGCTCATGGAGGAAGCGTTGCTCCGGCTCAGTCACGAACACCGGCAGGTATTGGTGGCCCTCCACTACCAAAGGTTCACCGTCAGCGAGGCAGCATTGCAGCTGAACATCCCCGCGGGAACCGTGAAATCCCGGGCTTTCTACGCTGTGAAAGCCCTCCGAACAATCCTTGATGAAATGGGGGTGGAACGATGACCGGCAACTCCGTCCACCAGTTACTGGGCGCCTACCTTCTGGGTGGGCTCGAGGCCGATGAAGCCCGTACATTTGAGCACCACCTCGCCACCTGCGCTGAGTGTCGCCGTGAACTGGAGGAGCTTGAAAGCCTGCCCGCACTGCTCGACGCGGTTCCCCGGGCTGACGCTGTCGCCCTCACGGTCGCCGGGGGTGCGGACTCCCTCTCACCGTTGGAACCCGAGGCGATTCCTGAAAAAGTCCTGGTGGACTTGTCGGTCCGCAGGCGGAAATCACGACGGCGGTGGGCGGCTATGGTGGGTGCGGTTGCCGCTGCTTGCCTTGCAGTCGGCTTCCTCGCCGGACCTCTGCTGAACCAGCCCCCGAAACCGGACGCAAGCTACTCGGTGCAGTCGGACAACGGATTGCAGCTGACCGTGGGCATGGTGAAAAAGAATTGGGGCACCGAGCTCGCTGTGGAGGGCCGCTCGATGCCACTGGAAGGCACCCTGTATCTGTGGGTGAAGGGCCGGGACGGCGCCGAAGAACGCACGTGCGGATGGACGGCCACTCAGAGCGGCCGGATCAAGATCACCGGGGCCACTCCGGTGCAGTTGGCAGGCATCGCTGGGGTTGAGCTTCGCGATGAAGCCGAGAACACGGTGGCCTCGATTTCGGTGCCGTAGCGGTGGTTCCCGATCTATTGCTCTGTAACGCCGGTTCCCTGGGCGCGCAGTTCGGCCACCAGCGCCGGGTTCTCGCAGGCCTTGGCGAATGCCTCGATCCGGCGTTCGATCTCCCGGCCCAAAAGCCAGCCGCCGATCCTCTCGGCCAACGGCTTTATCAGCGCCGGCCGGCACGAAAAGGTGTACTTCCAGACCGCCCGGGTGCCGCCGTCGTCGGGCGTGAACCGCCAACCACCGCCGAAGTTTTCAAAGAACCACGGCCCGGACACCATGGTCATGCCCACGTTTCGGGGTGGTGAGTAGGAGACGTATTCGCTGACCATTTTCAGCCCCATACGGGAGACAGTCCGTGTCCTGACGCCTTTACCCGCTGCCGTGGCTCCGTCCAGAAAAGCCTGGGCGGAAATGAACGGGTCCCAGGTGAGCCGGAATGCGCCCGTGGTCTGGGAGAGGGCGAAGGCGGTCTCCGGATCCAGCCGGATGAATCGTTCGGCGCGCACCTGCGGCATTAGAACCCCTGACCTGAGCCGAGCACCAGGAACACCATGAAGACAATGCCAAAGATGTTGATCGCCATGATGGCCAAGCCGATGATGCCCGTGATGCGTCCCGCGTTCATGCGCCCGGCCCGGAAGACAGCGATCAGCCCGCTCACCACTGCAACGATCGCCAGCACCACGGCAGTCCCAGCCAGGACAAGTGCACCAAACCACCAGGCATCGTTGCCCTCGTTGTAACGGCTCATGGCGGATGCGACGGCTGCGATGCCCAAGGGGATGCTGACCACGGCTGCGATCGGCGAGAGCACAGCTGCGATGATGCTGGTGATCCCGGCGGCAAGGCCGCGGTTACCGGTCCGTTGAGGTTGCTGGTAGTAGTCCACCGGTGGCTGATAGCTCATGGTTCCCCCAAAGGTCCTTCGGCTAGATCTTGCGGTAGGTGAGGTCGAAGATCATGCGCCCGGCCTCGTGGGCTTTGTTCTCGAAACTGGTCCGAATGCGGCCATCGAACCGCGGAGCCCAGCCACCTTCTGCATCCACGCCCTCGTTCGGACCGGTGTGCTCGGTGCTGACCGGTGCGCGGCCTTCCCTCACCGGGGCGCCGCCCACAACAGATTCGACGCCGGACTGCCATACCTGCGTCAGCGGACTCTCCTCGCCGCTGCGCTCGCCTTCGTGCATGTTCTCGAACTCAGTGGAGTCTGCTAGCACCTCGCGGACGTGCACTGCGTAGTTGGACCAGTCCGTAGCGATGCGCCAGTACCCACCCTTTTCGAGGGCCTTGGCGGCGACCGAAGCGAACGCGGGCTGGATGAGCCGGCGTTTGTGGTGCCGGGCCTTGTGCCACGGGTCCGGGAAGAACACCCAAAGCTCGCTGACCGAGCCTTCCGGCAGCATGGACTCCAAAACCTCCGGGGCATTGGCTTCCACCACGCGCACATTGGTCAGCCCACGGCTGTTGATCTTGATGATGGTGTTGGCCAGGCCAGGGGTGTAGACCTCCACCGCGAGGAAGTCCTTGTCCGGGTTCTGCTCTGCGGCGTGAACCACAGCATCGCCCAGGCCGGAGCCGATCTCCACGATCAGGGGTGCTTTGCGCCCGAATACTGCCTCGGCGTCAAAAGTGTAATCAGGGTGAACGGAAGTGTTGGCAACATGTCGTGGGACTTGGATGGCCCAGCGCTCGGCGTGCTCTTCCCACGCTGCCTGCCTGCGGCCCTGCAGACGGGTTCCGCGACGCACAAAGCTGACGGGGCGGCCGCCATAGGTACCAAAGGAGGCCTGGGTGCCGGGCGTGACGGGTCGCGGGGAATCTGGGTTTTCACTCATCCTTTCCAGAATACTTTGGTTCAGGGGGACGGGTTAGTTCGGCCGGTGAGGCTATGGGTAGGGGCCGGTCCAGCGTGCGAGGTGGGAGCCGGAGCTCAGCCGTATAGCAACAGCAAGAGCAACACCAGCCCCTCGAGTCCTGCAATACAAAGCCCGAAGATCCCCAACATCCACGCGATGGTCCGCTGCCCATCGGCGTCGCGGTGTTTGGCCAGCTTGAGACAGCCCAGACCACAGACCACCGCCAGGAGCCAGCAAGTTCCGGTGGGGACCAAGAAGATGGTCTGCGCAGCGACTGCATAGGAAGGTGACTCAGCGCCGAACATGAAGAATATTCCCACAGGAAAGACGATCTGGAAGACAATCGGAACCCCCATGGCAAGCGCTAAGCTCCAGATGCCTGCCCGTAGTCCCGGTGGGCGCGAATACGCTCTGGCCGTCTTTTGAGATGCCGGACGGGGGCGGTCGGAAGATGTGGAGTAAGGTGAAGGTTCGGGGGTCTTGTCCATGCCCTCAACGCTATGGATCGCCATGCCTCAGAGGCATGGGAAATCGTTCTTATGTGGATAACTCTGCCGGGGCTCACCCGCAGGTCACATCCCGCCCAGCAGGCCCCGGAAAGAACCTGTGCTGACAGAATAGGACGTGTGACCTCTTCCAAGACACCCGGCTACCCAGAGAAATCAGTCCTGCCTGACATAGCAGTGGACGCGGAGATCGACGAGGAACCACCAGCGGACCCCACGCAACTGGGTGGCAAGAAGAGCTTGATCTACTTGGGCGTCTGCCTCGTGTTGATCGGGCTCAACCTCCGCACCGTCTTCTCCAGCTTCTCAGCCGTTCTCCCGGAGATCACGTCCGACGCCGGCCTGCCGGGCTGGTCGCTGGTGGTCCTCACCACCGTTCCGGTCACGCTCCTGGGAGTGTTCGCACCCCTGGCGCCCATCCTCGCCCGCAGGTTCGGTGCGGAACGGGTGCTCCTCGGAGCCATGGCAGTCCTCACCATGGGCTTGCTCCTGCGGCCCGTGGAGTTCCCGGGCGTGGGTCACTTGCCCGCACTTCTGGCCGGAACAGCTGCCTGCGGTGCCGCGATAGCCCTCTGTAACGTGCTCCTTCCGGGCGTCGTCAAACGGGATTTCCCGCACCGCCTGGGCCTGATGGGCGGCCTCTACACCACTGCGATCTGCGCCTCGGCCGCCCTTGGCGCGGGCTTCACGTATCCGGTCTTTACGGCAACCGGCCACTGGACCTCGGCGCTGTGGTTCTGGGCGGTGCCAGCCGGCGTCGTACTTTTGCTTTTCCTGCCGTTGGCAATCCGCCAGCCGTCAGTAAAGCACCAGGCCGTCCACAGTGGCGTGAATGTCTGGCGCTCAGCGGTGGCG
Organism: Paenarthrobacter sp. YAF11_1; assembly: GCF_052113445.1. Classification (NCBI taxonomy): domain Bacteria; kingdom Bacillati; phylum Actinomycetota; class Actinomycetes; order Micrococcales; family Micrococcaceae; genus Paenarthrobacter; species Paenarthrobacter sp. YAF11_1. The sequence goes on from NZ_JBFRDF010000004.1 coordinate 258,270, forward strand.
TGGCAGGTGACCATGTTCATGGTCCTGCAGGCGATGATGTCGTTCAGTGTTTTCGCGTGGATGGCGCCAATCCTCCGCGAGCGGGGGATCGATGGCAGTACGGCGGGCCTGATCGTCTCGGTATCGATCGTGCTGCAGATGCTGGGCTCGCTGTTTGCCCCTGCCTTAGCCACGCGGTTCAAGGATCAGCGGATCATCAACATGGTGGTGGCGCTGATGACCGGAGGCGGTTTTGCCCTCACGATCTTTGGCCCCACGGAGCTGATCTGGGTTTGGACGGGGTTGAACGGGCTGGGCCAGGGATCGCTGACTGCGGTGGCCCTGACCATGATCATGGTCCGAACCCGCGACGCCCACACGGCAGCGCACCTGTCCGGGATGATGCAGGGCGTTGGCTATGGAGTAGGTTCACTTGGCACTCTGATGGTGGGCCAACTACATCAGGCAACGGGCGGGTTCGCAGCAGCTGGGATTTTGTTCCTGGTGGTCGGGTCCCTGGCTGCCTTCTTTGGCTACCGGGCAGGCCGCGACCGCTTCGTTTAACCCAAGTAGGTGACAGCACATGTCGCAATGAGGGCTCATTGGAACATGTGCTGTCACCTAGTTGGGGGAGGAGGGCCTAGACGGTCAGGTCCTTGCCCTTGGTCTCCGGGATGGAGAAGGCGAACGCGATGCCCACCAGCAGCAGTATCACTGCGTACACGTTGAACAGCTGAGCCTGCCCGATGCTGCCGAGCCAGGTCTGCAGGTAGGGGGCCGTGCCGCCGAAGACAGCCACGCAGATTGAGTACGGAACGCCGACGCCGATGGTGCGGATGTGGGTCGGGAACAGTTCGGCGTACACGGCCGGGACGATTGAGGCGCTGCCGGCGATGAAGAACAGCATTACGGACATGGATACCGCGAGCTGCCACGGCGAGTCCTTGAGCAGCCACGTCATGGGGAAGTGCAGGAGGGCGGCGCCGGCGGCGGAAACGATGATCACGGGCTTGCGGCCGATCCGGTCCGAGAGCTTGCCCCAGAACGGCAGGGCGGCAATGAACACCACATTGGCTATGACACCGGCCCACAGGGCTTCACCGCGGTCCATCTTCAAAGCAGTGGCTGCGTAGCTCGGTGCCACGACTCCCCAGATGTAGTAGACAACCGTCAGGCCCACGGTCAGGCCGATGACCTGGAACGCCTGCTTCCGGTACTTGATGATCTGCGGCAGGATCGGCAGGCGCTTCTCATTGGGAGCCTCAGCTTCGAAGGCCTCGGTTTCCTTCATCTTGGCCCGCATGAAGAGGGCGTAGATGCCCAGGGCTCCACCGATCAGGAAGGGGATCCGCCAACCCCAGGCGCTCATTTCTTCCTTGCTCAGGACGTTGGTCAGGATGGCGCCCAGCAGCGTTCCGGCCAGGATTCCGGCGGTGCCGGAGGTGTAGATCAGGGTTGCCCAGAAGCCGCGGTGTTCCTTGGGTGCCATCTCGGACAAGTAAGTCTGCGACGACGGCAACTCACCACCGTGCGCAAGGCCCTGGATGAGCCGTGCGATCAGGAGCATCACCGATGCGAAGGCGCCGACGGCGGCGAACGTCGGCGCGATGCCGATAAGGAGGCTGCCCACCGCTCCCAGCGCGACGGCCACGGTCATGGAGGTCTTGCGGCCGATCCTGTCGCCGATCCAACCGAACACGAAACCGCCAAACGGACGGGCAACAAACCCGACGGCGAAGATCGCCAAGGTGGACAGCACAGCCGACGTGGGGTCGGCCTGGCTGAACAAGGCGCTGGCGATGAACGGTGAGAACGTTGCGTAGATCGCCCAGTCGTACCATTCAACGGCGTTGCCGATGCCGGTTCCGACGAGCGTCCGCGCGTGGGATTTGTGGACCGTGACGTCGGGGGACGTTCCTGCGGTGGTGGTCATGAGATTCTCCAAGCTGATGCGGGGAAAGGGGGGTGGACGCTAGTTGCCGGCCAGGGCGGCGATGCGGGATACCGCGAGTTCGGCATACAGCGCGGCACCGTCGGTGAGGACGCCGTCGTCGAACGTTGCGTAGGGCGAGTGGTTGAACGGCGACGTCGCGTGGTCGGCGCCGGGGGCAACGGCGCTGAGTCCCACAAAGGTGCCGGGGACTTCGGCGAGGACCCGCGAGAAATCCTCGGAACCGCTCAGGGGAGTGGCCAACCGGGTGTGCCTGGAGTCGCCGAACATTCCGGCGATGACCTTCTCCGCTGTGGTGGTCTCGTCCTCATCATTGATGGTGAGGGGGTATTCCTCTTGGTAGTGCACGTCCGCCTCCAAACCGTGGGCTGCCGCGATCCCGTGGAGCAGCCTGGGTACTGCTTCCATCATCTTCCGACGGGACTCTTCGGAGAAGGTCCGGATGGTGGCTTCAATGCGGGCGGTCTCCGGGATGACGTTCCGCTTGGTCCCTGCGTGCAGGACACCGACGGTCAGGACTACGGGATCGAACATGTTGAACTGACGGGTGACCATGACCTGCAACGCCGTGACCATCTCGGCGGCTGCCGTGACCGGGTCCTTTGCTGAGTAAGGAGCGGAGCCGTGGCCGCCCGCTCCCAGGACTGTGACAACCAGCCCGTCCGAGGAACTGAGCATGACGCCGGGCTTGGTGACGAACTGGCCGTGCGGTTCCAGCGAGGAGAACACGTGCATCCCGTAGGCGGTGTCCGCGCGCTTGCCGGCTGCGTCCAGGACGCCTTCCTTGATCATGTAGCTCGCACCGTCGAAGCCTTCCTCGCCGGGCTGGAACATGAGGATGACATCGCCGGCCAGTTGTTCCCGGCGTTCTGCAAGGAGGGTGGCAGCACCGGCCAGCATGGAGGTGTGGAGGTCGTGGCCGCAGGCGTGCATGGCGCCGTCAACGCGGGAGGTGTAGTCCACGCCGGTGGTCTCCTGGACCGGAAGTCCGTCCATGTCCGCGCGCAACAACACCACGGGCTTCTCAGCCGAAGCGTGGGTAGCACCGCCACGGAGAACCGCTGTGACCGACGTCGTTTCTTCACCAAGGGTGATCTCGAACGGCAGGCCGTCCAGTGCCTTGAGCACCTTTTCCTGCGTGCGGGGAAGCTGCAGGCCGATTTCCGGTTCACGGTGAAGCTCGTGCCGGAGACGGACAATGTCGTCCCGCAAGTCCTTGGCGTCGGCAGCAATGGTCATGTTTTCTCCTGGGTCTATCCGGGGATCTCTTCCTCATGCCATTGTGTGGTGACGTGCTTCACAAGCTCGAAAACATCTGGAAATATGCATTCTTTGCCAAGATAATCAGGAAACATGCACTCATCTGCGAGAATTAGGGAATGGAACTCAGCGAGGAAGACCTGCGCCTGATCAACGCCCTGCAAATATCACCCCGGCTCAGCTGGTCGGACGCCGGGCAGGTCCTGGGTGTCCACGCCACCACCTTGGCGGCCCGCTGGGACCGGCTCCGGGAGGCAGGAGCGGCTTGGACCACATCCCACCTCACGGGTGATCCGAAAAACATGTGCCTGGCTATGGTGGACGTTGACTGCGAAATGCACCTCAGACCGGACGTGACCGCGGCCCTGGCAGAGCTCGCCGAAGTCATCACAGTGGAGGAGGCGGCGAGTAACCGAGACCTGACGCTGACGGTGATCACCCAGAATCTGGAGCAGTTCACCACACAGTTCTTGCCGAGGCTGAAGGAAATCCGTGGACTCACCAAGTACCAGACGGCGCTGTGCACCCGCATCCACATCAGCGGTTACGCATGGCGCCTCAACGTCCTGACCAAGGCTGAGCAACAGGCACTCCGGGCGCTCGCAGGACCCGAATCCACCAATCCCTTGGGGCCCGATGCAACGGCCACTCCGCTCCCGGAGAGCCACTTGGCGTTGATACCGTTCCTTGCCAGGGATGGTCGGGCCACTGCGGCGGAAATCGCCAGGGCCCTGGGGAGGAATCCGGCCACGGTCCAGCGGCAACTGGGGAGGGTTTTGGCCAGCAGGACGTTGTCCTTCCGCTGCGAAGTTGCCCAACAATTCTCGGGTTACCCCGTGACTATCCAGTGGTTCGCGAACGTCCCGCCGGGCCGGCACGAGGCAGCGGCCGTCGAATCGCGTGCCATTCGGAATGTCCGGTTCGCTGCGTCCACCACGGGCCGCACCAACTTCACCATCATCATGTGGCTGAGGTCCCTGGCCGAAGTCCTGGAAATGGAACTCACGGTGCAGCAGCGCATCCCGGGCATCGAACTGGTGGAGAGCGTGGTCATGTTGAACACAGCCAAGCGGGTCGGGTGGATGTTGAACCCGGACTCCACCGCCACAGGAATCGTGGTCCCGCCCTACGCGGAGCTGCTGCCCAACGGCATTTAGGCGTGCTTGGTGGCCCTGAGGACCGTGTCCAGAGTGGTACCGGACTCGCCGTCGGGACCTTCAACGGCGCGTCGCCTGTCGGTGAGCACATCGACAAACCACGGCTCACGGTCCAGCCGCAACGCACCGGCCAGCTGCTCCGGAGTGAAGAACATGCCGGAATCGTGATGGTGGCTCCACGACGGCAGCCCATGGGGATGATGCCCCACCACCAGCAACGTGCCACCCGGCGCAACTGCTGCCGCCGCCAACGCCACGGAATCACGCCACGGCAGCAGGGGTGAGTGCAGGAACTGGGCCGAGACCAAATCAAACACCGGCTCCGGCTTCCACTCGGCAAGGTCCTGCTGCTGCCACGTGATCCGGTCCCCGTGGCTGGTTTCCGCGGCATGCGCAGCTGCCCGTTCAAGCGCGACGGCGGACACGTCCAAAGCGGTCACGGTCCAGCCTTGCTGGGCCAACCAGATAGCGTCACCGCCTTCCCCGGAGCCCAGATCAAGTGCCTTTCCCGGCTTCAGGTCCGTGGCTTCGGCCACGAGTTGCGGGTTGGGATTCCCGCTCCAGACCATGGTCCGCTCCCGGTACATGCCGTCCCACATGTCCACGGCGTTGTCGGCGTCCTCGTGCAGGTTGAGGCCGCGCTGTTGGGCGCCTTCGTGCTGGTGCCCGTGCTGGTGGGTGCCTGCGCTGGTGGGCTGTTCGCTCAGGGGAGTACCGCCGTCGTGGGTCTTTTCAGTCATATGCCAAGCGTGCCGCTACGGGCGGACAGAAGGCAATGCCTGTTGCTGTTCCGGCAAACTCCAGCGCTGCGCCCCGGCCCCTGAAGCGCCGAGCTCGTCCGAGGGGTTCTGCAACGTGCACGACTTCAGGCTCAGGCAGCCGCAGCCGATGCACCCGTCAAGATCGTTGCGGAGGTGCTGGAGCGCGGCGATGCGTTCGTCGAGCTCCGTGCGCCACCGCAGCGACAACCTTGCCCAGTCCCGTTTGGTGGGGGTCCGGCCGTCCGGCAGGGAATCCAACGCTTCGCGGATGTCCTTCAACGGCAGGCCCACCCGCTGGGAGGTCTTGATGAACGCGACCCGCCGTAGCGTGTCGCGGCGATACCGCCGCTGGTTGCCGGCAGTCCGCTCGGCTTCGATGAGCCCGTTGCGTTCGTAGAAATGAAGGGCCGACGGCGACACCCCGCTTCGCTCGGACAGCTCGCCGATGGTGAGGGGCCGGTGTGTTGCGGCTTGCGACATGACATTGCTTCCGGTGGAGGGCGATGGATTGACCTCAACATTAGTTGAGGTTCTAGGGTAACCACCATGACCTCTGACACCTCAACGGCCGGGATACTGAGCCGCCCCTACCTGCTGGCCACCGTGGGCGCCTGCGCTTTGGTATTCCTCAGCGCGTTCGAGTCCCTCGCAGTAACCACCATCATGCCGCTGGTGAGCCGCGACCTCGACGGAGCCAGCCTCTATGCGCTGGCCTTTGCAGGACCGCTGGCAACAGGCGTGATGGGCATGGTGGCAGCGGGGAACTGGTCGGATCGTCGTGGTCCGGCGGCGCCCCTGTATTCCTCGGTGGCGTTGTTCGTGGTGGGACTGCTGATTGCCGGCATGGCCGGCTCCATGGAAATCCTGGTGTTGGGTCGGCTGGTTCAAGGGCTTGGCGGGGGCGCGATGACAGTGGCCCTCTACGTATTGGTGGCCCGTGTGTACCCGCCCGCGCTGCATCCCAAGATCTTCGCCGCCTTCGCTGCCTCCTGGGTGGTTCCGTCTTTGGTGGGACCCTTCGCCGCAGGTGTCGTGGCCCAGTTGAGCAGTTGGCACTGGGTGTTCCTGGGCGTTGTGGGGCTGGTGGTCCCGGCGCTGCTGATGGTGGTTCCGGCCGTGCGGGGGATGGGTTCCGGGTCTTCTTCCGAACCCGCCGCCGAGCCCGTCCCGTGGGCGTTTGGCCGCATGGGGTGGGCTGCGCTCGCAGCCGTTGCCGTCCTCGGACTGAACCTGTCAGCAGAGGTTCCGGGCGTGGGCGGGGCGATTGCCGTCGTCGCGCTTGTCCTTGCACTGATGGCGGTCCGTCCACTGGTGCCCCGCGGAACGTTGACCGCCCGGAGAGGGTTGCCCAGCGTGATCCTGGTGCGTGGGCTCGCGTCCGCGGCGTTCTTTGGGGCCGAGGTGTACCTCCCGTACCTGCTGACTGAGCGGTACGCGTTCACGCCCACCTTTGCTGGACTGACGCTGACCGGCGCCGCACTGGCCTGGGCCGGGGCATCTGCCGTTCAGGGGCGTCTTGGTGCTCGTCTGGCAGACGCGCTCGCCGTAAAAATCGGGGCCGCGCTGGTGCTGGTTGCCGTGATCTCCACGCTGGTGACGGCTGCGTTTGCACTGCCCGCGGCCGTGGCGATCGGGGGCTGGATCCTCGCCGGCGCCGGGATGGGCCTCATGTACCCGCGGCTGTCCGTGATGACGTTGGCGCTGTCCACCCCGGAAAACCAAGGCTTCAACAGCGCGGCCATGTCCATCTCCGATTCCCTCGGCGGCGCGCTCGCCCTGGCTCTCACGGGACTCGTCTTTACTGCCTTTACGACGACGAACTCGTTTGCGGGGGTCTTCGCGCTGACGGCGGTGATCGCCGTCGTCGGGGTGCTGATCGCGCCGAGGGTCGCCGCCCGTGCTGCGGGGGAGGGCGCTAGGCGGGGCGTGCCACCTGCCGAAGCAAGTACACCCGACGCTGAACTCACGCACCACGCCTGACGCGTTGTGAGGCCTGCTCTGCGCTTTTCGCGGGCCCTGAGCGGCGCTAAGCAGGCCCCGCAAGGCGGGGGGGTGTGGGGCCTGCTCTGCGCGTTTCGCGGGCCCTGGGCCGCGCTAAGCAGGCCCCGCAACGTATGGGGGGTAGTTGTGGGGCCCGCTCTGCAGGGTATTCGTGCCAGGAAGGGTGTAGTACGGGCCCCGCAACGCGTGGGGGGTGGTTGTGGGGCCTGCTCTGCGCGTTTCGCGGGCCCTGAGCCGTGCAAAGCGGGCCCCGCAACGGCACCGTGACCTGCCCCGATGCAAGGCTTCGCGCCGATCACTGCTAAGCTGGGAACACTTGATGTGCGGTGACGCCCTAAAGCAGGTGGCCTGAAAGGCTGCGCGGCGGGGCATTTTTCATGTGAGAGGCACATCCTGCGTCGATGAACGCGTTCTATTTGGTCCCGACCACCGCTGTTGAAGCGAATCGGTAGACCACCTGACTTTTCCTCGGCGAACCCCTGGCCCAACCGGCGTCGGGGGCCGATGTCCGCAACTGGACACCGCCCGAAAGACATGAAGTTTATGACTACTTTTGCTGCCCTTGGCACGCCCAAGCCCATTGCTGAGTCTCTTGCCGCAGATGGCATCGAAGAGGCATTCCCCATCCAGGTGAAGACCCTCCCGGATACGCTCGCAGGTCGCGACGTTCTGGGCCGTGGCCGCACCGGTTCCGGCAAGACCATCGCTTTCGCCATCCCGCTCGTGGCCCGCTTGGCCGAGCGCGAAGCAAAGCACTTCCGCAAGCCGGGCCGCCCCATGGGCCTCGTCCTTGCACCGACGCGTGAACTGGCAACCCAGATCAACGCCACCATCGAGCCGCTGGCCAAGGCCATGGGCCTGAACACCACGGTCATCTACGGCGGCATCTCCCAGGCCCGCCAGGAAAAGGCGCTGCGCGCCGGCGTCGACATCGTCATCGCCTGCCCGGGCCGCCTCGAAGACCTGATCCGCCAGCGCATCCTGACCCTCGAAGCCGTTGAGGTCACCGTGCTGGACGAGGCAGACCACATGGCCGACCTCGGCTTCCTCCCGGTTGTCAAGAAGCTCATGGACATGACCCCTACCCAGGGTCAGCGCCTGCTCTTCTCCGCGACGCTGGACAACGGTGTTGACAAGCTGGTCAACCGTTACCTGTCCAACCCGCTTACGCACTCTGTGGACGATCCCCAGGCCGCTGTCACCACCATGGAACACCACGTCCTGGTGGTCAACGACCAGACCGTCAAGAAGCAGCTCATCGTTGAACTGGCCTCCGGCGCCGGCCGCCGCGTCCTCTTCATGCGGACCAAGCACCACGCCCGCAAGCTTGCCAAGACCCTCACGGACGCAGGCATCCCCGCCGTCGACCTTCACGGCAACCTGTCGCAGAACGCCCGCGACCGTAACCTTGCCGAGTTCTCCAACGGTGACGTCCGCGTCCTGGTGGCCACCGACGTCGCAGCCCGCGGCGTACACGTTGACGACGTCGAACTCGTCATCCACGTTGACCCGCCCACAGAGCACAAGGCGTACCTGCACCGCTCAGGCCGTACGGCCCGCGCCGGTTCCGATGGCACCGTGGTCACCCTGACGCTCCCCGAGCAGCAGAGCGACGTCAAGAAGCTCATGAAGGCTGCCGGCGTCGACGTCAACTTCGAGCGCGTCACGGCCAACTCCCCGTTGGTTGCCGAGCTCGTGGGCGACATCGCGGACAAGGTTGACCCCCGCACCCGTGCAGCACTCCTCGCAGCGAAAGCCCCGCAGGGTGGCGGCACGTCCACCGGCGCCAACGCCCAGCGCAAGCGCGCACGTCGTTCCACCCAGGCTGCACCCACCGCGGGTGGCCGTGGCGGTCGCGGCGGACGCGGCAAGGTTGGCGCTGAGCCGGTTCGTACGGACACCAACCGCGCGGATCGCCGTGCAGCAGCGAACGACGACGTCGCCCGCAGCTCACGCGGTCGCGGCAAGGCAGCTTCCACTCACCGCAACGACGTTCCCGGCTCGCAGGGCCAGAACGGCCGCAGCGGTCGTCCGGCTACCGGTCAGCGCTCAGCTTCGGCTCCGCGCACGGCGTCCACCACGAGCACCCGCACCGGTGGAAACAAGGCCGTATGGTCTTCCGCCACGGGCGCTACGTCCGGTGGATCCTACGGTTCGGGTGCCTCCGGCAACTCCGGTCGCGGTGGCTCCGGCGCAGGTCGTCCGGCCCGGAGCGGCCCGCGTCGTGCATCGGCTCCCGCGTCCAACGAGCGTCGCGGCCGCTAACCTCCCGTTGTGAGGCCCGCTCTGCGCGCTATCCGGAAGGAATGGAGCGCAGAGCAGGCCCCGCAAGACCAGGTCTCAACGTTGTGAGGCCCGCTCTGCGCGCTATTCCTGAGGTTTAGCGTGCAGAGCAGGCCCCGCAAGTTACCAGCCTCGGGCGCGCCACTCTTCAAGGTGTGGCCGCTCGGCGCCGAGCGTCGTGGGCAGTCCATGGCCAGGGTGCACCAGGGTTTCGTCCGGATAGGCGTCGAACAGTCGTTCCGACACGTCGTTCAACAGTGAAGTGAAGCGTGCAGGATCCTTCTGTGTGTTGCCGACGCCTCCCGGAAACAGCGAGTCCCCACTGAAAATGTGGGCCGGACCGTCTGGATCCTGATACACGAAAGCAATCGAGCCCGGGGTATGTCCACGCAAGTGAACCGCCGTGATCTCGATGTCGTCAAACCGCTCAACGTCGCCCTGACCAAGCCGGACATCCACCGGAACCGGCAACGCATCGGCGTCGTCCGCTCCTGCGGAAGTGCTTGCGCCGGTAGCGGCGACCAGTTCCGGCAGAGCCCGGACGTGGTCCCAGTGCTGGTGGGTGGTGGCGATCCGGACCAGTTTCGGGTTCGTGGCTGTGTCCGCGGCACTGTCCTCGAGAAGCTGCTCGATGGCCGGAAGGTCGTCGGCGGCGTCGATCAACAGCTGCGCGCCCGTGGACTTCGAAGTCAACAGGTACACGTTGTTGTTCATCTCGCTGACGGAGATGCTGCGAATGGTGACGTCACGCAATGAGTGAATAAGCGAATCCATCGTGTCAGTCTATGCAGTTGCCGGGTTGGCTTCGCGGCCCTGCGACACCCAGTTGGGGTCGGCAGATCGTGAACCCACGACGGCGGCCGCGGCCTGGTCGAGCACCTCAAGTTGTGCTGTCCCCAGTTGCAGGGACAGTGCCCCCAGGTTCTCGTCGATCCGGTGCGTTTTGCGCGTGCCGGGGATGGGAACCACGGAAATCCCAAGGCGTTGACCTTGGGCGAACAGCCAAGCCAGGGCTACCTGGGCCGGAGTTGCATCCAGCCCGCTGGCTACCTCGCGAACCGCGGCCACCACGGCCTGGTTCGCATCCAGTGCCTCGTCACCAAAACGGGGGATCTTGTGGCGGAAATCGTTCTCGCCCAAATCGCCCGCGCTGACGGTTCCCGTCAGGAAACCACGGCCCAGCGGCGAATACGGCACGAATCCCACGCCAAGTTCCTTGGCTGCAGGAACAACGTTGAGCTCCACATCCCTGCTCCAGATTGACCATTCACTCTGGACCGCGGCAATGGGATGGACAGCGTTGGCTTGCCTGAGCTCCTCGGCCGTCACTTCCGACAGCCCGAGGTGCCGGACCTTGCCCTCACGGACCAGCTCCGCCATAGCCTCCACGGTTTCCACTATCGGAACGCGGAGGTCCCGGCGGTGCAGGTAGTAGAGGTCAATCACATCAGTGTCCAGGCGGCGGAGGCTCGCTTCCGCCGCTTGCCTGATGTAGGGCGCATCCCCGCGGACTCCCGTGTACCCGTCCGCGGGGTTGCCCTCAATTCCGAATTTCGTGGCCACCTGGATTTCGTCGCGGCGCTCCTTCAAGAGCCTGCCCACGAGTTCCTCGTTGCTGCCCGCACCGTACACGTCTGCGGTGTCGATGAACGTGATGCCTGCGTCCACCGCATGCCTCAGTGTTTGTAGGCCTTCTTCAGGATCGATTCCGCCGTAGACCGGGGTCAGTGCCATTCCGCCGAAACCGAGGGGGCTGACCTTGAGGCCGTCGCCGAGCTGAACTGCAGTCATCAACTTCTCCAATGCGCGTAGGTGTTCCAGAGGCCCTTTGTTGGCGTGAACTCTGTGGCCACGGCGGGTATTCCTGCTGGGGCCCCCGACTTGGAGTAAGTCGGCGGTGTTGCCCTGCCCGATTCGATGGCTTGCTGCGCATTCGATGGTAGGAGACGTCTAATGCGCAGCGAGCCGTCGAAATGGGCCAGCGCCCACCGCGGAGTGTTCGCTACTCGGCTTTGGCCACAGGCTTATCGGCAGGCAAGGCCTTCAGCCCGGCAGCACAGCCCACGATTCCCGCGATGAAGAGCAGCTTCAGCGGGCTTGCGGACTCCACACCCGTGATCATGGCCCAGCCAACGGTTAGTGCTGCGCCGATGCCAACCCACACCGCGTAGGCAGTGCCCAGCGGGATTCGTTTGACCGCGATGCCCAGTCCGAGCATGCTCAACACCGCTGTAATAGTGAAGACCACGGTTGGCGTGAGCTGGGTGAAGCCGTTCGAGAGGCCCAAAGCAGTGGCCCAGACGGCTTCGAGCAGTGCTGAAGCCAAGAGGATGATCCAGAAGATTCCGTTGCCGGAGTTCTTGGTTTTGTCAGTGTTGGCTGTGTTCGCAGTCATGGCTACGCCACCACCTTCAGGCCGACCACACACGCGCCGATGCCGGCGAGCAGGAGCAGCCGGGCCGTCGTCGCACGTTCAACCTTGGTGACCATCGCGTACGTTGCGGTCAGTACGACACCGACGCCAACCCACACTGCATAAGCCGTGCCTGTGGGGATGGACTGCATCGCGATGGCGAGTCCGGCCATGCTGGCAACAACGGACACCAGGAAGACGACAGTGGGAACGGGTTTACGGAAGCCCTTGGACCGGTGGAGCGCTGCGGCCCAGACGGCCTCGAGTGCTCCGGAAAGAATGAGAATTATCCACGACATGACATTTCCTTTGGCCAGTCTTGTCGCATTCCGGGTACTGAACCGTCGTCCGGAGGTTCCAGAGCGGAACCTTCATTTCAGGCTAGCAACTCCCGTGCGGGGTGGCCACTTCTGGTGGTTAACGTCACCACCTCAGGCGTGGGCCTCCACATGGTCGATCGAGATGACAGCAATGAATCCGCGGCCCGAGATTTCCGGGCTTTGGGTATCGGAGCCGACTACGGCGTCGTACCGTGACAGCTCGATAGGTTCGGCCGCGCTGGGTGCCGGGGCTTCGCCGTCGGACTCTTCCTCCACAGCGGCGCCGGGCGCAACAGTGGCCTTGCCCTCCAGCAGGACGGCAAGCTGGCCCTCGAAGACCGGGTGCGCGCGTTTCTTGGAGATCTCCACAATGGACGTGTAGCCCTTGAAAGCTCCCGCACGGGCGATGACATTCAGATCCCGGATGTCCCCTGTCGGAAGAGTGGCCCCCGACGCAGCCTCTCCCGAGAAACGGAACGGACGGTATTTCTCGAGGGGGTGCTCGGATCCGTCTACCGTGAGCAGCAGCAATTCGCCCTCGACGATGGTGATCACGCGCTCCATGCCCGGGAAGCCGGAGAAATCTCCGGCTTTGGAGACGTCGGCGATGCTGACGCGCCAATCCCATGCCCCATCCTGGGCTGATGCGGCCTTCGGATGGCTGGCGAGTTCACGCGTCACCCCGCCCCCGTTGCGCCACGGTTCGGGATGGATGTCGGCAAAGCGGATGATCTCCATCCAACCAGCCTAGTGGTGGACCCCGCTTCTGCGATGGCAATGCGGCTTGCTAACGTCATATGTGGAAAACGTTGCGAGTTTGGCTGGAGGAGCGGGAATGTTCGTCAAAGTGTGCGGCTTGAGCACGCCGGAGTCAGTCCGTGAAGCCGTCGACGCCGGTGCGGACGCCGTTGGATTCGTGCTCACCGCCAGCCCTCGCGAAGTCAGCCCGGATCAGGTGCGCATTTTGCACCCGCTGGTTCCGGAAGGTGTTCGTGCAGTGGGCGTGTTCCGGCACGAGTCTGCGGCTGATGCCGTTGCCACGGCCCGGGCAGCGGGTCTGGAGTGGGTCCAACTCCACGGTCACCGGACTGCCGACGACGTCAAGACAGTGCACGACGCCGGGATGCGGCTTATCCGCGCCGTCACCATGGGTGCCTCACAGGACGAGTTCGCTGATCTGGGCGAGGAGGTGTTCCTGGTTGACGCCGCGGTGCCGGGGTCGGGGGAGGCCTGGGACTACGCATCGGTCCGTGCCAAGGGGCTCGACGGCCGCGAGTGGCTGCTCGCCGGTGGACTTGAATCCGGCAACGTGGCCTTCGCAGCAACTGCGGCCGGCGCGTGGGGTGTGGACGTGTCCTCCGGTGTCGAGTCATCCCGCGGCGTGAAGGACCTGGCCAAGATCCGCGCGTTCGTCGAAGCCGCGAAAGCCTGACGGTCTCTCACTTCCCGCGCGCTTGAACGGATCGCTCTCTCACATCCCGCGCGCTTGAACGGATCGCTCTCTCACTTCCCGCGACATTTCCGGTGGTGAGGTAAGAGAGGGCCGGAGTTGTCGGTGGCACCCTCTAGACTCGCTCCCAACAGAACGAATCACACGGAGACCAGGAGCCAAGCAATGAGCACGGAACACTTCACCCTGACCATGAGCCGTGAGTTTGACGCGCCTCGCGATAAGGTTTTCGACGCCTGGATGGAGCCGGACAAGCTTGCTCAGTGGTTCGGACCCGTGGAGGTGGCGGCTCCCCGGGAGAAAATCATCGTTGAGCCGCGGGTGGGCGGCATCTGGCAGGTGGTCATGGTGTGGTCGGACGAGAATGGCGAGCAGGAAGCCCCCATTGAAGCCGTGATTACGGAGCTGGAAACCCCGGCTCTGCTGGTCGCTAAAGCCAAAGCTGCTCCGGACGCCGATCACGAGTTCGAGGAGATGCGCCTGGAATTCGAAGACCTCAACGGGCGTACCCGCATGAACGTCACACAGGGACCGTTCGAATCCCAGGAGTGGGTGGACATGACCCGCGACGGTTGGGGCACCTCGTTCGACAAGTTGGACGAACTGCTGGCCTGAGCCGCGCAGAAACACCTCCACAGGTAAGGGAAGAATCAGGGCAGACCCCTAGGCTTTTTGTCAGACCCGCAGGGGACAATAAGAACTATGAAAACGATCCTTAACATCATCTGGCTTGTCTTCGGTGGGTTCTGGCTGGCCTTGGGTTACTTCGCGGCGGGCATCATTTGCTGCGTACTCATCGTGACCATCCCGTGGGGCATCGCTTCGTTCCGGATCGGTGCCTACTGCTTGTGGCCTTTCGGCCAAATGGTGGTGGAGAAGCCGGGCGGTGCCGGGGTGTTCGCGCTCCTCGGTAACGTGATCTGGCTGCTCGTTGCGGGCATCTGGATCGCGATCGGTCACGTGGTGACCGCCGTGGCCATGGCCATCACCATCATCGGCATCCCGCTGGCCATCGCCAACCTGAAGCTCATCCCGGTCTCCCTGATGCCGCTGGGCAAGCAGATTGTCCCCACCAACCAGCCGTTCGTCAGCACTTACCGCTAGGAAGCACCTGCCGCTAGGAAACACCTACCGCTGAGCAGCGGCACCCTTAGTTAGCCGCCACGGCACCGGTGTGCAGATCGAAACTGAACCGCCGCACCAAACGCACGGTCCCGCCGTCGGCCTCTATGGTGAACGCGACTTCCAAGGCGCCCTGCTCCAAGTCCGCATCCGTGATGGTGTAAGTCGGCGTGAAGTACAAGACGTCCTCGCCCGCCGGAAGGTCCGCGGGCGGGAAGTCGCCAAGGTTGTTGTGCGGACCGCGGAGCACGACGCCGGTCATCGGCTCGGTGCCGCTATTGCGGACCCGCCCAGTGAAGGCGAGGATGTCGCCGGTCTTGTAACCGGGAATGATCGGGCCGTAGTTGAGGTCCTGGGCTTCGCGCGTGCCAAGGACCTGGTCCCCGGCGTAGCCTTGGCCGATTTCCTTCCACGTCTGCACGTCCCATTGGCCATCACTGGTGGACGGAACCACATGGAAGTCGCCGGAGTTCTGCCATTCGGCCGGCCTGCCAGGGGTGATGGACCGCAGTTCCATGTCGAAGACCAGGCCGGCGGGTTCCAAAGTACCCGGAACTGCGCGTGGACCAGCGGAAAGCTGGTCCGTCAACTGATGCGCTGGGATGGAAGCAAACACGATCTCCCGATACCCCTGCCGTTCATAGAGAACCCCAATGTTCCCGTCGGGCAGCCTCGTGACGGTGGAGTACGCCGAACTTCCCGGGCACACCATCAGTTTGGCGGGCCAGCTCGCGCCGTTATTGGGGGAGAGACTGAGAACGGTGTTCCGGCGTAGATGTGGATCCTGGTTGTTGCTGGCCATCAGCCACTGGGACGTGCCCGGCGTGGAGAGGGAATCATCACCTGGCAGGCCGTCGAAACGGGTCAGGGAGCCGTTATCGCTGGGATCCGGTAAATCCGCGACAGGCTGAAGCGGACTCCACGAAAGGCCGCCGTCTTCTGAAACGGAAGACAGACGGCACGGGGTTGCCCGGGAATGCAGCAGGAGCCGGCCGTCGTCCAGGCAGACCACCTTGTTTTCGTTGGGCCCCATTCCGGAGGGGCCGGCATCAACCAAACCACCCAGAGTCCAGGTCTCGCCGTGGTCGTCGCTGAACGCAGACGCAGCCATGATCGTGCCGTCGACAAGAACCACATATTGCTGCACCAAACGGCCCTTGAAAGGACCGGTGTGCATCTGGATCCCTTGGCCGGCGGCGGCGAACAGGCCAGTGATGGCACCGTGCTTGAGTTGCGCGGTGAGCCGGCGGTGCTGCCAGGTTCCGCCGTCGTCGTCCGAATAGCTGAGGTCCGCGTGCTGGATGTCGTCGTCCGGCTCCAAACCGGCGACGGCTTCGAAGAAACCGGCGTGGGTTCCTGCGGCGTGGAACATGAAGATTCTTCCTGTGTCAGCGTCCACCAGCAGGCTGGGATCGCCGTATCCCTGCAGCCCCGAGCCCGTGCGGACTACCTGCTGCGTGCCCCAGGTGACTCCGTTGTCGTAGCTGCGGCGCAGGAGGAGATCGATGGGATTGGGGAGGTCGTCCAAGTTGGGCCGGCCGTCGTAGGCGGCCAACACGGTGCCCTGCGTGCTGACGGCGAGGGCAGGGATGCGGTACTGACGGTATCCGCCGACGCCCCGGACAGCCAGGACATGCTCAACGTCGGGTAAAGCCAGCGGGAGCTCAGGTCGGGAGGATTCCAAGAGGTAGGAGGTCACACCTCTATGCTATCTCGGAGCTGCAACCCCCTATAACCTTGGCGGGTGACCAACACCGTTCAATCCAGCACATGGCGCGCATCAGCTTCGGTGCGTTTGGGGCGATCGTTTTGCCACTGGTCTTCATCGCCGTAGCGGCCGTAGGTCGATGGACCATTGAAGCTTCACTGCGTGCGTCAACCATCGCCCTGATCACTGCCTTGGTCCTGATCGGCTAACTGGCCGTACGAAGGGTGAAGATTGGCCTGGTGGAAGAAACTCATTGCGTTGGGTGCCGAGTTCTTGCTGGGTCTGGCGGTTGTCGGCCTCGAACTCCTCGCGCACGGCTGAAGAGCCGAACCGCAGAGACCCACTAAACCGGTCGAAATGCCCCGTCGCGCATCAAAGCCACAACTGAACTCCCGTCCAATTCCGCCGCGATGCTCACATCCTCAGCAAAACCGGCATCGACCAGTTCCCGCCCACTGGAACAGCCGCGCAGAACAGCCGCAAGCCGGGGTTCTGCGGCATCGAACGCCGCAGCAGCCGACTCCGCTTCGGGAGAAAAGCTGCGACGTCCCGCGGCTGCAAGTCCGGCAATGAAGGCGCCCCCTCCGAGCTGATCCTCCAAAGCCGGCCGCAGCGCACCATCGGTCCACCTTTCACCCGCCGCGATCACGGCGATGACGGCCTCGGCAGGCAACGTGGCATGGACCCAGTCGGCTGTGGCGGCCGCGTTCCTGAGTGACACAGCCACCACCTGCCGTGCTGATGCCGCAAGTTCGTGGCTTATCGACGAACCGTTGGGGGACGGCAGCACCACGCGGTCCAGCATGTGCGCCTTGCGAAGGCTGGACGGCGACAAGCTCAAGCCCTCAGCGTCCCTCGGCCCTGCGAGCAACGCCTCATGGTGTGCGGCGAACTCACTTGCCGCCGCATCCCGCCAAGGGTAGGGAAACACCACCGCCCCGCGGTCCACCGCAACACTCACGCACGTGGTGAATGACAGGACGTCAACCACCACCGCAAGGTCGGCTCCGGGCACTACCGCGCGGGCGCCGTCGAGGCCCCATTCGAAGCGGACGGCGTACGGAAGTTGCCGCTGCGGCGCGCCAGGTTCGCTGACGGAACCCCTCACGCGAGTTCTGCCGAGAGGTTGCGGCGCGCGGCGTCGAGCCACAACTCTTTGGCGCGTTCGCCGTGGAACAGCGGGTCAAGTCCCAAAAGGTGACGGACGACGGCGGCGCGCCCCTTCGCGAAGTCGGCGTCGCTGACGTGGGCGTAGTCTTCGCGGACGGCCGCCAGATAGCGTGCATAGGCTTGCTCGTCGCCTCCGAGGACGGAGAGATCGGCGTCGCAGAGGAGGGCCCCGGCATGGTCTCCGGGCTTGGGTGAGTGGGAGGACGTGAGCCGGACCAACCGCCCCACCTCGGCCACATCGGTAGGGGAGAGCCCCGCGGCCGTCAGCCGGTCCTCGGCCAGCAGGGCCGAGTCTTCCTCATCCTGGCCGGCCACACCTTCGTAAACAGCGTCGTGAAACCACGCCGCCAAAGAAACGGTCCGTGCAGGCAAGGCCGGTTCGGTCAGAATGTCCAGGGCCTCAAGAACTGCCAGGAGGTGGGTGCGGCTGTGATACTTCCTGCCGTCTTCGCCCCACCGTTCCAGAAGCTCAAGGCCCAGTTCCTCGTGGCCGGGGAAGATGCTGTTCCATCGCTCCATCAGGGGGACCGTCAATGCTTTGCTCCGTTCCCGCGCGGGGATGCGCAGCCCGCTGGCAATGAGTTTACGGACCAGGATCCGGGCCTCAACGGGAATCGCGCCGGCGAGGACCAGGTCGTCGTACCGACGTTCGGGAACGTCGTAGTGGTCTCCGTCGAAGGCCCTTTCCGGAACTCCGGCGGCGGCCGCGAAGGCATGAAGCTCATCCAGCGATGAATCCGATACCAAATGCGAAAAAACGGTACCGTGCGCTGGCCACAAGGGCGGATCAATGTAGACGGCCATTGCCAAAGTGTAATCCCAAGCGTTCCTTCCCAGTTGCCGGCCGTCGGGACGTCTACCGCCGTGCTGCCGCCCCGGAATCCGGGCTTCACTGCCCGTACTGTTCACGGCAACTGGGAAGGAGCCTACGGATATCTCAGCGCTCGGCGGGCAGGATGTTCTGGTTGCCGCGGAATACGTTGTCCGGATCGAACTCACCTTTCACCCGGGACAGCCGCCGGTAATTCTGTTCGCCGTAGGCCGCCATGATGCGGTCCTGGCCTTCGTCGCCGATGAAGTTCAGCCACACTCCGCCCGTGGTGTGGGGAGCGATGTCTTGCCTGAATTGCTTCACCCACGCCTTGGCCTCTTGACCGCCCTCCCGCGTTTCGGACAGGCCGAACGGGTGGCTGACCCAAGCTGCGCCGCGATGTTGCAGCGGCGTGTTTGCCGCAGCGGGCCCAGCCACTGCTCCGCCCCAACGTGCCACCAACTGCTGTGAATTCGGTCCCGGAAGTCGTTGGGCAGAGTCCACCAGAACATCCAGGGCGTCGTCAGAGAGCTCGTTGTGGTAGTCGGCACTCCAGTAGTTGTAGAGATCCGGAGGATCATCGATCATGCACTGGAAGCCTGCGTAACCCATGGGCGCCACCAGGTCCACACTCGGACCGAGCTCCTTGAATGGGTTGGCGTGTTCCTCGCCTGCCTCGACATCGCCGGCATAGATATAGGCCATGCCGACGGCGAGTTTGCCCACCATGTCCTCCGGGACGAACTCTTCCGCTGGAGCGGTGAGGTACACGAGTGCAGTCCCTACGGCGTCGGGCGCGTCCAGGGCGAGCTGACGGTAGGCCCGCGAGAGATCCGTGGCATCCTCACCGGGAAACAACATAAGCCCAGCCATCACAGTGGGTCCGAGGTCATGCAGTTTGAACGTTAGGGACGTTGCCACACCGAAGTTCCCGCCACCACCATGGAGTGCCCAGAACAGCTCGGGATTCTCTCCGGGAGAAGCGGTCACCCGATCTCCGGAAGCTGTCACAAGGTCCACGGAAAGAAGGTTGTCGCACGCGAAGCCGTAGGACCGCTCCAGCCATCCCGAGCCTCCGCCCAACGTGAATCCGGAGACGCCCGTGGTGGACGCGCGGCCCCCGGTAACGGCCAGGCCGTACTGCTGGGTTGCGCGGTCGAACTCGCCCCACGTGAGTCCGGCACCCGCTGTAGCGGTCTTTGCCTCCGTGTTGACGCTGATGGACTTCATCGGGCGTACATCCACCACCAATCCGTCGTCGTTGGTAGACATGCCCGCCACCGAATGTCCGCCTGAACGCACCGCGACGTCCAGATTGTGGTTGTGCGCGTATCTGAGCGCCTCAGCAACCTCGCCGGGATCAGCACATTTGGCGATCACGGCCGGCCTGCGGTCGATCATCGCGTTGAAGAGTTTCCGGGCCTCGTCATAGGTGGGGTTGTCCGGACGAATCCATTCCATGGGACGCTCCTTCGCGCCTAAGACTCTCTCCCTAGAACAGGGTACGGCGGCGGGTCCTTTGGGGCTAGAGCACAACGGCGCACGACGACGGCGGCGCACCACTTCGCGCCGCGCGCACCAGTGCTTACGGGTGCGTCGCGCGCGTACGGGTGCGCCCGTCACGCCGAAAGGGCGCGCCGGGCGCGTGAGGGTGCGTATCAACCGCCATGCCAGCGCGCCGGCTAACCCAAGAGGGCCGCTGCCCGCGCTGAGGCATCCCTGCGGATTTGCTTCACTGCGGCCACTTCGGTCTGCAACTCCTTCATCCGCGTGGTCAGGTATTTATCCAGGACGGTGGTGAGCTTGGCATCGAAGTTGGTGTCCGCGCGGCAGGTGGCATCGGTGACGGCGATCTTGAGCTCCTTCTGGCCTCCAGCGTCCAATCCGGCGGAAGCGGCCTCATCGGGGAGGCTGTAAGGGAAGGCTGTGGTGGACATGCATTTTTTCCAAGCGTCCACCGCACTATGGATGTCGGCGTCCGCAGCCGCAGCGTTCGTGGCAACCAATAGCGAGTTGAACGCCAAGCCGGTGGCCCGCATGTAGTCGTTGGCATTGCCGTAGATGGCTGTAATGCCTTCGGCCGTGCACCCTCCCCAATGCATGCCTGTCCCTTCCGAAGACTGGACCACATTTTGCTCCGAGGGCCCGCCGCCGTTCAATGCCGTCTGGAAGGCAGGATCGGCAAAAAGCCTTCCCAGTTCGGAATTCGTGGCAGGCTCACCGGGACCCTGGGGCTTCAACGAGGCGTAGCCGGAAGCGCGGGCAGTTTCAACGGTGAGCGTTGTGAAACCGATGTGGTGTTTCAAATCCACTGGCTGCTGTCCTGATGGGGCGGGAGTGTAGTCATAGCCGGCTTTGGCCATGCACAGCCGGATGGCTTCCGCCACGCCTCTGTGTGTCGTCGCATCCTCGGACGCAAACTGCTCAGCGGCAGCGGTGATGCCGGAGACAGGATGGTCGGCCGGCTTGGTCAGCATGGAGGAAACTCCAGGTGTGGCAGCGGCGGCCAACGTGGCGGCTGCACCTGCGGCAAGAATCATTGCCCCAATGGTCTTCTTCTTCAATGTTCTCCTTCGCGACGAAATATCGTCTGCTTTTTGGCAATGCGGTGGCCGGACCCGGTAGTCCCGGGGCGTTAGGTAAGTCAGGTAGAACTAGCCGAGCAGCCTGTTCTGATAGGCAAATGCCACCAGCTGTATACGGTTCTTGAGAGTGAGCTTGGAAAGAATGCTGCCGATGTGGGTCTTGACGGTGGCATCACTGAGCACCAGCGATGCCGCGATCTCCCCGTTGGCCAGGCCCTTGGCCGCCAGCATGAACACATCGCGCTCGCGGGCGGACAACGGCTCCAGTACGGACGAATTGGCGGCCGAAGGGGTGGTGTAGTCGCGAAGCAGTTCATTCGTCACCGATGGTGCCATGACTGCGTGGCCCGAGTGCACAGTCCGGATGGCTGCCAGCAGGAATTCCGGTGTTGCATCCTTGGTGAGGAAACCGCCGGCACCGGCTTGAATCGCCCGGACCACTGCCTCATCGTGCTGGATGGTGGTGAGGACTATGACTTTGGTCTGGCCCGTGCTGTCCGTGATCCGGCGGGTGGCGGTAATCCCGTCCATCACTGGCATCCGGATATCCATCAGCATGACGTCCGGCCCGACTTCCGCGGCGAGGGCAACGGCCTGCTCGCCGTCCGTTGCCTCTCCCACCAGGTCCAGGTCCGGCTGGCTGCGAAGGATCATCTTCAGGCCGGCGCTGAAGAGAGGCTGGTCGTCCACCAGTGCCACACGGATCTTTGTCCTACTCATGGCAGGATCGCCTCCACTTCGAAGAGTTGGCCGTTGGTGACCGTTGAGAGGTGGCCGCCTGCCGCCGTCGCGCGTTCACGCATGCCGGGTATGCCGCGGCCCGTTCCCGACGGCGGTAGTTCCGTTCCGCCGTCGGCCAGCCTTGAGCGGATGGTCAGACGCAGGCCGGTGCCGTCGCGATGCGCCGTCACAGTGGCGCCCGCGCTGCGGTCTCCGTGCTTGAAGGCATTTGTGAGGCTCTCCTGCACGATCCTGTACACGGTGAGATCCTCCACGGGCGAGAGCCCTTTCAGGCCGCAGGTGTGAAGTTCCACGGGCATGCCGCTGCTGCGGAGCCGTTCGGCGAGGGCTGGGAGGTCCGCTGTGCCGGGAGCAGGGCCGTCGAGCTCAGAACCGAAGCTCTGGACGAGCCGCCGGGTTTCCTGCAGCGCGCCCCTGGCCGACGATGCAATGATGCCGGCCGCTTCCTCCACTGATTCCGGCTCGGTCCGGTGGACGTAGCGGATACCTTCGGCCTGCGCAGTGATCACGGCCAACGAGTGTGCAAGGACGTCATGCAATTCCCGGGCGATCCTGTTGCGCTCTTGCTCAACGACCAACGCGCCGGCCGTCGATTCGAGGCGCGATTCAGCTTGCTCTTTGGCCTGCCGGTTGACGGCAGCCTGCCGAACAGTGGTTGCTGCCGCCCACCCCGCAAGGTTGAGGGCGGTGAAGGAAGCAAAAACCAGGAAGGCATACAACGCGATCCGGAAAGTTCCTGCTTCAGCGAGTTGTTTGCCGAACACAAAATTGATCCAGCTGGTGTCAGCGAACCAGTTCACTGCCACCATCCCCGCGGCGGCGACAGCGGCGACGGGGAGCGGCCACCGTTGCGGTTCCTTCCAGCCCAGGGTTGCGAAGAAGACGAGAACGGGGAGCATGACGAACTGTGTCGCGCCGGTCATCATCACGCTCGGGAAGACTCCGAACGCCTGGAGCCCCAAGGCTGCGAACGCGAAGATGAAGGCCGGAACCGGTATTAATTCCGCGGCGGCCACCGCTGCCGTCAGCGCAAACAGGACGGCGCTCGCAGAATCGAAGCCGTGCTCGTCGAGAATCATCAGCGACACGAGCATGGCAGCGGCAACGATTGGTGCGGCTGCGGGGCGGAGGGCTTGGATGCTCGTGGACATGTCCTCAACACTAGGGTGCCCGGACATGGCGTCGGCGCCGTTTCGGCGGGTTTCACCCGTGAGGCGGAGTAAGTTCGTCCGAGGTGCTGAGGTTGCGTACGACGGCGGCGCACCACTTCGCGCCTAACGCACCAGCGCCTAAGGTTGCGTCGGGCGGCAAAGGTAGCGCCCGTCACGCCGAAAGGGTGCGCCCGGCGGGAAGGGGTGCGCCGCGGCCCTAAGCAGTCATATTACGTTTGCGTTGAAAAGACGGCACCCAACCCGCAAATACGGAACTACACTCATTCCATGCCGCAAATACGAATCTCCGAGGCCGCCCGCTTCCTCGGTGTCAGCGACGACACCGTGAGGCGCTGGACGGAAAACGGAACGCTGACCGCCCAGAAGGACCCGGCCGGACGCCTCGCAGTGGACGGGCTTGAACTCGCAACGCTTGCCCGCGAGCAATCCCACCTTCCCGATGATCCCTCCCGGACAGGAAGCTCGGCCCGGAACCGGTTCGTCGGCTTGGTCACGGGGATTACCGCGGACAAGGTCATGGCGCAAGTAGAGCTCCAATGCGGTCCTTTCCGGGTGGTGTCACTCATGAGCAGTGAAGCCGTAACCGAGCTCGGCCTGGAGCTTGGTTCGGTGGCCACCGCCGTGGTCAAGGCCACCACAGTCATCATCGAAACCCCTCAGGGAAAGAGCATCATATGAGCATCACCCGTATGCCGTTCACAGCGTTGTTGGTTGCGGGAGCCTTGGTCGCAAGCCTGGCAGGCTGCGCCGACGGCACCACTGAACCTGCTACCAGCGGCAGTGCCACGTCGGGGCAGCTATCAGGGGAGATCACCGTCTTCGCCGCAGCTTCCCTGAAAACGACCTTCACGCAATTGGCCGAGGACTTCGAAGCCAAGAACCCGGGCACCAAGGTGAATCTGAGCTTCGCCGGCTCCTCCGACCTGGTCACCCAGATCACCCAAGGCGCCCCCGCTGACGTGTTCGCCTCAGCCGACACCAAGAACATGGCCAAGCTTGCCGATGCCAAACTCGTGGATGGTACGGCGACCGACTTCGCCACCAACGTCCTGGAGATTGCCGTCCCACCCAGCAATCCGGCGTCGATCTCTTCCTTTGCCGACTTGGTCAAACCTGGAGTCAAAGTGGTCACCTGCGCGAGTCAGGTGCCGTGCGGGGCAGCAACGGACGCCGTCGAGAAGGCAACCGGAACCACCCTGAGCCCGGTCAGCGAGGAATCGTCCGTGACCGATGTCCTGGGTAAGGTGACCTCCCAGGAAGCCGACGCGGGCCTGGTCTATGTCACCGACGTCAAGGGAGCCGGCGACAAGGTCAGGGGCATCCCCTTTCCGGAATCAGACCAAGCCGTCAACACCTACCCCATAGCCACAGTGGGTACCAGCAAGAACAAGGAGTTGGCGGCGGCATTCATTGCCATGGTCGCCGGCGACGACGGCAAGAAGATCCTGAACGACGCCGGCTTCGGCACGCCGTAGCGGACCGGGAACGCTGATGAGACGAGACACCTCCGGGTACAACGGCATCCCGCGGTGGATCTATGCCGTGGCCGCTGTCGGAGGATTGCTGGTGGTCCTGCCGTTGGTGGCAATGCTGGCCAAGGTCAACTGGCCGCAGTTCATTCCACTCATCACCTCGGAGTCCTCGCTCGCAGCACTGAGCCTGAGCCTGCGGACCTCGGCTGCCAGCACCGTGCTCTGTGTCGTGCTGGGTGTTCCTTTGGCGTTGGTGCTGGCGCGCGGCCACTTTCCAGGCCAGCGGCTGCTGAGGGCGTTTGTCCTCTTGCCGCTGGTGCTTCCGCCCGTCGTCGGGGGCATCGCGCTGCTGTACACGTTTGGGCGGCAGGGCCTGCTGGGGAAATCCCTGGAGGTGGCCGGCATCCAGATTGCATTTTCCACTACCGCGGTGGTCCTGGCTCAGACCTTTGTGGCACTACCGTTCCTGGTGGTCAGTCTGGAGGGGGCGCTGAGATCGGCCGGAAACAAGTACGAAGCCGTCGCAGCGACACTCGGCGCGCGACCCACCACGGTCCTCCGTCGTGTCACGCTGCCACTTGTCCTGCCGGGGCTCGCATCCGGTGCCGTGTTGTCCTTCGCTCGCAGCCTCGGAGAATTTGGAGCTACCCTGACGTTCGCCGGAAGCCTGGAGGGGGTGACCCGGACGTTGCCGTTGGAGATCTATCTGCAGCGCGAGACCGACGCCGATGCCGCCGTCGCGCTGTCCTTGGTTCTGGTGGCCGTGGCGGTTGCTGTGGTGGGGCTAAGCTACGGCCGCCGGCAGAGCATTCAGCGCGTGGAGGTCCAATCGTGAGCTTCGAACTGCAGGCCAGTCTAGGTGCCAGGAATTTCGACATGTCCTTCAGGCTCGGCGACGGCGAGACCGTTGCCATCCTGGGTCCGAACGGTGCGGGAAAATCGACGTTGCTGGGTGTGATCGCCGGGCTGCTGCGACCGGACTCCGGAGCGGCAAAAATGGGCACAGCCAAAAACGGTGACCGTCAGTTGTTCAACCTCGACGGCGGCACTCACTTCTGGAGCCCCCCGCACCTTCGTGGGACTGCGCTGCTCGCCCAGGAAGCGCTCTTGTTTCCCCACCTGAACGCGTTGGACAACGTGGCGTTCGGACCGCGCAGTGCGGGGGCTTCGAAGGCGGACGCGCGGGAAACTGCCCGGCACTGGCTGGCGGAGGTTGATGCCTCGCCCCTGGCCGACAGGAAGCCCGCCCAATTGTCCGGCGGGCAGGCCCAACGGGTTGCGGTGGCCCGCGCCTTGGCAGCCGAACCGGAGCTCCTCCTTCTTGACGAGCCCATGGCCGCGCTGGATATCCACGCGGCTCCCTTGCTGCGCCGCGTGCTTAAAAGGGTGCTCCAGGACCGCAAAGCCATTATCGTCACGCACGACGTCCTGGACGCCTACATGCTTGCCGATCGCGTCATCGTGGTGGAAAACGGAAGGATCGCCGAGGAAGGCCCTACGCGCCGAGTCCTTGAAAGGCCCAGAAGCCACTTCGCAGCCGGCCTGGCAGGGCTTAACCTCGTTGCCGGCACCCTCAGCGAGGACAGAATTACGACGCCGGATGGCCGGGTTTTCGCCGGCCAGCACGATCCCGGCTGGTCACCCCAGCCCGGCCAGGCAGGCGTGGCAGCGTTCCCGCCGTCGAGCGTTTCCGTTTTCCCCGTTGAGGTGCACGGCAGCCCGCGCAATTCCTTTCCCGTGGTCATCACGGACCTTGAACCACACGGCGACCAGATCAGGGTGCGCGCAAGCCTGGGGCACGCTGCGCAGGTCCTTTCCGCCGACATCACCCCGGCCGCCTCTGCCGATCTGGGCCTGGTGCCCGGCCTGGAGGTGAGGTTCGTGGTCAAGTCCGCGCTGGTCTCGCTGTACCCGGCCTGACATTCAGTCCCGGTACATCCGCTCGGCGTAGGACGGTCCGTAGTAGGACTCCAGCTCCTCGAGCGGCGTTTCCGGCTGGGTGTAGCCTTGGATAGGGCCGCGATACTGGGCAGGCCATCCGGTTCCCAGGTTTCCGGCTGCCACAAGCCGCTGCGCATGAAGGCTTTACCGCAGTGCGTGAAGACTTCGTCAAT
Source organism: Paenarthrobacter sp. YAF11_1 (assembly GCF_052113445.1). NCBI lineage: Bacteria > Bacillati > Actinomycetota > Actinomycetes > Micrococcales > Micrococcaceae > Paenarthrobacter > Paenarthrobacter sp. YAF11_1. Next base: position 284,740 of record NZ_JBFRDF010000004.1, read on the forward strand.
GGTGACCACAATGGCCGCGCGCGGCCGATGTCCCTTGACGACCATGTGATCGAAGAAATCGGCATCCCGGACAATCTGGGCCGTCCCGTTGATCCGCAAGGTGTCCGTCCGGCCCGGGACCACGGACAGGATGCCGACATTGGGGTTCTCCAGAATGTTGTGGAAACCGAAGACAAGCTTGTTTCCGGGCCGTTCCGGGATGGCAATGGTGTGGTGGTCCAGGACGTGGATGAATCCTGCAGGGTCCCCTTTGGGAGAGGCGTCCACGCGACCCTGGGCGTCGGTGGTGGACACCACGCAGAAGGGGCTCGCGGCCAGCCACTGGCGATCGAACCCGCTGAGTGACGTACGCACCTTCTTTCGCACGCGTTCAAGGGGCAGGCCTATGAGTTCTTCGAGTTCGTCCGCGCTTGAAATGGTGTCCATGGCCCCAGCCTACGGGTGCGGGAGCTACCGGTTATTCACATAGCCGTGGTTTTATCTGGACACTGGTTTCGCCGTGGGCAAACATGGAACACAGTGGGCAGGAAATCAAAGTTGAGCGTAGTAGACTCAACTTTGAAAGCATCGGATCCACTCCAGAAAGGGAGCACTCTTTGGACGTCAAATTCACCACCAAAAGCCAGGAGGCCCTTTCTGCGGCCGCCATGAATGCCTCGACCGCCGGCAATCCGCAGCTGGAGCCAGCGCACCTTTTGAAGGCGCTGATGGACCAGCGTGAGGGTGTTGCGGTGGCCCTGCTGCGGGCCACCGGTGCCGACCCCGATGCCGTGAGCGTGCAAGCCAGCTCGGCCATCAAAGCGTTGCCGTCGTCCTCGGGCAGTTCTGTCCAGCAGGCGCAGTTGTCGCGCCAATCCATGCAGGCCATCCAGGCTGCCCAGAATGAGGCCGACAAACTCGGTGACTCCTTCGTCTCCACAGAGCATCTGTTGTTGGGCCTCTCGGCCGGAAGCGACGCCGTCGGAAAGTTAATGCGCGACGCCGGTGCCTCCCATGAGGCGCTGCTTGCCGCCTTGCCGGGTGTCCGGGGAGACAGGAACGTCAACTCGCCGGACCCGGAGAACACCTTCCAGGCGCTGGAGAAATTCGGTACCGACCTTACTGCCGTGGCGCGCTCCGGCAAGCTGGACCCGGTCATTGGGCGCGACAGCGAGATCCGCCGTGTTGTCCAAGTCCTGAGCCGCCGCACCAAAAACAACCCCGTCCTCATCGGTGAGCCCGGCGTTGGTAAGACAGCCGTCGTTGAGGGCCTGGCCCAGCGCATGGTGGCCGGTGACGTTCCGGAAAGCCTGCGCGGCAAGACGCTCATCGCCCTGGACCTCGCCTCCATGGTGGCCGGCGCAAAGTATCGCGGCGAATTCGAGGAGCGCCTGAAGGCTGTCCTTGAAGAGATCAAGAACTCCAACGGCCAGATCGTCACGTTCATCGACGAAATCCACACGGTAGTGGGTGCCGGCGCTACTGGCGAGAGCGCCATGGATGCAGGCAACATGCTCAAACCCATGCTGGCCCGGGGCGAGCTGCGCCTCATCGGCGCCACCACCTTGGACGAATACCGCGAAAACATTGAGAAGGACCCCGCATTGGAGCGCCGCTTCCAACAGGTCTACGTGGGCGAGCCCAGCGTGGAGGACACCATCGGTATCCTCCGCGGCCTGAAGGAGCGTTACGAGGCGCACCACAAAGTAGCCATCGCCGACTCGGCGTTGGTGGCCGCAGCGACGCTGTCCAACCGCTATATCTCCGGACGCCAACTCCCGGACAAGGCCATCGACCTCGTGGATGAGGCCGCGTCCCGGCTGCGCATGGAAATCGATTCCGCGCCGGAGGAGATCGACCAGCTCCGCCGCGCCGTCGACCGTTTGACCATGGAGGAGCTGGCCCTGCAAGGCGAGACCGATCCCGCATCGGTGGAACGGCTGGCTGCCCTCCGCGCGGACAAAGCCGACAAGAATGAGGAACTCAGCGCCTTGAATGCGCGCTGGGAAGCTGAGAAAGCCGGGCTCAACCGCGTGGGTGACCTCAAGGCGAAAATCGACGAACTGCGTTCCGCGGCGGACAAGTCCCAGCGCGAAGGCGACCTCGAATCGGCGTCGCGGATCCTCTACGGCGAACTGCCCGCTCTGGAACGCGAGCTGAGCGCCGCCGCCGAGGAGGAGTCGGCCCGGAGCGAGTCAAAGCCCGAGCTGATGGTTGCTGAAGACGTGACCGCTGACGATATCGCCGAGGTGATCTCCGCCTGGACGGGGATCCCGGCCGGCCGCATGCTGCAAGGCGAGTCGCAGAAGCTGCTCCACATGGAAGAGGAGCTTGGCAAACGCCTGATCGGACAGAGCAAGGCTGTGCAGGCTGTGTCCGATGCTGTGCGCCGCGCCCGCGCCGGCATCAGCGACCCCAATCGGCCCACGGGTTCGTTCCTGTTCCTTGGCCCCACCGGTGTGGGTAAGACGGAGCTGGCCAAGGCCCTCGCGGACTTCCTCTTTGACGACGAACGCGCCATGATCCGGATCGACATGTCCGAGTACAGCGAGAAGCACTCCGTAGCCCGTCTGGTGGGTGCCCCTCCCGGATACGTCGGCTATGAGGAGGGCGGCCAGCTGACCGAGGCTGTGCGGCGCCGGCCGTATTCCGTGGTGTTGCTGGACGAGGTGGAGAAGGCACACCCGGAGGTCTTTGACATCCTCCTGCAGGTCCTCGACGACGGCCGCCTCACCGACGGTCAGGGCCGCACCGTGGACTTCCGCAACACCATCCTGGTGCTGACGTCCAACTCCGGAAGCCAGTTCCTGGTAGACCCCACCATGGACGCCAAGGCCAAGCGCGAGGCAGTCATGGCTGTGGTGCAGGCATCGTTCAAGCCGGAGTTCCTGAACCGCCTGGACGAGATCGTGCTCTTCGATCCGCTCTCCGTGGAGGAACTTGCCCGGATCGTGGAGCTCCACGTGGCCGAGCTCAGCAACCGACTCCGGGATCGCCGTCTGAGCCTGGAAGTTTCGGACGGAGCGCGTGCATGGTTGGCCATGTCCGGGTTCGACCCCGCCTATGGTGCCCGGCCCCTTCGCAGGCTCGTCCAACGGGAGATCGGCGACCGCCTCGCCAAGGAGATCCTCGCCGGCGAAATCAGCGACGGAGACACCGTGCTGGTGGACACCGCAGCCGACCTGGACGAGCTCACCGTTGAGGGCTTCGAGGCACTGACCGGGCCCGACGGCGGCGCTCCCGTAGGAACGGGCCTCACGGTACGTAGGAAGTAGCCCGCCGGAAATGGGGCCGGGCGGAAGTGGCCCCGCCGGAAGTAAGGCTGGGCAGAAGTAGCCCGAAGCTGCCAGCCGCGGGCTACTTCTGCAGGAGGTCTTCCTTGATGGTGTTGCCTGAGTCCACCACGATGAAGCAATCGACGCGACGGTCGCCCCGATCCCAACTGGTGGTGCTCGGGTAGACGTTCTGCTGCAGCAGTACGTAGTTATCGGCGGCCTCGTTGAGCTTGGCCACCGCGGCCTTGCACACCTCGCGACCCTTGTCCCGCAGGGCGTTGGTCCCGGGGAAGGAATCGTCGCCCGGGTACGCGTGCACTCCAATGAGCTGGGCCGAGTGTTCGGTATCGCAGGCTACGGCGCGTGCCTCGCTGGCATTGGGATCAAAGTCGGCGAAGCAGTCGCCCACCTGGAAGTCCTTGGAGTTGGCGTCACGGGGGAGTGGACCCGGGGTAGCCGTGGCGCTCGGAGTGGTGACAGCGGCTTCGGGGCGGGTTCCCAACAGATTCAGCAGTACCCAGATGACCACGCCAATAAGTACGAGTACGCCCACTACGATCCCACCGATGACCAAGCGTTGCCTCTTGACGGGATCTCCGTGGGGTTCCGGAGGTGACTCTTGCCCTGGATACGGCTGTTGCTCCTGATCCGGCTGTTGCCCGGGATAAGGCTGCTGGCCCGGATACGGCATGGCGTAGGAAGGCGCCTGCCCACCGGTGGGCGGCATCGCGGGATCCGGCTGCGAACCTGGGTCCGCTACGAAGTCGGGGTCCAGTTCCGGCGCGGGATCCGGCTGAAGTCCAGACGGCGGCGTCAACGGGGCTGCGGGTGGCTGCTCACCAACTGCAGCAGGCTGCTCGCCCGGAGCCCTATGCGGATCCCCACCAGAGGGCCTGGGCGGCTGCTCACCAGTGGCGGGCGGGGGGTTTTTGGGCGCGGGCGGCACCCCATCCTTGTCCTCTTCGCGTGGTGAACCATCGCGTGGTGGAGTGTTGTCCTGGCTCATTTCCGGGGTGTGCCTTCCTGCTGTGACGCCGCATTGAGGCAGACTCTACCCAATTTTTGGCCCCCGGGGAGGTGTTTGGCCGTGGTTTTGGCCGGAGCCGCCATCGACGCGGGCCCGTGGTGGCACGCAGGCACCCCTGAAAGCATGTAATCTAGACATACGACAAATTGACCAAACATTCCGGGGCCTCACCGATAGCCAAGGTGACCACCTCCGGTCCAAGTACAAAAGGGGGTCACGCCATGGGGCGCGGCCGTCAAAAGGCAAAAGCTACCAAGCAGGCTCGGGATATTAAGTACTACTCCCCGAACACTGACTATTCGGCACTTGAGCGGGAGCTCACGGGTCCGTCCAGTCGTGTCAAGAGCCACTTCCCCGAAGATCCCCCGGAGCCGGACTATTCGGCTTATGAGGATAAGTACGCGGAAGACGACGACGACGAGGTTGACACCCGCCGGATCGGATAGCTGTCGCAACCAACAGGTGCCGTAGGCACTGAGTTGTGGACCGCCGTCGTACTTCAAGGTCAACGCGCATTTTCGGATGCCGTATATCTTTTGAAAAGGGCCCACAGGGCACGTCATTCATTGGCGTACCCTGAGGGCCCTTTTTTGCGTAGGCTGGAGGTTCGAGCGCATCGAAAGGAACGCCATGCCGGAGGCTGACAGCTACAAGCAGGGGACACCATGTTGGGTGGACCTCTCCTCCACCGACATTGACGTTTCCAGGAAGTTCTACAGCGACCTCTTCGGATGGGAGCTGGATGCCATGGACGCCGGGAACGGCATGACCTACTACATGGCCAAGCTCAAGGGCCGCTACATTGCCGGAATGATGCAGCAGATGCCCGATGCTCCTGAAGGGATGCCGTCCTACTGGGCAAACTACCTGGCTGTGGACTCTGCTGACGAAGCGGCCCACCGCGTGGAAGCTGCTGGAGGAACCCTACTTTCCCCTCCTGACTCGGTCCCCAACGGTTCAGGACGTATGTTCTTCGCCACAGATCCCACCGGAGCCCAGATCGGGTTCTGGGAGGCAGGCAACCACCCGGGATCAGGTTTGATCAATGAACCGGGGACCATGATTTGGAATGAGCTGCAAACAAATGACGTCCCCAAGGCCGTAGCGTTCTACGAGGCTGTGACAGGGTGCACCAGCGAAACTGAACCGGCAGGTGACCTGCAGGAGTACACAAGCCTGCTGGTCGAGGGGAAACGAGTTGCGGGTGCCCTGAAGCTGCCCATCGAGGGTTTGTCGCCGTTCTGGATGACCTACTTCAACGTGGTGGATATCGATGCCACTGTGGAGCAGGCGGTTGAGTTGGGCAGCCACGTCATCGCCCCCGCCTTCGACGTGCCGGGAGTGGGTCGCATGGCTGTCCTCATGGATCCTGCCGGGGCAGCGTTCAGCATCATGACGGGCCTCGCAGCATGACGGCACGGAAGCACTACGCCAGCGGGGAGCCGTGCTGGGCTGACCTCCAGACCAGGGATGTGGCCGCGGCCAAGGATTTCTATCAGCAGGTGTTCGGATGGAATTTCAAGGACCTGCCCACTCCTGACGGCCGAAGCTACGCGCAAGCCTTCGTCAAGGATCAGCTGGTGGCCGTGATCGCACCGCAGAACCCCATGCAGGAGGCGGCCGGAACGCATGGCCAGTGGAACATCTATATCGCTGCCACGGACACTGACGAAATTGCCGACGACGCCGTTCACGCCGGCGGAAAGCTCCAGTTTGGTCCCGAAGCAGTTGCGGACACGGGGGTCTTGGCGTTCATCGAACCTCCCGGCGGCGGAACCACGGGTATCTGGCAGGCTGGAACGCACCTGGGAAGCCACCTGTACAACGAGCCCGGCGCATTGGCGTGGGCTGAACTGTCGACGCCCGAGCCGCAGTCCGCCGTCGCGTTTTTTCAGCAGCTTTTCGGTCACGAGGTCACCGAGTATCCGCAGGACGACGGCGGCAGCTACAGCACGCTGATGGTCAAGGGCGACGAGGTGGCTGGCATCGTTCCTGCCGATGAGGGGGATGAGGCCAGCTGGCAGGTCTACTTCGGTGTGGCGGACCTGCGTCAAGCCGTGGAAGCGGCAGTCGCAGCCGGGGGAGAGCTCCTCGTGGAGCCGGAGGACAAGCCCGGGACGGGATCGCTGGCCACCATCCAGGATCCGCAAGGCGGAGTCCTGAGCCTGATCCAGACATAGAACCAGGCAACAAAAGAGCGGCCCGGCAGTCAAAGACTGCCCGGCCGCTCTCTTTATGAAGCGATATACCGCTTAGGCGTACGCGTTCACCAAACGGACAGCGCCTCCGTCGACGCCCTTGGCACCCTGGACGTAATCCGGGCCGGTCTTGTCGATCGAGTCGCTGTCAGCTGAAACGGTGCCCATGACCCAGGACGGAAGGCCGCGGTCGTTGAGGCGGGCCACTGCAGCGTCTGCTGCTTCGGCGGAAACGATGGCCACCATGCCCACACCGAGGTTCAGCGTGCGCTCCAGGTCGGCCAGCGGCACGTTGCCCAGCTCGGAAACCAGCTTGAAGATGGCGGGGAGTTCCCAGGTGTTGCGGTCAACTGTTGCCACCAGGCCCTGCGGAAGGACGCGGGCCAGGTTGGCGGCAAGGCCACCACCGGTGACATGGCTGAAGCCGTGGACAGCCGCGCCGCCCGTAACGGGGAAGGTGCGGGCAAGGTCCAGGCAGTCGGCTGCGTAAACGCGGGTCGGCTCCAGGAGCTCTTCGCCCAGCGTGCGGCCGAGCTCCGAAACCTGGCGGTCCAGGGCCCAACCGGCGTGGTTGATGACGCGGCGGACCAGGGAGTAGCCGTTGGAGTGCAGGCCGGAAGAAGCCATGCCGATCACGACGTCACCGGCGCGGACGCGGTCCGGACCGAGCAGGGCGTCGGCCTCGACGATGCCGGTAGCGGCACCTGCGACGTCGTACTCGTGCTCGCCCAGGAGGCCCGGGTGCTCAGCTGTTTCGCCACCCACAAGGGCGGTGCCGGCAACGGAGCAGGCGGCAGCGATACCACGGACGATGTCAGCGATGCGCTCCGGAACAACCTTGCCGCAAGCGATGTAGTCGGTCATGTAGAGCGGCTCAGCACCTACAACGACGATGTCGTCCACCACCATGCCCACCAGGTCGAAACCGATGGTGTCGTGGATGTCCATGGCCTGCGCGATGGCTACCTTGGTGCCAACACCGTCAGTGGACGTGGCGAGCAGCGGCTTCTTGTAGGTCAGCAGCTTGGAGACGTCGTACAGGCCAGCGAAACCGCCGACGCCGCCAATCACCGAAGAGTTGTGCGTCGCCTTGATGGCGCCCTTCATGAGTTCGACTGCGCGGTCGCCCGCTTCAACGTCGACACCGGCAGAAGCGTAGGTGATGCCTGTTGTGTTCGGGGTGCTTCCAGCGGCGGGTGTTGCGGAGCTCATACAGACTCTTTCTTGTCGGCGTCGGTCAAACGATCAGCGTCGGTCAGCAGGTTCTCGAATTCGGCGTCGGGTCCGGGATCGCAACCCGTGGCGCCCGGCTTGTCGGCCGGATCCTCGGAATCGTCCACGGACTCGGACTGAGCAGCCGGTTCCAAGCCGCCCAGGTCCGTGCGTTCCAGCAGGTTCTTGCCCAACTTGTCCGCGTGCGGCAGTTCGATGGGGTACTGGCCGGTGAAGCAGGCCGTGCAGAGTCGTTCGCGCGGCTGCTGGGTAGCGCCGATCATGCCGTCTTCGGAGATGTAGGCCAGCGAGTCCGCGCCAATTGCCTGGGAAATCTCCTCGATGGTGGCGCCGTTGGCAATCAGTTCCGCGCGGGACGCGAAGTCGATGCCGTAGAAGCACGGCCACTGGACCGGGGGAGAGGAAATCTTGACGTGCACCGCGGCGGCACCGGCTTCCCGGAGCATCCGGACGATGGCGCGCTGGGTGTTGCCGCGAACGATTGAATCGTCCACCACCACAATGCGCTTGCCGCGGATCACGGATTCCAGGGCGTTGAGCTTGAGCCGGATACCCAGCTGGCGCAGGGTCTGCGACGGCTGGATGAACGTGCGACCCACGTAGGCGTTCTTGACGAAGCCGTGGGCAAAGGGGATTCCGGATTGTTCGGCGTACCCAACAGCTGCGGGGGTACCGGACTCGGGAACGGGAATGACGAGGTCGGCCTCGTGCGTGTTTTCGCGGGCCAACTGTCGGCCCATCTCAACGCGTGCCTCGTACACGGAGCGGCCGGCGATGGCAGCGTCCGGGCGGGCGAGGTACACGTATTCGAAGACACAGCCGGCAGGAGTTGCCTCGGCGAAGCGCTGCGAACGGACGCCGTCCTCGTCGATGGCAATGAACTCGCCGGGCTCGATCTCGCGGATGAAGCTCGCACCAACGGTGGCCAGGCCGGCTTGCTCGGAAGCCACAACCCAGCCGCGATCCAGGCGGCCAAGACACAGCGGGCGGATGCCGTAGGTGTCGCGGGCTGCATAGAGGGTTCCTTCGTCCATGAAGACGAAGCAGAAGCCACCCTTGATCTTGGGCAGCAGCTCCAGTGCAGTCTGCTCCAGGGTCTTGCCCTCTTCACCCTCCAAGAGAGCGGTCACCAGTGCGGTGTCCGAGGTATTGCCCTGCTTCATTTCACCGGTCAGCTGGCCGTCGTTGCGCTCAAGGATCATTTCCCGGAGCTCAGCGGTGTTGGTCAGGTTGCCGTTGTGGGCCAAGGCAACCGTGCCGGTTGCTGTCGCACCCAGGGTTGGCTGCGCGTTGGCCCAGTGGCTTGCACCGGTGGTGGAGTACCGGCAGTGGCCAACGGCCAGGTGCCCGGTAAGGGTGTTCAGGGTTGTCTCATCGAAGACCTGGGACACAAGCCCCATGTCCTTATAGACATTAATGCGCTTGCCGTCACTGGTAGCTATACCAGCCGATTCTTGTCCGCGGTGCTGCAGCGCATACAGCCCGTAATAGGTGAGTTTTGCTACTTCTTCACCGGGAGCCCAAACCCCAAAGACGCCACAAGCGTCCTGAGGGCCTTTTTCGCCGGGGAGAAGATCATGAGAAAGTTTTCCGTCGCCACGTGCCACTGGTCGATTGTCTCATGATGTCGGCGTGGTACGTTCCCCCGCAGCCTATGTGACCCCTTGAACCGGCGCAGAACAGGCGTGTTCCTCCGAAAATGCGGTGTGTCTCACATTCGGCTCCCCTCCAAAGAGGCGGGCCGGGCGCCCGACTTAGCGGACGTCGTCGTTCTCTGGTCCTTGGTCCGGAACCGAATCCGGAACGGCTTCCACTACGGCGCGCTGGGAGCGCTTGACGCTGATGCGGTCCAGGATCAGGGCGAGAATCGAGAAGAGGATGACGCCTCCGCCCGCGCAGACGATCAGGAAGAAGCCGAACACTGTGCCGGCGTCGAAGGCGGGGTCGGCTTGGCGGCCGTACGCGATGATGGCGGCCACGATTGCACCAACCACTGCTCCCAAAATCATGAAGGGTACAAACTTGGGTGCCCGGCGTACCGTGATCTCGCGGCGGGCGGAGTTGGGGGTGGTGTCCTCTGAAGCCATGCGTTAAAGCCTACCGTTCTCCGCCGATACGACAGTTAATGCCAATGTCCTTGAAGAACATTGGCATTAACTGGAAACTCGGCGGGGGAGGGTTAGCTGCCGCGGTACGTCGAGAACGCGAACGGGCTCAGCAGGAGCGGCACGTGGTAGTGCTCGCCGGCATCTGAAACTGTGAAGTTCAAATCCACTTCCGGGAAGAACGTCTCCGTGCCGAGGCCCTCGTAGTAGGCGCCGGTGGCAAAATTCAGCCGGTAAGCGCCGCCCGGAATGCGCTCCGGACCGAGGGTCTTGATTCGGCCATCGGCGTCGGTTTCGCCCTTCGCCACCAGGGTCCAATCGTCACCTTCACGGACGTAAAGTACGACGGCGACACCCGCCGCCGGGCGGCCGGAACCGGTGTCCAGGATGTGCGTGGTTACTTGTGAAACGCTCATGCGTTGACTCCTTCGCTGACCAAACCGGAGAGGCGCAACAATGCGATCTCCCGCAGTTGGCCGGCCACAATTGTGTCTTCTTCTTCGGGGGTGTGGGTGATGCGTTCCTGAAGGGTGCTGTGGATTTCCTGGGCGCTGCGGCCGGCGGCGCGGATCAGGAAGACCCTGCCGAACTTTTCCTCGTAGGCGCGGTTGCCTTCAGCCAGGGCGGTAGTGGTATCGCTGTCTCCAGGATCCACTCCGGCCTGCTCCGAACGCGACATTGCGGCCTCGGTGGTCTGGGCCTTGGGGCGTTCGCCGATGCGGGGGTGGTGTGCCATGGCGGATTCCACCTCGGCGGCGGTGAACGGTTCGGCGGCGCGCTGGGCCTGACCCAGCAGTTCGTCGACGGTGGCGAAGGGCCTCGCGTCAGCGATGGCCTCCACCCAGCGGCTGATATCCAGGCAGGGGGTCAGGATCCTGATGGCCTCGACCCGGTCAACACTGTTGAATTCTGCAAGCTCCATGCTTGTGACATCCTCGTGCAAATGCTGGCATCCATGGTGTGGGCTATGCGGAACTCCTGCTGGTGCAAGAGGAAGCCTTTGCTTCAAGCTTCCGCATCATGGAACTGTTATTTCAGCATACGTAATTCAGTTAAGCCGAGTGATCGGCCTGGTGTCAAGAGACTACCGCCCTGTGGCGCCGGGTCCGCACTGTCAGGTACAGGCGATGGGCGGTGATCACTAAGGCCAACCATGCCACGCCGATGGCCCAGGCTGCCAGCACATCCGTCAGCCAATGGTGGCCAAGGTAGACGCGGCTCAGGCCCATGGTGAAGGCAAAGATCCCGGCCACCAGTACGGTGATGACCCGCGCCCGCAAGGTCTTGAGCCTCAGGATGATCAGGTAGGCCACGATGCCGGCAATCACGATGGAGTTCAGGGAATGGCCGCTGGGGAAGGACGCGGAATGCTCGTAGGGAGGAATGGCGTCCGCGATGTCCGGACGGGCGCGGCCGAAGAGCGGCTTGCCCAAAATGGTGATGACCAGTGATCCCAGTCCGGCGGCGAGCATGAGGATTACCGGCGTCCATGATCGCCGCTTGGTGGCCAGGAAGATCATGATGCCGACGGCAATGATGGGCATCCCCACGGTGCCGCCAATATTCGTGTAGGCAGTGGTGGCAACGTCCAAAGCGGGGGAGCGGACGCTCTTTGCTGCGGCCAGGAAGGGATCGTCCAAACCTGCTACGCCGTCGGCTTCCGTCACGGACTCGTAGACTTCGCCGAAGACCAGGGCCAGTGAGAGGGCTGCGGCGAGCCCCACTATCAAGGTGATGATGAGCGCGGCGTAGGGCCCCAGCAGGGAGGTGACCTTCTCGGCGCCTCGGGCAAGTGTTCGGCCCGCAGGGGATTTCCAGCGCGTCAGGTCCTGCCCTGCAACGAACCTGTCCTGGCTTACTTCGCCGCGGACGCCCTGCTCCGGCGCCTCTTTTCCTTCAGTCGTCACTCATGTCCCCTATCCGTGGCGGCCTCAGTATTGGTGAGCAACCTTAGCAGTTGCTGCCCGGAGGTTCCTGGGAGCGCCTTCAGGCCTGTTATCTCCCGCTGTCAGGCAGTGGCTGCTTGTCAGGCAGCGGCTGGCCCACTTTGACCAGCAACGTCTGCTCCGGGCCAAGCTCTTGGCCGCCCTCACTGATTGGCCGCAACTCCGGGACGGGCTGACCCGAGGCGGGGTCGATGAGGACCGAATGTTCCTCACCCGGGGTGAAGGCGTTGCGCTCGCCCCATTGTCGGAGGCTGAGGAGTAGGGTGAACAGATCGCGCCCCGCGTCCGTCGGTTCATATTCGCTTCGGGTGCCCCGCTCGTTGGGAATCCTGGTCAGGACGCCCCTCTCCACCAAAAGGCGGAGCCGGTCCGAAAGGATGTTTTTAGCCACGCCCAGTGATCTCTCGAACTCGGAGAAGCGCCGCTTGCCGTCCAGTGAGTCCCGAATGATGAGCAGGGTCCACTTGTCGCCCACCAGGTCCACGGCCCTGGCGACGGGGCATTCGGGATCCGTCCACTCAACTTCACTTGGTTGCAACATGCAACCATTCTGCCATAAAGTCGCATGGTTGCATTGTGAAACCAAAAATGGAGGCGCTGTGAGCACAGACCTGAAAGAATCCAGCCGAGGAATCGGCCGTCGCTTGTTGTTCCTGCTCGCTGTGGCGGCCGGGTTCATGGTGTCCAACATCTATTACGGGCAGCCCCTTCTTGAGCGCATCGGGACGGATCTGGGGATTCCAACGTCCGGGGTGGGCTGGATTGTGGCCTCATCCCAGGCCGGCTACCTTCTTGGGCTGGTTCTCTTGGTGCCTTTGGGGGATGTCATGAACCGTCGGGTGCTCATCACCCTTCACATCGCGGCGACGGCCCTTGGTGGATCCGTAGTGGCCCTGGCAGATTCACAGACGGCCCTGCTGGGTGGCTTCCTGTTCCTCGGATTGGCTTCGTCGGTGGTCCAGACCATCGTGGCGTATACCGCCGCCTCCAGCACCCCCGACCAAAGGGGCGGAAACATCGGCACCGTCACTGCCGGCGTCGTGAGTGGCATCATCCTTGCCCGAACGCTGGCGGGAGGCCTGACAGACCTATGGGGATGGCGGTCGGTCTACGTTTTCGCGGCGCTGGCGGGTGCGGTCCTCGCCGTCGCGGTTTATCGCGCCCTGCCCCAAGAAACGTCCGAGAGGGGCGGGGTGCGCTACTGGCGGGCTGTCTCATCGGTGGTGGTCCTGACGCGGCGTGAACGCGTGTTCCGTACCCGGGCGCTCATCACCATGCTGCTGTTCGCGTCCTTCGGGGTGCTGTGGAGCGGCATGTCCCTGCTGCTCAGCAGTCCCGCGTGGAATCTGCCGCCGAGCGTGATCGGGCTCTTTGGGCTGGCTGGCCTCGTGGGTGTGGTGGCCGCATCCCGGGCAGGCGCCGCGGCGGACGGTGGATGGGCGCAGCGGGTCACGGCCTGGAGCCTCGCTGCGCTCCTGGCCTCCTGGGTGGCTCTGTCACTGGGCAGTTGGACGCTGCTGTGGTTCGTAGCGGGCATCATCGTCCTCGACGCCGCGGTGCAGGCCGTCCACGTGACCAGTCAGACCATGATCGTGGCAGGTGCTGAGGAGTCGGCCAGCAGCATGATCGGCAGCAACATGGTGTTCTACTCTGTGGGAAGTGCAGCGGGTGCGGCAGCTGTTGCTCCGGTCTACGATGCGTGGGGTTGGACCGGGGCCAGTGTCCTCGGTGCCGTTTTCGCGGTGCTTGCGCTGGCGGTCTGGGGCATGGACCGGCTCATTCCGTGCAAATCGAGCGGGCGGGCGCGGTTGGCTCGCCCCGTACAGCACGCTGGGGCAGAATGACCTCAACCAGCTAAGGAGTTCGCACATGCCCGACATTCTGACGTCCAGGTTCCTGTTCGGTCCCGGCCCGAGCAATTGCTACCCCGAAGCCATGGCCGCCCTGGCTTATCCCGTGCTGGGGCACCTTGATCCGGTGTTCATCGAGCGGCTCGACCACACCTGCGAGGGCCTGCGGACTGTTTGGGGCACGTCCAATGCGCGGACACTCCCTTTGAGTGCCACAGGTTCCGGCGGGATGGAAGCGGCTTTCGTGAATACCGTGTCCGACGGCGACGTGGCAGTTATCGCTGTCAACGGACTGTTTGGGGCGCGGATGTGCGAGGTCGCCCGGCGTTGCGGCGCCACTGTGGTCCGGGTTGACCACGAATGGGGCCAGCCCGTCGATGCCGACCGCGTCCTCTCGGCGCACCCTCATCCCAAAGTCATTGCGGCAGTTCATGCTGAAACTTCTGTGGGGGTTATTTCCGACATCGCCGCGCTCGGTGCCGGCAAGGGCGACGCCCTGCTGATCACCGACGCCGTCACATCCATCGGCGGACTGGAGCTGTTGGCGGACGACTGGGGGATCGACGTCGGATACGCCGGTACGCAGAAGTGCCTGGGCGTTCCCCCGGGACTGTCGCCGTTCACTGTGTCCGACCGCGCCTTTGAGGGCCGCGTCAAGGATCCACGGTCCTGGTACCTCGATATCGGGTTGCTCGGCGGGTACGTCGGGGCGGCCAGTGGAGCCCGGACATATCACCACACTGCGCCCGTCACCATGATCGCCGGGCTCGAAGCTGCTTTGGACCGGATCCTCGCCGAGGGTCTGGACATGGTGCAGGCCCGGCACCGCGCAGCCGGCACCGCCCTGCAGAATGGGCTGCAGGAGATGGGGCTGGAACTGTTCGCTGCCGAGGGCTCCCGGTTGCCGAGCCTCACCACGGTCAAAGTGCCCGACGGCGTCAACTCGGCTGCCGTCCGCGCTTACCTTCTGGAGAACTTCAGTATGGAAATCGGCTCGGGTGTGGGGGAGTTCGCGGACACCGTGTGGCGCATCGGCATGATGGGCCCGAACGCTAACAGTGCCTCGGTGACTTTGGTGCTGGGGGCGCTGAAGGAGGCGATCGCGAAAGCCTAGCCCCCGCACGCTCTCTCACGTCCCGCGTGCTTGGGCGGCACGCTCACTCACGTCCCGCGTGCTTGGGCGGCACGCTCACTCACGCCCAAGCGTCGACGGTCAATCGGTGACGTGACCGGCGTCGTACGTTAACGTCGCGGAGGCTGCGGTGCTGCCGTCGGCGGGCTGAATGGACGTGATCGTCAGCAAACCCGCGCCAGGCAGCGTGATCGACTGGCCCTCGCGGAAGGCCTGCTTGCGCTGTTGCTCGGCGGTGCGGATCCAGAACTGGATGGCGGGGGCGCCGTCGGCGATTCCGATCTTGACCACGCCCACTTTGACGCCGTCGAAGGTGGGCTGCATGCCTTGCTTGACTGTTACGAGCTGTTCCACGGCCATCCTTACTTCACGTCCACGGAGTAGACGGAGTCGAAGTTTTCCTTGTACTCATCTTCGGTCAGTTCCAGCGTGCCGGACTTGTGGTCGTCGTCGTCCTCCAAGTAGCCGCCGGATGGACCCCACGGGTTGGCCAGGACGATGACTTTCTCGCCGTCGTCGTTGGTTTTCACATCAACCACAACGTAGGCATGGTTGGGCACGACGTCGGTGCGGTTGACTTCGTCGGACTCCCAGACCCAGTCGAAGTCGTCGTCCTTGACGTCTTCGGTGCCGACGGAAATGGCTTGGCCGTCGGAGAGCTTGTCCTCGATGTCATCAAAGTTCAGCTCGCCGTCCTTATCTGCGGACTGCCCGGTCATCAGTTCCATGGCTTCGTTGCTGAAGCCGCCGTCGATGTCGTCGTAGGATCCGCCGCGGTGCTCAGCCGCCGCGCGCTCGTAGATGGACAGCCAGTTGGGTTCGCCATCAGCGCCGCGGACTCCGCCTTCGGTGGACTTGGCCTCCACAGTGACTTCCACAGGCTCGCCGTCTTCGTAGAGTGTGACCACCCAGTGCGTCGGGGGATCACCGACGGGACGCATGTGCTCCTCAAGGAACTCGTCCAGCTTGCCTTCGCGCTCCAGCACCTGGGCCACGGAGCCAATGCCTGCCAGCAACCAGCAGTCGCCGATCTGTCCTTGGTTGATGTCGCTGGGGTCACCGGCGTCGGGGTCATTGCGCACGTCGCCGGGCACATCGACGTCGGGAGTGTCCGGGTCCAGCGGCCCTGGGTCGCCAGGCGGGTTCGAATCGCCCCGCCCGGAATGATCAGAGCCCGAGGACCCTGACGCTCCCGAGCTGGACTTGTCCTGCTGGTCCGCGTTGCGGATCAGTTCCTTGGCCTGGGTCTGCAGCTCACTGGAGATTTTCTTCAGCATGGGGCGGTGTTCAGAGTCCCACGAGGCCCGGAACATCGCTGCGTCCCGGCCGTCCCACCGCGCATTGCTGATGAGGTGACCCAGTTCATTGGACAGGGAGGTCATCCGTTCCGAGTGCCGGGACATGGTCTTCGCGAGAGCCCGCAATTGTTCAATATCAGCACCGTAAAATCCGGGCATTTATCGGTCCCCCTCAGGAATTTCGTTGGCATCACAGGACTCAGAC
Organism: Paenarthrobacter sp. YAF11_1; assembly: GCF_052113445.1. Classification (NCBI taxonomy): domain Bacteria; kingdom Bacillati; phylum Actinomycetota; class Actinomycetes; order Micrococcales; family Micrococcaceae; genus Paenarthrobacter; species Paenarthrobacter sp. YAF11_1. The sequence continues at coordinate 300,988 of NZ_JBFRDF010000004.1, forward strand.
TTGACCGGAACAGTGACGTCCAAGTAAGCCGGGAACTTGGATCGGATGGTCACTGTGGCACCCGCCGCATCGGTGCTGCGCGTGACCACCCAGCCGCCCGGGACAGGGTCAGTTCCGTCGAAAGCCGGGAAGCCGTGCTCTCTCAGGACCGGATCCGCCACTGCAAAGACGTCCTCGAAACTCCTTGATGGTTTCACGATGTCCGCGCTGCTCTTCATGCTCCGTGGGGCGAGCATGCACCTGCCGTCGTCGATGCGGCTCAGGCGTGCCGGGTCATCCACGGCCCACGTGATGTCCGGCATCTTTGCCTCCAAGGCCGCAACAAGGTCGGAAGTCAGGGCGTTGTACTTCGCCACGCTTTCGGCCACGGAGGCCGGTTCGGCGGTAACTGGCGGCGCGCTGCTGGGTTCCCGCGTGGGTCCGTCGGGGGTATCGCTGCAGCCCGCGGCGGCGGCCGCCATCAACGTAAGGGCAGCAGCCAGCGCCCAAGGCTTGCGGTGCATGCGGCGGTTCATTTCGTCCCCAGTTTCAGTTAGCGTTCGACGGCGGATCTCACCGAATGCTTTCACGTTGCGTTGCGCCACGCGATGGGCAGAACAACCCGTGCAGGTGAGAGATGGTTCGGCTTGAGCACGTGGGAGGTGAGAGATGGTTCGGTTCAAGCACGTGGGAGGTGAGAGATGGTTCGGCTCAAGGGCGCGGGAGGTGAGAGACGGTTCGGCTCAAGGGCGTGGGAGGTGAGAGAGGATCAGGTGTCGCGGGTGAGGATCCAGGTGTTGGTGCCGTCCTGGCGTTCGAACGTCACCGTGGTCACCAGGGCCTCGATGAGTGCCAACCCGCGCCCGGACTCCGCCTCCGAGTCGGGCATGGACGCCTGCATGTCGCTCGCGAAGGGCTCACGGGCGTTGTACGCGCTGACCCTCGCGACCAGCCGGGCGGGCCGGACGCTGATGTCGACGTCGATCTCCACGGGCTTCTCGGCCACAGGAAGCGCGTGCTGCACGATGTTCGCCGCTGCCTCGATGACTGCGGTGGCAAAGGTCATCCGGTCCATGTCCGGCACGAAGGCTGCGTCGTCCCACAACGCATCCAACTCGTTGTGGATGGCCTCGATCGCTTCCTCGTTGGACGGCCCGTGGAACCCCCGGCGGGCGATGACCTCAGTCATCTCCGAACGCCTCCTCGGCTGAGGGGTACGCCGTGAGCACCCGGTCCATGTTGGTCAGTTCCAGGACCATCTTGACCTGGGGTTGAACGCCGGAGATGCGGAGGTCGCCGCCAGCCTGGCGTGCGGCTTTGAGGCAACCGATGAGGGCTCCGAGGCCGGATGAGTCCATGAAGTCAGTCTCGGCCAGGTTGACTACAACCCGGCTGGATCCGCCGGCAACAACCTCGTTCACTACTTCGCGGAGCTTGGGCGCTGCCACCATGTTCAAGCGGCCCACGCTCTTCACCTCCGCGTAGGAGTCCTTGACCTCATAGCTGAACTGCATCTGCATTCCTTTCCTCGGGGCTCTCCGGCCCAACATCTTCAGGGACAAAACCCTTGTACAAAACTGCCTTGACCAGCACGCTCAGGACCACAAGGTCGAACGCCACCCAGGCGACGTTCACCAGCGTGCCGAGGGGCTCCGAAAGACCAGTCAAAAGCCGGGCGATCCCTACAACCATTGCAATGGCCAACAACACCGCCACGATGATCTGCGGCCGGATCAGGCTCCAGCTCGGGCCGCCGCTCTGCCGCGCCTTGGGGGTGACGGCAAACCCGAGGGGACGTCCGAACCAAACGTTCCGCGCCGCCGTCGTACATGCCTTGATCCAGGTGGGGAACAGCGCAAGGCTGTACTGCTGTCCGCGCCACGTGGGGATGCCGTGCCCGGCCACCACAAACAGCAGCTGGTTCACCACCATGAACGGGATGAAGCGGATGAAGAAGTCCCAGCTGAGGCTGCTCACAGGGAGGATGCCGAGCGTCAGGTAGATGATGGGCGCCGCGAAGTACACCACGGCCGCGAAACCGCTGAGGTAGCTCCACATGGTGGAGAAGTACATGAGCCGTTGGCCCCACGAGAGCCGGGGCTGGACTAACGGGTTCTCACGAAGGAGGACCTGCATGGTGCCTTGGGCCCAGCGGAGGCGTTGGGTGAGCATGGTTTTGAGGTCTTCGGGTGCCAGCCCGTTGGCGAGGATTTCGTGGTGGTAGACGCTCTTCCAGCCCAGTGAATGGATCCGCATGGCCGTAGCCATGTCCTCGGTGACCGAGATGGTGGCCAGTGGCATGATCGGCTGCGCTTCGTCGGTGCGCTCCACGGAGATGGCGTCCAGGACCGCGTGGACCGACTCGAGCGCACCCAACGGTGACCAGTCGCGGCCGGACATACGGTCGACGGCGTCGCTCGCCACAGTGGTCACGCCGGACTCGCCGACGTGGGCGAGTTCCATGGCGGCGATCTCTTCGAGGTCGGCCTGCAGTGCGGAGAAGTCGGCGGCAACGAGGGTGCGGACGGCTTCGTCCACTTTTCGGCGCACGCGGTACGTGATCTCGCTGAGGGACACGCGCGCTTCGAGTTCCTGCTGGGCTGTGTTGGTTGCTGCCTCCACCTCGTTGAGCATCTGCTCCACCAGTGGGTTGCGGGCCTCTTCGGAGCGACGTGCCTTTTTGATGGCCGAGCGGGACGCAGTGAGGGCGCGACGAACACTCTTCTCCGTGGCTTTGACGTAGCCAACCAGACCGAGCTGCATGAGGGCTTCGCGGCGGAGGATGGCGTTGGAGCCACAGAAGAACGCCGCGTTCCAACCGTCCTTGCCCTGCTGGATGGGCCCATAGAACAGCGGTGCCTGGCTGCCCAGGGGATCGTCGGCGGGGACGTTGATGAAGTACTGCGGGGTCTGGACCAACGCCACGCGGTCGTCGTTGAAGTAGCCCAGGGTTTTGTCCAGGATGTCCGGTTCGGGGATCTGGTCGGCGTCGAGAATCAGCAGGTATTCGCCCGAGGTGACCATCAGGGCGTTGTTCAGGTTGCCGGCTTTGGCGTGCCGCGGCATGTCCGGTGTCCAGTCCGCGCCACGCGTTACGTAGCCAATCCCGTTGGACTCGGCGAGTTGGCGCATCTCGGGGCGATCGCCGTCGTCGAGTATCCAGGTGCTGTGCGGCCAGCGGATGTCCTTGGCGGCCAGTGCCGTGGTCATGACAAGGTCCAGCGGCTCGTTGTACGTGGTGATGAAAACGTCCACGGTGGCGTCGGCCGGCGCTGGGGGTGGGGGCTTGCGGATCTTCAGGTTCCACACCGTCAGGCCGAACAGCATCACGTCAATGAGGCTGTACGTTTCAGCGATCACCAACGGAACGGCGATCCACCAGGCGTCCCAGTTAAGCGACGCCATCCAGCGCCATGCCACATAGTTGACGCCCAGAATGACTGTCAGGACAACCAGCAGCCTGGTCCAGAAACGTGTCACAATCCCCCCTTTTTGTGGTCTTTAGTGCTGGACTTCAGGTTTCCTGCGAACGACGACGGCGGTCACGTCGTCTTCGGCGGTGGCCGCAGGCGCCAACTCCAGAAGAGCGGCACAGACGCCGTCCGACGACGCCTCGCCGCGCGTCGACTTTTCCACGTTCCGAATGAAGTCTTCGAGGGAAGCATGGGCGTCCAATACGCCGTCGCTGACGATCACCAGCGTGTCGCCGGGTTCCAGCAGGAGCTCAGCGGCGGGCCAGTGCTGTCCGTCGAGGATGCCCACTGGCGGACCGGCGGAAACCAGTCTCTGCGCTGCCCCCTCAGCCGGGATGTACAGCGCGAGGCCGTGACCGGCGTCGATATAGCTGAGCCTTCCGGACGGAGCGTCCAGCCGCGCGTGGAACATGGTGACGAAGGATCCGGACTGGTCCAGGTCCGACGTTATGGTGGCACCCGCAGAGGCAAAGGCGGAGTCGATGGCCGGGGTGTCCGCCACTGAACGCATCACCGCGCGGACGGTGGCTGCGATCAAGGCGGCGCCCATGCCCTTGCCCATGGCGTCCGCGAACGTCAGGTGCATGCCGTCCCTGGTCTGGTACCAGTCGTAGAAGTCCCCGCCAACGTTGCGGGTAGGGCGGAAGGCCCCGGCGACGTCGTATCCCTCAATGCGGACGGTTTCCCGCGGCAGGAGGCTCTGCTGCACCACTGCGGCGCGCTCAAGTTCGTCGGTCTGGCCGGTGTCCTCGGCCGGCGCGGCGGGCGTGCGTGCCCGGCGGAACAGTGCACGGATGCGGGCCTGGAGTTCTTTGGGGCTGAAGGGCTTGTTGATGTAATCGTCGGCGCCGATGTCCAGGCCGTTGAGCCGGTCGATCTCGTCTGCCCGGGCCGTCAGCATGAGGATGTAGGCGTCCGAGAATTCGCGGAGCCGGCGGCACACCTCCATGCCGTCGATGTCCGGGAGGTTCACGTCGAGAGTCACGAGTTCCGCGTTGGTGTTGCGGACAGCCTCGACGCCGGACAAACCGTCAGGTGCTTAGGTCACCACAAAGTCGAGCTGCTCGAGGACCAGGACGAGGAGGCCGCGGATGTCAGCGTCATCTTCGACGACTACAGCGTGGCGCACGGGTGGGGAAGAGACCATGGCTCCATTAACTACTGTGGCCGGACGTTTGTCACGTTTAGTCAAGGCATATGAAACGCCCGCGCACAAAAGTGGGCGGGCGTTACATATTTTGTTCAGTTATGTGAGAGAGGGTTCGGCTCTAACCCTTGGGATGTGAGAGAGCGATCCGCTCAAGCCCGTGGGATGTGAGAGAGGGTTCGGCTCTAGCCCGTGGGATGTGAGAGAGGGTTAGACGCCCAGCTCTTCCTTCAGCGCCTGGACGTGGCCCTGCGCAGCAACTTGGTACTGGGTGAGCTTCACGGTGCCTTCGCCGTCGAGGACGACGGTGGAGCGGACCAGGCCTTCAACGATCTCGCCGTCAACCAGCTTCTCGCCCCATGCACCGTAGGCGAGGGCAACAGCGTGGTTTTCGTCGGAAAGCAGCGGGAAGGTCAGCGCGAATTCACCGGTGAACTTGGACAGTGCTTCCGGGGCGTCCGGGGAGATCCCGATGACGTCGTAGCCCTTGCCCTGGAGGCTGGCGAGGTTGTCGCGGAAGTCGCAAGCCTCGGTGGTGCAGCCGGGGGTGGCTGCCTTCGGGTAGAAGTACACAATGACGTTGCGTCCGCGGTAATCGGACAGCGAGACCTTGGTGCCGTCGGCGTCGAGAAGCGCGAAATCAGGTGCTTGCGTTCCGACGAGGAGTTTCTGGGTCATGGCGATCCTTTACGTTTCACCGGCAAACAGCCGGCCTTTATTTCAAACAACAGCGGTCATGCACATTGCGGGGGCGTTGATCTTTTACAACAGCGAACCTAGATGCTGTATTCCGCAGGTCCGCGCACTGTGGCATAGGGCCCTGGCACGAACTGGTAGCCGCCACCACGGACGGTGGCGACGGTGTGTCGGGCGGAGCCTAGCTTCCGCCGCACCCTTCCAACATAAACGTCGATCGACCGAAATGCCGCGCCGGGAAGGTCAAATGACTCCAGGAAGCGTTGCAATTCTTCACGACTGATGGCCCGTGAGCAGTTGACCACGAGGTAGCGCAGCAGCTTGTATTCCATGCCAGTAAAGGAAACCGGCTTACCGTCCAGCAGCACTACTTCAGCGGCGAGGTCCACCGCAAGTTGGCTCCGGCGGCTGGCCAACGTTACGGGCTCGACGGCGGTGCTGTCGCCTGCTTCGGTGGGGTCGCCGCCGTCGGAAATGGCTTCCGAACGGGTCACCGAACGCGCCTCCGCGAGGGCGTCGGCGAGCGAGAGTGTGCCGTTGGTACCGGCGTCGGCGGCTTCCTGCGGAGTGCCGCCCCAGGAAGTGTCGCCGACGCCGGAGTGCTCTGCCCCGGTGGCGGGCCAGATGCGGACTTCCGCCTCCGGGGCAAGTTTCATGGCGCGGGCCAGCACAAGGCGTGCGGCCCGCTCCCAGACTGCAGGATCGATCTCATCGCCCTCGGCCGGGTTGACCCAGAGCGCCAGGCCGTGTGCGGTCATGCCGGTCCGACGCGCGGAAGTTCCGCGGGCTGCGGATCCGCGCGACGGCGGTGGCCCGTAGGCATTGACTGCCATGACGGTTGACCTAAACGTTGCCGCGGCGCAGGAGCTTGCCGCCGGGGTTCTGGCCGTCGATCGGGGTGCCGCGCAGGTAGGTCTTGCGGACGACGCCGGCCAGCGGACGGCCGTCGTACGGCGTGATCGGGTTCTTGTGCTTGAGCTTGGTGACGTCCACAACGAATGCTTCGTCCGGGGCGAAGATGGAGAAGTCGGCGTCGTAGCCCAGCGCGAGCTGGCCCTTGTTGTGCAGGCGGGCCAAAGCGGCGGGCTTCTCGGCCATCCAGGAGACCACCTGTTCCAGCGGGATGCCGCGGTGGCGGGCTTCGGTCCAGATCAGGGACAGGCCCAGCTGGAGCGAGGAAACGCCGCCCCATGCCACGGCGAAGTCGCCGTTTTCCAGGTCCTTCAGATCCAGGGTGGACGGGGAGTGGTCCGAGACGATGCAGTCGATGGTGCCGTCCTGCAGGCCCTTCCAGAGGAGCTCGCGGTTGGAGGCCTCACGGATGGGCGGGCAGCACTTGTAGGCTGTGGCGCCGTCGGGGATTTCTTCGGCCATGAGCGTCAGGTAGTGCGGGCACGTCTCAACGGTGAGGTTGACGCCGTCGCGCTTTGCTGAGGCGATCATCGGCAGTGCGTCTGAGGAAGAAAGGTGCAGGATGTGGGCGCGGGCGCCGGTCCAGCGTGCGCGTTCGATGACCTCGGCGATGGCCTTGTTCTCGGCGCCGCGGGGGCGGGAAGCCAAGAAGGTTTCGTAGTGATCGCCGCCCGGGTGCGGGGCGCGGTCGATCGCGTGGGAGTCCTCGGCGTGCACGATCATGAGGGAGTCGAAGGACTTGAGCTCAGCCATGTCCTCTTCCATCTCATCCGCGTCCAGGTGCGGGAACTCGTCCACGCCGGAGTGCAGGAGGAAGCACTTGAAGCCGAAAACGCCTTCGTCGTGCAGCGGGCGGAGGTCGCTCTTGTTGCCCGGGATGGCACCGCCCCAGAATCCGACGTCAACGAACGCCTGGTCCTTGGCGACCACGCGCTTCTGCTCCAGGCCGTCCACGCTGGTGGTGGGCGGGATGCTGTTCAGCGGCATGTCGATGATGGTGGTCACGCCACCGGCAGCTGCGGCACGGGTGGCGGAGGCGAAGCCTTCCCACTCGGTGCGGCCGGGCTCGTTGACGTGGACGTGGGTGTCCACCAGGCCGGGGATGAGGGTTTCGTCGTCTGAGAGTTCGATGACCTCATTGCCCGTCAGGCCGTTGCCCAGGGGTTCGATGGCGACGATGACGCCATCGCGGATGCCAACTTCGCGGGCTGCGAGGCCTGCGGTGGTCAGGATGCGCTGGCCCCGGATAACGAGGTCATAGGCGCCGATTGCTTCAGACATTGAGGTACTCCTTGTTTTCGGTCCGTTCCGCCAGGTACACGCCTATGTGCTTACCTAATTGTTCAAGCAAAGGACCTGCTTCAGCGATACATTTTTGGACATCTTTTTCCAGATCGGTCAGGGCATGGACCGTGTGGAAGCCGGCGTCCGTGAGTTGTTCACGGCTCAGGGTACTCCGGCCGCACACTGCGATCACGGGAACCCCGTTCCGTTGCGCCGCCCGGGAGACGCCCATGGGGGTCTTGCCGAGCAGGCTTTGCTCATCCAGGCTGCCTTCTCCGGTGATCACCAGATCGGCGCCCTTCAGCCTGTGCTCGAGTTCAGTGAATTCAAGCACGACGTCGATGCCCGGCCGCCGTTCTGCCTTCAGTGCCGCGATGGCAATGTAGCCAACGCCGCCTGCCGCTCCAGCGCCTTCCGCCTTGGCTGCGTACTTGGCATGTTGCCCGGTGGTGGCTGCGAGGACGTCGACGAAGTGGCTTGCTGCTGCGTCCAGTTCGGCGACGTCGTCCGGCGTCGCGCCCTTCTGCGGACCGAAGATGGCTGGGGCTCCGCTGGCCCCCAAAAGGGGATTGTCGACGTCGGACGCCAACACGAACTCCGTTGCCTCAACGCGGACGTCGAAGTTGGAGAAGTCGATGCTGTCCAGCTGGGCCAGAGCTGCACCGCCGCCGGGGAGCTCGTTGCCGTCCTTGTCCACGAACACGGCGCCGAGGCCCTGCAGGACTCCTGCGCCGGCGTCGGTGTTGGCGCTGCCGCCGACACCCAGGATGATCTTGCGGCAGCCGAGATCCAGCGCGGCCCGGATCAGTTCGCCCGTGCCGATGCTGGTGGCTGTCTTGGCCGTCTCGGACGTGGGACCGTCCGGCAGGAGGGCGAGACCGGAAGCTGCCGCCATTTCGATGACAGCTTCCTGGTCCCGCACTGCAAAATCGGCCTTCACTGGCTCGCCGAGCGGGCCGGTGACGGTGGTGGTCCGGCGGGTGAAGCCGGAGCCGATGGCGGCGTCGATGGTTCCTTCGCCGCCGTCGGCCACCGGAATGCGTGTTGCCTGAATACCGTGGCCGAACCCCGCCAGCAGACCTGTTGCCAGGTGCTCGGCGACGTCGGGCGCGGACAGCGAGCCCTTGAATTTGTCCGGGGCGATAACAACACGCATTCCGGTGCCTCCTTCCTTTACTTACTTACGCTTTGGTCAGGATCGCGGTGGGAGCATCCGCCGCGGTTTCTGCCAACTCTTCGAACTCGTTCACGCCGCTGATCTCAACGCCCATGGAGATGTTGGTGATCTTTTCCAGGATCACTTCAACAACCACGGGAACCTTGAACTCGCCCATCAGTGCCTTGGCCTTGTCGAAAGCGGCAGGCAGATCGTTGGGGTCCTCAACGCGGATGGCCTTGACGCCCAAGCCCTCGGCAACCTTGATGTGGTCCACGCCGTAGCCGTTGGTCTCCGGGGAGTTGATGTTCTCGAAGGCCAGGGAAACGTTCTGTTCCATGTTGAAGCCGCGCTGGCTCTGACGGATCAGGCCCAGGTAGCTGTTGTTCACCACAACGTGGATGTACGGCAGGTTGAACTGTGCGCCAACGGCCAGTTCCTCGATCATGAACTGGAAGTCGTAGTCACCGGACAGGGCAACAACAGTGGCGTCCGGGGTTCCACGAACCACGCCCAGTGCGGCGGGACCGGTCCAACCCAGCGGGCCGGCCTGGCCTGCGTTGATCCACTTGCGGGCACCGAACACGTGCAGCATCTGTGCGCCGGCGATCTGCGACAGGCCAATGGTGGACACGTAAGTGGTGTCGCGGCCGAAGGCCTTGTTCATCTCCTGGTACACGCGCTGCGGCTTGATGGGCACGTTGTCGAAGTTGGTCTTGCGGTGCAGGGAGCCCTTGCGCTCCTGGCATTCGGCAACCCAGCCTGAGTAGTCCGGCAGGGTCTTGGCAGCCTGGCGTTCGCGAGCCAGCTCCAACAGACCGTCCAGCGCCGCACCGGCGTCGGACGCGATGCCCAAGTCCGGCGAGAAAACGCGACCGATCTGCGTCGGCTCAATGTCGATGTGCACGAACTTACGGCCAGCCGTGTAGGTGTCCAGGCCGCCGGTGTGACGGTTGGCCCAACGGTTGCCGATACCGATAACGAAGTCGCTCTGCAGGAACGTCTCGTTGCCGTAGCGGTGCGAGGTCTGCAGGCCAACCATGCCAGCCATCAGATGGTGGTCGTCCGGGATGGTGCCCCAGCCCATCAGGGTGGGGATCACGGGAACGTTCAGGATCTCGGCCAGCTCAACCAACTGAGCAGAAGCGCCTGCGTTGATGATGCCGCCACCGGCAACGATCAGCGGGTGCTGGGCTGCGGTCAGCAGGTCCAAAGCCTTTTCCAGCTGCTTGCGGGAAGCCTTGGGCTTCTCAACCGGCAGGGGCTCGTAGGTGTCGATGTCGAACTCGATCTCGGCCATCTGAACATCGATGGGCAGGTCCAGCAGAACCGGGCCCGGGCGACCCGAACGCATCAGCTGGAAAGCCTTCTGGAAAGCGCCGGGAACCTGGCCCGGCTCCAGGATGGTCATGGCGAACTTGGTCAACGGCTTGGCGATGGACTCGATGTCCACAGCCTGGAAGTCTTCCTTGTGCAGCTTGGCAACGGGTGCCTGGCCGGTGATGCAGAGCATGGGGATGGAGTCAGCCCATGCTGCGTACAGGCCAGTGATCATGTCCGTGCCAGCGGGGCCTGACGTGCCGATGCAGATGCCGATGTTGCCATCAGCTGCGCGGCTGTAGCCGTCAGCCATGTGGCTGGCGCCTTCAACGTGGCGGGCCAGCGTGTGGCGGATGCCGCCGTGGGCACGCATTGCTGAGTAGAAGGGGTTGATCGCTGCGCCGGGCAGACCGAAAGCTTCGGTTGCGCCTTCCTTTTCCAGGATGGCTACGGCCGCATCAACGGTGCGCATCTTTGCCATGGTGTACTCCTTGTTTTTTGCCCTTGCGGGCGAAGTCTGTGGTGTTTTTGGGTGTGGTGAGGGAGCCGCCGTCGTTTAAGTACGACGGCGGGTTCCCTGCTTTTGTTGCTTGGTGCCTTTGGGCTTACTTACGGCCGCTGAGCTGGAGGACCTGCTTGAAGAGGCCCGAGTGGTCGAGGCCGCCATCGCCCTGGTTGACGGTTGCGGCGACGAGCTGGGCGACGACTGCGCCGAGCGGGACAGCGACGTTGGCTTCGCGGGCTGCGGAGGTGACGATGCCGAGGTCCTTGTGGTGGAGGGCCAGGCGGAAGCCGGGGTCGAAGTTGCGGTCCAGCATCTTCTGACCCTTCTGCTCGAGGACCTTGGAGCCGGCCAAGCCGCCGCCGAGGACCTTCAGTGCTGCGTCGGTGTCTACGCCGTAAGCCTCGAGGAAGGCGATGGCCTCGCCGAGGACCTGGATGTTGACGGCCACGATCAGCTGGTTGGCTGCCTTGACGGTCTGGCCGGAGCCGGACGGGCCCACGTGGACGATGGTTTTGCCCACTGCGTTGAGGACATCCTGTGCTGCCTCGAAGTCTGCAGCCTCCCCGCCGACCATGATGGACAGGACGGCGTCGATGGCGCCCTGTTCGCCGCCACTCACCGGGGCATCCAAGGGGCGGATACCAGCTTTTGTGGCCTCATCCGAGAGGCGCTTGGCGACGTCCGGGCGGATGCTGGATGCGTCGATCCAGATGGTGCCCTTCTTCGCGTTGGCGAAGACGCCGTCCTTGCCGCTGACTACACCCTCAACATCGGGGGAGTCCGGGACCATGGTGATGACGACGTCGGCATCCTTGACTGCGTCCGCGATGCTTGTGGCACCCTGGCCGCCCTCGGAGACGAGCTTGTCGATCTTGTCCTGGCTGCGGTTGAAACCGGTGACCGTGTGGCCGGCCTTGACGAGGTTGATGGCCATGGGGAGGCCCATGATTCCGAGTCCGATGACTGCAACGTTGCTCATTTGTGGTTCTCTTTCTGGGGAAGTCTGTATGTGTGCTTTGAGTCCGTGTGTATTAACTCAGGTGTGCTTACCCAACTAGGGGACAGTAAGCGTCGTATTGAGCGCTCTGTGGAGCATTTGCTGTCCCCTAGTTGGGTGCGCGGGGCTTAGTTGGCGTTGGCGCGCTGGCGGATGGCCCAGCTGAAAGCCGATTCCTGCGGTTCCTTGTACTCGAGGCCGATGTAGCCGTCGTAGCCGAGTTCGCGGCTGCGGGCGATCCATTCGCCGAGAGGGAGCGTGCCGGTTCCGGGAGCGCCGCGGCCGGGGTTGTCGGCGATCTGGATGTGGCCGAAGTCTTTGGCGTGGTTTTCGATGACGGATTCGACGTCGTCGCCGTTGACTGCCAGGTGGTAGAAGTCGGCGAGGAGCTTGATGTTCTGTGCGCCGGACTCTGCCTTGACGCGGGCGATGACCTTGAGTGCGTCTTCGGCGGTGAGGAGCGGGTACTTGGGTGCACCGCTGACCGGCTCGAGGAGGACGGTGCCGCCGATACGGGCGACGCCTTCTGCTGCTGCGGCGAGGTTCTTGGCGGCGAGTTCGTCCTGCTCTTCAGGGGTGAACTCGTCCTGGCGGTTGCCGTAGAGGGCGTTGAAGGCCTTGCAGCCCAGGCGCTCACCGATGCCGGCTACGACGTCGATGTTGTCCTTGAACTCGGAGCAACGTCCCTTCCAGGAAACCAGGCCGCGGTCGCCGCCGGGCATGTTGCCGGCATTGAAGTTCAAGCCCGTGAGCTGAACGCCGGCGTCCTTGATGGCGTTCTCGAATTCGGTCACTTGGGCGTCGGTGGGGACGGAGGTCTCGAAGGGCCACCAGAACTCGACGGCGTCAAAACCGGCTGCCTTCGCGGCGGCGGGGCGCTCGAGCAAGGGCAGCTCCGTCAGGAGGATGGAGCAGTTCACTGTGTACGTCATCGTAGGTCCTTCCGAGGAGGGGCTTTGATCTATCTTCCTGCTGCTTGGCCGCTGCCTTGGTGCTTGGCCTCAGTTTCCGCTTTGTGGAATTTAGATTCTGCTTTATGAAAAGTTTAGGGAAGGTGGGGGTGGGAGTCAAGGGGGCGACGAGACTCATGAATAGTGCTCGCGAAACGGGGTGCGTGCCTCATTTGAGAAACGCCCGCGAAATCACGGCCGCTGTGGGCACGGCGGTGACGATGAGGGATGGACCTGCGTAGGGAAATCACGAAGAAGTACGCAGCCGATTATGCGAAGTCGTCGAAGAACGCCAAGGGATTGGTTCTGGAAGAACTGGTCGCCGATACGGGCTCGTCCAGAGCAAACGACCGGCGGGCGCTTTTCACTGCGCGCAAGCGCAAGGCCCTGCGGGGGTGGCGGTACGGAAGCCTCGGGGACGAACCTATGGGTATGACACGCTTAAAGTCTTGATCGGTGTGTGGCGGCCGGCAGGGATGCCCTCGGGCAAATATCTGGTCGCGACCATGGACCTGCGGCTACCCAAGCTCGAAGCGTTTGGTGAACTCGATAGCAAGCGGCTGACACCGCCCGTCCGGGTGCAGCTGATGCGGGTCTCTGGGGCCACGATAAACCGGCAATCCGTGTTCCAAATCTTCGATGCGGCCAAGGAAGAAGACAAGGCCGAGGATCGTGAACACCTGGAGCCTCCTGACCGAGGCCAAGTACGACGCAGCCCGCCGCTCCACCATCAACGCTCATTACAACGACGCCGCCTAGGTGAAGGCCATGTGGGCAGCCGTGCAGGAACTTGGATTCGACGGTGGCAACGTGCTGGAACCGGGATCCGGAGTCGGAACCTTCAGCGGATTCCCCCCGAGTCCGCTGAGATGACCGGCGTCGAGCTGGACCCACCATCTCCGCCATTTCCCAAGCCCTCTACCTCGAGGCAACTGTCCGGGAGGAGTCCTTCGCGGACACTGCCCACGGGCCACTTTGACCTGGCCATTGGCATCGGGGATAACACCCTGAACTTCGCCCAAGCCAAAGCCATCACCAGCGGCAACCCGCTGGTCCTGGAAAGGCCGTCGCGGACCAGGAACTGGCCCGCCTGTCCCGCCTGGACCGGGCGTACAACCGGAACCTGGTAGCGGTGAGCCACGCCGAACGCGGAGAACAGGCCGCAGCCGACGCGGCAGCCCACGACCTTCCACTGATCCACGCCGCTGCGGCGCGGACCGTGGACACGACAGCGGATGTTTTCAAAGCAACCATCGGCGGGTAGACCCTGGACGGCAGTACCGGCGCTGCCGAAGCACTCCGAGCATGGGCCGGCCGGCAGGGACACCGGTTATGAACCTCTACGGATACGACGAGCTGGGTACCCTCGCCACTCTCGGAGGCCACGAACTCCGCGCCAAGCTGTCCCCGGACGGGACCTCGACCGCTCCGCGGTAGAGGTACGTCTCGAGGGTGTGCCCAGGGCGACCACACAGATATCCCGCAAGGGCTTGCTGGCAGCTGACGTGGGCACCATCAAGCAACTCGAAAACAGGGTGTCTTCGTTGCCTCGGCTCGCTGCCGACGTCGAGACACGACGTCAAGAAGCCCTCACCCGCATCGAGCAAGCGGACAAGGCGCTTGCAGAACCGTTCAAGCACGCCGCAGCGCTTAAGGCTGCCCAAGACAACACGGAACGCGTCGACCAGCTCATGGCCGACGCATTAAAACCGGAAGACAAACACAGCCCGACGCCGCTCCCGAAGGTGATCCGCGCTTGGAGAAGATGCAACGCCTCATGAAGGCATCATTCCCGCAACAACCGGGCTCTGCAGCCCCCAGGAGCTGCCGCAACGAAAGCCCAATCGCCGGCCCTGAACCAGCAGCACCAGCAATGAGCGGGTACGAACGGTGAGCCAAGGAGGAAACACTGGCACTATGTGTCTTTGTCCCGACGGCCTAGAGCCAGCTGAGAGGGACAAGCTTGTCGTCCCTCCAGTTGTGTACAACTGACTCCGCAAACCATTCTTCTGAAAGGTCGGCGTGATCGCTGACAATGATTTGAAAATCGGGCGCGAGTTCTTCAACGATGTCTTTCATGAGCCGGAACATTGCCAGCACGGCCGTTCGGTCGGACGGCTTCCCTGAGCGCTTCTCTTCTTCCGACTCGTAGTATGCCTGAGTCGGTTGATCAAGCATTAGAAACCGTGGAACTGGTCGGTTTTGCCGGGTAAAGAACCTGTGGAGTGCCAGATGGGTGACGAGGTGATACCCGATCGAATTCGCTGCGCTGCCAATACCGTGCATAGGTATTGGGCCGGTTTCGCTGTCGACAACGACCGTGAGTTTGGCCAGATCGAGGCGGACTCCTTTTTCAGCATGTTCGAGTGCCAGCTTCTCGGCGAATGCTGTCATGTCGCGGCCCAAGGCGACCAATCTTGATGTTAACTGCTCACGGGCCTCATCATCATCGAGCTCTTGCTCAAGAGCGATCATTCTCGCCCTTGCTGCTTCGGCTTGTCGCTTGAGAACGCCCAGATGGTTATTGTCGATGTAGGAATGTCGACCGAGAATGGCATCTATGCGACCGCGAATAAAATCGCGGCTCTCGGCGTCACTGACCGTTCTCGCTTCATTGCCGCGAAGATTCACCGTCTCCAATGCTCTATCCAGTGCCTGGAGTTGCACGCGCAACTCCGAAACGGAATTCTCCAAACGAATGAGGGCAGCCCGACGGTTCGGTTCTGCGGCAGCCAGAGATACTAGCTCCTTCCTAAGCTCAGCCAGTCGTTGTTCCAGTTGGCTCGCCTTGGGATCCGGAGTTCCAAGTTTCTGGCTGCAAACGGGGCAGTGATCTGTCTCCTCGTCGGTCTGCGGGCCTTTGTGTCCGGCCCGTAAGAGATCCAGACTGGTCATTCGCCCTGTCTGTAGAGCCACGGACCGCTGGTAACTTCCTTCGCCGCTGCGGAAGTCGAGTAGGAGCTCACGTTCCGACAACAGTTGCTTCATCTGTTGTCGCAGCTCAGTCCTTTGTCCTTCAATTTCACGCCGTGCATCCTGGGACCGAACGTCGGAATTTCGATCTAGATCTTTGGACCCTGAAAACCGAATGCTACTGAGAACGGCGACCGTAGTTTGTATATCTGGAGCTGATGGGCTGTCAGTCATCCCTGCTGAGTGCGCTTCAGAGAGGAGTGCCTGCAGAGTGATGTCCGTCGTCTGCGCACTAGACTCAGCGTCGGTCAACGTTAGTTCTGCCCTTCGTAATTCTCTACGAGCATCGCGAAGTTGAGCGCGCTTGGCGGCTTGGTCTTCCTGCAAAGCTCCCAAGAAAAACGGCAGGGCATCCTTGAGCGTCTGGTCAATTCCTCTCTCAGCCTGTCGGTGAAAAAGCAGACTCCTGCTGGCTATTTCATCTTGACCTTGAAAGCAAAAAAGGGCAGCGCTGCCGAGCCCGATGGAGTAAGGAGACCGTGTCGAATACTGGGATGGTTCGAAACGAACCTCCGGCATACCGATCCGAAGCCCCACCTGGGACCGAAGGGCATCGGAATCAGTATTGACTTCAAGATCACGAAGCTGAAAGCCATCGAGATCGTCTCCGCCAAACTCAAGCATGGCACGCGAATTCGAGGAAGCGGTTGCCTTCATCGAAGGACGTGCCAAAAATGCCCGTGATCCAGGTCCCAACTGCCATAAAGTGCCAAACCAAGCCACCGTGTTGGAAATCGGTCCAGCGGGAACTTTGGCGCCATCGCGTCCCAAACAATAGTCGACGATCGTCAAGAGAGCGCTTTTGCCCGTTCGGGACTCGCCAGTCACGATGTTGAGTGAGCCCGGCTTGAACCTGACGGATCGCTCACGGCCATCGTGGTTGTAAAGGGTGATATTCAGTAGCTGCACGGTCTTATGGTGTCACGCCGAAATAGCCGTATACCGTAGATGACCTTTCGATCTTTGTGAGCCATCTCCCCAGAAACGCCGCAGCTCTGACAATATCTCTTACGTCGCCAGTATTGGCGGGCCGGGCTTTCGCCGGCAGAGAGCCCTTAAAAAAACCAGCTTCGTCGACATCGATAACGCCCTCTCTCAGCGCAAATCGAAGCCCTTCCTTAACATGGGGGACCATCGTTTTGGCCCGTTCTGGAAACCCAGCGTGGATAGTTGGATGATTCGCAATCCAGGCTGACAGATGCGAAGCCGTTGTCCGGGGCAGAGCAGCACGGGTGTCGTGGTGCAGGACGAGTGGAGCAATGATGAAAACCAGTTCCCACGGCATACTCTTGCCGGCGCGCCGTTCGTACTCTTCGGCAGAGGCAGCGAATATGGCTGCAAACAAGGCAGGGTTGAGCATTGTTGCTACGACGGGAGACCGGGAATCCCATTCGCTGAGTCCGGGAAGGCTATTGGCCATCAGGGAGCCTCCCCGCGAGGAGAGTCTGCACCCGGTCCTCAAAATCTGGATGCCAACCGATCAGGTGTCTGTCAGCCAATTCATGTCGCTTGCCGCGGGCGAAGAAGGTATCCGTGTAACGGCTGCGGACTGCCACTGCCGTCGAGTCCCGAAGCGTACGCCAGAGCTCCCGCCCGACGGTTTGGCGCGAGGCTTGGTCGGCATCTGAATCTAGGTCCTCCATCATGTCCGCGTAGGCGCGCTCCCACTCGTCCACGAGGTTATCTTCGAAAGTACCAAGCTCGTTTAGCCCGATGAGCGAGCGGTCAATCCACTCCGTCGTCTGGGTCACGGCCCGATAGTAGTCGCCGACCGCTTTACGAAGGTGCGTTGTCCCGACATTCACCCAACGAAGTTGATGCACGAAGATATGTGCATCGTGGCTTTGCACAAGTGTCTCCTCGTCAATCTGGCTTAGTTCAACCAGGGTCGGCAGATTGTCCGGTACGAACATGTCTCGAATGACTTGAACCTGCTGCTGTGCCTCTAGGACGTCCACCCGCTCTCGCCTCTTCTGGAGCAGGTCTAAGGCGACGCGTCGCCACCATTGCCAGAGAAGGCCCAGGAAGGTCGGTTCTTGGCCTATAGGGAGTGCCCAACTAATTTCACTTCTGACGTGGCTTTCAACGTCATCGATACGGATCGCGCCTCCCAAGACACGAATCCTCTCAACCATCGAGATTCGTGATGAAAGCGGTGTCTCAATCCACTTCAGACGTGCTGCCTCAGTAGTAGATGATGTTGATGCGGCCGCTGCTGTATTTAGAAGCTCCAAAGCGCGCCCTGGATCTCTATCGCTGCCTGGGCCGAGGTGAGAGGCTGCCGTTCCAATCCCGCAGTCGCTCGTAGTCAGCAACGTGAGAAGGGGCCCCCCGACGTCCACGAAAGCCGGGGTATCGAGCCAAACTTTGAGTGTCTTCCATAAGTCAACGCTCATGTCAGAGAGACTCCCCGCCGACTGCTGATGATGCTTCAGTTGGAGCAGTTCCTCCACTTCGCCATTCTTTTCCCAAGCGACGTCGTCGAAAAGTTCGATGGTCATTGCTTGGTCCGGACGGTCCCGAGCTCCTCTCAGGAGCTCTAAAAGGGCCCAATCCGTCTGATAGAGGTACCCGATGGCGCTAGAGGACGCATCATGGGAAGTCATTTTAAGACGCCTCCGGGAAACTCGGCAGAAACACTCGTTCCTGCAAATACCAACTGGGGCGACAGAATTAGCCCCCTCTGGCTGTGACTCTAGCTCATGCGACTGCCGCCGTTTGAATGAACAAACATGTCCATGCGGGGTGGTGCTGAACTAAGCAAGGCCGGGAAGTGGGGTAGAAAGAAGTTTCACAAGCCCCAAAAGAAGTTCGACGCTGTCTCGGAGGTTGTCATCAGACAGCAGGTTGTGTGGGTTCTCCGGGTGATGGATCATGTTGCGAACAGCGGTGGGCAGGGTCGTCTTTTTTACAGCCAGGGTGCTGTCCGGCCTTATTTCGGTGTAGTACGTTGCGCGAGCGAGATGGCGGTTTGCAAGCCAATTGTCGAATGCGCCCACTCTGGTGGCACCGGCGTAGTCCTGCAGGCGTCCGTACAGCACTGTGTGGTTGACGATGTAGGTAGGTCGGTCAATGTCAGTCAGGTCGTCGAGTGATACCCAACCGCTGTCCACTAGATCCTGATGATGCCAACGGAGCGGCAATGAACGGTTCTCGACGCGCTCGGCAAGGACCCGGAGGGTGAGCGCTACGTCCAGGCCTCGAATGAAGTCTTCGAGAGATGCATACTCCCTGTCCCATGGCGAGAGAAGGTTCAATAAGAACCCTCTAAAGTCCCAGACGTACGGTTCCAGGTCCTTCGACGTGAGCGAGGCGAAGTCGACTCCAGCAAGAACGCTCCGGAAGTCCTCGAAAGAGAGGCGTAAGTCTGCTGTGCGGTTCCAACGCGCCACAGCAGCCTCGAACTTCGTCTTCGTCTCCTGCTGCGAGTAACCGAGATGACATAGTCGGAAGTAGGACTCGTTCAAGGTTGTCTGGAATCCTGGCTTTCTCTCTGAAATCCCCCCGGCGTACAGGTACTCAATCTCAGTGATGCTCCCTGGCGGGAAAAGCCAATGATGGCCACTCCAGTACCGGTTCTTGCCCCAGTCAATTTCGATGCCGTTCAGTGCCAGCGAGATCATAGTTCCCACGGCTCCATCCTGACATTGCGTCTCCATTCGCTACGCATCGTCAGGGCATGCTCTGCCCAATAAGTCGTCATTGAACGACACGTGACTTCGCTCCACTCCATCGAGTCTGTTCATCAGCGAAAAGTTGTGTCTTGAAAAACTAATGCTTCTTGAGGCAGTGCTGGGGCGGGTGCGGTAGTCCGGGATGCGACGGTTTCTGGGCGTTTGAGGGTCACACTAAGTCGTCTTGCCGTGAAGTGTCTCAGTAACGGCGGGGGGAGGGGATTTTCTAGTCAGAGCGAGATCAGTTTCTCGGAGGTGCTGGTACGGGAATCTCTACGGCGAGTTGAACGATGTCATCTGGGCCCCCTGCCGATGAGATCACCATGATTCGACCCGCAGCGCAGGATTCAATGTGTGGCAGGATGCACAAAGGACTCGGAACGATTGGGGTGTTGTATGGGAAAGCCCTCCAGGCGGGCAAACAGGCGATTACGGTCAAAGTTTGCTGCCTCAATTACTGATGGTGCTCTCCGGATCGTCATCGCCACCACACCAACAACAGGCCCCGCGGGGGTAACGCTAGCGTCCGATCTTCATCTCGTCAGAGCCGCGCTACTTTACGCAGACCACGTGGAGCTGATCAGTCCCGCAGCAAGCATGATGTCGGGACTTGATGAACTACTTGATAGCGGTGCTGCCGCCTATGTGTCACTGCTCAGCGGGTTGGGTGATAAGGAGCTCCGCCATCTATCCCAAGGAATGGACGTCTCTGGCATCCGGGCAATGCTGAACCAGCTCAAAAGTTTTCAGCAAATGAACAGAACGGAAAAGCGGAATCTTCCGCCGGCAGAGCTCGCCGGCAACGAGGCCCTTGCCACCCACTTCAATGAACTCTTTGCCGATCACGGGACCCAGCCTATTGAGAAGCAACTCCTGGACGCTGGACACCCGGAAATCGATGAAGCTCTCTCCTCAGGTCTCCTGTCGATCAACCATTCTGTGACCAATGGTCTGCTTAATGGCGCTCCAGACGACTTGGGCAAGGTGTACGGAGAGATGCTTCAAGGCGTCTTAGACAGAGGCAGCGCTCTTCTGCTTGATGAAGAGATGAGCTCGATCGTGAGGCGGATGATCGAAGAGGGAATGATCGAGGAGTCCCCCACAGGCGTGGCACGTTCGGTCAAGGCCGGCACCGGAACCGGCTTGATCGCGCGCCTTCCGGCGTTTCCGACCGTAAGCGTAGGTCACGTCCTGGAAGCACGGGCGCAGCTGGACGAACCGCTTGGGCGGTACCGCAGGGCGGTCAAGGATTACTCGCAAAAACTCAAGTCAGGTCCCTTCAGCACCTCTCTAGAGCACGAACTCGACGACCTCTGGCTTGAAGAGGTCCAACCTTCGGTTGTGGATCTGCAACGGCGCGTGGGCGGCGCAGCTATCGCGCGAGAAACACTGTGGGAAGGTTTTTCTGTTGCCAAACCACTGGTAGCAGAGACGGCGGCAGCGTTGATTCACTTCCAAGGACCAAATATTGGTTTGAATGAAGTGGTCACCACCGCAGCGGCCGTCACCACAGCCGCGGCAGGATTCGCTCCACCAGTCGTCAAGTCATTACGCGCAGCTAACGAGGCCAAGAAAAACGACCTCTATTATTTGGCTGCTCTCGGAAAGGCGCTCGATCCTCGATGAAGACCAGTGACCTTGTATGTCTCTAACATACGGGATTCTGAATGCAGGTGGCATGAGAAAACACCCATACACAGGCCCGGACAACAGCAACGATTTCGACGGACTAAACTCCGAACAAGCCTCAGAGCTGTCACCAGCTACAGGCACCTGGGAGACGCTTTTGAGGACCCATGCAACGAAGGAATGTTCGGCCTGGGCTACTTGAACGACCCCTTTGCCCTAGTCAGGGACAAGGCCGACAGGGCAGAACAAGCACGCCGAGAGGTAGCAGCTTCGATTCGCCTGGCCCGCTACTAAGGCCATGACTGGACCGACATCGGTAAGAGCTTAGGCACACCCTGGATCGACCGCATGCGAGCTTTCCCTGAGATACGCCCCTAGCGGCTGGGTCGCTATGCCAGAAGGAGCGCCGATAAACGGGGCGGTTGAAAATGGCAGCATCATTCTTGGGATCGTCTGGCAGCGATGATTGCAGCCTTACTGTAATCGAGCGATCCTCGAACCCCGAATATCTGGCCGCGACCATGGACCTGTGGCTACCCAAGCTCGAAGCGTTTGGTGAACTCGACGCCAAGAGACTGACACCGGCTGTCAGAGTGCAGTTGATGCAGGTCTCCGGGGCCACGATCGACCGGCTCCTCAAACCCACCAAGGACGCGGACAAACCCAAAGGGCCCTCCGCGACGAAGGACGGGCCACTGCTGCGTAATTCGATCACGGTCCGTAAGGCCGGCGACGAGCACGAACAGCTCCCCGGTTTCATCGAGGCGGACCTGGTCGTCCATTGCGGCCCCACCTGACCGGGGAATTCGCACGAACCCTGACGGCCACGGACGTGTTCACCGGCTGGACCGAGAACGTGGCCGTCCGAAACGGGGCGCACGTCTGGATTCTTGCGGCCATGGATGAGGTCGTGGCACGACTACCGTTTCCCTTGGTGGGGCTCGATACCGACAACGGCGGGGAATTCATCAACTACGCCATGATCGAGTGGGCCGGGAAGAAGGACATCTACTTCACCCGTGCACGGCCGTATAAGTCCAACGACAACGCTCACGTCGAGCAGAAAAACGGTGACGTCGTGCGCCGGCACGCCTTCCACTACCGGTACGACACGGCGGCCGAACTGAAGCTCCTCAACGCCCTCTACGCCTTGGTCCGAATCCGCCTCAACCTCTTTACCGCGACCACCAAAGCCATCGGCTGGCGCTCAAACAAATACGGCAAAAGACCCGGATCTATGACAAACCACGGACCCCATACCACCGCGTCATCGACTCCGGGATCCTCACCGAGGCCAAAGCGACCGAACTTGCCGAACTAATGGCGACCACCAACCCGGCCGAACTCACCCGCGGCATCACCAGAATCCAAACCCAGGTCATCGCCCTCGCCGCCGCGAAAACACAGGCTCTGGAAGCCTCAATCACGCGAGCAGAAATAGCTGAGGCACGCACAACACTTTCGCGAGCATCTTGACATGAGTCATCACGGGGGGTGGGGATGGGATACCAGGATGGGGCCCCTGCGGAGTCCACTGTTGAATGATCGGGCGAAAGAACATGTCAACCTTTTGGTGTCCCGGCCAGCGTAGCCGCCTATTGAGCCCAATGTTGCCAGCCTTGGCTATCCTGCGACCTTCGATCTCCGCTGTTCGGGATATGGGGACCGCCGCATCGGGGTTCGCGTTATGCCTACTTCAGCTAGGTGCTGGTGGGCACTTGTTGTTGGTGACTGAAGTTGAACTGCCGGAGCTATCCCATATCGCTGGTTGTTGGCACTCATGATGCTTTGTAATTCGTGGGTAGGCTGGATCCAGATACTGTACTGCCGCTTCGGATCCGTGCTGCTCGAGCCGATTGCCAAGAGGCGACGCACGTGACTGCCTACTTTGTACGCCGGGTCGTCCCAAAGGACACTCGTGCTGGTGGGCGGAAGCGAGGGATGTCAACAAGGGTGGAACCCTTGTGCTGGCGAGGGCTCATATGCGTCCGAAGCGGGGGCGAGGTGTAAGAAGTGGCGGTAACCCGCTCCTCCAGATGAATACTTGAGTTCCTATATCTGAGCCGTGGAGAGTTCTATGCGGTTTAGGGGTGCCATCGATGAAACCCGTCCAAGAATCATGATTTCGCTTTCGTCGTCGAAGGTGCGAGCGCTATCGCGGTGGACGAAGTGCAGGTTCACACTCCCAAAGAAGTGGCGACCGCGCTAGGAAAGCCTTGAGAAGGGGCGTTGTTCGCTATGAGTTGAGACTAGACTAATGTCTTGAATAAGAGACTGTGTGGCTCCATCACTTCGCCCCATATTCGTAACGCACACCTGTGTCCCAGTGTGCGCCGAAGTATAGCCGACGATAGATTTAAAGGGAAGATTTGACCGACTCTACTAAACCAACTGCAGTTCAGGCTTTGCGCGAAATAAATAGAGCATTCTACGCGCAGGAAACTGTATCCCAGGACGAGCTGAGAAAGCTGATGCGCCTGAAATTGGATTCACTATATAGCCTACGTATGAATAAAACGACATCCGGAGGCGAAGGCGCGACTATTGCTGCGATCTCGACGGCCATTGCGAATAAGGAATGCGCTCTCTATTCGCATTCTCGTGACTTCAAGACGTACAAAAAAGCCGTTGTGGCTACATCAAGCCTTATCAGAGGTTTCGCAGACCGGAACCTACGGCATCGTAGGGACACGCTCCGGGTCATGATCAGTGAACTACTGCTGGGTATTGAGCCCGTTCCGAAGTATCTCCTAAGCTTCATCAACCAAAATGCGAAGAAATCGTCAAATACAACGGTTTCAACCGTAGTCGGAATTGACGACGATCGGTGGATCGAGCTCCTCGAAGTTATTCACCAAGAAACGGAGTATCACACGACGCCGTTCCTACAGCGTCTGGTCGCTGATGTCTCGGTGCCCCCAGTGGGCCTGAATGCTGCCGCGGCGCTCGCATCAATGGCAGAGCATGCCGGCGCTCCAGATGGCACCATTCCTGAATACGACAAAGCTGATTCAAAGGTGCTGCTGCGGAAGGTAACTGTTCAAGGCTTCAGGGGAGCGCCCGAGGAAATTAGTGTGGATTTAGCCATGCACGACAAGCCTGTGTGCTTGCTTCTCTGGGGGGATAATGGAGTCGGAAAGTCGACAGTCATTGACGGTATCGAGTTCGCGTTGCAAGGTCGGGTTGACCGTTCAGCAGACTTCAACAGCGGCCTCCGACCGTCTGTCAAGAACTTAGCTGTCCCGATGGCAAGTGCGACTGTCCAGCTTACAGACGGCACGAGTGTGGAACGACAACTGAAATCCAATGACGTGGGGCGTGACGTTACATCAAGCGTGGCTATACGGCCCGGCTTTAGAATCGCCCCATTAGCTATTCGGCGCGCCGATATTCTTCGTTTTCTTGACACTGAAACACTTTCCAGAAGTATGATCTTCTTTGATTACTTTCCCTCTGCTGGCGGGACTCTTGGACTGCGTCCTGATGAACAACTGCGCATGTTGGAGGAGGAGCGTTTTACGCTTAGACTCCTGCGTGATAAAACCGCCGAAGAGTTATTAGAGCACTACCCTGCGTCAAAGGTGAACTTCACAAATCAAACGCATTTTGAGAATTTTCTTCAAAATAAGATTAGGCAAGCCAAACGCCGGAGAACGGATAACAGCGATCCTTTAGCTTGGGCAGCGCCGGTGGTTCGTGAACTCATATCGTCCCTTAAGGATATCCACGGTCGTCTATCGAAGATCAAGAAAACCTTAGAGCGCGGTATTGAAAATCTCAATCCGATTCTTTATAGAGACCAGCTCTCTCGGATCGCGCCGGTTCTGCATTCTGTTACGGATGACTTGACAGCGAGTTTTCAGCGACTTACTAAAGCCGATCATGTGGACTCTATCCAGGTTCTAGTGGCAAAATCAGGGCCAGTTAGCCTTGACGTGTTGGTTACTTTTAAGAATGGCAAGACTGCCTTTCCTCAGCAAGTCTTCAGCGAGGCATATAAAGATCTGATTGCCCTATTGTTTTTTCTCTCTGTAACAAAGAAGGCCGGCGACTACGGCCAAGCAAAAATTTTAATACTGGATGATGTGTTGCAGAGTGTTGATTCAACAGTACGTGTTGAGGTGATGGACTACGTACTGGAAGAATTTAAGGGATGGCAGATAATAATCACCGGCCATGACCGATCATGGCTTAATCAGCTTCGTCCCCTGTTTAATAATCGTGGAGTTCCGGTGCTTGAACGACATATTACACGCTGGTCATTCGATGGCGGGATCTATATATCTGATTCAACCTGGACTACTGTATCTTCGCTCCGTAACGCCTTGGACCGGTCCGACCCGTTGGCGAGTGCGTCAGCTACCGGTCTTCTCTTGGAGCAAGTCTGTCAGGAGTTGAGTTGGCGCGTCCAAGCGAGCATTATTCGACGCAAGGACGATCGCTATACCCTGAATGATTTGTGGAGTGGTGTCGCAAAGGTCCTAAAAAAGTCGACTCTTGTTAAGGTCTTGGTGGAAGACGTCAACAAGAACATAGCTTTAAGGAATCTGCTTGGTGGACACTACAACAGTTGGGCAGCTGGCATTTCATGGCGTGACGTCTCTGATTTTGGTGAGGCAGCATTAAGACTTCACGAGTCTGTTCACTGTTCAGAATGTCGAACTTGGATTGAAAAGCGCGATGCGACATCCATTTCGTGCAAATGTCACAAGCTTACCCTCTAGGTTTTCAAGGGCTGGGCGGCGGGCCTCTTTCCTGTTGCCCAACTCCATAGCCGGATAGGCAGCTAAGCTGAAGGTCCCGCGATAGGGGCGCAAGGCGCTTTGGTGTAGAGTGCGCGGGCACTGCTCGCGGAAGGA
The DNA here is from genome assembly GCF_052113445.1 of Paenarthrobacter sp. YAF11_1. Classification (NCBI taxonomy): domain Bacteria; kingdom Bacillati; phylum Actinomycetota; class Actinomycetes; order Micrococcales; family Micrococcaceae; genus Paenarthrobacter; species Paenarthrobacter sp. YAF11_1. Next base: position 326,542 of record NZ_JBFRDF010000004.1, read on the forward strand.
CAAACTAATGGCTCGGCCGACTGTTCAGGACGTCGCCAAAACGGCGGGTGTGTCCGTGGGGACGGTTTCCCGCGTCTTGAACGGGAGCTCGGCTGTCAGCGCGGCGGCCAAGGAGAAGGTCAACGCGGCAATCCGCCAGCTCAGCTATCGCCCGTTGGCCTCTGCGCGGGATCTGCGCCGTGACAGGACCATGCGAGTCCTGGCACTCGCCAAGAACCTGGACTCGCTCGTAATCAGTGAAGTCTTCCGGGGCGTTGGGGACGCTGCGGCCGACTCGGGCTATGTCAGCCTCATCGCAGCGACCGACGGTGACCTCGACCGCGAGCAGCAGCTTGTGGACATGCTGCGCAACGGGTCTGTGGATGGATTGGTCATCTTTTCGCCCACAATGCCGGACGACGACGTCAACACAGTTGCCGAGCAAATGAGCGTGATCCAGGTCTGTGAAATTGTCGATGCCGAGGCAGCATTCGGGGTTTCCATCGACGACCGCCAGGCCGCCTACGACATCACCAAACACCTGATCGACACGGGTGCCAAGAAGCTGGCCATGCTCGCCCACAGGGGTGCCCGCTCGGGCCGGCTCCGTGAAGAGGGCTTCCGCCATGCACTCACGGAAGCGGGCTTAGAACCAGACCAGGTCCTGTTCGGTGAGGGCAACTTCGGCTTCCACGCCGGCCGTACGCTCGCCAAGAAGCTTCTCAAAGCAAAAGACCGCCCGGACGCCGTTTTCTGCGGGACCGACGTGGTCGCTGCCGGGTGCGTTCGGGAACTTACGGATGCCGGACTCAGAGTTCCACAAGACATTGCCCTAGCTGGTTTCGACGACTCGGCCCAGGCAGAAATGTGCGTCCCAGAACTGACCACAGTAAGGCAGCCGGCCTACGAAATGGGCCGTGTAGCCTTCGCTGAGCTCCTCGATCGCATGACTGTCGAAGGCTCACATCGCAAGGGAAGAACCTTCCTCCCGCACGAACTCGTCATCAGGGACTCCACCAAATAAAGAGGGTTGACAGTCCTCAGTGGCCCCTGTCACACTATTTTGGAATCGATTCCACGGCCGCAAAGGCCGATTCTTTTGAACACATTTGGAATCGATTCCACGGATCATAAGAACCACCGGCAAAGAAGCCACCCTCAGCACGCGGGCCAGCCAGAACGCGCACTGAACGCCACCGCCCACAGACCCCAAAGGAGCCACTTGTGGACTCGAACCGACCTGCTTCCCCGCTCCAGAGCCAGAACCAAGCAACGCCCCGTAACCGAAAAGCCCTCGCGTCAGCCGCCATCGCAGCCGCAGCCTTCCTCCTCAGCGCGTGCGGCGGGGGAGCAGCACCCCAAGGTGCCGAGCAAGCGGCAGCTGCCGATCCGGCGTCGGGCGCTAATGCCAGCGGTGCCGTCAACATCTGCGGCGTCAAGGACGCGAGCGGTATCTACAAGGGCACGGCGGAGGCGTTCACCAAGGCGAACGGCAAGGTCACGGCCAAGTACACGGAGATCGGCGCTACCACGGATGAGGCACGCACGCAGATCGTGCAGCGGCTCGAAGGCAAGTCCACCGAGTGCGACCTCTTCGTAACAGACGTTATCTGGACCTCCGAGTTCGCCTCCCAGGGCTGGCTGCTGGACCAGACCAAGCTGGTAGAAGCCAACAAGGATCGGCTCATCCCCTCCACTGTGGAAACCACCAAGTACCAGGACAAGTACTGGGGCTCGCCGTTCTTCACCAACGCCGGATTGATCTACTACCAGAAGGACAAGGTGGCCAAGCCCGAGTCCTGGCAGCAGCTCTACGCAGAAGCCGCCAAAGCTCCCGGCAATGGGTACGTCTACCAGGGCAAGCAGTACGAGGGCCTCACGGTGAACTTCCTCGAAATGCTCTACAGCGCGGGCGGCGAAGTCCTCAACGACCAAGGTGACGTCAAAATCGACTCCAAGGAAACCCGCGACGTCCTCAACTTCATGGTCGACGGCCTGAAGAACGGCTCAGCCGACCGCGCCGTCCTCACCTACAACGAAGACCCGGCCCGACTCGCCTTCGAGTCCGGCGACTTCGGATACCAGCGCAACTGGCCGCACGTGTACCGGCTGTTGAACGCGACACCACTGGCGTCCAGCTTCGGGGTCGCACCCCTGCCGGCATGGGAAGGCGGCAAGGCCTCCGGCGTGCTGGGCGGTTGGAACCTGGCAATCTCGGCCCACTCCACCAACCAGGCCGGGGCTGTCGCGTTCATCGACTACGCCACCAGCCCGGAGTGGCAGAAGCACGTGGCCATGGACTACTCGCAGGCCCCGGTCAACGAAGCTGTCTACTCCGATCCGACGGTACTGCAGAAGATGCCGTTCGCCACGGAACTCCTCGCCTCCGTGAAGGGTGCCAAGCCGCGCCCGATCTCCCCGGTCTACCCGCAGATCAGCCAGGCGATCTACAAGAACGTCTACGCCGTCCTCTCTGGCACCGCCTCCACCGAGGAAGCCGTGCAGAAGATGGCCGAGGAAATCACCGCCGCCAAGGCGAGCTTCTAGTCATGGCCATCAAAACAATCCCGCCAAGCCGCGGCCCGGCAAAAACAAGCGGCCGCGACCGCGCCGAACGCAAGCTCGCGTTCCGCATGACTGCCCCGTCACTGGTGATCATGGCCCTGGTTGCGGCGGTCCCCATCGGCTACGCGATCTGGCTCTCGCTGAACCAGTACAGCGTCCGCACGGCCGGTCTGTCCCGTTTCGTCGGTCTGGAAAACTACATCAACGCCCTGGCAAGCCAAGAGTGGTGGGCAGCGTTCGGCCAGACGTTCTTGTTCGCCGGCCTTTCCGTCAGTCTGGAACTCATCCTCGGCACGGCCATGGCACTGCTGCTCAACCTAGCGTTCAAGGGCCGCGCCGTCCTACGCACCGTGGTTCTGCTGCCGTACGCGATCATCACCGTGGTCAGCGCCATCACCTGGCAAACGATGTTCCAGCCAAACATGGGCCTGGTCACCAACGTCCTCTCCACGCTGGGGCTGCCGGGCGGCGACGTCGTCTGGCTCGGTGAGCACGGCTACGCGATGGCCGTGATCGTCATGGCCGACGTCTGGAAGACGACCCCGTTCGCGGCGCTCATCATCCTGGCCGGCCTGCAGGTCATCTCCGCCGAAACGTACGAGGCCGCGGAGCTCGACGGCGCCAGCAAATGGCAGACCTTCGTGAACATCACCCTGCCGCTCCTGCGCCCGGCGATCGTCCTCGCCGCGATCTTCCGCACCATGGATGCCCTCCGCGTCTTCGACCTGCCGTTCGTCCTCACCCGCGGCGCCAACGGCACCGAATCCATGTCCATGCTCGCCTACACCCAGCTGCGCGAAAACCGGCTGGTGGGCGAAGGATCGGCGCTGTCCATCCTGACCTTCCTCACCGTCATGGTGGTCTCGGTCATCTACGTCCGCTTCGCCGGCGGCAACATCCGCGACGTCGCGAAGGAGGAACAATGAGCACGCTGATTGCTGAACGCCCGACGGCGGAACTCGCCACGCGCCCCAAGGCGCCAAAGCGTCGGTTGCGTGGAGAATCGAAACTGCATCCCCTGGTATGGGTGTTCGTGGTGGCCGTCATGGCTTTCTCACTCATACCGTTCTACTGGTTGGTCAACACCTCCCTCAAGAAGGGTGCGAGCCTGTCCCAAGGCGAGCTCTTCCCGAGCCAGCCGACCCTCGAGAACTATCTGGTGGTCTTCCAGAACCCCGAGTTCCTCCTGGCCCTGCGCAACTCGGTGATTATCGCCGTCGTGACTACAACAGTGGCGCTGGTCTTCGCGTCGTTCGCCGCGTATGCGCTGGCCCGGCTGAAGATGCGCCGCAAGGCGATGATCCTGACGCTCATCCTCTCGGTCACCACGTTCCCGGCAATCGCCATCGCGGCCCCGATGTTCTCCATCTGGCGCGAGATCGGCCTGTACGACACTTTGCTTGGCCTCATCATTCCCAAGCTGACGTTCGCGTTGCCGCTGGCGATCTACACTCTGACGTCGTTCTTCAAGGAGATCCCGCGTGAGCTCGAGGAATCCGCGTACATGGATGGCGCCACGCCGTTTGTCGCCTTCCGCAAGGTGATCCTGCCGCTGGCTGTTCCAGGCCTGGCAACGACGGCGATCCTGGTGTTTATCTCGGTCTGGAACGAATTCCTCCTGGCCGTCACCCTGACCACCTCGCCCGAAGCCCGCCCGGTCCCGGTCGCGATTGCGTTCTTCAGCGGAACCAGCGAGTTCGACCAACCCCTTGGCACCATCAGCGCCGCGTCGGTGATCATTACCGTGCCGCTAGTGATCCTGGTGCTGCTGTGCCAGAAGCGCATCGTTTCCGGCATGACGGCCGGTGCGGTCAAGGGCTAACCCCACTTTCAGCCATCCGAAGTAACCAAAGAAAGAACAGGAACAACGTGAGCATTCAGCAGCAGGCCCCGTCCGCAACCCTCAAGGTGGGAGTTGTGGGCATCGGTTGGGCCGGCCAGCAGCACCTCAAGGCGTACAGCACCATCCCCGGCGTCGAGATTGTCGCCGTCGCTGGCATGGAAGCTGACCTTCTTGCCCAGCTAAAGGACGAATACAGCATTCCCCACGCCTTCGCCCGCTGGGAAGACATGATCGAGCTTGAAGGTCTCGACGCCGTCAGCGTCGCCGTGCCGACGTTCCTGCACGCGCCCATCGCGATTGCGTCGCTCGAGCGAGGACTGCATGTGCTGAGCGAAAAGCCGTTGGCGCGCAACGCCGTCGAGGGTCAACAGATGGTTGACGCCGCCCGCAAGGCCGGCCGCGTCCTGGATGTCGCGTTCAACCACCGACGCCGCGGCGACATCCAGGCGCTCAAGGAAGTGATCGACGCCGGCACGCTGGGACGCCCGTACTACGCCAAGGCATCCTGGCTGCGGCGCCAGGGCATTCCGATGCTGGGCAGCTGGTTTACCAACCCGGAACTCGCTGGCGGCGGACCGCTTGCTGACATTGGCGTGCACGTCCTGGACTACTCGCTGCACCTCCTCGGCGAGCCCAAGGTTCTGGCCGTCTCGGCGTCGACCCACTCCGAACTCGGCCCGCGCGGCCTCGGCGGCAACGCCCGGTACACGGCGTCGAACTCAAGCCATAAGTTTGAAGTGGAAGACTTCGCCTCGGCGTTCATCCGGCTGGAAGGTGGCGGCACGCTGATCCTGGAAGCGGGATGGGCCACCTACCGCGACGAGCGGGACTTGATGGACTTCACCGTTTACGGGACCGACGGCGGTGCGGACTTGCGCTCGGTCGGCGCCTCCGAGAACCCGGTGGCGGACGTCCATGTCTTCACCGAGAAGGACGGCGAAAACACCGACTTCGAAGTGGTGGCCGAACCCGGGCGAGCCCACCAGGCCGTCGTCGACGATTTCATTGCCGCCGTGCGCGGTGGCGAGACCGTGTGGGGAAGCCACGACGGATCCCTCGCCCTCAGCCGCGCGCTGGTCCTTGATGCCTGCTACAAATCCGCCCTCGAACAACGTGAAGTGGTGCTCTGAAATGTCTGATGCGAAATTGAAGATTGTCGTCTGGAACGAGGCCGTTCACGAGGCCCGCAACGAGCCTGCAACCATCGGCGAGATGTACCCGGAGGGGATCCATGGCGCTATTGCTGCCGGGCTCCGTGGTTTCTACCCCGACTCCGAAATCTCCACCGCCACGTTGGCTGACCCAGAGCATGGCCTCTCCGAGGAAGTCCTGGAGCAGACCGATGTGCTGCTGTGGTGGGGGCATATCGCGCATCAGGAAGTCAGCGACGAGGTGGTGGAACGCGTGCAGCGGCATGTGCTGGGCGGCATGGGCTTGGTGGTTCTGCACTCCGGGCACTTCGCCAAGATCTTCACTCGATTGCTGGGGACCACGTGCTCGCTGAAGTGGCGCAACGAGGGCGAACGTGAGCTCGTGTGGACGGTCAAGCCTTCGCACCCAATCGCGGCGGGCATTGAGAGCCCGATCGTCATTCCCCAGCAGGAAATGTATGGCGAACTGTTCGACATTCCAGAGCCGGATGACCTGATCTTCATCAGTTCGTTCACCGGGGGAGAGGTGTTCCGCTCCGGTGTGACGTTCTCGCGCGGCAAGGGGCGGATCTTCTACTTCAGCCCCGGTGACCAGGAATACCCCGTGTACCACCAGCCGCAGATCCAGAAGGTCATTGCCAACGGTGTTGGCTGGGTTGCCCAGCCGGGTGTCTTCCGTGAGGCGCCCGAGGTGTCGAACCCTGCGCGGGGCTGGTTCGAGGAAGCTTAGGACGATGACCAGTTCCCTTCTTCCCTCTGGCCGTCCTCTAGGAGTGGCCGCGATCGGACACGCCTTCATGGGGAAGGCCCACTCGAATGCGTGGCGGAATGTGGCCAGTTTCTTCGACGTCCCGGCCTTCGAGCAGAAAGTGCTCGTTGGCCGGGACGCCTCGGCAGTGGCCGAGGCAGCCGCCAAGTATGGCTGGGCCGAATCCGATACCGACTGGCGTTCCGTGATCTTGCGGGATGACATCGACATTGTTGATATCTGCGCGCCGGGCTGGATGCACGCCGAGATCGCCATCGCCGCTTTGGAAGCGGGCAAGCATGTGCTCGTGGAGAAGCCGCTCGCCAACAGTGTCGGTGAGGCAGAGCTGATGGCGGAAGCGGCTGCTTCAGCGCGGGCCAAGGGTGTGCAGTCGATGATCGGGTTCAACTACCGCCGCGTTCCTGCGTTGGCATTGGCCCGGGAGCTGATTGCCGAAGGACGTCTCGGAACTGTGCGGCACGTCCGGGCCGCCTACCTGCAGGACTGGCTTTCCGACGTCGACGCCCCCATGAGTTGGCGGCTCCGGAAGGAGACCGCCGGCTCCGGGGCGCTGGGGGACATTGCCTCCCACGCCATTGACCAGGTCCAGCACCTCACCGGCCAGACGGTTACTGAGGTGACCGGAACGCTGCGGACTTTCGTGGCCGAGCGCCCCGGTGCCGGCGGTTTGGAGAAAGTAACGGTCGACGACGCCGCGTGGGCGACTCTTGGCATGACAGGAAACATCAGTGCCTCAGTGGAAGCGTCCCGTGTGGCCACGGGAAAGAAGAACTCGCTCAAGATCGAAATCTACGGGTCGCTGGGCTCGTTGACTTTCGACCTGGAGAACCTGAATGAGCTCGGTTTCCTGGACGCGACGCTTCCTGTGCGGGAGCAGGGATTCCGTCGGATTCTGGTCAATGAGCCCGAGCATCCCTACGCTGCAGCATGGTGGCCGCAGGGGCACATCATCGGCTGGGAGCACACGTTCACGCACCAGGTTCGCGACTTCCTCCTTGCCGTTCGCGACGGAAGCCAGCCGTCGCCGTCGTTCGCTGATGGGGTGCAGATTCAGCGGGTGCTGGCCGCCGTCGAAGAGTCGGCCCGAAACAGGAGCACGGTGACGACGGTTCCGTCCTTCGTCAGGGAAATGGGAGAGGCTGTGAGCCACTTCCACTGATGAACGCCCTGCTCCACACTGGTTCTATCCGTTCCATTGGCAAGCGGAAATGCCGTGGGCGGGGCGGAATGAGGAAGGCTATGCAGAAAGCGCGAGTGGCGGCCGTGCTGACCTGGATCTACGCTGCGGCGTTCGGGATTCCAGCCATCCCAGTCAGCATCCATCTCCTCCAAAACGGCTACCTCCCGATGTTCATGGACCTGTTCCCGCTGTATGCAGGGCCGTGGGACGGCGTCGAGCCATCGGTCTTCGTGACCCTGCTAATGGCATTCCTCGTCGTGGTCCTCGCGGCGGCGTGGGCGGCTTGGCTGTCATGGAAGGGGCGTAGATCCGGGCTGATTCTTGGGTTGGCCCTGCTGCCTTTGGAAGCGGTTTTCTGGTTGGGCTTCGACCTACCGTTCCCGTGGTTGTTCGGTGTGGCCCGCGGCTTGCTGTACGCGCTCGCATTGATGTCATTGCGTCAAAGTCCGGCGGGGCAGGTGGCTGGCGGATAGTCGAGTCATGACCGGCCAGCCTCGACAACATCCGGAGGCCAAACATGAACCCTTCGGTAGTCGAAAAGACGAACGCACGTGGCCCGAACCATTGTCAGGTCAAGATGCTCCCGTGCCCCGAGGAGTTGCAGGTCTACGGGGTCTCTGGCGTGGTCGCTGCCGGACCCGGTGGAGGCATGTATTTTTTGGGCGATCTGGTGGTCTGCGGGCATTACCGCCGACCACCACCCCTAGTGAAAGAGAACGTAGAAGACGATTACCAGCGCCGGGAAGAGCGCCTGGCCGATGGCGCTGACCAGAAGGCGCTTCTCTGTGACCCACAGCCAGAAACCGAGGAAGACGTGGCACGCGCAGCAGAAGATAACGATTGCCGACCCGCCGGCGGGATTGCCCGAGAGGTTCACCAGCCACAGGCCCACTGCGATGCCTAAGCCGAAAGAGATGTTGTAGGCGCCAACATTCATCGCCCACATCCGCACTGCGCGCACGTCGTCCGGCCTGATCAGGAAGATCCGGTGGAACCGTTGATCGCCATGGAAGAAGATCTCCAGGATGCCAACGCTTATCAGCGCCAGACCGGTGGATCCGGCGAGTATCTGGCTCAGCACATTCATGCCGCGCTCCTAGAACAATCTTGCAATCTCCGCTTCTTGCGTGCAGGTTACGCTTCAGGGGCGAAGACCATCAAGGGGCAGCCTGCAAACGCAGTCCATTACCCGTGCCCACCCGCCTCCAGCCCCGCCCCGACGGCCACAACAAACGCGTCCGTCTCCGCCGACCGCCTGCTCTTCAACCACAGCGCCGACGTCCGCCAAGCCAACGGATCGCCAACCAGTGGCCGCCACACGATCCCCGAAGGCAACGGTGTCCACGGCTCCTCGTTGAAGTGCACACCACGGCCGGCCATGATCAGTCCGTGCGTGAAGTGCTGATTCCGCGCGTGAACGATAGCCGCCGGCAAATACCCGGCATCCCGGCACGTGTGCAGGAACGAGTCGTACAACGTGGGGGCCATATGCCGCGGGAAGATGATCAACGGATTCCCGGCCAGGTCACCCAGCGGCACAGCATCCAATAAAGCCAACGGATGCGAAGCATTCAGAACCACGCCAAGAGCCCGCGAATACAGCGGCCCCGACTCAAAACCCACGCTGCTCAAAGGGTGACGGACCACCGCAACGTCCAGTTCGCCGTCGCGCAGTCGCTCAACCTGCTCAACGGTGGTGAGCTCGTGCAAATTCAGCAGAACGTCAGGGGCAGACGCAGCAAACGAAGAGACCATGGTGGACAGCGCAACAGGGTTCGTGTCCGGCGGCACGGCCACCTGCAGGATGCCCGACGCGCCTGGCCGGATCCGCCGCATGGACTCCTGCGCCATGGCCACGTGATCCAGCACCCCACGCGCATGCTCCAACAGCAGAGCTCCGGCCTCGGACAGCTCCACACCGGTACGCCTCCGATGAAAAAGCACCACCCCCAGCTCTTTCTCCAAGTCCTTGATGCGCTGCGAAAGCGGCGGCTGGGCCATGTGCAGGCGCTGGGCCGCGCGGCCGAAATGCAGTTCCTCGGAGAGCACCACAAAGTACTTGAGATGGTGAAGGTCCATCACCGCACCATATCAGTTTGATATCAAGGCGAGTAGATATTGATGTTAGACGGGTCACATTCCCCGATGGTCAGATGGGACTCAAGAAAGCCCCAACGAACCAAAGGAAACTCCCCAATGTCTCAGGACGTCCTCTTCGAACACATCGACTCCACGGCCATCATCACCCTCAACCGACCGGACAAACTCAACGCCTGGACTGAAGCCATGCGCAGCGAACTCATCGACTACCTGGAAGGCCTTAAAGGCAACGACGAAGTCCGCACCGTCATCCTCACCGGCAGCGGCCGCGCATTCTGCGCCGGGCAGGACCTGGCCGAGACCGCGTCCATGAACCCCGATGACCACGAGTCAGCGGAAGCCTGGATCGACGGTTTCGACCGCCTCTACCGCGCCGTCCGTAACCTCGACCAGATCACCATCGCCGCGGTCAACGGCGTCGCCGCCGGCTCCGGTTTCCAGTACTCGCTCCTCGCCGACCTCCGTGTCGGTGATTCCAAAGTCCGGATGGGCCAGCCCGAAGTCCTCTCCGGCATCCCCAGCATCACCGGCATCTGGGCCATGTGGAGCATCCTTGGCAAGTCCAAGACCTCCCAGTTCGTCCTCACCGGCGAACTGGTTGACGCCGCCGAGGCCCAGCGTCTCGGCCTCCTTAACTACTTGGCGGACGACGGCGGCGTGCTGACTTACGCCAAGGACCTCGCCGCCCGCTTGAGCCTCCTTCCCCCGGGTGCCGTTCGCTTGACCAAGAACCGCCTGCGCAGCCTGGAAGACGACGACCTCACCGACGCGATGGCCGAAGCCAAGCGCGTCCACCGCGAGGCCTACGGCACCGGCGAACCGCAGCGCGAGATGGCCCGTTTCCTCGCCGGTCGCCGCTGAACGGACGGGATCACACCATGAAAACTGCAACCCAAGACCGCTACACCGAACTGCGGAACAGCCACCGCTGGGAGGTTCCGGAGCTCTACAACATGGCCGTCGACGTCGCCGACCGGCACCCAAGGGACAAGCGGGCACTCATCCTGGAGTCCGCCGTCGAAGGTCAACGCGAGGTGAGCTGGGGCGAAATTCAGGACCGATCCCGCCAGATCGCGGCCACCCTGCAAAAGGCCGGCATCAAGAAGGGCGACCGCGTCGCCGTCCTCCTGCCGCAGCGTTCCGACACCCCGGCTGCCTACCTCGGCGTGCTGCGGACCGGCGCCATCCTGGTCACCATGTCCCTGCTCTGGGCCGCGGAACCCATTCGGTTCCGGCTGGACGACAGCGGCGCATCGGTGATCATCGCCGAGGAGTCGGCGAGGCACCTCTTCGAGGACTACGACGGCACGTTCATCGACATTGACAGCCCGGCCATCCAAGAGGCTGCCCCAGAATTCCAGGATGTCGAGACCAAAGCCGACGACCCCGCCCTCATCTTCTACACCTCGGGCACCACCGGTCGGGCCAAGGGAATCGTTCACGCGCACCGGACATTGCTCGGCCACAACGAGTTCGAGTACTGCCACCAGATCGGCGACGGCGACGTGTTCTACGGCGCGGGGGACTGGGCGTGGTCGCTGGCCAAGCTGATGGGGCCGCTCCGGCTTGGTGCCACGCACCTGGTCTTCCGGCCCAACGGCGGCTTCGACCCGGAGGCCCTGCTGGACAGCATGAGTCGCCACCGCGTCACCAGCGCACTGGTGAACCCGACCTTCCTGCGGAAGATGCGTGAAGACGTGCCCGACGCCGGTACTCGCTTCCCGCTGTCCCTGCGGACGGTTTGTTCGTCCAATGAGCCGCTGACGCCGGACCTGATCACGTGGTTCGAGTCGCAGTATGGGGTGACGTTGCTCGACTACTACGGCTCCACGGAGTCGTACCCGCTCTTGGGCAACTTCCCGGATGTGCCGGTCAAGCCCGGATCCATGGGCCGTCCACTTCCTGGATGGGAAGTCCGGTTGTTGGACGAGAACGAACAGGAAGTGGCCGCGGGCGAGACCGGTGAGGTCTGCCTCCGCGCGCGGTCCAACCCGCAATTTCCCTTGGGATACTGGAACATGCCGGAGGCGTCCGCCGCCGCATTCGGGGGCGGCTGGTACCACACCAAGGACCAGGCCTACGCGGACGATGACGGCTACTTCTGGTTCCTGGGGAGGACCGACGACGTCATCAAAACGTCCGGCTACCGCGTTGGACCCTATGAGCTGGAGGCAGTCATCCGCGAGCTCGATCCCGTGCGGGACGTGTCAGTGACTGGCGTGCCCGACGAGCTCCGCGGCCAGTCCATCAAGGCTTGGATCGAGCTGATGCCCGGTCACGCTGGGGGAGCGGAACTGAGCGAAACCATCGTGGCCCATGTGAAGGAGAACTTCTCCCGCTTCGCGTATCCACGGTTTATTGAATACGTCTCCGCGCTGCCGAAATCGGCCACCGGAAAAGTCCAGCGGGCCCAGCTCCGCGAACTCCCACACGTTGTAGCCTCTCCCCGCCTCGAAGGACAACAATCATGAATACGATGACCGAGAAAGTTGCAGACACTGAGTCTTCCCCCCGGCGCAGCCTGAAGCGCGTCGCCGCGGCGGCCGCCGTCGGAAATTTCGTCGAATGGTTCGACTCCGCGGCTTATGCGGTCATGTCCGTCACCATCGCGAAGCTCTTCTTCCCGGATTACTCCACGACGGCGTCACTTCTGGCCGTGTGGGCGATCTTCGCCGGCGGCTTCATCGCCAGGCCGCTCGGGGCGGCTTTCTTTGGACGCTATGGTGACCGGATTGGCCGCAACAAGATGCTGGGCCTGTGCGTGCTGATCATGAGCGCGGCAACGTTCTGCATCGGTATCCTGCCGACGTTCGCGGTGATCGGCATTTGGGCCCCGATTCTTTTGTTCGTATTCCGCGCCGTTCAGGGCTTCACAACCGGCGGCGAATACACGGGATCGTCGGCGTTTATTGTCGAATACGCCCCGGAAGGCAAGCGTGCAACCTACGCAAGCATCATTCCGGCCACTGTTGGCCTGGCCTCGGTTGCCGGTGCGCTGCTGGGTGCGGCGATCACCGCGACACTGAGCACTGAAGACCTCCAGGCTTGGGGTTGGCGGATTCCGTTCCTGCTGGCTGCGCCGCTGGGCCTGATCGGACTGTATATACGGTCAAAGGTGGACGACACCCCGGTGTTCCGTGGTCTTGAGAAAACGGGCGAAGTGGCAAAGCGGCCTTTGGGCGATGCCATCCGGATGTGTTCGCGCCAGATCTTCACTCTCTTCGGTTACAGCATCACCAACGCCATCGCTTACTACCTCATGAGCAGCTACATGATTGCGTACATGACCTCGAGCCTTGGCTACTCCTCGGCCGAATCCATGATCACCAGCGTGATCACGATGCTGGTGTACACAGCGGTTTGTCCTCTGGCTGCACGTGGAAGTGACCGGTTTGGTCGCAAGAAGATGTTGCTGGTCGCCTGTGTGGGCTTCGTGGTGATGACCATTCCGGCGTTCTCCATCATGCCGCTGGGTCTCGGTTTCGCGATCCTGGGAACGAGTGTCCTGGGTGCACTGGTGGCCGTGATTGGAACGTCCAACGTGCCTGCCCTGGTGGAGATGTTCCCTTCCTCGGTGCGGGCCTCCGGCTCGGCGATTGGGTACACCCTGGCCTACGTGCTGTTCGGTGGAACTGCGCCGTTCGTGGCCACCGGTTTGGTAGCTGGCTTTGGTTCACCGCTGGCTCCGGCCTTCTACCTCATGGGAATGGCACTGGTGTCCGCCGTGGTGGTGATCCTGTTCTTCCGTGAGACGAAGGACCTGTCGCTGACGCGGACCACGGTTCTGTAAGTTCGTTTGGCTTGATGCTCTGGCGACCAAACTCAAAGATTTTGGTCGCCAGGGCATCAATCGCTATGACGGAACTTTGCTGGCAGCAGGAGACTTTGGTGGGCCCGCCTCTCCCAAGATCAGGTACCACTTCGCCTGAAGCCAAGAGAGCCTGAAGGAGATCGTGTCACCGTCATCGTCGGTAACTGCAGCTTCCTGATGATCGGGCGACTGCCTTACCGACCATGTTACGGTGACGTCCCCTTTGAGCGATTCTGCCTGGGAAGCCAATATCTCCGCAGCATCCTCTCTGGCCTCCATGTCATTCGCTGAGAGGCCAATAAGCTCTTGGACGTCGCCTTCCCTGGCTGCGTCAACCACGGCATGTGCCAGGGAGTCTCGCTGCGCCATGTCAGGGTCGGCGATGTTGTCACAACTGGCGACAGCCAGACAAAGCATGCCAGCAATGGTTATCCGTGAAACAGCGCTATATAGGCGCTTCATGAGCCTTTCTCCCCTTTTCGCTTATGTTCGAAGTGCATACCAAGTTGCATAGGGAAACGATGAGTACAAGTTCCAAACACTTCTATTAAGAGTATCGTTCGTGTGGTAGCTAACGCGGATATCTCTTGCCCCAGCGGACCAAGGGGAATATGTAACAATCATTGAATGATCGACGTCAGGTGTGCCCTCCCAATGGACCTGCAACACATCCGCTGGCCCCAAGTCGTTCAGGTAGTTTAAGTAACTCACCCTGCCGTTGCGAACTGCGAAGTTGTGAAAGCTTTGGGCGTTGACCCACGGGCGGCTTTGATTCGGTCCGATGTACCACCATCCGGCATCCGACAAATACCAGCCAGGTTGCTCGACCCATCCACCCGCATGAAGGCTTTGGGAAACAAAATTTTGGCAGTCATTGCCAAACTGTCGAAAAACCGGATTGCGCCCGTAGGCCCAGGATCTTGCGTAGGACGTCATGGCGCCGTAGTTGTAGCCTGCTGCGAACGTGTTGACCTGCCCCGGTTCGCTCGGGACCTCTGATTTCGCATCGCTGGTTTTACCATCCTTCGGAGTTGGGCTGGCCGGGATAGCTTTCAAACCGGGCCCCATCCTCAGGGGTGCTTTCGTAGCATGCGCGATTTGCTCGTCACTCACAACCGTTGAGGGTGGGATACCGTCATCCTCTTTGGCTTCAATCAAATCTATGGTCCATTGTGAACCTGTCTTGGACAAGTGAACGATTTGTTCATAGCGATAGGACTCGGGAGGGCCCGACGCATACGCAAGCTCGGTGAACTCGATGATTTCACTCGTAGCAGTATCACCACTTATGTTCATGCTCCTTGTTTCAAAGGTGGATTTTGATGCTGTGTACTGCTCTCCGTATGTATTCAAACGCTCTTTGCGGGCTTTAAGTTCAGCGTATTCTGCATGCACTTTCGACCGCGCCCTGGGGCTAAACAGACGATCAACCTGCACCGAGAAGGTTTCCCGGTTGCTGCCCATCACAACCTGCTGGTTGCGGTCTTGAACAGTACTTTGGGCCATCATCGCTAACTCGTTGCTGGCTCGATCAGGTATTTTGACCGGATCATTAGAGGCTTGTGCAGCTTCAGCCGCGCCTACGATGAGCATCGCGAGGACGACCGTAACGGCTCCGCATTGTCTCGCCTGTATTTTCATTCCATGCCTCCACACATCTTCGGGTTAGTGACGTTCGGAACGTAACCCCGGATTTTGTGACTAGGTGTCGAATCCATGGAAACTAGGTGGTGATTTGCGCCCTCTAGGTGGCGATTATCGGCAAAATGAGTGGTCAGGAGCGCCGCTCTAGGTGTTCAGAGTTGGCCAGACCCGCGGCAAACGCCTCGACCCGTGCGAACACTTCGGCCTGAGCTTGCTGGGAGGCCCGCCAATCATTGGGGATCTGCAAGGAGTGATCCGCCCCCGGCACCTCAAAGAACGTGCCGGCCGTTTCTGACGTACGTCCACCGTCCCAAAGCTTGTCCTGGGAACCACCGATGAGCAGGTCATTCTTCGACGAGGCTCCGATGGTGCTTCTAACCCGCTCGTCTGTGAGTAACGGTGTCAACCAGATCCCTGGGATGCGAGCTTCCTCGGCCCAAGGAATGGACAAAGTGCTGAATGACTTTGCGACAATCAATCGCTGATGGGTGCCGGTAGGGGGATGCTACTTGGCGGCTGTTCGGTCCTCGCGGAGGGGTCCGAAAATTGATAGTTACGTGTCAATAACTGTGGGGCTCATCTTTTACACTGAGGAGAAATGCTCAGAGAAACCACCTGAGGCTCGTGCAGTGGGGGAGAACAAATGACAGAACCAGTGACGTGGAAAGCCATGTCCCCAGCCGAGGTCTGTGACGTTATGGACTTCTGGGCTGCCGCTGACTGGCCGCTGTCGGAAGACGAAGTGCAGCGCCTCGCCGTCGAGCGTTTCGGCTGGAGCATCGAGGTGGAGGACGGCGTTTCCTACTTGATGAATGATGTTTCAGGGTTCACCATTCCGGACGTTTCGACCATAGGCAGCAAGGGACCTCTCAGCTACATTAGCCTCCGGGCTTCAGACGTGATCCGTCGGATCACGCCCGAATCCACCGATTTCCTTGGCGACAATTTTGTGCTCATGGTGCGTGAAGGCCAGCAGCGTTGGGGAAACCAAACGATGCGGAAGCCTGATGGCGCGGAGTCAGCAAGCTGGAATCTGCACTCGGGTGCCCGCATCACCTTGAACTGCAACCCGAAAAGCCTCAGTGCGATGTTCCAAACTCCCCAGGGCGTCGAGCTCGACCGGAAGCTGGGGTACTGACGTGGCCAGCGCCAAAAGGCGCCAATCCCGCTTCCCCGACCGTCCGGCGTCGAAGTTTCTGGCCGCGGGGACCTATGCCGTGTACGACGGCGTTGAGGTTCGGCTGGATCGAAAAGGCCAGGGATGGCAGTTGCTGACCGATCAAGAAACTGCCGGCTTCACCAGAGATGAGTATGGCCGGTACGTGCGGCGAATTGCCGTGGGTGATCCGTTGGAACTGGAGTGCTTCAGACTCGAATATCACGCCAACTACCGAGGCATAACCCTGGCGGTCCAATCGCCTGAAGGGCCGGTCATGGCCTGGACCAGCGACTCGAGGTCACTGGCTGAGGGGTTTACTCAGGTCGATCGTGGCGAGTACAGGAAAACCATCCCTCTGGACGACCCCGACCTCCACATCACCACCAGTCGAATTCCCCTTCCCGTGCCGTGGGCGCCGAGCCCGAAGCCGAGTGATGACGGGACGCCCAACTGGAACGACTTCCGGGACCGGCTCGTGGACACGTTCCGCAAGACCTCGGAACGGCTCATCCTGATCATCGCCTCAGACATGGACCCAATGAAGTATGTCCAATTCGCGAGGGAAGCCGACCGGCTGGACGCCGAGGCTCCCGCCCCGGATGTCGTCGCCGAGGCGAAGGAGTCGGTACTGACTGAGGCCGGATGGATGAGGCCGGGCATTGCACAGCCGAACTGGACTTCGTCGCTCGCCCTTCCAGCGCTGACCACAGAATACAGAGCGTTCGCGGAACGCTGTGTGGCCGCCCTGCGTGACGCATGCGGTGTGGCAAACCCCGGTGAGCTTCACTACAGGGCATGGCGTGCGGCCGAGGAGATGTCCGAAGGGGAAACGTGGTCCGCGGAGAGGGTGGAGCGAATGGACAGGGGCGCTCCGCTGGTGGAGTTGCCAAGTCTTGGACTCCGACGGCCCGGTCCAAGTCAAAAGTAGAATCCCCGCCTGAGCGGGATAATTCTACATAAATATAAAATCGATGTATGAATTGACTGGTCCGAACCATGGCAGTCCCGTAGGGTCCTTGGATGGGGAAAAAATTGCGCAAAGCGCCGCTGCCCTGTTTGATCATGGCAGCCATCCTGGGGACCACCAGCTGTGCGATTCCGGGCGGGGTGAGCACGGCGACGACCGCTTCTTCGACACCGGGCACACCCACGCAAGTGTGCCGTTTTGTGGAGGGGGTCCCAGCAGTGACGGAGGACTGCGTGGTGGTGGATCCTGACGCGGCCATGGCGGCCAATGAGCTGTATCGCCAGCGAAGAGCCCTAACACCGGAGATGCGGGCACACCTCAACTCCCATCTTGAACCTGCTCGTGAGGCACTTGAAACGCTCAGCGAGCCGACCACCGCAACTGCCGTAGTGGAAGCGTTCGGCTCAGTTGGGCTTACGGACGCGGTGCAGACGGATGACAACGGAAATGGTGTGCGGTTCGGGGCAGCGTCGCCGCAGGGCGGATGCCTCTTCGGATACGTGGCGCCCGACGGCAAGGTCGACATTTCTACTGGCGGCAGCATTATGGACGGCGGCTGCCTGGAGATGCCCGGGCACTGAGCCCCATCTATTGGGATGCAACCCTATTTCCCCCACCACCTAGGCCACCCCCAACCACCACCTAGATGGCCCCAAAACACCCCTAATTTTGGCCGATTCACCACCTAGTTTCCGCTTTCCGCCCTGTGGCCCTCGTACCCGCCCATAGTGTCCTTCTCAGAACGAGCACCCGGAATTATGCCGGGGCTGCTCCGAAGAAGAGCGCACAACTATTGGGGGTTGGGTCATTGAAGCTGAGTCAGCAACAGAGCATTGCCGCCGCTGTGGATCAGTGGATCACCGGTATTCCGGGGCGTATCCCGGGCCACGTCATTTTTGTCGAGAATCCTGACCACACCGGCTACGCGAAGACGCTGGCCGGCGAGGACTCCACCATCCTGGTCCTCAACGGCGACACGGCGGACACGGACATCGTGGCGGTCACGGGATCGTTCGACGTCGCCGGGGAAGAGCTCCTGGTGGACGGCACCCTCAGCCTGGAGATACAGGACTATGTGGCCATCCCATTCGTGAACCTGGTGGGTGTGACGGTAGTCAGGATCACCACCAAAGAAGACTGGCAGGCCTTCTTCGACGACGCCGACGAAGCCTGCCGTACGGGGCATTTCGTGCAGCAGCTCACCGAGGTCAATGCTGTGCTGGCTGAGCGGGGACTGCTGAACGGGCAGCCGAAGGACAACCTCATGTTGGCCCGGGTCCACATCACCTGGGACGGGTCCATTCTCAGCGGACCGTACGGAACCAAGATCGGCGCAGTGGGTGACCTGCTGCCTGACCTGCGGATCAGGTCCATTGCCCTGCGGCCGGAGTCAGCCGTTGCAGCGGCCTACTACCCCTGGGACATCTACGAGTCACTGGCCGCCAAACCGTGGATTGCCAGATACCTGGCCGCGTTGGACGCCTGGAAGTTCGTAGCCCGTGAGGACCGTGCCGCCACCAGGCTGGTGGGATTCGGTGCCAGCCTCTACGGCGCAGCGCTGCGGGATGGCCTGCCGTCGGCGCACGCTCCCTTCATCCTGAAGCAGGGGAGTGACCATACCCTTCTGGACGCCAAGACCGGGCGTCTCTTCAAGATCGGTCCGGACGCAGCAGCCATTATCGAAGCCGTTTCCAACCTTCGCGACGTCAGGGTAGCTGCCATAGCAGCGGCGCCTGCCCTCAAAGTTTCAGCTGCGCTCGCCGAGGAAGCCGCCCATGCTGTCCTGGACCGGTTTGGGCAACTCGGTATCGACATTGTTGGTGCACGCTGATGACCGTCGTGCCGATCCTTCCCACCCCCAGGACCCAACTTCCACTCTGGGTACCCCTCATCACCCAGCATGATTTCGCAGGGAAAAGCCATACAGCAGTCAGTGCCAACGGAGTCCACGTCACCTTCGACGACGGACGGCAACGCCTCTGCGCCAAGAGCGGCCTCTGGAACACCAACCTCGGCTACGGAAACGAGAACATCGCTGAGGCCATCGCCAAGGAACTCCGTGCTGCCTCCTACCTTCCGCTCTTCCGCATGGCTCACCTCGCGGCAATTGAAGCCTCCGAGGCCCTGTTGAACCTGCCGGCCCACAGCTTCCAACGAGTCCTCTTCTCTACCTCCGGAGGCGCTGCCAACGATGCTGTGATGAAGCTGGCACGCCAGTACTTCGTCCTGGACGGGCAACCCGAACGGAAACTCGTCGTCGGGCTGAAGGGCAGCTATCACGGGCTGACGTATGGAAGCCAGGCATTGAGCGGCGACGAACTGGGACAAGCCGTGTACGGAGTGGACCGGCGGAACATACGGCACATCAGTTGTGACGACGACGGTGTGGAACTGGCCCAGCTCATGCACAGGGAAGGCCACAGGATTGCGGCAGTCATCATGGAGCCCGTCCTCGGTTCAGGCGCGGAATCGGTCCCGGACGCTTTCATCGAGGCGGTCATCAAGCATCGAGACCAGCACGGCTTCCTCCTTGTAGCCGACGAGGTAGCCACCGGCTTCGGCAGGGTGAATGGCTGGTTCGCCTCAGACGAATGGCCCCAACAACCGGACATCATCGTCACTTCCAAAGGCCTGACCAACGGCACCAGCGCCTGCGCCGCCCTGCTGATCGCCCAGCGCGTCACGGGGACCTTCGATAAGAATGAGTCCGTCTTCGTTCACGGGGAAACACAGGCGGGCACACCGGCAACGTGTGCGGCGATCCTCAGCACCATCGCCGAGATGAAAAGACTGGACCACAACACCCTGAACAAACAGGTGGCCTCTGGCCTCAGCAACCTCATTGAGGACCTACAAACCAAGCGAGGCATAGGCAATTCCACGGGCCGCGGCTGCATGAGGGCTATCAAACTACGGTCACACAACGGAACGCCCCTCTCCTCAAACGGTGTTCTTGCCGTGGTCCGGCGCATCCACGATGCCGGTGCAATCGTGCAGCCGGGACCAGGACGAATCCAACTCCTGCCCGCGCTCATCTATACGGAGGAGAACTTCGAGGAACTCCGCACGGCCATTCGAGCCGGCCTGACAGCCGCCGAAAAGGATGGGGTCTTCGCATGATTGCCGACCACATCTGGAGGACCCGCTGTGTCATCCTCGACGACGGCACGGCAGCCAAGTACATCGGCGGCCTGACCCGCGGACGGACGGGCTTGGTGGTGGACAGCCACTTGGGTGGACACCGGGACAAGCTGTTGGCCGGCAACCTCAACGGTGCACCGGTCCTGGAGCTGCACGCGAAGCCGGTGACCGTGGAAACCGTCCGGACGGTGGGTAGCTTCATCCGCGAAAACGGACTTCAGACCGTTGCCGGGCTCGGCGGAGGATCAGTCCTGGACGCGGTCAAGCTCGCCGCGCTGTTCACCGCGGATCCGAGCCTGGCCATCTTCGCCGAACGCCATGCCAAGCGCTCAGGACTCCTGGTCCTCCCGCCGGTGACCAACCCCAAGGAGCGTCCCAAGACCATTCTGATGCCGTCCACCGTGGGGACCGGCGCGGAAGTCAGCGCAGTAGCGTGCCTGGACACCGCCGTCGGACGCCGTTTGATTGTCTCGCGGCACCTGACAGGTGACGCTGCGATGCTCGACGCCGGACACCTCGCCACCCTGCCCAAACAGCTGGTTTACGAGGGGCTGCTTGAAGCATTCCTGCGGGTGGCCGGGACCATGATTGGCAGCCATCACAGCATCTTCGACGACGACGGTCATGCGCTCCTCCAGCGGATAGTGCAGTTGGGCCAGCAGTTGTCCCGCAAGGATGCTCCGCAGCTGAGGCTGGCCGCGGCCCGGCTCAGCATGGAAACGCACACCGGCTGGGCACTGATGGGCCGCAACCCTTACGGCGCCAAACACTGGTACGTCGCGAACGAGCTCGCCTATGTCACGGGCGCGCGGAAGATGACTGCGACGGCGTCGGTCATTGGCCCCATCTGGAAGGAAATCGGCGAGGGTGCCGCAGGATGGGGCGATTCCACTCGGCTCAACCACCTCTGGAACATGGTGACGGCAACGGAACCTTCACTGGATCCCGATCCTGGGCGGGGCATTGACGAGTTGATGTGGCAGTGGGGCATCACGGGGCTCCCATCCATCACCGAGGAAATCCTGGTGCGCACCACAGACGCCTCCATCCGCAACTGGGGTGGCGGGCTTCCGATGCTTCGAGGCATCGACGCCGCACAGATCCACCACGTCCTCAACGCTGCTGCGGGAGGACCCCACATCTTGCCAGGCCCTACGGGCAATCTACGAGCGGCAGGGGAGAGGGGGTGAACACATGAACAGCACTAACGCACTCAAGAGCCTGGACCTCCACATCCAGGAGCTGGAGCCCATGGACGTTCCGGATGACTGGGACGAACGAATCAAAGGCATTTCAGCGGGACTGGCACTGGTAGGAATCGCCGTCGCCATCACCTGATCTCCGGTCTGGCCGCCACCACAGCAGCAGCATCGAAAGGAGGTGAACGCGCATGCAAAAACAGCTCAACATCTCCATCCAGGAGATCGAATCGCTGGACACCCCTGACTTCCAGAACTGGTTCATCGGGGTCTCCCAGGGAGTCGCAATCGGCATCATCGCCGTCAGCATCACGTAGTTCCCGTCAACAGCATTCACACAACAACAAGGAAGGAGGAACCAATGATCGCAAACTCGACGCTCCAGCTGTCCATCGAAGAGCTGGAGAACCTCGACACCCCGGACGATACACCGTGGTACATCCGGGTTGGTGACGTCATCATCATCGCCGGCATCGTCGTCGGAATCGCCGCCACATAGCCGGTGCACGCGGGTGGTGCCACGTTCCGTCCCACCCGCGTGCATCCCCGGACCACTCTCAACCTCCCGGAGAACACGAGCTGATGAACACCGCAAAAGATAAGACCGCCGACGCCGTTCTGCGGATCCTGGGCCACGTGGATCCTCCAGAGGATCTTTACAGCGTTTCAGGTTCCCGCCTCTATGACCTTGTCACCGCCAACGACCTGACGGAACTGCCCGAGATCCTCACCGCAGCGCGCAAAACCGCGGGGCCCATCCTTGAGTTGGCTGCCGGATCCGGGCGGATTACCCGTCCCCTCCTGACCCTGGGACGCCCGCTGACCGCCGTCGACTCTTCCCGGGAGATGCTGGCCCTGCTCAAGACCAAGGTGGAAACGCAGGCCTTCAACCCGCGCGGTGTCGCGGTGGACATGGTGGAGGCTGACATGTCTAGCTTTGACCTCGACGGCGGATACGGTTGCGTGGTTCTCGGCGCCAGTTCCATCACCCTCCTTGACCCGGCCGGCAGGCGTGCGCTGTTCCGCAGGGTCCGCGGCTGCCTGGCCCCGGAGGGTCGGTTCCTTCTCACGGTCCTGAACGCGGACAGCCACCACGCGTCAGAAGATAACGACGGCGGCACAACAGTTTCGCCGTTGGGCAAGGACTCGTTCCTGATCACCACCGAAAGCCGCGATCCCGCCAACGGTGCCCGCCACGTCACCATGATCCACGTCAATTTCGGTGAAGGCGGCACGTATCGATCCTCGGCGTACGCCAGCGACATCGCGTTCGTCAGCAACAGCCTCATCGAGGAAGAAATCACCGCTGAGGGCCTGACCATCCTGGAACGCAGGCCGGTTCGCATCGCCACACAGACCCCCGGCTTGGACGACATTGAGCTGTGGGTGTGCGGCGTATGAGCATCGATCCTCTGCGGACTCTCGATCCTTCCCTGGGCGTGGTGTCCGAATCGGGGGTGTACATTCCCAACGAAGTGGGGCTGTGGCGGACCGCCGGCGTGCTGGCACATGGGCGGGCATCGCAAGCAGGGTTCGCCTCCGCCGTCGGGGCCTTTGACGTCAGGAAACGCGACTCCATCACCCGGGGTGCGGGAGAAGCTGTGGAACGGTTTGCGCTGGCTCCGGCGCCGGCGGATTCCGAGCACCTGGTTGCTGAGGCAGGGAGTGTGGACCTGCGGATCGACTTCATCACGGCAGGGCTTGGGCGACCATCAGCGCTCGCCTACGAATTTCCCTGGTACCGGGCCACGAATCTGCTGACCGGAAAGGCCTCGCATGTTCCCGCGCCGGTGGTGGACTACTGCCCGGGCCACACGGAGGCGAATCCGTGGGACGGCTTCTTCGATCCGTCTCCCAACGGTGCAGCGTCAGGTCCCTCGGAGGACTTTGCACAGGTTGCGGGCATCGGGGAAGTGCTGGAACGTGATGCGTTCCTGGCGGCTTGGCATCAGCGAAGCCCTCTTCTGAGCTTCGATGTGGCGTCCCTGCCCGAAGCTGTGCGGTCCACCCCGGAGGCCCGGAATCTCATCCTGCTCCTCGACGCAGCGAGGTCTGCCGGCGTCGAACCGTTGTTGGCTTTCATCCCGCAGCATGGCAGCCCGCTGATAACGGCGGTGTGCGTGATTGCCGACGAGGCCCACTTTGGTGCGGTAGGGCTCAAAGCGGCCGCCCACCCTCTGTCCGCGGTGCGCGGAGCACTTCAGGAAGGACTCCAAATCCGGGAGTTGTTCCAAACCCGTTCCCGTCCGCAGTCTTCCGCGGCAGTGACGGATGACGATTCCCGTGCCGACTTCTGGACTACGCCGGCAGCAATCGATGGCTTGCTCAGGTGGGTCCAGTCCTTCCATCCGGCGAGTCTCCCCGACATCCACCCCTCGCCGGACGTTGAAACTCTGGTGCGCTACCTCGCGGGGAGGGACATCCTGACGCACTGGGTGAGCCTCACCCACAGGCTTCCTTCGGCAATCCAGGACATGGGCTGGGTGGCCGGAAAAGCGATCTGTCCCGGCACTGTTCCCCTCACCATGGACGAAACCAAAGGACTGTTCCTGCCCGGCCATTTCTCCACCCCGCACCCGCTGATATGAGCAGGCTCAAAGTGCCCTCTGACCGGGCGGTCGCGTGGCCCGTGCAGCTTTCGCCATCGGGGTCCATTGATGCGCCGCTCGCGGCTGCCGGCCCCTGGATCGTGGCCATCAACGGCGTGCCGAAAGCGCGGGTCTCGGCCGACGTCGCAAAGGTCCTCAAAGCAGTGGACGGCAAGAAGGATCCGTTCCAGGTGGCACTCTTTCTCGGATCTCCGTGGACAGCCCAGGATGTCATGGGGATCGTCGGCCAGTTGGCGCACACAGGAATATTCGACGGCGGTGCGGCGCCCCTTGCGATGCGACGGGTCCAGTTCAGGCCGCCACTGACAGTGCAGTTCACCCTGTTCAATCCCGCGCCCTTGCTGGAGTTCTTCCGGCCAATGGTGGCGGCCATGGCACGGCCCGGAATGGCCGCGGTGGCCCTGCTTCTTCTTCTCGGCGGACTGGTGGGCGCATTCATTGCGGGTCCCAGCATGTGGCGGGTTCTGGCGGCGCCGCTTCCGGTGGAGGCCTACCTCTACGTAGTGGCGGCAATGTTCGTTTCCACGCTCCTGCACGAACTGGGCCACGGCATGGCACTCACCTACTTTGGCGGGACACCGCGCCGCATTGGGATCATGCTGTTCTACCTCTCACCTGCGTTCTTCTGCGATGTGACGGACGGGTGGCGGCTGAGCAGCAAGCAACGTGTGCTGGTTGCCCTGGCAGGGCCCTTGGTCCACGTGGCTCTGGGCAGCATGGTTCTGGCTGGCCAAGCCTTGTTTCCTGAGTCATCGGTTAAGGATGCCGCGGTCCTCTATGGCGTCATTTGCTACGCAGTGGCCGTGCTCAACCTTTTCCCTTTCATCAAGCTGGATGGCTATGTGGCCCTCATGTCTGCCGTGGACATCCCACACCTCCGGAAGAAGTCCTTGGATGCCTTGGCCGATGTGGTCAGCTTCCGGGTCCTCGGATCCCGACGCACGCTGGGCCGCGGAGGCTTGCTTCGATGGTTTGGGCTCGCCAGTTTTGTTGCCGGAACAGCCTTCATGGTGATCGGTTACCAACGCCTGGTGCCGATTTTCCTTCAGTTGGGCTTTGTGGGACATCTTGTTGTCCTTGCGGTCCTGTGCCTGCTCCTAGTGATGGCACTCAAGGGAGTGATCCGATGCTTTCGGGCAGCAGCAGCCAACGGGAGTCCGCGGTGGCGGCGGATCCTGGTGGTGCTGCTGGGTCTGGTTGCCATTGGGGTGCTGCTGGCGACCATTCCTGTCAGGGCGGTGACCGTTGCTGGGTACACCTACCAGGGTGGTCAGCTGAAGATCGTGATGCCGGCCCAAGGTCCGTCCCGGGCGCTATCCCCCGGAGACACAGTCACGCTGCAATCGCAGGGAATGATCCTTCACGAAAACCTGGGCCGGGCAACTATCGGCGACCAACCGCCGTCGAACTCCATGGCACCGCTGGACACCTTGGTCCCTGTAGCAATCGCGGGCGACACCCTGCCGGTGATGGCGTTCTCCGGCCACCTGGAATCAGGAACGAACCTTTCATCCTCGGGGCGGGCCGAAGTAACCAGCCAACGCCAGTCGAGCCTGGGGGAGTGGTTCTGGGCTTCCATCACCACTTCGCCCCTGTGGCCAGGGCAAGCCGCACCAACTGGAGACTCCACGAAAGGGGAGCAGTGACCATTCACGCCAGCTTTGAGCAGTTCAGCAAGAAAAGGGGAACGCGCTTCGCCGTCGAAGGGCTGACGTTCGATGTGCCCGCAGGACAGGTGGTGGGACTGATAGGCCCCAACGGCGCTGGGAAAAGTACCGCGCTCGCCGGCCTCACACGGCTGGTGGAGGCGACGTCCGGTCGCGCAACCGTGTTCGGCGTTGACTACCGATCCCTTCGGAGGCCCGCCAGCAGGGTGGGCGTGAACTTGGACGGGATGGACGTGGAGCCCGGGCTGACGGGGCGCCGGCACCTGCAGATCTGCCAGCTCGCCGCCGGAGTGGACAGGGAAAACGTGGAGCGGGTTCTGGAACAGGTGGATCTGGCGGGGGAAGCCAACAAAAAGGTCCGGGATTACTCGCTGGGCATGAAGCAACGCCTGGGGATTGCCTCCGCGCTGGTTGGAAATCCCCAGTTGCTTGTCCTCGACGAGCCCGCCAACGGACTGGACCCTGAAGGCATTCAATGGCTGCGACGATTCTTGCGCGAATTCGCCGCCGCTGGTGGCAGTGCGCTGGTTTCGAGCCACCAGCTGATGGAACTGGAGCAAGTGGCGGACCAGGTTGTCATCCTCAAACAGAAGGTCCTTTTCCAAGGAACCCTGCAAGAGGCCAAGGCACTTGGCGGCGGCAGCCTTGAAGCTGCCTACTTCAAGATCCTGGCGGGTGCACAGTGAACGGTGGCGTTGTGATCAACGGTATCCGATCCGAGCTCCTCAGATACGTCAGCGGATACTCCATCCTGGGCATCGTGGCGTTCAGTGCTTTGGTGCCGTGGTTCGTGGCCAACTTCCTTGGCTGGCCGGATAGCTCGGTTGCTTTGTCGGTTGCGGACAACATCAAGATCTTCTGGTCACTGGCCGCAAGCATTGCGCCGGTAGCCACGTTCGCCGGGAGCTATCTGGTCACCCGCGAAGCCTATTACGGGACGCTCCGCCGCACCGTGGTGGCAGCCGGAATGTCGAACTTGCTGGTGAGCAAATACGTTGCCGCGGTGGTGGTGGGACTCGGCTCCGTCGTCACGGGAATCGTGGTGTGGGGCGGGACCATGGCCTTCTCACTGCCACCGGATGTTGCCTCGCAACTTCTGGCCCCGGAGTCGCTGGGACTGTTGCCCGGGGTGCTGGTGGCCTCGGCTCTCGCTGCCGTCTGGGGTTGCTCTCTGGGGTGGATCTTTCAGCACTACTACGCGACGACGATCCTCACGTTGGTGATTCCACTCGCCGTCGAATTACCGCTGCTGGCGAACGCTCCGGACATGGCCCGCTGGCTTCCGTCCGGCGCGTTGGCTGGAATCGCTTCTGTTCCCTTTGAGGGCCTACTCGAACCCATTGCGGCGTTTTTCGTGGCCGTGGGATGGCTGCTTGCCGCTGGCTTCGGCGCCGTGTGGTCCCTCCGACGGAAGGAGCTCTGAGGTGTTTCCCGCATTTCGCTCGGACCTGCGTCGTCCTTGGCTGTGGAAGGGATCGGCTGTTGGTGCCGCCCTGGTGCTGGGCTTCATGGCCTTGGTAGCTGTTGCGGCGGCGCTTGAACCCGACTCATCCATGGTGGGCAGCGACGGGCTCTTGGTGGAAGCGGGCCTGACGCTCACGCTGACTGCGGCCGCGGTGGTGGGCTCCTTTGCCTTCACCGCCGATTACCGCAACGGAAGCTTCAGCCGCCGGGTGTTACTGTTCCAGCGGTGCCCGGCGTTCCTGGGCAGGGCAGCCTCTACATCACTGGCTGCCCTGATCAGTGGTGCAGTAATTGGCCTGATAGTTGTCCTGTCCGGGAACCTGCTGGATGAAACATGGCACGTGAGCCCGGCCGCTGTCCCGGCCTTCGCAGGACTAGCCGCCATGGGATCGGTGTGGGGGTTCGCAGCGGGTTCCCTCATCCGCAACCACTTGGTGAGCCTGTTCGCCGTCCCCCTTTCCCTGCTGCTCCCGGAGATGCTGATGGGACCAGATACCACTTTCTTCCCGGTCCTCGCCGCCGACTGGGCAAACCAAACAGCTGTCAACATACCGGCATGGGACTCTTTCACCGGAGCAGCGGCCTGGCTTTTAGTAGTCACAGCACCAGCGTTCGGAGTTTTCCTGAAGCGCGATCTCGCCTGACAGTTCAAACCCTTCCCTAAGGAATACAAGAATGAATCGCAAACCCCTGATATGGCTGCTGCTGGCCTTGGTGCTCGCCGCCTATGCTGTCTCGATCTTCGTCTCCAACGCAGGCCAATCGCCGTGGTCCATGATCACCGGAATCATCATGGCGGCCGCATCGGTAGTCATGGTGTGGAGATACAGCTGGGAGCTCAGGAACAACCGCCCATCGTGACCGAGCCGGACAAAGCCCGCCTCGTCGGCGACCCAAAATGGGACGTCTCGGAGGCGGGCTTGCAGGCGACGGTTCGAAGAGTTATCTGCCAGGTTTGACCGGTTTGACCACTATCGCTGAACCACCACCACGCCTGGTGGGCTCGGCGGCCGCGGTCATCTGTCCGTCCTTGCCGAACTCGATGGCCGTCGCAGCCCCGATCTCCGCCGCCGACGTAAAGGCATCACCCGCCGGAACCAGGTCGTGGCCCAACGACTCCAGCGCAGGACCGTAGGCATCAATGAAGGCGGGTTCGGAACTGACAGTCGCGCCGTTCCGGGGTGCAGCCCGTGGCGCAGCGAGGGCCTCGGAGACGGTCATCCCCAAGTCGACGCGGTTCAGGATGGTCTGCAGCACCGTGGTGATGATGGTCGATCCGCCGGGGGAACCGAGTGCCAGGAACGGCTTCTGGTCCTTCAGGATGATGGTGGGAGACATTGAGGAACGAGGCCTCTTGTTAGGTTCAATCCGGTTGGGATCCTTCGGATCATAGACCGTGCTGAAGTCGGTCAGCTCATTGTTCAGCAGGAAACCCCGGCCCGGAACAACAATTCCCGAACCACCGGTCTGCTCGATGGTCAGCGTGTACTCCACCACGTTGCCCCACTTATCGGCGACCGTCAGGTTCGTCGTGGAGATGTTTTCCGTATCCGTTTCATTGGCGAGGGGCGCCACGGCATCCGGGCACGCGCCGTCGTACGTTTCTATGTTGCCGGGGGCTACCGGCTTGTCAGCGGCGGCCGTCGGATCGATTTCGCAGGAGCGTTCCTTGGCGAAGACGTCGTTCAGCAACGTATTGGTGGGGACCTTTACGAAGGCGGGATCGCCCACGTAGGCGCCACGGTCAGCGAATGCAAGCGAGCTGGCCTCGAAGTAGTGGTGCAGGGCATCGGCCGGTTTCATGCCCTTGAGGTTGTAGTTCTCCAGGATGTTCAGCGCCTCGCCCACCGTTGTACCGCCGCTGCTGGAGGGAGCCATGCCGTAGACGTCGTAGCCGCGGTACTCCACTTTGGTGGCGTCCTGGTCCAGCGCCTTGTAGTTGGCTAGATCCTGCGTGGTCATGAACCCCACCGGGACGGGCAGCTTGGTTTCCGCGGTCTTCGGCGGAGCCTGCACCGTCTTGGCGATCTCCCCCGCGAGGGGGCCGCCATAGAAGGCGTTGGTGCCCTCCTTGGCGAGCAGCCGGTACGTCGCGGCGAGGTCGTGGTTCTTGAAGACACTTCCGACGGCGGGAGCGTCACCACCGGGAAGGAAGAGGTCACGGGTGGGAGTGAACGCGTCGAAGCGGACCTTGTTGTCCAGGGTCTGCTGACGGAACGTCTCGTCCACCACGAAGCCGCGGTTGGCCACCTTGATCGCGGGCTTCAAGGCTTCGCCCAAGTCCAGGGTTCCCCAGCGTTCCAGCGCGCGCTCCCAGGTGGCAGGAGTGCCGGGAACGCCGACGGAGACACCGCTGGTGACCAGATCGGGCGTGAACTTGTAGGGCTGCTTGGTGGCAGGATCAATGAACGCGTCGTTGGGCATGCCGGCCGGAGCGGTTTCACGGCCGTCGATGGTGCCCACTTGTTTGGTCTTCGCGTCGTAGAACACGAAGTAGCCGCCGCCTCCGATGCCGGCGCTGTACGGTTCGGTGACGCCGAGGGTGGCTGCTGCTGCGACCGCGGCGTCTGCTGCGTTGCCGCCCCTTTTCAGCACTTCAATGGCGGCCGCGGAAGCCTCGGGATCCACGGTGCTCACGGCACCCCCGTAGCCGGTTGCTGTTGCGTTCTTATCGGTTGCGCGGGGATCGGCGAAGGCCGGACTGGCCATCGCCCCGCTCGTCGCGGTTAGGGCCAAGGCTGCCGTTACAGCAGCCAGCTGACGTCTCACATGTGTCATGGTTCCTCCCAGAGTTGTTCCAGACGGTGATGTGGGTGGACGGTCCGGTCACCCTACCCCGGGGCTCTGCAAGGGGACAACGGTTGTAAATCGGGTGGGTTTGGGGGTAAGGCGGGGCTCGGGTGAGCCTATCCATCGGCTCCCTTTTCACTGAGTTCACCGATAATGGCTGCGGGGGTTCGGAGAACGGGGCAGGCCCAAACGCCTTGGTCGCCGACCAGTTGAGCAGCCATGGGGTGATTGTTGGGATGCCAAGGACACTGGGGCCAATTGCTGTAGGTGGGGCCGTTTTCTTCGATTACCCATTCCTGGACCTGGTCCGCTACTGACACCAGCTTCTCGGCCGGTGGTAGGTCGCGCCTGACCCACACGCCTTGTCCTGATGAATCGCGGACGCTGTAAATCATCGCCGAGAGTGCCTGCGGGTCCTCGTTCCAAGCGGTATCTTCGATCCGTGGTTCCGCAAGCCCGCTGGACCTCACATCCCGCAGAACGTGCCTGATGATCTCTTCAATCTTTGCTGTCATGGAAGCCTCTCTGGCTGGAACCACTACGTCGACGCAACGGTACACCGGGTACCAGCAATCAATCTCGCAGGGCCTATAGGCTCGGTATTCAGTCTGGGTATACGTTTCCTGGAACGTCACGAGGGAAGTAAGTTAATGGGCGCCGCCCTTGAATTCGTTAGGTACCAGTCAACAGAAGTGAATACGCGGGGGATTTGCGTCGGGATATTTGGCCTGGCCAACGGCTTGGCGAAGACCGGAAAGCTATGCGACGAGGACCACCGATGGTGGCAGACTGCGAATGCTTGGTACGACGCCGCCTATCCCGATCCCAACCTCGCTGATCCCACCGTTTATGACCGCACCATCAACCCGCACGCCCAAGCGTGGTTCAAAACCAGTGCTGCGCATCTGCTGAAAAGGATCCCCGGGTATGTGGACCTATTGGATCGCTACGGCGTGAAATGGGAGGAAGTTCGTTCATCAGACCCGGGGCGTGTCCTCTACGAGGACGACGTTCAGGTGGTGGTGGTACCGAACCGCTGAGTAGGTACCGTTGAACGATGGCAATCAACTTTGAGGTCCGTCGTGCCGAGCCAGCGGATGCCCCCGGCATGGCGAGAGTGCATGTGGATACCTGGCGCGAAACATACCGGGGCGTGATGAGCGACTCCGAGCTGGACGATCCCGGCCTCCTGGAGTGGCGGGAGAAATTCTGGACCGCAGCGATGACTGATCCTCGCTATGAAAAGAACAACGTTGCCGTCGCTTTGCATGACGACAGGTTGATCGGCATTGCCATGTCAGGTCCCTCATCTCATCTTCCAGAAGAGCGGCAGGAGTTGTACGTCCTATACGCCTATGCCTCGTTCCACGGCTCGGGCGTAGGCGCGGCGCTTCTCAACGCAGTGATCAGACCTTCCGCACCTGCTGTGCTGTGGGTGGCCGACCCTAATCCGCGAGCCCAAGCCTTCTACCGGAAGAACGGATTTATTGCCGACGGAGCGGTAAAGGTCGAAGACGGCGTAACGGACCTCCGGATGGTCCGCACCTCTCAGACGAACTAGCCCGCTGCCAGGGAGTTCCGACGAGCAATAACGAATCGGGCGCCGACACCCGTCAGTCCTAAGACCAGGGCCAGCAAAATCGTGGGCAGCGCTGCTCCGTCGGGACCGAGGGCCCGCCCGAAGACATTGCGTCCCATCGAGAGCATCGCCGGGATATCTCCTGCCAGTACACGGGTGCCAAGGACGGATTGGACGGCGGTGAAGAGCGCCGGAAGCAGCCAAAGGAGTACGAGGTTGACCACCCAGGCAATAGCTCGGCGGGTTGGCCGGAGTCCGCACCACGCCAGAGCGCAACCCACCAGGACGGCAGGGACCCATCGCGCAACAGTGGGTACAGCAGTGGGAACGTTAAGGAATCCCACAACGTTCACCACCCACACCACGGCCCACGACGTGACCGGTATGGCCATGAGCCCGAATCCGATGGTGGCCTTCACGGTTGAAGACGAAGCGATAAGCAACAACGCGACCAGCGCTGCAAGCACGCAACCGATGACGCCGGCCAGAAGACCTCCGAAGTAGAGCCCGGAGAGGCTTCCGGGCAAGAGCCCTTCCCTAAGTACCGCGAACGACTGGATGGTGGCGGCGAGGTGCACCACGAGGACTCCGGATACGGCGGACCACGTAACGAGTCGACGGCGGGCGGGTGACCAGATGCGAACTGCCAGCCCTGCAACAGCCCCACCAACTGTGAGGAGCGCCAGGATGGTGGTCGCCTCATATTGGCTCAGAGGCAGCAGGGTTGTCGGCATCTGAGCTGGCATGACCCGAGTTGCCCACAAATTTTGCAGCGGCAGGGTGGCTCCGGTGATCCACCATGGGGCCAGGCCAACAACGCCAGCGAGGAGTCCGATCAGCCACCCCCACAGAGCGTCCCGGCCGGAAGTACTGGATGGTTTCGCGGACGGGACGGAGTGACGCACAGTGTGCTCGGGGTGGCTCACGAGGCTCCTCGTTTGAGTCTGACATGGAGTGCCCGAGCCTGTAGGCGGAGGGCCAACCGCCAATACTACACCGAGTGGACTAAACGTTCTCGCCACAAAGACTCGCCACAAAGAACAGACGTGGTCAGCAACCTCTTGGACACAAATCAGAGGTAGCTCTTTACGCTTGCCCGGAGAACTTCGGCGTGCTCATAGATCTCGTCGAGTGAACTAATGGGAACGCGAGTCTCCTCCTTGTTTGCATCGAACAGGCCGACGTACTTTTGTGTTCGGTTGAAATGGAGGCGGGCGATCGGCTTCCTGTTGTTATCGTCCAGGAGAACTGCAAAGTACGACTTCGCGTCGCGCTGGACTACGCGAGTCGGCTTCACTTCGCTGCAAACGATCGCGCGGACAATCTGATAACCCTCAATTTCTTCAAGGGTGGTCTCCAAGGCGTCTGCATCTGCGAGATCTGCCGCGGCCACGGGCTGACTCGAGACGGCTGCAGCTGCGATGTCGTCATTCGGCGAGTAGGCCTGAGCGCCAAGTGCCTTCTTGAGCCGCTCGTTAACTTGGTCGTTCAGGAACTGTTTTGTTGCTTTGCTGACCAATGCCGTGAACTGCTCGCGAACACGCTGCGTATAAGGGCCCGTGTAGACGCGGGATGTGAGGAACTTGACCCATTCGTCTTCAGGTTCGCGAAACTGTGCTGCCAGCGTCCTTTTTAGCTCCCCGATGTATTTCAGTTCGCCCGCCGCGCTGATAATCGACTCCAGATCGAAGACGTCCTTTGAGAGCTTCTGGAGTTCGGGGAGGAGGGACTCATCGATATCGTTTAGGTCCAAGACAAGGAACGGCTTGGCATCCATCCGGTTTGGAGCATCGAGATCGGTGAAGAACTGGTAGATCTCGCCATTAGTGAGGATGGCAATCCGTGCATTGGTAACCGCAAAATAGCGGAACAGCTGTGACGCGTGCTCGATCTTCACCGGCTCAATCGATTTCTTGCACTCAATGAGAATTTGAACTTCGCCATCTTTGACGATGGCATAGTCGACTTTTTCACCTTTTTTGACGCCCACATCTGCTGTGAACTCGGGGACTACTTCCAGGGGATTGAAGACGTCGTAGCCCAGGATCGAGGAGATGAAAGGCATGACGAATGCGTTCTTCGTAGCCTCTTCTGTCTCGATAACACCGCGCTGCTGGCGTACTTTGGCCGCCAATGCTGACAGGCGCTCTGCAAATTCCATTTGACCCCCATGGTCTCAATTTGACAAGTGAGCCAAACATTAGCGGAGGACCCCAACAAAACCGGGCAACACGGGGGTGGCGGTGATCGAGCCTCCTGATTATCCGTCCCCCAGCACCGCATCCCCGATCGCCCGTCCTATCCGCCGCAGCAACTCTGCGGAGAGCACAGCATCCCTCGAGGTGTCCTCGTCCGTGTAGTCCGTCAACGCATAGATCGACGTCAAGGACATCTCTGCCCACTGTTCACGCGCCAGCAGCGAGCGACCTGCGACGGCGATGATGGGCCGGGAGCCGGAACGGCGGGCGACGGCGGCCGGCAGCTTACCGGCCAGCGTCTGCTCGTCGATGCTGCCCTCGCCAGTGATAACGATGTCGCAGGAGTCCTTGCGGGCATCGAAGTCCAGGAGATCAAGGAAGTAGTCGGCTCCGGAGACTGGAAAGGCTCCCAGCAGCAGGCAGGCGAATCCGATTCCACCGGCGCTACCCGCGCCCGGGGCGTTGGAGAGACCCCTTACAGCGAGCCCCGCTTCGGTAAGTATTGAAGCAAAGCGGGCCAGTCCGGCGTCGAGCGTTGAAACGTCGGCAGGAGTGGCCCCTTTCTGGGGGCCGAAAACGGCGGCCGCACCAGTGGGGCCGAACAGCGGGTTGTGGACGTCGCTGGCGAGTATGAGTTCGACGCCTTCCAGCTGGGATACCAAAGAGCCGGTCACCGAGTGAACCAAGGGCAGTGAGCGGCCCGTGCCATCCAGGGAAAGGCCGGCAGAGTCGAGGAACCGCAGGCCAAGGGCGGTGAGCATTCCCATGCCGCCATCGGTGCTGGAGCTGCCGCCCAATGCCAGCACCACTCGGGCTGGACCAAGTGTCAACGCAGACAGGACCGCTTCGCCGAAACCTCGGCTTGAGGAATCCAAGGGTTCCAATACAGAACCGGGCAGGGCGGCCAGCCCGCACGTGTTTGCCACCTCCACAACTGCCGTGACGCCGTCGAAGGCTATCGTCGCGTCCACAGGCTGGCCGGTGGGGCCGGCCACGGTGCAGGTATGCCGGCCGAAGCCGGAGGCGACGGCGGCATCAACGCTGCCGTCACCTCCGTCTGCGAGTGGAAGGATCTCGCAGCGGACCGTCCCGTTGCCATTCGATCCGGCCGAGCGCAGTCCGTCAGCCAAGGCGTCCGCAACTTCGGCGGCGGTGAGGCTGCCTTTGAATTTGTCGGGAGCAATGAGAACGCTGCTGTTCATGTCAGACGGTCTCCGAGTAGGCAGGACGGCGGTCGGATGAGGCGGGCTTGATTGGGGCGCTGTCCTGCGGCGTCGGGTGTTTGGGGCCGTGGTGCCCGTATTCGATCAGGTCGTCGTCGATGTCAGTGACTTCGTCAGCGTGTACGGGGTCCTCGGCGGGCATTGGCTCCACCGTTTCGCCCCGGAAGACGCGGCGGGCGCGGTCAGCGTCGAGTGTGCGGTCCCACCAGGCAATGAAGAGCGTCGCGACGGCGTTGCCCGTGAAGTTCACCAGGGCGCGGCACTCGGACATGAACTTGTCGATGCCGAAGATGAGCATGATGCCGGCTGCGGGGATGGTGCCCAAGGTGGTCAGTGTTGCGGTGAGCGCGATGAACCCGCCACCTGCGACGCCTGCCGCGCCTTTGGAGGTCAGGAGCATGACTGCGAGGAGTCCCAGTTGCTGGCCGATGGTGAGGTCCGTGTTGGTGGCCTGTGCGATGTAGAGGGCAGCGAGGGAAAGGTAGATCGCGGCGCCGTCCAGGTTGAAGCTGTATCCAGTGGGGACAACCAGGCCAACGGTTTCCTTCTTGACGCCGGCGTGCTCCAACTTCCGCATCAGGCCGGGGAGGGCGGGCTCGGCGGTGGAGGTGCCCAGAATGAGCATGTACTCCTCTTTGAGGTGGCGGATCATGGTGAAGATGTTTAGCTTCAGGAACGCCATGACGGAGCCGAGCACAATGACCACGAACAGGATCGAGGTGACGTAGAACAGGGCGATCAGTCCGCCCATGCTGGTCAGCGACGAGACACCATATTTGCCCACCGCGTACGCCATGGCACCGAACGCACCCAGTGGGGCGGCCTTCATGATGAAGCCCAGGATCTTGAACATCACGCTGGTCAGCCGCTGGACGCCGTCCAACACAGGGGCACCCACCTTGCCCATGGCGTTCAGGGCGATGCCGAAAATCACCGCGATGAAGATGATCTGAAGGATATTGCCCTCAACGAAGGGCGAAATCATGCTCTCCGGAATGATGTGCGTGAGGAACTGCCACCATTCCTGGTGCTGGCCAGCGTCGATCAGTTTGGCTGCCGAGTCTGAAGTCTCGATGGTGCTCGCATCGGCGTTGACGCCATCACCAAGCCGGAAGATGTTGATGGCTACGAGGCCGAAAAGCATCGCGCAGATGGTGCCGATCTGGAAGTACGTCAGGGCCTTCAGGCCGGTCATGCCCACCTTCTTCAGGTCGGCGACGCTGGCGATGCCACCCACGATGGTCAGGAACACTATGGGTCCGATGAGCATCTTCATCGCATCAACGAATGTTGTGCCGATGGGTTCCATGGCGATACCGGCTGCAGGGGCGAGCCATCCCACCAGTATGCCGACGACGATGGCGGTCAGTACCCAGAAGTACAACTGCTTGTACCAGCGGGTCTTTGTTGGCGCCTTGTTGCCTGAAGCGGCTGCGCCGGCGGTGCTGCTGTGATCCATGATTCCTACCTCGTTGTGGAATGTCTCTGGAGGGAAAACTGAAGGGAACGTTCGACGGCGGCGGGCTGGCCGCCGTCGAACGTTGAGTCCGCGTTTAGACGGTTGCGAGAGTGGTGACCAGTGCCTTGATGATGGCCTCGGTGACGTCATCGGTGGTGGCGTCCCCGCCGACGTCGCGGGTAAGGTGACCGGCGCCGGTGGCTGCTTCGATTGCTGCCTCCACGCGGCGTGCCTCTTCGTGCAGGCCGAAGTGGTCCAGCATGAGCGCGGCGCTGGCGATGGCACCAATGGGGTTGCTGATGCCCTGTCCGGCGATGTCCGGTGCGGATCCGTGGACCGGCTCGAACATGGACGGGAAACGGCGCTCCGGGTTCAGATTGGCGCTGGCGGCCAGGCCCAGACTGCCAGCCAGGGCGGATCCAAGGTCGGAGAGGATATCGGCGTTCAGGTTGGATGCGACTACAACGGACAGGTCTTCGGGTTTGAGGATGAACTTGGCGCTCATGGCGTCAACCAACACGCTTTCGGTCTGCACGTCCGGGTAGTCCAGAGCCACGCGGTTGAAGACTTCGTCCCACAGGACCATTCCGTATTGCTGGGCGTTGGACTTGGTGACCGACGAAACCTTCTTCACCGTCCGGGTCCGGGCGAGGTCGAACGCGAAACGCATAATGCGCTCGCAGCCCTTTTCCGTGAAGAGTGCCGTCTGAAGGGCGACTTCGTTGCCGGGCCCGCGGCCGCTCAGGTTGCGTCCGCCCAATCCGGCGTATTCGCCTTCACTGTTTTCGCGGACAACGATCCAGTCGAGCTCGGTGTTGTCGGCCTTGCGGAGCGGCGACTGGACGCCGGGGAGGAACTTCACCGGGCGGATATTGGCCCACTGGTCAAAGTTCTGCGTGATGTTCAGGCGCAGGCCCCAGAGGCTGATGTGGTCCGGGACGTTCTCCCAGCCGACGGCTCCGAAGTAGATGGCGTCGAAGTCCTTCAGGGCCTCCAAGCCCTTGGGGTCCATCATCTGGCCCGTTTTCTCGTAGTAGCCGCACCCCCACGGGAACTCGGTCCATTCGAAAGCAAACTTGCCGTTTGAGTTCTCAGCCAGGGCTTCCAGAACGCGACGGCCGGCAGCAACAACTTCCTTGCCCACACCGTCTGCCGGAATCGATGCGATGTTGAATTTCTGGGTGGCGCTCATGCCTACCTCCTCGTTGAGTGTGTTAGCAGTGAGCCTGTTAGCCGGGTCACACTGTTCTTCCTCTTCAATTACACGGCGGAGGGGTGGTCGGCGTCCAAGACTTAGTTTCGATAGGGCTGATAGGTGCTGCCTATCAATCCCTTGGCGTGGTTCCGCTGGCGGTGTGTGCGGCGGCGACCTGCAGAAACGCCTTCGCGGCCGGCGTAAGGTTTTCCTTCCGGCTAAGGACCGCAACGTCCAGGTAGTTCACGGGCTCCAGCAACAAGGTGCGAAGCCCGGCCTTGTGCGCGGTAGGTGCCCACGACGACGGCATCACCGCATGCCCGACACCGGCCAGGACCAGCGGCAAGATGGAGGTCCGATGGGCAACTTCGACGACGATCTCCACCTCCACGCCATGGGCCAACGCGTCGTCCACGAGCCAGCGCATCAGCGATCCCCGCTGGCTCGCGATGAGCCGGTGACCGCCCAGTTCTTCGCGCTGGATGGCTGGTTGGGCTTCCGCGAAAGTGTCCGCGTGCGGGTTGACGATCAAGATGAGCGGTTGCCGCTCAAGCTCCAGGACCTCGACGCCCGGCACTTTGATGGGTGTGGACGAGCCGGCGAGTCCTACCTCGTGGCTGCCGCTCCGGACAGATTCAATGACTTCCTCCGGTGTGAAGGCGGCGCCGACGTTCAGCCGAACCGACGGGTGCAGGTGCGTGAAGGACGCAATCATTGACGTTAGGGGCTCGATCCCGGGGGAGGGCATGGTGATAATGTCCAGTTTTCCGCTGCGGATCCCGCGCAGGGATTGAACGGCGGACTGGGCTGCGTCCAGGTCCCGCATCACAAGCCGGGCCGGCCCCACCAGTTCCTTGCCCGCCTCGCTAAGAACTGCGCGCCTGCCAATGCGGTGGAAGAGCGGAACGCCAAGTTCCTTCTCGAGGCTGGCTATGGTTTGGGACAGCGATGGCTGAGCGATGAGCAGATGTTCTGCCGCCCGGTTGAACCCGTCATGATCGACGACGGCGAGGAAGTACTTGAGCTTGCGCGTGTCCATGACCTGAGGTTCCTTTGGGGAATTGTGGGGGCATCGATAGTTTATGCCTATCAAACAACCAGCCGCAGCGGCCGCTGCCCCAGCTGCACCGTGATCTCCTGTCCCCACGTCGCCGTCAGCCGGTCATCTTCCATGCCGTCGCCGAAGACCACCAGTTGATCCGACGCCACGGTAATCCGCAGCACTTCGCCGGCTTCCAGGACGCCTTCGGTCAGTGAGGCGCCCGTGACGGGGGAGGGCCATGCTTCGCGGACGAACCACGCGAGCCGCGGATCGGTGGGAGCCGGGAGTGCCCGACCACCGCGTTCCAGGGCGATCGAGGCGCACCAGCCGGTGGCGCCGGTGCCCGTGGAAACGATAAGGCCCGACGACGATTGCCGTTCGGGTTGCCCGCCGGGCTGGGTGAAACTGGGCGCCGTCACGGTGTACTTTGCCGACTGGTGCGAGGCGTGCCCAATGAAAACTTCGTTGAGCGCCGAAAGCTGCTGCCCGTCGTCGAGCGTTGCCGTCACGGTGGTGAGGTCCTGGCAGCGCAGCCGCCCAACGTCGCCGGTGGCCAGGAGAGCAGCGGCCGCGGTCGGAGTATGGCGGACCAGGACTCCGGGATTGGCGCCGGGCTCCGGGTCGATGCCGATGACCGGCTGGCCGTTCAGGTATTTGGCGACGTTCGCCACCAGCCCGTCCTGCCCCACTACGGCGATGATGTCCTCGGCCGTGAGCAGGAACCGGCTGAGGTCTGCGCGTTCCACTTCGGCCTGCCGCCAATCGGACGGCACGGCAGCGCGGATGGTTGCCAGGGCTGCGGTGAGGTGATCGTGCCGGACCTGCACGTCCTGGATGCTGCGGCCACGGGTGCTGAGGAAGAACTCGGCCTGGCCGCGGGTGGCATGCCGGTCCAGGAGTTCCTGGAGTTCGGTCCGCCGGTGGACGATGACGATGCGCGGGGTGGCCATGATGGGTCCTTACTTAGTGAGTTCAGTGGTGGCGGGTTCCTTGAACAGCCCGGCAAGCGCTCCGCTGAGCAGGTCCGGAGTGATGGTGAGGTTCCCGATGTTCGGCAGGCTTCCGGCAGCGTCCTTCAAGGCCAGTGCCAAAAGCGTGGCCTGTTCCATATTGCGGTAGACCTCCATGGTGGCGGCCTCGCGGGCTGCGGTTGCCTCGCCCACCAGACGAATCTGGTTGGCCTCGGCCGCTGCGCCAATGCCTTGCCGTTCAGCGGATCCCTGAGCCTCAATCAAGCCCGCGGCGGCCTTCTCTTCTGCCGTGCGGCGGGCGTTCGTGCCTTCTTGGGCCACCAGGTTCTCGCGCCTTACGGCCAGTTCGATTTGGCTGGCCATCTCGTTCTCGGAGATAGTGCGTTCACGCTCGACGGCGACTGCCCGCCTCTCGTACACAGCGCGGTCCGCTTCGGCTTGGAGTTGCTCACGAACGGGAGTCTGCAGGGCGCGTTCGACGTCGGCCTCGGGGCGGATTGCCAGCACCTGGACGCCGAGGATTTCGATGCCGGTGGATTGCAGCCTGGCATCTGCCCGCAGGGCCTCCGTGAGGACCAATCGGAGTTGGCTGACCCCGCGTTCGAGTGCCTCGGCGAGTGTGGTGGTGGCGATCTGGTCGATCGCGTGACTCTGGCATAGCTGGCCGATGATCGTGGAGACCTGCTCGCGCCCGGTGGCCGGCGCCTTGCCCGCGGTTTGCAGTCCGAAGTCCAGGCGGGTGGAGACAGCGACGGGATCGATGAAGCGGTACGTCACGTTGGCCTGAACGCTGACGTCTTGGTGGTCGCGGGTGATGGCGTGGAAGAGGGTAGGCAGTTCCTGGTCGTCCACAGGAACCTCGCTCAGCACAGAGTTCGCGGGGCGGAAGAAGAAGGCTTGGCCCACTCCTTGGTGCTTGACGGCGCCTTTTTGCAGGTGGACGACGTAGCCAGTGGGGCTGCCAAGGAAGTGGCTGATCCAGGGGTAGCGCTTGATGATGGCCATGAGATTCTCGCTTTCACTTTATTGTCGTCAACCTGACGATAACTACACACTAGGGCGTGCTCTGCTTTATTGTCAACATGACGATAACTTCCTATGCTTGATACATGCCTGCGTCCCCTTTCGCCCCCGATCGCTTCCCGGTGACGGTCGACGTCGTCGCCCTTACTGTGCGCAACGGTGAGCTGAATGTCCTGCTCATTACCCGACTCATCGAGCCCTATCAAGGAAAGCTGGCCCTCCCGGGTGGCTTCGTTCTGGCGGGCGAGGACCTGCTCGAAGCGGCGGGACGGGAGATGGCGGAGGAGACCGGCGTCGAGCATCTTCCCGGGCATCTGGAGCAACTGGGGAGTTATGGCCCCAAGGGGCGCGACCCCCGCGGCGACGTCCTGACCGTCGCGCACCTGCTGCTCGCGCCCGACTTTCCTGTGCTGTCGGCGGGAAGCGACGCCGAACAGGCTGCCTGGTACCCGGTGCGGGAGGTCCTGGATGGGACGCTTGAGCTGGCCTTCGACCATGCGCGCATCCTCGACGACGCCTTGGAGCGGGCCAAGTCGAAACTGGAATACTCGCCGTTGGGTGTTGCCTTCTGTGGCGACGAATTCACTATCGCCCAGCTTCGCGCCGTCTATGAGGCAGTGTGGGGGACCCGCCTGGACCCGCGGAACTTCCACCGAAAAGCGACCGGGACACCCGGCTTCCTTGAGGACACCGGGCGAATGACAGCGGGCGACGCCGGGAGGCCGGCCGCGCTCTTCAGGCTCGCCCCCGAAGCGCGTCCGACGGCGGGCCAACCCACCCGCGCGGTGCTGAACCCGCCGCTGATGCGACCGAGGGATTAAAGTGGCTGGCACTGAGAGCAGATCTTTACGAGGTACTCAGATAGATACCCACCAAAGCGGAAGGCCGATGCTACAGCTGCTGGGGTACCCTCAACCGGTCCGGTCCGGAGGAGCTGGTCTGGTCACGGCTTGGGACGTGGTTCGGGACGCCTTCGGTGAGCACCTCTGGGCAACTACGCGATCCCCGGGCGACGTTTGCCTTATCCGCCTGCAAGGTATCGATCTGGACGCGGACGCGGATCTTGGCCTTCCTGGGCGCCCCGGTGGTTAAGCAGGTCGACGAGAATACCAAGAGCATGACCACGGTCTCACCAACACCAACAGCGGCCCAGAAACAACAAGGTCGCGCCACGATACAGGCCGCTGAGGCCGCTGACCCGGCAGCCTTCGCTGAACGCGTGAACTTGATCAGGGCCTCGCCCAAAACGCTTGCCTACTTGAAGAGCTTCAAGGGCCTTGACGTGAACGAGCAGATCTCCGGACTTGCAGCATCTATGCCTACCCAGCCGCTACGCGGGTTCACTGGCCTGATTGAAGCCGGCGCGATCGAGTTCAAGGTCAAGACCATCAAAAACGGGTGGTACAGCACGGAGATGATCGTCCACGAGCAGCCTCTGGTCCAGACTCGTGATCTGGGTTCCTTGCCGCGTTGCCCCTCCGCATGGGCAGCGTTCTGGGCTTGGTTCGCTGTGAACGTCACCACCTGCGGTGCTTTCGCACCGTTCCCGGTAGCGGCGTTCGCGTGCGCGGCCGGGTTTGCTGTCGGTGGAGCCATTATCGATTTCAACCGGGGCTGCCAAATGAACCGAGAGGAAGCAACGATGTCGACCAAATCAAAGTACTGGCTAACCGTTAGTGGCCTTCTGGCCGCGGTGGCCTTAACCGTCGGGCTGGCCCCCGTGCCGCTGGTT
The DNA here is from genome assembly GCF_052113445.1 of Paenarthrobacter sp. YAF11_1. Lineage (NCBI taxonomy): Bacteria > Bacillati > Actinomycetota > Actinomycetes > Micrococcales > Micrococcaceae > Paenarthrobacter > Paenarthrobacter sp. YAF11_1. Next base: position 369,002 of record NZ_JBFRDF010000004.1, read on the forward strand.
TTTGTCCTCGGCGGGGCACTGGTGATCGGCTTTCTGGCTGCGGGTGTGCTGTATGGCCAATTCCAAAAGGACGCCATCAGGAGCGGTGTCCTGGCCGCGCCTTTTCCACTTCTCCTAGCCATCGTGGCGTTCAACGTCGCGCTCCTGCTTCGAGGCAGCGAACTGGCACTTTTCCTGCTCCCAGTCGTGGCGGCCGCCCTGTTTACCAGCTGCTACATATGGTCCATCAAACACGGACCCTACGCCCCGCCGCGCCCAACTAACACCGCAACCTAGAGAAGGGGCCGAAAGAAGAGGGGAGGACGGCCATGTCATGGCCAGCCTCCCCTTGGCTAACTAGAACCCCCGAGAGGGGACTGCTGCTGTGCGTGGCAGTCGTTTTCCACGAATCCGCTTTTAGTCATTGCGGTTCTCAGCGCGGTGTTGCTTACGAGTGGACCCCGGCAGGCGTTTAACTTCAAGGAGAGGCCTGGAAAGCAGACCTATAGCGTCCGATAAAGGATCCTTTACCGGACGGAGGTGCTGCCTCGATGAGTTCCCTCTTGGGCGTTTTTCGTGGTCCTGTTAGGTGCCGGAGACTCGGTGGATCAGGGGGTGCCTTGGGGTTGACCGGGAAGGGACCAGCGATGGGGTCAACCTGTTCCACGCGTGGGCTTCGGCTGGAAGCGAAGCATTCTTTTTCGGGGAGGCGGACGGCCCGTGATGTGTTCGTGGCCGGTTCTATTTAGGGCGGTTAGATGATCACGTTCATGGTATTCCAGCCGGAGCCGACCATGGTGCGGGGTAGCCAGCCAGCGGGGCCGTTGCTCGGGTAGAGCCACAGGACTCCTGTGGCGTCACGGGCCAGGAGGTCCACGTAGCCGTCGCCGTTGAAGTCGCCGGGCCCGATGATAGCGGTCATGTCGTTCCAGCCCGTGCCCACCTGGGTGGGACCGGAGTAGTAGTGCCGCGGGCCGCCGTTGTAATAGGTCATCGCCCCTTGGTAGAGGCGAAGGCCGCCGTTGCCGTCGCGGGCCAGAAGGTCGGGGTAGCCGTCTCGGTTGAAGTCGCCTGGGCCTATCACGGCGGTCATGATGTTCCAGCCCGACCCAACATCGGTCCTGGCGAGCCAGCTGCCTTTCCCGTTGCTGGGATAGAGCCAAAGTACGCCTCTTGAATCGCGGGTGACGAGGTCTGCGTTTCCGTCCAGGTTCAGGTCTCCTGCTGCGGTGATGGCCGACATGTTGTTCCATCCTTGGCCTATCTGGACCCGCGGGAACCAGCCGCCATGGCCGTTGCCGGGGTAGAGCCACAACGCTCCGGTGGTGTCGCTGGCTATCACGTCCGGTTTACCGTCGCCGTTGAAGTCGCCGGGGGTCACTATCGATGCCATTTCGTTCCAGCCCTGGCCAACCCGGGCCCGTGCCAGCCAGCCACCGCCGCCGTCCCCGGGGTAAAGCCATAGGATTCCGTTCGCGTCGCGTGAGAGAACGTCGGGTTTACCGTCGCCGTTGAAGTCGTGGGTGATCGGCGCTGCCTTGATGGTGACGGTGAATACCGGACTCGTTGCGTCGGGGCTGTAACCATTGCTGGCTGAAATACTGAAAGTGAAGGTACCGGGCTTCGTCGGGATTCCGTAGAGGCCCCCACCAGCTGAGAGAGACAAGCCCGGCGGTAGGGAGCCGCTGGCTAGTTTGAATTGCGGAGTCAGCGAACCGGCAGCAGTAAACCCAGAGGAGTAGTACGTGCCGACGGTGCCATTGGCCTGGGGTTTACCCGAGGTCAGTGTCGGGGGGACGTTCTTACCGTCGATAACAACTATCCCGCTGGTGTTTTGACCACTATCGGCGGTCACTGGGATGTCGCTGACATAGATCTTGTTTCGCTTCGTGTCCACGGCCATGGGACCGGGAATGCGGAACCCCTGCAGGAGTCCCGAAGCGTTGGTTGTGCCGTCGAAAACTCTGACGGCCTGCTTGTATTGGTTGCCGACGTAGACCTTGTTGGTCGCCTCATTCACGGTCAGGTAGAACGGCGAGTCCCCTGCTGGAGAAGCCACGAAAGTGTTGGAGCTGGCATCCAAGACAACCATGGTTGGGGTCGGGGTGTGATCCAGAACATAGACCTTGTTGTTGCTGCGGTTTACCACCAGTTGCATGGGATAGCTGTTAGCGCCTAGCGGGATGGTTGTGATCGATTTGGTCGCGCCATCCAAGGCTACGATCGTCCCTGCTGAAGGGCAGGTGGCATAGACCTTGTTCGTGGCGTCGTTAATTGCCAAACCGTAGACTCCGGTACTACAGACAGGGACGGTGGTGGTAACGGCGTTGGTGGCCCCGTCCAGCACGATCAGTTGAGTGCCATCACGGCTGACACCATAGATCTTGTTTGTCTTCGCGTTGACAGCGAGAGCGTATCCGGACACCTGGAGAGGCGTCGCTGCGTTGGTGGCGCCGTCAATAACGGTCATGCCGCTGGCGCCGGTAGTTGAGACGTACACCTTATTGGTTAGCTTATTTGCAGCAATGCGGCCAGGATTACCCGGGAGAGGCACCGTCGTGGTGGTACCGGTGGCACCATCGATGACGCTCACCGAGGAAGAACCACTGTTCGAAACATAGATCTTATTCGTAACCTCGTTGACGGCCAGTTCGCCGGGATACCTTCCGACCGGGATGGTCGTAACGGACTTCGAGGCTCCGTCTATTACCGTCACGGTCCCGGGGATTTCGTTAGTGCCGTAGAGCTTGTTCGTCGTTTCGTTCATGGCCAGGGCATGTGGCAGCAGGCCAGTCTGAATACGATCCGCGACCGTGTCCGCGTGCGCGGGCAAAGCAGCGACGCTGACGAGAAGGGCCGAGGCCGTGGCTGCAGCCGCGAGCATGGCATAAATCCGGTAACCGAAGATACGGAACAACGGCGTAGAAAAACCTCGAGGAGCCAACGGCTCAACCCCCAAAATCCAGTGCGCGACCATCGCGTCAACCAGCGAATTCTATAGCTACCGGTCTGCGCATCGTTAGCAGGAACCAGAATATTTCAATCGGAAGGATGAAGAGAGCCGTGAGGCGCCAAGGGAGCTGACGGTCCTGCTTTCTGATTCAGCGCCTGAAATCGCCGGCGAGCCATAAACCAGCGCACAGGTTGCCCGGAACTTTCCAGCGTGGCGCCCCAAACATCCCCGGTGGCATAACAGCGGCCGAAAGAGCATCAGCCATCACGAGAAGACAAGACCGGCACGCCCGTAAGCCAGTGAGGATGTAGGTGGCACCACCTGCTGAGTCTGACTCACCGTAAGCCTGACGCGATTCTGCTGTCCTTGGATCGATTGGTCGACTTGATGGGCGGTGCTCTTCGAGCTGGCCCTTTACCACGCATGTGCACAGCGAACCTATTGCCACGATGGTGGTAGCCCACCTGCCGTTATCTGTCCCTCAGTTTGCCAGCGTGGGCCAGTACAGAAGCGGCTGCGGCCTCGGGGTCCGGCGTTGAGATCAGCCACGTGCGCTGGGGTGTCTCCAGGACGATGGTCGGACCGCCGACCAACAGTCCCCATGTTCGCTGGCCCAAGTACCGGACGCCGAAGCCTTCTGTCATGGAACTGGACGGCGCCGGGGAGGCATCAATGATGTCCTCCAGCGTGATGGTCCTTGAGTAGAACGGCCGGCATCTGACCACCAAGTTCTGGCCTGTCGCTTCAATGGTCACGCTTATTCGGAGTACCGAAACTGTTAGGAGCGCAATGACCGCAACCAGCACTGCGCTCATCAGCAGGACTCCGCTGGGAATGGCCGTTGCAATGATGAAGAAGCAGAGCAGGCCCACCACACTTGCGATGACCTTCTGGGAGCCGCGACTGATCCGGGCCTCTGAAATCACTAATGTCGCCCTATCGCCGCTCAGGGTCTTGCGAGTCACGGGTTCCCGTCCTATTTTCGCGTTTCGATTGCACCAACTGATCTACGGACAGAACCACCGCAACAACAACAAAGCCGATCAGCATCGCATAGACAAAGCCCAGTGGCCGCACCAATAGTGCGTACGTCCCAAATCCGAACACGAACATCAGCAGGCTACGTCTGGTTTTGACACTCATGAATTCCCCCAAGAATATTTGCCCCGTGCGAGCATGGGGCGAGCCTACCCGTCGTGAGGCAGGGGGCAAGTCAAGCCCGGTTCAGGGACGGGGGACGGCCGGTTCCTTGCGTCCGCGCAGCGATCACCCGGTTCAGCTGGGCCAGCACCTGCTGAGGACTCCCTCCGGCATCCACCACCACAAAGTCGTCAAACTCGGGAAGCGAGCGGTATGCGGTGCGGAAAGCCTGCAAATCAGCCAGTGTTTCGTTGTCGGTCCCACGGGCTGTCACCCGTTGGTGGGCGAGGCGGGGGTCGACGTCGAAATGGACGGAGAGGTCCGGCGCTGGGAGCTTTCCCAGCAACCATGGAAGCAGCCGGCCGCGGCCTAAACCGTTGGCCTGACGCAGTGCGAGCTGGCAGTGCAGGTGACGGTCCATCACCACCAGGCCGTCGAACTTTTGGGCGCGGGCATGGTTGAGAAGCACGTTGAACAACCTGACGCCCGTTTCAATGACGTCGGCCAGCCGCGGTGGCAGTTTCCAGCCAAACCGCTCGGACAACAGCGACAACCGCCGGCGGGCAGCATGGTTGCTGAGCAGCAGCGCATTCCGCCCCTCAGAACGGGCCGATTCAACCAAAGCGCGGGCCGCCGTCGTTTTTCCTGAACCGTCAATTCCTGTCAGAACAATGAACATGAGGCCTCCCCTCGTTTCCTTACCAACGAAGGGAGGCGCCGTCTTGTGCCGTGATGCGGCGTGAGTCAGCCCACAGGCCGCCATGTGAAGGTGGGCTGCTCGCGGTTCAGGAACGCGTTGATGCCGATCTCCATATCTGGGCTGTCCGGCATGGCCGACCACGCCTCAGCCCACTCCTGGTCAATAACCGCCAGGCCGGAACCGGAGGCGTCCGTCAAGTCCATCAGCCGCTTCATCGACTGCATGGAGAACCGCGAACGGCTCCGGAGCGTACTCACCAGCGCTGCGCACTTCTCTTCAAAGGATTCGGAAGGCACGACGTCGGCCACCAGGCCGAGCGCGCGGGCTTCAGGGGCGCTGAAGGTCTGTCCGGTGAGGAGGATGTACTTGGCGTTAGCCTGACCCACCTGCCGGATAAGCCGTTCGATACCAGGCCTCGGGTAGATGATGCCGATCTTGGCCGGGGTCAGCCCGATGACGGCCCGTTCGTTGGCGATGATGAAGTCGCAAGCGGAGGCAATCTGCCAGCCGCCGCCCATGCAGGCACCTTCTACCAGCGCCACCGTGGGTTTGGAAAGGGACGCGATGGCAGAATCAGCGGCGCTGAGGTGGTCCACGGTGGAGCCGTCCGCTTGGGGATCGATGAGGACGGACGCCAGTTCGCTGATGGCGGCCCCGGCGCAGAACGTGTTCCCGGCGCCGCGGAGCACCACTACTGCAACGTCAGGATCGGCGTCCAGCTGAGGCGTCAATTCCTGGATCTCCAGGCACATGGCCCGGGTCAGCGCATTCCTCTGGGCAAGGTTGCAGATTTCAACCGTTGCCACGCCGTCAGCGATGGACACGGAAATGTGGCCTGCGCGGGAGGTCTCGGGACGGGCAGTCTCTGCTGCGGATACCAGGGTCATCGCTGTGCTCCCATCGTTTCCGGAACCAGGGCGGAAGCCGGCACGCAAACGAGGCGACCCTCGCGCTCCAGCCGGGTGACGTCGTCGTGCGTCATTCCACGCTCCATCAGTATTTGGGCGGTGTGTTCGCCGAGCAGCGGCGGGGGAGCCAGGATTTCGCTGGCCTCCCCGTCCAAGCTGAGCGGGCCGCGGAGCAGGGGGAGTGCGGACCCATCACGTCGCCTGCTGTGCTGGACGAGCCCCAGGGCGGCAACCTGGTCCGAGGCCAGTGCTTGGGTGTAGTTGTAGATGGGGCCGCACGGGATCCCGGCCTCGCTGATCAGCGGAACCCACTCGGCGGCGGGCTTCGAGGACAGGGCGGTTTCAATGAGCTGCGTCAGCTGATCCCTGTTGGCCGAGCGGTCCGCGCCGGTGATGAAACGGGGGTCCTCCACGGCGGTGGGCATCCCGATCAGTCCGCAGAACGCGCGCCATTGCTTGTCGCTGCCCACGGCGATATTGATGGATTCCGTGGCCGTGGCGAACATGCCATAGGGGGCGATGACCGGGTGGTTGTTGCCCTGCGGCGTGGGTGCTTCACCGAGGCTGAGCGCCTTCTGTCCTTGGAATGCGGACAGGTTCAGGGCCGTCTCCAGCAAGGAGGTGGACACGCGGCCGGGGCGCTCGCCGTTCCGGGACCCCAGGAGTGCTGACACTATTCCGAAAGCGCAGACCATCCCGGAGGTGATGTCGACGATCGGTATGCCGACGCGGAAGGCCTCGCCAGGGCCGGAACCGGGGCCTGGGCCCGTGACGGACATCAGCCCGGACATTCCCTGGATGACCTGGTCCAGTCCCGCGTCGTCCTTGAGCGGGCCGGCGTTGCCGAAGCCGGTGACGGATCCAACCACGAGCCCCGGGTTCAGCTCTTCAAGCCGGGCTGCTGTGAAGCCCATTTTCTCGAGCGTGCCGGGCTTGAAGTTTTCCACCAGGACATCCGCGTCGGCGATCAATCCGGAGAGGATTTCACGTCCCTCAGCTGAATAGAAGTCCAGGCACACGGAGGCCTTATTGCGGTTGACGGAGTCGAAGTAGAGGCTGTGACCGTCCTGGAACGGCGGCCATTGGCGGGCTGTGTCACCACCATTGACGCTTTCGACCTTGATGATCCTGGCGCCCATGTCGGCAAGAAGTGCGGTGCAATAGGGGCCGGCGAGGGCCCGGCTGAGGTCGATCACGGTGATTCCGCGGAGTGGTTTGAGCATGATTGCTGTCCTAACTTTTTGAGTGGTTTAGAGGCTGGATGGCAGCACCAGGGCGCCCACCAGCAAGAGCGGCCCAGCCACCACCATGGACAAACCCCAACGGGTGAGGAACCTGGTGATGCGCGGACGCTCATCGGCGTCGACGGTGGCCACGAATGTGGCGCCGACGGTGGAGAACGGCGAGACGTCAACAATCGACGAGCACACGCCAAGTGCGGCAATGACCGCCCATCCGGCGACGTCCCCGGAGGCCACCAACGGAAGTGCCAGTGGAACCAGGGCGGCGAGCATCCCGGTGGTGGAGGCGAAAGCGGAAATGAGGGCGCCGATAGCGCAGATCACCAGCGCGGCCAGCAACGGCGTCCCGACGGCGCCGGCTGCTTCGCCGAGCAACGCGACGGCTCCCATAGTCTGAAGCACTCCGACGAACGTGATGATCCCGCCCACCAGCAGGACGGTTGACCAGTCGATTTTGGCTACGGCAGATTTGCCCGATTGTGGGTCGCAGAGCGTGAGGACCGAGGCGAACGCGAAGCACAGGACGCCGATGTCCGGGTTGGCGCCGAGGACGGACATGAGGATGACGGTGACAACCAGTCCGGCCATGCAAAGCACGGTGATGATCTGGTTGCGGTTCAGGCGCGAAGGCTGCGGCTCAGGGGCCGGCTCGTCCAGGACCTGGACGGCCTGTTCGGCGGCTTGCTTGCCCCGCGCAATGTTGCCTTCGCGCTCAAAAGGGTGCGACGGCGTCGGGCGGCTTGCGCTGAAGCGCGGCACGTTGGTGCCGAAACCGTCAGCCGTGCGGGTGTTGAGCAGCTTGAACCCGCCGAAGAGCGCATAAGCGGCCCCCAGCATCAAGACGTTGGTGCCCAGGGCCACGCTGAAAAGGACCAAGGGATCCAGGTCGATTCCCGCTGCCCTGGCGGTGCCGTAGGTGACGATGCCGAACAGGCTGGTGGGAGCGAACCCTCCGGCGCTGAGGCCCGAGCCGATGGCCAGCCCCATGAGCATGCGATCGATGCCGTACCGCTTGGCCAGGGGCATCCCGATGGGTGCCATGACCAGTCCGGCCAAGGGTGAGCCCATGGCAGAGATGCCGATGGTGAGGGCGAAGAAAGCCAAAGGAAGGAAGAAGGCACGGTCACCCACTTTGGTAATGGCCATCTCGATGATGCGGTCGATGGTCCCGTTGGCCTGCGCGATCGCAAAGAAGTAGGTCACACCGACAAGCAGGACAAGGATTCCGATGGGGAAGCCTGCCGCCACCTTCTCGATGGTCATCCCGGCCATCCAGACCCCCACGCCGGCTGCCGCTGCGAACATGAGCACTCCAATGTGCACTTTGCGCAGGGTGGCCAGGGCGAAGACGCCTACAAAGATGGCGAGGGCCAGTATCTGTAATTCCATAAGCCCGAACTCCAATCAAACTACATCGGTTCACTGGATGAACCGTCGGTTCATTTTGGGAAGTCGCCTGTAATGTAGGGCACTGGAGTTAGTCGGTCAAGCGGGAGGGTTGCATGAGCACGCAAAGCGTCGTCACGGCCATCAGGGTGCTGGAAGCAGTCTCGGACAACCAGCCCGCAGGTTTGTCCGAGCTCAGCCGCGAAGTGGACGTGCCCAAGGCCACCGTGCTCCGCATGCTCAGGACGCTGGCCGAACTGGGCTGGGTGGCGCAGTCCGAAGTCCAAGCCAGCAAGTGGGTTCTGACCAACCATGCCTTTGCAGTGGCGAGCCGTGGCAGCAGCGGATCAGTGATCCGTGACGCTGCAATGGGCCCTTTGAACGCGCTGCAACTGGATACGACGGAAACGGTTCACTTGGCGGTCCCGGACCGCAGATACATGCTGATCATCGAGCGTCTTGACACCCCGCACGTCCTGAGGGCCTTCCTGCCGCTGGGTTCGCGCCTGCCGATGCACGCCTCCTCCACGGGAATGGCTTACTTATCCGCTGCCGACGAGGCCTTCGTTGACGATTACCTGGCTGGCCCGCTGGAGGCGCTGACACCGCAAACCGTGGTGGATCCGGCGCGGCTTCGCGCGATGATCGTGGACACGCGTGCCCGCGGGTACTCCATCAACGAGCAAGGACTCAGCACGGGCATCACCTCAATCGGCGTGCCGCTGCTGGGACCCGGCGGTGTGGCGGCCGGATCCATCTCCATCTCGGGACCCTCCAGCAGGATAGTCCCGGCCAAATACGAGGAATATGGAGAAGCGGCCACCGGCACCGCCCGTGAGATCAGCAGGGCTCTGGGAGCGTTCTCCGCCAAGGGCTACTAAGTTTCCTGTCAAAATACTTCGCCGCAACTCAAAGCGCGCCTATCATGATGCTGTGGACGTGCTTCCTTGGAGTATTGGTTCCGTTTGAACCGATTCCAAGGGGGTACTAAAGCGATATGGAGAACTATTTCTTCGATCGGTGCCCGTTGGCATGGGTGGCGCCCCTTACCGGGGTACCAGCGGACGCCTTCCTGAATAGACACAATTTATTGAAGGGATGCGTAGCTCAATGAACACACTTTTAATAATCGCCGGCGTAATCGCGATCATCCTGCTCCTCGTGGGCGGATTCAACCAAGCCCTCAGCTTCCTGCTGTGGGTGGGAATTATCCTCCTGGTGCTGGCCCTTCTGGGCTGGGTTCTTGGCCGTGGACGGTCGCGCGTATGACAACAGATCCAAACGAAGTTGCCGGTTTTACCCAGGTTCGCGATGGTACTACCACCCCAGGGAATCCCATTCCCAGGGATCCTGGGATGCCTGAATCCAGCGGGCAGGTACCTGTAGGTGACGCCTCGTCGGAAAGTCCGGACGACGCCGTCGACGCTGGCCCCAGCGAGTCAGCAAGCCCGCCCGGACCGGCAGAAGAAAAGGACGAAGGAACCACGGACAACCGTGGGCTGACCACCGAACCCAATCCCACGGATTGATCGGGTCAGAGCGGCTACGCGCTGGAAGAATCCAGCCCGTGGCCGCTTTCTTTTTATCGAACCACCCTCGGTGGTTCGCCCGCTAATTCCGGAAAGTTTCACGGATGGGGAAGAAAATGCGCATCGGTTCAATCATCGGGCTGATTGTTGTAGTTTGGCTCGTCATCGGCGCAATTGCGGCCGGCCAGCGGGGTTATTTCAGCGCCCCACCTGCGCAGTGCTCGCAGTTTGCAACCATAGCCTTGAATATTGTTGTCGGCCCCCTGAATTACACGGGACTGGACCCGCAGGGCGGATGTGAGGTTCCGCAGCCGTCCTGACATGACGCGAGGCTCATGACGCGAGGCCGGACGATACAACGTTTGCCAGTGAATTGCTAAGATTACTGATTATTTTGGCCTCGGCATGGACATGGCACTAAGTACCCTTATAGGTTCGAAGTGTTCCATTAACACGTTCCACCGCTCAGGGAAAGGACAGGTCACATGGACAAGCAGAATGCCACACCGGAAGAGGAAGTGGGAGGCTACGGCACTCCTACGGCAGAGCAGGAAGCCGGCGGAGGCCAGGCGCAGCCCCGCGTGGAAGAGGACATCGAGGAGGCCGGCCTCGGCGAAGGCACCGGCGCGCCGAACCTCAGCCACCTGGATCCGGAGGATTCGGACAGTGCGGGCGAGCCCGGTGCCGGCCGTTTCGGCGGAACCGAAGAGCAAGCCCACGCCGAGCAGTCCACCGTGCCGGACGGCAACGATGACAGTTTGCCGGATGGCAGCGGCAACGATCTTCCCGAGGAAGAGTCGCCCAACGACGATGACGAAGAAAGTTTCGACGCCGGCTAAGAGCTTTGGCTGGCGCGCTCTAGACAGGCGCGCCACTGGTTAAGCAGCCAGCTGGCTGGCGCGCCACAAGCAGTACAGCACGAGCACCCGAGACGCGATCGAAGGAGCAACCCTATGGCTACGGTCAACAAATCAATCGATGTAGATGTCCCTGTCTCTGTCGCCTACAACCAGTGGACGCAGTTCGAGACCTTCCCGGAATTCATGAACGGTGTGGAGTCGGTGCAACAAATCGATGACACAGCACTGCATTTCGCTACGAACGTCGGTGGCGTGAAACGCGAGTACAACGCCCAGATCATTGAGCAAGTCCCGGACGCGCTTGTCAGTTGGGCAAGCGTCGATGGACCACGCAATGCTGGCACGGTCAGCTTCGAACCACTTGCAGACGCCCGCACCCGCGTGACCGTGGCGATCGATTGGGAGCCCGAAAGCCTTGCTGAAAAGGCGGGATCGGCGCTGCACGTCGATGAACTGCGCGTAGGTGCCGACTTGGACAAGTTCAAGAAGTTCATTGAAGCCCAGGGGCATGAAACCGGGGCATGGCGCGGAACGGTATCCGGCGGCGACGTTGATGACACGGGCCAGACGTTCGGAAGCCTTCCCTAGCGCGAAGCTTGGGACTGGCTCACACTGGATACAGCACCAATAGATAGCTCCAACGAGGGCCGGCCACTATCACGGGCCGGCCCTCCGGCTTACCCGGAAGGGAGTCCTGACAGCCATGGCAACGTCCAGCACCGTGGAGGCCGAGCGGAAATTCGACGCCGACCCGTCCACTCCGCTTCCTGAGCTGCACACTATCGACGCGGTGGGGGCCGTGGGTGAACCGGCAAGTTACCGCCTGGAGGCCAATTACTTCGATACCCGCCACCTTGCCCTGGCTGCCCGCGGAATAACCTTGCGGCGCCGGACCGGTGGACCCGACGCCGGCTGGCACCTCAAATTGCCCCTTGGCCCCGGAAAGCGGACGGAGATTCACGCACCGCTGGGCACCGTGGAAACGGTCCCGGTGGAACTCATGGACCGGGTGCTCGCTTATACGCGCGGCCATGCAGTGGCGGCAGTGGCCACACTCACCACAGAACGCACCAGCTACGCGCTGTACGGCCATGGCGGCGAACGCCTGGCCGACTTCGTCGACGATTACGTACGAGCCCACGTTTTCGTTGGTGAGCCCCGCGAGGCGGAGTGGCGGGAATGGGAAGTCGAATTGGCAGCGCAGGACGGCACGGACGAAGCCCTCCTGGAAAACCTCGCCGAACAGCTCTCAGGTGCAGGAGCGAAGCCCAGCGACCGAACATCCAAACTGGCTACTGCCGTGGGTGACTTATGGCCGGAGCTCAAAGGAAACGGCCGCGCGGATTCCTTCAATGAGGGTGCAGCAGTTGTCCCGATACTCACGTATCTCCAGGACCAGATGGCCGATCTCCTGCTTCAGGACGCCCATGTGAGGTTGGGTCGGGATGACTCAGTCCATCAAATGCGGTCAGTAATCCGCCGTGTCCGATCGGTGCTGCATTCCTACCGCACGCTCTTTGAGCCGGCCCCGGTGAAGGAACTTGGGCGCGAGCTGAAATCGTTGGCCAAGACCTTGGGCCGGTACCGGGACACGGAGGTCCTGCACGCACGGATGAGAAAGCACCTTGATGAACTGCCGGTGAACCTCGTCCTGGGCCCGCTGCACGACGAGTTGGATCAGCGCATGGCTGTCAGGGCGGACACGGCAATGGGAGCTGTCAGGAACCGGCTGAACAGCCCCCGGTACTTTCGGCTGTTGGACGAACTCGAGGCCTTGATCGATGCCCCACCGGTCACACCGCAAGGGCAGGAAACGGCTCGGAAAACAACGGTGAAGCTCGTCAACAAAGCCGCCAAACGGCTCGGCAAGCGCCATGACGCGGCGCAGGCTGCCGCCGTCGGGCCTCAACGCGACATCGCGTTTCACGAGGTCCGAAAGTCCGCCAAGAAGCTGCGTTTCGCGGCCGCGGCGGTAGAGAGTGTCCACGGCAAACGAGCCGCAAAGGTGGAGGACAGGGCCCACAAAATCCAATCGATCCTGGGCCACCATCAGGACAGCGTGATGTCTCGTGCAGAGCTGCTCAAACTGGGCTCAGCCCCGGGAATCAGCAGCGCTGCGTTTACCTACGGCGTGCTGCACGCCATGGAACGCAGTGCCGCCGACTCCACGGAAAAGGAATACCTCCGCCACAGCAAGAAGGCGCTGAAGCTCCGGCTCAAGAAATAGGAGTCTACTTCTTGAGGAACGCCAGCAGGGCCTCGTTGATCTCCGCGCCGTGCGTCCAGAGCAGACCGTGCGGTGCGCCTTCGATTTCCAGATACTCGGCGCTGGGCAACGCGTCTTTGAAACGACGTCCGGTGACGTCGATGGGCAGGATATTGTCAGCCGTGCCGTGGACGATCAAGGCCGGCACGTCGATTGTGGGGATGTCGGCCCGGAAATCCGTGAGCCACGTTGGCTGCGCGGCAACCGAGGCGAAGGCTCCGGACTTGCTGGCCAGGTTCCAGCTGGCGTCCACGGCTTCCTGGCTGAGGCGGTCCGTGCCCAGGAAGGTGTCGCTGTTGTAGAAGTTCTTAAAGAAGTCGGTGAAGAACGCGTAGCGGTCTGCTGTGACTGCGGAGGCAAGGCCGTCGAACACGTCCTGCGGCACGCCGTCGGGGTTGTCATCGGTCTTCAAAAGGAAGGGTTCCAGCGAACCGAGGAAGACGGCTTTGGCGACCCGGGCGGAGCCATACGTGCTGATGTAGCGCGCCACCTCGCCGGTGCCCATGGAGAAGCCCACCAGGACGGCGTCGTTCAGATCCAACGTGTCCAGGACGGTCTTGAGGTCTGCGGCAAAGGTGTCGTAGTCATAGCCCACAGTGGGCTGGCTGGATTTCCCGAAACCGCGGCGATCGTAGGTAATGACGCGGTAACCGGCGTCGAGCAAGGCAGCGGTCTGCTTCTCCCACGACGAACCGTCCAACGGGTAGCCGTGGATCAGGACAACCGCCTGGCCCGTTCCGTGATCCTCGTAGTAGAGCTCAATCTCAGTGCTGTTTTCGTTTCCGACGGTGATGTAAGCCAAAACTCAAGTCCCTTCGATGCGGTTCAACACGAACGTTTCCAGCCTACTGTCCTGCTGCGGCGCCGGCCCTGTCGTGGTGTTGACGGGCCGCAGCCACCGCGTCCATGTTGTCCTCCGCCCATTCCTTCATGTCGAAGATGATGGGGAGGAGCGACCGGCCTCGGCGCGTGAGTTCATAGTCTGTCCGGACCGGAACTGAGGCAGTGACCTCCCGGTCAATCAGGCCGTCGCGTTCCAAGGAGCGAAGCGTGGACGTGAGCATCTTCTGGCTGGCCCCCGGGATGAGTCGCCGCAGCTCACTGTGGCGCTGCGGTCCATCCTCCAAGGCGAGCAGTACAAGCGTCACCCACTTGCTGCTGATGGCTTCCAACAATTGGCGTGCCGGGCAGAGTTCCAAGGAAGCGTTGTAGTGATGCTGCGCTTTCCGACGGTTCTGTTCAGCCGTGAGTGTCATGACCTCATCATTGCAGGAACGTCGAGGTGCCCTGGGCACAACAAAGTGCGTTCTTACGCTGTGTGAACTACCCGGGTGAGGATCGATGAGGGGTCACAGCGTCCCCCGCCTGAAAGGAAACAATGCCCTCCATCCTCCACATCAACGCCTCACCCCGCTATGCCACAAGCGATTCTCTGCGGTTGGCCCGGCACTTCATTGACTCAGTTCAGGCTGCGGCTTCGGCGACGTTCGAACTGGAAACTTTGAACGTGTTCGACGACGGCGCGCTGCCGGCTTTCGGTCGCACAGCTGCGGCTGCCAAGATGGCTGTCTTCACCGGACAGGACCAGACTCCGGATCAGATTGCGGCCTGGGAATCAGCCCGCGCAGTCTTCGACCAGTTTGCAGCCGCAGACGCCTACGTTTTCAACATTCCCCTGTGGAACTCCGGCGTTCCTTATGCCCTGAAGCAATGGATCGACATCGTAACCCAGCCGGGCTGGAGCTTTGGGTTCGACGCCGAGAAGGGCTACAGCGGACTCATGAAGGGTAAGCACGCGCTGGCCATTCACAGCAGCGGAGTTTACTCTCCCGGAGTTTCGCCGGCCTTCGGCTCCGACTTCGGCAGCACCTACTTTGCCGACTGGTTGAACTTTGTTGGCATCCAGGATGCCACGCACATTCGTTTTGCCCCGACAGTCCTCAATGCGGACGTCGAGGGCACACGCCGTACTGCCGAGAATGAACTCGGCGACGCCGCGCTCCTGTTCGCGGGCAAGCTCGGCGCGCTTGAGTTACTCAGGGACTGATGCCCGCTACAGGTTGGTCATCCGCTCGCCGGCCTCGTTGTACCGGCCGCCTTCCACGGTGATCTTCGCCGCGGCTGCTTCGATTTCGTCCAGTTCAGCAGGTGAAAGCTCGACGTCGGCCGCGGCCAGGTTTTCTTCCAGGCGGTGCAGTTTCCGCGTGCCGGGAATCGGCACGATCCACGGCTTCTGCGCCAGCAGCCAGGCCAAGGCGATCTGGCCCGGCGTCGCGCCTTTTCGATCAGCGATTCCGGCCAGCAGGTCTACCACGGCCTGGTTGTTTTGCATGGCTTCCGGCGTGAACCGCGGGATGGTGCTGCGGATGTCGTTACCGGATTCGAAGGTGGTGGAGGTGTTGATGGTGCCGGTCAGGAATCCCTTGCCCAGCGGGCTGAACGGGACAAATCCAATGCCCAGTTCTTCGCAAACGTCCAGGACATCCTCCTCGGGGCGGCGCCACCACAACGAGTACTCGCTTTGGACGGCAGCCACGGGAAGAACGGCATGGGCACGACGGATGGTGCCGGCGGCGGCTTCGGACATGCCGAAGTGCTTGACCTTTCCGGCGGCCACCAGTTCCTTGACGGCACCTGCCACGTCCTCGATGGGAACGTCAGGGTCAACGCGGTGCTGGTAATAGAGGTCCAGGGCATCTACTCCGAGACGGCGCAGCGACCCTTCCACTACTTCCTTGATGACCTCGGGACGGCTGGTGACCTTGCCGCTGGGCTTCCGCTCAGCGGGGTCGATGTCCCAACCGAACTTGGTGGCGATGACCACCTGATCCTTGAACGGTGCCAATGCTTCGCCGACGAGTTCTTCGTTGGCATAGGGGCCGTAGATCTCGGCGGTATCGAAGAAGGTCACTCCGTGCTCCACGCCTGTGCGGATGAGGGAGATCATTTCGTCGCGATCCGGCCGTTCGCTGTAGCCGCCGGTCATGCTCATGCATCCCATGCCAATCGCGGAAACCTCCAGGCCGCCGGTGCCAAGTGTGCGCTTTTCCATAGTGGGTCTCCTGTGCTGTTGGGACTGATTGCTACTTCGACGTTATGGGGCCAGACCGGACTGAGGGAGTCCCTGACATTACCCCTCACTTATCTCTAGTTGCCCGCAGCAACCAGACGTAAACTGGCCTTCGGTTCACAACCCTTTGGTTCGGAGTCCCCATGCTGTGGAAGGTACTTGTTCGCTTCCTGAGGCCGCATCAGCGGCTGTTGATCGCTGTCGTCGTCTTCCAGCTGGCGCAATCCATCGCCTCGCTGTACCTGCCCACGCTGAACGCGGACATCATCGACAACGGCGTGGCCACCGGGGATACGGACTACATCCTGCGCATGGGCGGGCTCATGCTGCTGATTACCCTGCTGCAGATCGCGTGTGCCGTGGTTGCGGTGTACTTCGGCGCGAAGGCTGCCATGGGGATGGGCCGCGACCTCCGCGACGCCATCTTCAGCCGGGTGGGCGAGTTCTCAGAGCAGGAGGTCACCAGATTTGGTGCACCGTCGCTGATCACGCGGTCCACCAACGACGTCCAACAGGTGCAGCAACTGGTGCTCATGTCCTGCACGCTCATGGTCGCGGCTCCCATGTTGAGCATCGGCGGCGTGATCATGGCCGTGCGGCAGGACGCCCAATTGTCCTGGCTGATCGCGGTGTGCGTGCCGGTGCTGCTGGTGGCGGTTGGGTTGATTGTGACCCGGATGGTTCCGCTGTTCCGCAAAATGCAGGTCCGGATCGACGCCGTGAACCGTGTCCTCCGCGAGCAGCTCACCGGCATTCGCGTGGTGCGGGCCTTCGTGCGCGAGGACATGGAGGCCGCCAGGTTCGGCAAAGCGAACGACGACGTCACCGACGTTGCGCTGCGGGCCGGCCGTTTGATGGCGCTCATGTTTCCGGTGGTCATGTTGGTCATGAATGTTTCGTCCGTGGCGGTGATCTGGTTCGGGTCCTTCAGGATCGAGGACGGTTCCATGCAGGTGGGCACGCTGATTGCGTTCCTGAGCTACCTGATGCAGATCCTCATGTCCGTCATGATGGCCACGTTCATGGCCGTGATGATCCCGCGTGCGTCCGTTTCCGCCGACCGCATCGGCGAGGTGCTGGAGACCGACTCCAGTGTCCAGCCGCCGTCGAACCCTGTCACGGGTGGCATCCGCCGCGGCGAACTGGAAATGCGCGACGTCGGATTCGCCTACCCGGGTGCCGAGCAGCCGGTGCTGAGCGGGCTTTCTTTCACCGCCCGTGCGGGGGAGACCACGGCGATCATCGGCAGCACGGGTGCTGGGAAAACCACGCTGGTGAACTTGATGCCACGCCTCTTCGACGCCACCAGCGGGTCCGTTCTGATGGACGGTGTGGACGTCCGTGAACTCCATCCTGACCTGCTGTGGGGCCACATCGGGTTGGTGCCGCAGCGGCCTTACCTGTTCTCCGGCACAGTCCGCAGCAACCTCCAGTACGGCAAGCCCGATGCCACCGAGGAGGAGCTGTGGCAGGCGCTCTCCGTCGCCCAGGCCCGGGACTTTGTTGAAGAAATGGAGGGCGGCCTGGATGCTCCCATCTCGCAGGGCGGCACCAATGTGTCCGGCGGGCAGCGGCAACGGCTCGCAATCGCCCGCGCCTTGGTGAAACAGCCAGAGCTCTACATCTTTGACGATTCCTTCTCCTCACTGGACACCGCCACCGACGCCCGGCTCCGGCAGGCCCTCAAGCGCCACACCAACGCCGCCACGCTGCTGATCGTCGCCCAGCGGGTCTCCAGCATCGCCGACGCGGACCAGATACTGGTGCTCGACGACGGCAGAATCGTTGGGCGCGGAACGCACGAGGAACTATTGGAGACGTCCGAAACGTACAGGGAAATCGTGTCCTCCCAACTCGCGGCGGAGGAGGCGGCATGAGCGCTGTATCAGCCGGGCCGCGCGGTCCCCAAAGGCCAGCGATGGGTCCAGGCCGCGGTGGCCCGTTTGCCGGGATGAACATTCCTGCCGAGAAGGCATCCAATTTCAGTGCCTCTGCCCGGCGTTTATTGGGGACGCTGCGGCCGGAACGGCTATGGCTGATCCTGGTGCTGGTATTTGCCGTGGTCAGTGTGGCTTTGTCCGTGATCGGGCCCAGGCTCCTCGGCGAAGGCACCAACCTGATCTTCGCTGGCGTCGTCTCCCAACAGCTGCCCGCAGGGGTTTCCAAAGCCGATGTCATCGCAGGGTTGCGCGCCTCAGGTGACGACAGCAAGGCGGACATGCTGGGCGCCATGACCCTCACACCCGGCGTCGGAATCGACTTCGGTGCGCTGGCCTCGGTGCTGCTGTGGGCGCTGGCGCTCTATGTCCTGGCCTCAGCGTTCGGGTGGATGCAGGCTTACGTGCTCAACGGCGTCGTACAGCGGACCGTCTACCGCCTCCGCGAGCGGATCGAAGCGAAAATCCACAGGCTGCCCCTCCGGTATTTCGATTCCATCCAGCGCGGTGAGCTATTGAGCCGGGTGACCAATGACGTGGACAACATCTCCCAAAGCCTGCAGCAATCCATCAGCCAGGTGGTCTCCTCCCTGCTGACGGTGCTGGGTGTGCTGATCATGATGTTCCTGCTCTCGCCGCTGCTGGCGCTGATAGCGCTGGTGACCATCCCGCTGACTCTGGGGACCACGCTGCTGATCGCCAAACGGTCCCAAAAACTGTTTGTGGCGCAGTGGAAAAACACCGGCGAACTCAACGGACAGATCGAGGAAACGTACACGGGGCATGCTCTGGTGAAGGTCTTCGGTCGGCAGAATGAGGTGCAGGAGAAGTTCCGGGCCAAGAACGGCGAGCTGTACCAGGCGAGCTTCGGTGCGCAGTTCGTGAGCGGGCTGATCATGCCGGCCATGACGTTCATCGGCAACCTGGTCTATGTAGGCATTGCTGTGGTGGGTGGCCTGCAGGTCGCGTCCGGTTCCATGCAATTGGGCGACGTCCAAGCCTTCATCCAGTATTCCCGGCAGTTCACCATGCCCCTGGCACAGCTCGGATCCATGGCAAACATGCTGCAATCCGGTGTTGCCTCTGCGGAGCGCGTTTTCGATCTGCTGGATGAGGAGGAAGAGTCGGCCGAACCCAGCCCCGTGCCGCGATCCGGTCCGGCGCGAGGGCGGCTCGTGTTCGAGAACGTGTCTTTCCGCTACTCGCCGGACAAGCCGCTGATCACTGACCTCAGCCTCGTTGCCGAACCTGGGCAAAGCATCGCGATTGTTGGACCTACGGGCGCGGGCAAGACCACCCTGGTGAACCTGATGATGCGCTTCTACGAGCTGGACTCAGGACGGATAACGCTCGACGGCGTGGACGTCGCCTCGATCCCGCGGCACGAGTTGCGCTCGCGGATGGGCATGGTCCTCCAGGACACGTGGCTGTTCGGCGGGACCATCCGCGACAACATTGCTTACGGCCGGCCAACGGCTTCCGAGGCCGAGATCATGGAGGCTGCCCAAGCCACCTATGTGGACCGCTTTGTGCGATCCCTGCCCGAAGGCTACGACACCTTGCTGGATGACGAAGGCGGAAACGTGTCGGCCGGCGAAAAACAGCTGCTCACCATAGCCCGGGCCTTCCTGTCCCGCCCATCGGTGCTGATCCTGGACGAGGCCACCAGCTCCGTGGATACCCGCACCGAGGTTCTGGTGCAGAAGGCCATGAATGCCCTGCGCTCTGACCGGACCAGCTTCGTGATCGCCCACCGGCTCTCCACCATCCGGGACGCCGACCTCATCCTCGTGATGGAAGCCGGGCAGATCGTGGAGCAGGGAACCCACTCGGAGCTGCTGGCCTCAGGTGGGGCATACTCGCGGCTGTACGAGGCGCAGTTCGCGGCTCCGGCTGCCTTTGAGCCCTAGATTTGTTGTGGGCACACTCTCGTGTCCGCCACTGTGAGTTGTTAGGACTTGAGACCCATCACAACCATTCCCGATCTCCTTCAGCTCACCCCGGAAGCCCGGCAGGTCCTCGATTGCCTGCGAGCTGCCGGCGGCCGTCCGCTCATTGTTGGGGGCTCAGTCCGGGACGCGTTGCTCTCCCGTGCCAGCGGTGCCGCAGTGGATTCGAAGGACATCGACATTGAGGTTCATGGATTGACCACGGCCCAAGTAACTGCGGCGCTCCCGGGCCACGTCATGGAAGTGGGGCAGCACTTCGGGATTGTCTCCGCGACCGTGGGCGGCCAGGTCTTCGATGTTTCACTGCCCCGTCAGGAGTCCGAGACCGAAGCCTTCGCCCGCCGGGACTTCACCATCAACGCGATGGGATGGGACGACCTGAGCGGGACCATTGTGGACCCGTTCGGGGGACAGGCTGACCTGGCGGCGGGAATCCTTCGGCACACGAGCGCTGCGTTTGGTGACGACCCGCTGAGGGTGCTGCGGGCCATGCAGTTCAGTGGCCGGTTCGGATTCGAGCTGGTTCCTGAAACGGCGGAACTGTGCCGCAGCCTGGCACCTGCTTTCGTGGATCTGCCCAAGGCGCGGATTTGGGGCGAGTTCTACAAACTCGCCTCGAAAGGGACCTTCATCTCCACGGCTTTGGACACCCTGTTCGTGTCCGGTTGGGAAGAGCACTTCCCGGAATTGGCTGCGACAAGGGGCGTTCCGCAAGACCTCGAATGGCATCCGGAAGGCGATGTGAACATCCATCTGGGCTTGGCCGGCGACCAAGCAGCCCGGATCGCCCGGCGCGACCACTTGGGTGCCGGCGAAACCGCAACCTTGGTGCTGGCCGCCATCACCCACGATTTCGGCAAGGCAGTGTCTACCACCATCGATGTGACCGGCAGGATCACTTCCAACGGTCACAACGTCACGGGGGTTGAACCTGCGCGGAGCTTCCTGCGCCGGATCGGAGCGCCGGGGCGATACGAAGACAAGATCCTGCCGCTCATCCGGGAACACATGTGCCACACACCGGAAGGCCCGCAGGGAACCATCAGTGACTCGGCGGTCCGCAGGCTGATGAGGCGACTGGATCAAGCGAACAGCGGACCATCCATGGAGGACTGGGCCCGGCTCGTGGAAGCCGACAAAGAGGGGCGCGGGCCGGGCGCACATCAGGGTGTCAATCATCTTCCTACCTGGCTCGCGAAGGCTGAGCGGCTGGCCAAGGAGCCTGTTGTGGGCACTACTTTGCTCAGGGGCGCCAGTTTGGCTGCGGCGGATATTCCGCGTGGGCGGTTGTGGCAGTTCGTTATAGAGCAGAGCCGCGACGTTCAGGACGATGGCTTGTTCAGCGACGAAGAAGGTGCGGCGGCCTGGTTGTTCGCCAACAGGGACACTGTCGTGGCCGAGGCAGGGCGGCGCTTGGCCGAGTTCCAGGCCGCGGCGGAGGGGAAGAAAGCAAAGGGTGTGGCTTCCTGACCTTGTTTGAATGCTCTTGAAGCTAAAGTCACCCCGGATTGGTTGCATCTGGGTCCTCGCCGCAGCAAAGAGGGTCAGGAAGCTACGGGCATCACGGCAATCTGGACGGCCGCAGCACGTTGGCATCCCCGGCCTTGGCGGGGTCGAGCGGCACCGGACTGACCAGTACTGCCGGTCCCCGATGCAGCAGGCCGCCCGCAATCACCTGGCATCGGACGCCCCCTCGCCCGCGCATGGCTTTGTGGGCACCCGGAGCCAGCATTTCATCCATCCATGCGCAGGGGTGGGCCGGGCGTCCGGCCTTCAACCGCACCACATTCCCGCCGGACTCAAGCGTGAACTCGTGTCCAAGCAATGGAGCCAACTCCGCACCCCTGATCACCACGTTCCGCCGGGTCAGGAGCGGATCGAAGGGCCCGGCCCCGAGTTCAGCGGCGATCGCTTCCAATGCCTCTTCGGCAAAGAGTGTCACGGCAGCGTCCATGTGTGCGGCCTTGCCAAAGAACCTGTCGCCAACAATTCCTTTGCCAGTGACCAGTTCCACTTGGTCCGCGTCAGTGGTGGGGACATCGGCGGCGCCCTCCCGGGCGCGGCCAAAGTAGGCGTGGGCCGGCGACACCAAAAGGTGCAGCAGCTCGACGTCGTACCTGTACTCGGTGGTCATTCCTCAACGCTAGACCTCGAACGCAAGCATTGCCTCTGAATGTAAAGGGTGCTTTACTTCAACCATGAGTAAAGTTTCCTTTACATCGAGGCGCGCGCCAGTCCATCATTACGTCCTTGCTGTCATCCTCGGCGCTATCCTGACCATCGCGGTCGCACTGTTGGTGGGAGCATCAAACCCGGGCGATTTCTGGCTCGCGGCCGGCATTGGCGCCCTCTGTGCTGCCTACCCCGCGATGTCGCTCGGCATCAGGGTCTTCGTTTCACGCCACACCGTCACCCGTGATCAGCATGGTGAGCAGAGCGTAGAGCTCCAGTGGATGCGCCAAGCTGGTGCCGGAGCGTTCCTCGACGTGCTGGTTGCCACCTTCGTTGCTGCCGTGGTGCTGGCGGTTGGCCGGTTTCAGATCGAAGCACTCCCGGTCCTGCTGGGGCTTGTGGGGCTTAGTGCCTTGGATGCCGGCCTGCGATACCTGGCCATTCGGCACCGTGCGCTGAAGTGAAGAACAACATCGCCGAGCGCCGGGCCGGGCGACGATGGACACAAGCCGACCTCGCTGCTGCCCTGGGTGTGTCCAGGCAGACGGTCATTTCCATCGAGCGGGAAAAGTTTGACCCATCGCTGCCCTTGGCCTTCCTGATCGCAAGAACCTTCGACTGCGCCATCGAGGACATTTTCACCGTTGATTGACGTGGCTGTGTCCTGCGTCGCAGCGCTCTGGGCACCCGCGCGGATACTGTGGCACGGTGAACTTTGCTGAGGCTGCCGACGGCACTGAACTCGCCTGGGCGTCGGAAGGCGAAGGCGAGCCAATGCTGCTGATCGCCGGACAGGCCACATCCATGGATGGTTGGGGCCCGACGGCGGAGCTTCTGTCCCGCTATTACCGCGTCATCCGCTTCGATCACCGGGGGATTGGGCAAAGTGGGAAGGGCGACGCTGAGCGGTACACCACGAGGTTGCTTGCGGAAGACGCTGCTGTGGTCCTCAAAGCCGCCGGCGCGGATTTAGCACACGTGTATGGCCACTCGATGGGCGGGCGTATTGGCCAATGGTTGGCCATAGATCATCCGCAGAAAGTCCGCACGCTGATCCTCGCAGCTACGAGCGGCGGCAGGTGGCCGAATGCCAGCGCCCAGCCGGATAAAGCTGCCTTGGAAGCCTTGGTCAGCGGTGACATGTCCCGACTGGAAGAGCTTTTCTTCGACGTTGCGTGGGTCCGTGCACATCCCGAAGCGACACATACGTTCTTCAACTCCAGCGCGTCGGCGTGGGCCAAAGTACGGCACTTCAGGGCCAGCCGGGAGCACGACGCATGGAGTGAACTTAAGGCCATCCAAGCCCCCACCCTGATCCTTCACGGCACCGAAGATGTGTTGACTCCTTTGCCCAACGCGTTGCTCCTTCGCGAGCACATTCGTGGCTCGGTGCTGGTGCGCGTACCCGGTGCGGGGCATGGATTGCACCTGGACCACCCTGAGACCGTCGAGTGGATCCGGCAATTCATCACCCGAAAGAGCAGCTAACGCGCAGGAACCCTCAATACTTCGAGCGCAGCCATCAAGTACGGGATCGGATCCGGATCTGACCCTGCGGCCCATTGCATCCACGCCTCGAAGGTGGTGGCGAGGTACGCGGCGCTCAAGTAGCGCGCCGCAGAGTCGGAAAGGCCGTTCTCCACAAGGAAGGTGAGGGTCTTTTCGCGCTGTGGTGCCAGGGACTCGTAGCCGCGGCTGGTCAGTTCGGCATGCTCGGCGATCAACCGGAGTCGTCCGCGGGTCACGGAGAGATCGGGAATGACGGCGACTCCAGCGGCCGCTGCCTCACGCAGCCCGCCCAGCACATCGCCGTCGGACTTTCCGTGTTTGTGGAACGAGCCAAACGCGAGCGTTGACGCTTCGACCACGGGTTCGGTGCCACCCCACACCAGGTCCGCCTTGCTGGCGAAGTAACGGTAGAGGCTCTTGCGGCCGATGCCGGCGGCGCGGGCGATGTCTTCCATGGAGGTGTTCTCATACCCGTGCTCGGCGAACAGGTCCAACGCGAGTCCTGCCACGGCATCGGCATCGATGGTGGCGGGGCGACCGCTGGCGCGCGCAGGTTTGGCATCTTCCAAAGTCATCCCTCCAGTATTCACTCTTACATAATGACACAGAGTGTCATAAGGTGGGTGAACCACTCAGCAACCATCGGAAGGACATCATGGGCAACGACGCTTCATGGCAGGAGACCATCACCTCCGGCCGTTTTGCCGGCAAGACCATCATCGTCACGGGCGCGGCCTCGGGTATCGGCCAAGCCACGGCCCTGCGCATCGCCAAAGAAGGCGGCAAGGTCATTGCGGCCGATATCAGCAAGGACCGACTGGATGCTTTGGTGGAGGAGAATGCGGGGCTTGATCTGGTGCCGGTAGCCGGGGACATCTCCACGGAGGAGACCGTGGCCGCGGTCCTGGCAGCCGCCGGCGGCCGCGTACATGCCTTGGCCAACGTTGCCGGCATCATGGACAACTTCGCCCCCATCCATGAGGTGGATGACGAGCTCTGGGAGCGAGTCTTCCGCATCAACGTCACCTCCCTCATGCGTCTGACCCGCGCAGTGGTGCCGCTCATGCTGGACGCCGGAACGGGATCGGTAGTGAACGTGGCGTCGGAGGCAGGCCTGCGTGGGTCTGCTGCCGGCGCAGCCTACACGGCCTCCAAGCACGCGGTGGTTGGCCTCACCAAGAACTCGGCAGTGATGTACGGACCCAAGGGACTGCGCTTCAACGCAGTGGCTCCCGGGCCCACCATGACCAACATTGTGGCCAATTGGGGCTCGCAACTCGCAGCCGAACGGCTCGGCCCCCTGATGCAGGCCACGGTTCCAACCCCGGCCACCGCAGCTCAACTGGCTGCATCCATCACGTTCCTGCTGAGTGACGATGGCACCAACGTCAATGGCGCCATTCTGGCGTCCGACGGCGGGTGGTCGGCTCTATAGGGATTTCCCGCCAAGGTGCCGGACCAGCGCGTCCACAATGGGCAGTTGCCCTTTGACGAGCTTGGTCCGCGCCTCGGATTCTTCGAACCAGCGGGCATCGTCGATCTCCGGGAAATCCTTGATGACACCTGAACCTTTTGGCCACTCCATGGGAAAGGTGTTGCTGATGATCTGCTCCGGCTGGAAGTCATGGGCCTGTGCTGTGAAGGCCGTGATGAGCTTTCCTGAGGGCTGCCGGAAAACGCCCAACAGTTCGTAGGTGGCAGCCGGCGGGGGTGAGCCTATTTCCTCTGTGAATTCACGTTTCGCTGCTGCCAAAGGATCCTCATCCTCAGGGAATTCGCCTTTGGGAATGGACCACGCGTGGAGATCCTTCCGCGCCCAAAAAGGGCCGCCCATATGAGCGATCCACAGCTGCAATTCGCCGCTGCTCACGGTTCGGTGAAGGAGAATTCCGGCGCTGCGGATGGGCATGTATCTTCCTGGAGGACGTGCTGAGTAACGGGCTTTCTTATGAGGTACGGCTCTGTCCAGAGTACTGCGGGGCCGGGCCACCGTTATCCAATTGATGTTGAAACAGTCCTATTGCATGCCAATTTCCCTTCCGGCAGCGTCGCGGCTAATTGATAATCGAGGAGTTGCACGTTCCTCGGGGGTGGAACGTGACTGCGGCTTTCGGCAATTGCCGGAGGCGTTTCTGGGCGCATCAGCAGGAGGACACAGCTATGGCATCGTCAATGAGGCTCCTTCCAAACGGGGGAAGAAAAGTAATGGGTTTGGCCGTCGTCATGGCGGTTGGTTTATCACTGTTCACGGGCATCAGCCCCTCACACGCCGCGGACACCACGCCCATGGCTGAGGATCCGGGACCGGTGGGCAGTTTTGCGTGGAAAGGGTTCAACTGGCAAAAGCGTTTTTGGGGTGGAGCGCCCATGTACAACGCAAGCTGGGACGCCAACAATGTCAGCAATCCTGACGCCGATGGTTATGTGAAACTCTCCATCACCAACCCCACCGGATCCGCTCCGAAGGGCGCAGAATTCCAGTCCACACGCGAAGGTTTCGGCTACGGAACGTACAGCACCACGGTGGAGAAGGACGTCAGCGCGCTGCAGAAGGAAGTGGTGTGGGGCTGCCTCTTTACCTACGATCCCGCAGCCGAGCCGGGATACACGGAGATCGACCTCTGCGAAGCATCCGCCTGGGGCGGTGGGGCTGCTTACGGTGAAGACTGGCCGGTCACCCAGGGCCACGGGTACTGGTTCGATGCTACGAAGCCTCCGGGCCAGGGCAACAACACGGTCACCTTCGATGTCACGAACGCTCCCATCCTCACCCACAGGATGGTCTGGGAACCAGGCAAGCTGACCTTTGAGACCTTCGCTGGGGAAGGCTACGGCGGAACGCTGTTGAAAAGGACCATCCTGCAGGGATCCACGGTTCCACTTCCGGCCAACGAACAAATCCATTTCAACCTGTGGGTCACCGGTGGCGGCGGCGGGGATGCGGCCCATGTCGCTCCTGAAACGGTCACCATCCGTGACTTCTCCTTTGTCCCGGGGATTCCGTTGACGGCTCCAACACCTACGGTGACAGGTACGGCGGCTGTTGGTTCAACCCTCACAGCCAACCCCGGAACGTGGACCACCGGGACTGCCCTGACGTATCAGTGGTACAGGAATGGATCCGCGATCTCCGGAGCGACGGCTGCCACGAGGGTGCTCGCTGCAGCCGACCAAGGCGCCAAGTTGACCGTCAGGGTGACCGGCACCAAAACCGGTTACGCAACAACCACCAAGGAATCAGCGCAAACGGCCACAGTGGTCGCTGGAACCCTGGTGGCACCCACTCCCACCGTCAGCGGAACCTTAAGTGTTGGCTCCACCCTGACGGCCAACCCGGGTACCTGGACTTCCGGAACCGCACTGACGTATCAGTGGTACCGCTCCGGTGTTGCGATCACCGGAGCCACGGCCAAGACCTACACCCTGGTGAGCGCTGATCAGGCGGACACTATGAGGGTCAGGGTTACAGGGACCAAAACCGGCTACACCACGGTGGCCAAGTTCTCGGCTGTTTCGGCTCCGGTCACCTGAGCCCTCATCGCCTAAGAACTGAGGGTTAAATGACAAACCCGCAGTTGTGTCGCGCTGGGGGGTAAGCGACACAACTGCGGGACTGCCAGGCCTGGTTAGTTCTTCTGCGCCCTGACGGGGACGATCCTCTTGACGGCGAGGCCGAGCGCCAGCATGGCGAAAGCGGCCAGTGCGAACCAGAAGAGATCTCCTGCTCCGGTCATTGCGAGTGCTCCTGAGCCCATTCCGGCTGCGGTAGCTCCGGCGAGGGGGGCTGCTGGGTTGTTGTACATGAGTCGATTACCAAACTTTCTTTCTGTTGAGTGCTGCATCCAGGTACGCCTTGGCGTGAACGGCCTGGAGGAACATATCTATGACGGTTTCGTACATGGTTGCGGCCAGCAACATGTACCTCCAGCCCCGGAAGCGCAGGGTTACGACGCGCTCCAGGACGAAGATTGCGGTAACAGTTATCCAGAAGGGGTGGAGGTTCAGGCCCGCTCCGGTGACGACAGCGAAGATGATGGAGCCGAAGTAGGCCAGGGTCACCATGACGCCGATCATGGACAGGAATTGGCGTCCCCAGTAGGGCCTGGTGATTTTGGTCCATCCGTACTGCACGCAGTTCTCAACAGCGCCACGCTTCCAGCGAAGCCGCTGTGCCCAGAGTTCACGCCATGTGGGCATGACCTCGGTGACCAGGGTGCAGTTTGAAGGGGATGCGATCCGGTAGCCGAGGGTCAGCAGGGCGAAGGAGAGTTCGTTGTCTTCGGTCAGGACCGAGGTGTCGTAGACGCCGCCCTTGTCGTTGCCCGGAGGAAGTGTGCCCTCCAGCCGGGCCGAAACCACATCGCGGAGTGTCTTGACCCGGAACAGGGCTGCCGTTCCGGTGACCACCAGGCACTTGCCGTGGAGGCGCTTCACGTCGCGGGCATAGCGGGCGTACTCGTTGCGCTGCAGGTGTCCGACGAAACCGCCGCCGGGACCGCCGCTGAACACTCCGCCAACAGCGCCGAGCAGTTCGTCGGCCAACAGGTTCTTGGTGGCGTTTTCAATGAAGTCGAGGGCGAGCTGGGAGTCCGCATCCTGAACCAGGATCAAGTCCTCGGGGTCGGCATCGGGAAGCAACTTGCTGAGGGCGAAGTTCAGGGCTCCGGCCTTCTTGTCCTTGTTGCCAACGGTGCGCAGGACCTCGACGCCCTGGGCAAGCGCGAGAGCCTCGGTGTCATCGGTGCAGTTGTCCGCCACCACAACGATGCGGTCCGGGCGGCGGGACTGGTTGTTCAACGAGGTAAGGGTCTCGGTGATGCCGGCGGATTCATTGTGTGCCGGCACCAGGACGGTGACCACGCCACCGGCCGCGCGGTGGGACCCGCGGGGTGCGGCGGCCGTTGCCAATGAGACTGCATCGGTCGTGTGTTCCGTGATTTCCGTGAGCATTGTGATCCCTCCGTTCGTGCGTTGAAGCGTTGACTCACTTAGAGTTCCAACGCCAACGCAAGAAATACGCAGGGAAAGCGTCAAGGAAATATCAAGGTTTGCTCAGGACTTGAGGAATGCCGTCACGATGTGGATTCGAGGACCACTTGTACGTTTTTGGACGCTTCCCGGATGAGCGCTTAAACGCAAGAGGACGACGCCGGGAAGTACCGGCGTCGTCCTCTTGCGTTTGGTGTGAGCTGCTTAGCGGCTCAGGCTCACGGTGAAGGTTTTGGGTCCGCTCAGGGTGACTGCGATTCCGCAGTTTTCTGCAGCTGCCCTGTGTGAGAGGGACTGGACGGCGGCATCGATGGTGTGGTCGATGGCCGACTTGTCCCAGATTTTCAGCGTGATGGAGTCAGTATGTGTCGTCATTGTCAGTACTTTCACTCAGGCCGTTAACAGCCCCAAGCCTCTTCGCCCGGGGCCGCATCCTCGTCGGTGAGGATTGCTGATTCAGCTTGTATGGGAATGAATTCCCTCATTCATGGTTCATGGTGCCGGCCATGGTTGACAAGCGAATCCGGCCAAGTGTGACCGATTACACGTTGCTCATGACTCTGTGTAACCGGTGCTGACGCTCAGCTCCCGCCAACGGTCCACCTCGGCCCGCTGGGCTTCCTCTACGGCGTCGAAGGCCTTTGCAGCGTCTTCGCCGAGCAGCAGGAACGCAGGCGTTTCGTCGGCTTCAACGGCCGTGATGATCGCCGCCGCTGCCTTGTCCGGATCTCCCTGTTGCGTGCCGTGGACGGTGTCGTGTTCCTTGCGTCGCTTGCCCGCGGTGTCTGCGTAGTCGGCGATTGCTTCGGCCGACTGGGTCAGCGACCGCCCGGCAAAGTCCGTCCGGAATCCACCCGGTTCCACTACGGTCACTGAGATGCCCAAGGGCTTCAGCTCTTTATGCAGCGAGCCGGAGATCCCCTCCAGGGCCGCCTTGGACGCGGAGTAGTAGCCGGAGCCGGGAGGGCAGATGCGGGCACCGATCGAGGAGATATTCACGATTGCACCGGAGCGGCGCATTCGCATCCCCGGGAGGACGGCCTTGATCATGGCGACCGGAGCAAAAACGTTGGTGTCGAACAGCGCCCGGACGTCGCCGTCGTCGCCCTCTTCAATAGCGGCGCGGTAGCCGTACCCAGCATTGTTGACCAGGACGTCAAGGGCACCGAAACGCTCCTCCGCCAGCTTGACGGCAGCGTCCACTTGGGACTGTTCGGTGACGTCGAGCGCGACGGCGAGGGCCGTCGTCGGGAATTCTGTGGTGAGGTCCTGAATCGTGGACGTGTCGCGGGCGGTGACGACGGCGTTATGGCCCCGTGCCAGAACAGCGTGTGCCAGTGCGCGGCCGAGTCCGGTGGAGCAGCCTGTGATGAGCCAGGTAGTCATGATGTTCCTTTTCCTTGGGGACCATTCCATTGGAACGCTACTCCTTGGGGCTGTGGGAGTGCGGCTTCTTCCGGGTACTCCCAGTGCCTCCCTGTTCTGCGGTCGGCAACCTACGCTTGGAAGCATGGACAACCGCAGCGAGATCCGCGAATTCCTTGCCACGCGCAGGGCCCGGATCAGCCCCGACCAAGCCGGGCTGCCGGCCTACGGCGGCAACAGGCGGGTGCCCGGGTTGCGCCGCGAGGAGGTGGCCCTGCTGAGCGGGATGAGCGTTGATTACTACATCCGGCTGGAACGGGGGAACTTGGGCGGCGTCTCTGAGAGCGTTCTGGAAGCTCTCTCACGTGCACTGCAATTGGACGACGCCGAACACGCCCACCTTTTCGACCTTGCCCGGGCTGCCGGACCGGCGTCGAAGCAGCGCCGGAGGCCCGCTGAACAGCAGGTCCGGCCCACGGTGCAGCGAATCCTGGACGCCATGACCGATGTGCCCGCCTACGTCCGGAACGGCCGCCGTGACATCCTCGCTGCCAACAAACTGGGCTACGCGCTGTACTCCGAGCTTTTTCTCGACCCCGTCCGTCCGGTGAATGTGGCCCGCTTTGTGTTCCTGAGTCCACGCGCCCGGGATTTCTTCCTGGACTGGGAGAAATCTGCCAACGATCTTGTGGCGGTGTTGCGCACGGAAGCCGGCCGGAATCCCTATGACCGCGCTCTGACGGACCTGGTGGGCGAACTGTCCATGCGCAGCGAAGATTTCCGAACCCGTTGGGCAGCGCACAATGTCAAATACCACCGCACCGGCCTCAAACGCATCCACCACCCGGTGGTGGGAGACATCGAGTTGCAGTTCGAAGCGATGGAACTGCCAGCTGACCCCGGGTTGTCGCTGATCGTTTACAGTACGGAGCCCGGTTCGGCGGCTGAGGAGTCCCTGAAATTACTCGCCAGCTGGTCGGCCAGCGAAGGTTCTCCAACGTCAGCGCCTCAGACCGCCGACGGCAAGTCCAGCGTGTAAACCACCAACTGCACCTTCGGCGCAGGCCTTTCGTTCTCGCGTTCCGGCCGCCGCACGTAGCCCAGGCGGCGATAGAGGCGCTGGGAGGTTTCATTGTCGACGGCAGTATCGAGCACCACGCGCTTGGCGCCACGGATGCCGGCAATGCGGGCTGATTCATCGAGCAGCCTTTGACCCAGACCCGCGCGGCGGGCTTCCGGATGAACAGCGAGCAACCTGAGTTCCACTTCGCCTTCTTCAGCCTGCCGGCTCAAGCGGGAGCCAAAAGGCAAGAGACTCGCGGTGCCCACCAAACGTCCAGTCTCCACATCCTCGGCTACCAGCAGGATTCCTTCGTTGGCCCGCGCCGTTGCGTCCAGCAACAGGCCGAGCCGCTCTTCGTCGGGCTGATGCGCGCCGGGAAGATGATGCCCGAAACCTTCGTACGTCAGCCGCCCCACGGCGTCGTACTCTTCCCGCCGGGCCTCGCGGATGACGTAAGTGCCAACAGCAGCTGTCTGGGTGGTGGTCATGGTTGTCCTTTCCACTCCGGAGTGAGTCCGAGGTGTGATTTCAGCGTTGTTCCTGAGTACTCGGTGCGGGCGAGGCCGCGTTCCTGAAGGAGCGGAATGACGCCGGAGGCGAAGCGTTCCAGGTCCTGGGGAAGGAGGGAGAACATGAGGTTGAAGCCATCGGCCGCACCCTCTGCGTGCCAGCGCGCCAACGAATCGGCAACATGCTGCGGCGTCCCGATGAAGTCGTGGTTCCTTTTGTCTCCGGTGAGGATGGAGTACAGGTCCTTGAGGGTCACCTCATCCTCGCGGCCGGCGATCTGTTCCCCGGCGGAGCGGAAGTCCGTCCTGGGCTGGGCGACGGTGGGGATGCCGGACTGGGCCACCGTGGCATCAGCTCCGAGCCCGGTGAAATCGAGCTGACCCGCGAAGTACTCCTGCAGGAAGTCCAGCACCTGCTGATGAGTGATGAGGTTGTCCAGCTCCCGGATCCGGTCCAGGGCTTCCTCACGGCTGTCCGCCACCACTGGCGAGATGGCTTGGTAGACGTACAGCTCGTCGGGATTCCGCCCGAACGCCTGTGCTTGGGCCCGGATCGATTCCCGGTACTGGCGTGCCTGGGGAATGTCCGGGTGGCTTGCGAACAAAGCGTTGGCGAAGCGTGCTCCCAGCTGCTGCCCCGGAACCGACGTGCCGGCCTGGGCCAGCAAAGGGGAGTGCTGTGGTGAGGGCCCGATATTCAAAGGACCGGCAACCTTGAAAAACTCGCCCTCGTAGTTCAGGCGGGTGAGCTTGTGGCGGTCAAAGAAGAGGCCGCCGTCCTTGTCGTGGAGGAAAGCGTCCTGGTCCCAGGAGTTCCATAGCCCCTGGGTTACCTCCACGAATTCCTGGGCGCGCTGGTAGCGGAGGCTGTGGTCGAAGTGCTGGCTGGCGCTGAAGTTGCCGGCCGTGCTGTTGGTCAGGTCCCGGGTGGTGACGATGTTCCAACCGACGCGTCCGCCGCTGATGTGGTCCGCTGTCAGCGCTGCTCGGGCAAAGTTGAAGGGTTCGTCGTACGACGTGGAGGACGTCGCGATCAGACCGATCCTGTCGGTCACAGCGCCGAGTGCAGTGATGAGCCCCATGGGATCGAAGCGATTGAGGATGCCCGGGTTGGACGTCTCGTTGATCGCGAGGGAGTCGCCCAGGAAGATCGCATCAAACTTGGCGTCTTCGGCGGCTTTCGCGAGCTTCACCTGGTGCGCAAAGTCAATGCTGGCCTGGGGAAATGCTGTTTGGTGGCGCCATGACGCCAGATGGATGCCGGTACCCACCAGGTAGGCGAAGAAGTGGATCTGCCGGCGTTCTTGAGTGAGTGTCTGGGTCATTGGCTTGTTCCTGAAATCCTGCGGGGTACCCGCCCTGGACGGGCACCCCGCAAAGAACTACTTGGTCTTCTTGATGGCCTCTTCTTCAGCGGTCAGGACGTCCTGCAACTTGGCAGCTGTCCAGTCAGCCTTGAACTGAAGATTGCCGTCGTTCAGCTTGCTCACTGAGGCTTCAACCTCGGGGGAGTGGTAGGCATCCACGATCTTCTTCCACGTGGGATCATCCTTGCGGTCCGCCTTCACGACGAAGCCGTTGATGTACGGCGCCAGGGACTCCGAGTTCAGGTCCTCTTTGAAGATGATCTTCTCGTCGCCGAGCCCGCCCTTTTGGGCTTGGGTGTTGTTGACCACGGCAGCATCAGTGGTGCCCTTGAGGGCGTTGACCGTCTGGTTGCTGTCCACCGGGACCACCTTGATCTTGCTGGAGGTGATCTCAGCAGGAGTCGACAGGGAGCTGCCGCCATCCTTGAGCTGCAGGAGACCCGCGGTCTGCAGGTTCAGCAGGGCACGTGCCTGGTTGGTGGGGTTGTTCGGAATGGCAACCTCAGCGTCGGCGGGCAGTTCCTCGACGGACTTGAACTTCTCCGAGTACAACGCCAGCGGGTACACAGCCGTCGCACCCACGGGAACCAGCGTGCCGTTGCTGTTGACGTTGAACTGGGACAAGTACTTCAGGTGCTGGAACAGGTTGATATCCACCTGCCCCTGCTGGGTTGCCGTGTTGATCTGCGCGCCATCGGTGAAGTTCTTGACCTCCAGGTCGATGCCCTGGTCCTTCAACTTGTTCTTCAGCAAGGTCCAGTGCTCCTCGGCACCGTCGTCGAAGCCGATAACCACCTTGGTGTTCGCAGACGTCGCGGAACCGCTTGAAGCACCTCCGCATGCCGAGAGCGATAGGGCGGCGATCAAGCCGACGGCGGCAACTAACAGGCGGTTCTTCATGATGCTTCTCCGTACAAAGGGTAATGATGCGAATGGAAGGTACGGGGTGTTCCCCCTGCCTCACGCTAGGCAGTTGCCAGGGTGGGAAACGAACGCTTTCGCAACACTCCGACGCGCACCGTCAAGGAAAGAAACCGCAGGTCACAGGGGGTCACCGGGTTCCCTGCGGGGGCTGTGGCGCTGCTGGAATGGGGATCCAAACAACCCAGAAGGAGGCCCCCGGTGAGCGCGATCGTTTCCCTGCGCGGAGTCAGCAAACTGTTCCCGGTCCAAGGCGGCAACCGCGTCCAGGGGAGCAAACGCACCGGGACCAGACCCACGGAGCCGGTACGAGCCGTCGACGATGTCACCCTGGACATTGAAGAGGGCACCGTTGTAGGGATCGTGGGATATTCCGGTGCCGGGAAATCCACGCTTGTCCGCCTTCTCAACGGTTTGGAACGTCCCACCGAAGGCCAGGTCCTGGTCAAAGGACAGGACATTTCCTCGCTCCCCGAAGGCCAGCTGCGGAAAGTCCGCGCCGGGATCGGCATGATCTTCCAGCAGTTCAATCTTTTGAAATCCCGCACTGTCTACGGGAACGTCGCCTATCCGTTGAAAGTGGCCGGCTGGCCCAAGGAAAAGGTCAAACCCCGCGTAGATGAGCTGCTCGAGTTCGTCGGCATTGCTGACAAAGCAAGCTCCTACCCGCGGCGTCTCTCCGGTGGGCAGCAGCAACGCGTGGGCATTGCCCGTGCCCTGGCGAACGCCCCGGACATCCTCCTGGCCGACGAAGCCACCAGCGCCCTGGACCCGGAAACCACCCGCGATGTCCTCCGCCTGCTTCGCCGGATCAACAAGGAACTCGGCACCACGGTGGTGGTCATCACCCACGAAATGCACGTAGTCCGGGAAATCTGCGACACCGTGGTGATGATGGAATCCGGCAGGGTAGTGGAAGCCGGACCAACCTACTCCGTGTTCGCCGACCCCCAAAGCAGCTCCACCCAGCGCTTCGTGTCCACAGCCGTCCACGGAACCCCAGAACCGGACACCGTGAGCCGGCTGGCCGCAGCGCATCCGGGCAGGCTCGTGTCCATCGGCATTTCCGAGGTGGCGCCCACACCGCTGGTCGCGGCCACCTTTGAACGCCATGGCGTCAGCTCCAGCGTGGTGTTCGGCGGCGTCACCGAGATCCAGCACAAGATCCTCGGCACACTCACCTACGAACTCACCGGAAGCGAGGCCGCGATCGACGCCGCGCTCGCCGACTTGGGCGACGTCACCGCCGTCGAGCGGCAGACGGCCTCCGCCGAACGTGCCGTACCGCAGCTTCCCGTCCCCGCGAACGCCGGAGAATAGCCATGACCGACTGGACAACCCTCCTGCCCGTCCTGGGCGAATCCTTCCAACAGACCATCTACATGGTGGTCATCACCGTCCTCCTCAGCGGCGCTGCCGGCCTGGCGCTGGGTGTCACGCTCTACGCCACCAGGCCGGGAAACCTGTTCGCCAACAAGGCCGTGTTCTCGGTCCTGAACTTCCTGGTCAACATCATCCGGCCCATCCCGTTCATCATCTTCATCACCGCCATCGCTCCGCTGACGCTGATCGTCATGGGCACCACCATCGGAACGACGGCGGCGATCCTGCCCATGGCGCTGATGGCCGGCGTCGTGATTGGGCGCGTGGTGGAGCAGAACCTCGTGGCCTCAGATCCCGGCGTGGTGGAAGCCGCCAGGGCCATGGGCGACAGCCGGCTGCACATCTTGTGGTCCGTGGTGATTCCCGAGTCACTCGCGCCGTTGATCCTGGGCTACACCTTCATGATCATCGCCATCGTGGATATGTCTGCGATGGCCGGGTATATCGGCGGCGGTGGCTTGGGCAACTTCGCCATCATGTACGGCTACCAACAGTTCAACTGGGAAGTCACCTTGGTGACCGTCCTGATCATCATCGTCATGGTGCAGGCCGCGCAGTTGCTGGGCAACTTCCTTGCCCAGCGCATCCTTCGCCGCTAGCTCTTTTTCAGGGAGAAATTTCAATGCCTATCGAGTTCCTCGGCATGGGTGCCGGCAACGACTCAACCGAGACGTCCCCTGCCACGACCCCCTTCTTCGATCCCGCCTATGCTGCCAGGATTGCGCGGATCCATGAGGACAACAACTGGGACCACGTCCTATTCGCCTACAACTCCACCACGCAGGATCCTTCCGTCCATGCGGCGTGGGTGGCCGCGAACACCGAACGGATCCAGCTGAGGTTGGCACACCGGCCCAATGTCTCCCACCCGACGTTCGCCGCCCGCTCCTTCCTGACGTTGGACCACATTGCCCAAGGCAGGCTGACCGTGCACTTCATCACGGGTGGGAGCCAAGCCGACCAAGCCCGTGAGGGTGACTTCCTGGCCAAGGATGCCCGGTATGGACGGACCCAGGAGTACATGCAGATCGTGCGGCGGGCATGGTCCGGCGGGTCATTCGACTGGTCCGGCGAGCACTACCGTTTCTCGGATTTCGCTTCAGGTGTGGGGCCCTTTGCCGGCAAGCGTCCGGGCATCTCCTTCGGCGGCTCCTCCGAGGCGGCATGGGAGGTGGGCGCTGCAGAGGCTGACATCTACGCACTGTTCGGCGAACCCCTTGCCGATGCCGCTTCGCAGCAGGAGCAGATCCTTTCACGGGCTGCAGCCATCGGGCGCACGGAACCCCTGCGTTGGCAGATCGCGTTCCGGCCCATTGTTGCCGCGACTGATGAGCTCGCGTGGGAGAAGGCGCACTCCATCCTTGGAACATTCGAGACGCGGCGGTCTGCCGGTGAGGTGATTGATCCTGTCCGCCACTACAACCAGAAACCGGAAGCTACCGGCACCCAGCGGCTCCTCGCAGCAGCGGAACGCGGGGACCTCCACGATCGTGCCCTGTGGACTGCGCTCGCGAAGGCGGCGGGTGGCGGTGGAGGAAGCGCGACGGCGTTGGTGGGCTCCTACGACACCGTCACCCAGGCGATCCTTGACTACCATCAGCTCGGCTTCGAGATCTTCGGCCTTCGCGGCTACGACTTCGTCCCGGATGCCCTCGAGTTCGGGCAGCATGTCATTCCGCAGCTGAAGCAGGAAGTGACGCATCGGGAGCAGGGGAGAAGTGCCGGGGAGCTGCGGGCTGGCCATGCCGCAGCCCGGGCACGCGTCCTGGGTGTGCCTTCCTGACCCACTTTCAGCGTCACACTCACACATATCAAACCCTTTTGGTTGTTTTGAGCATCCAGGGCGGCAAAGCAGGTCAGGAAGGAACGCTATGAGAAGCCATGGAAATCACGCTGAACGATCCGCCCTTTGGCTTTGCCTGGGTGCAGGATTCATCACGCTGCTGGACCAATCAATGTTCGTGCTGGCGGTTCCCGCGATGTCCGCCTCGCTTCACGCCGATTCAGGTTCGGTGCAGTGGATCCTGGCGAGCTACTCCCTGGCTTTTGGCGTTGCCTTGGTTCCGGCGGGAAGGCTAGGGGACATTGTGGGCAGGAGAACCCTCTTTATCGCAGGCATTGCCGTTTTCGGGGCCTCCAGCCTGGTGGCCGGTCTGGCCACGGAGCCGTCGCTGGTCATCATCGCCAGGCTCCTCCAGGGACTGGGCGCGGGAACCCTGAATCCGCAGGTCCTGGGACTCCTGCAGGACATCTATTCCGGACACGACCGCGCCAAAGCCCTCGGCGCCTACGCCGCCGCCGGTGGATCAGCGGCAGTGTGCGGGCCGCTGATCGGCGGACTCGTCCTTTCCCTCGGCGACCCATCCATCGGCTGGCGGATTCTGTTCCTCGCCAACGTTCCCCTGGTGCTGATCCTGGTCCCCCTTGCCTTCCGGCTCCTCCCACGCCCGGCCTCCGGCAAGCACCCAGGAAACGGGAGACCGTCGATTGACGTCCTGGGCGCCCTGTTGTTGGGCGCGGTGGTGGTTGCCTCACTCATTCCCACCATTTACGGAGCCGGCATTATCGCCGTCACCTCCCTGGCGATAGGCGCAGGCATGCTGCTGGCCTTCGCGGGCTGGGAAGTTCTCTACCACCGGCGTGGCCGTACTCCCTTGCTCAGTGCCGCACTCGCACAATCCAAGGGCTACGCCTTGGGTACCGTGGTGGCGCTTTGCCAGTTTGGCGTGGGCGCCGGAATGGCTGCTGTGACGGCGTTCTATTTCCTGGCCGGGACCGGAATGGCTCCGTTGGCGGCCGCGTCCATCCTCGCGCCGCAAGCAGCCGGGATGCTGTTGGCCTCCAGTTCCAGTTGGCGCTTCGTGGCGCGGTTCGGTCGCGCCGGGATCGTTTTCGCGCTGCTCGGCAGCCTTGCCTGCCTGGTTGCCAAGGACATTTTTGTGCAAGGACTCGACGGCGGGTCGGCGGCACTTGCGGTGGCCGCCGTCGGTCTTCTCCAAGGCGTAGCCACCGGCCTGGTAGTCGCGCCGAACCAGACACTCACCCTCGCGCACGCCCCCGTGGGCTCCGCCGGCGTGGCAGCAGGCTTCTACCAACTCAGCCAGCGCTTTGCGGCGGCACTCTGCTCAGCCGCGGCAGCCGGAATGTTCCTGCAGGCGCACGGATCGGCCACAGGGAAAGCCTCAAAGGACGCCTTCCACCAGGGCATCGTCATGTGCTGCATTTTGCTGGGCGTCGCCATCCTCGCGGGCGTACTCGACTGGCTGCGCGACGTGCGGTGCCGGCGAAACGCAACTGCCGCCGTCGTGCGATCCGAAAAGGAAAGTACGACGGCGGCAGGAGCCCGGCGCCCGGAGGCCACCGAACCGGTGGACGCCTAAACAGTGGACGCCTCAGCGGTGGGAGCCGGCGTCGCGGTGGGCCCGGTGGTGGGGATGCCGGCGTCGCGGAGGGCCGGGAATCCGCCGTCCACGTGGACGGCGTTGGCGTAGCCCAGGACTTTGAGTTTCTGCGCGACGGGACGTGAACCGTTCACAGAGCCGCAGAACACCACGATCTTCTGGTCCGTTCCGCTGACCTGGGCCAGACGGTGTTCGGATTCCGTGCTGAAGTCTTCCTCCACGTGCTCCCGGTTCACGATCACTGCACCGGGTACTGCTCCGGTGCTGGCGCGGCCGCCTTCGCTGCGGACGTCGATCAGCAGGGCGCCTTCCTCGATGAGTTGGGCCGCTTGTTCGGCGGTGATCAGTTGGGTGTCCTGCTCTACTGCATCCTGGACGGTGGTCTCGATGGTCATGGTGCTCCCTCTGTTGGTGGTGGTTGGAAAATCGGAAAAGGCTAAAGGCCCCAGGCCTCGGCGAGCAACTGGTAGGAGTTCTCACGGTCGGCGGGGTCGTGGGCAATGGTGGTGATGAGCAGTTCCCGGGCTCCGGTGGCGCGTTGCAGGGTGCGGAGTCCTTCGCGGACTTGGTGGGGATCGCCAACGAACCTGGTGTCCAGGCGGTCTTTGACCAGATCAGCGGCCTCGGCGTCCAAGGACACTTCCAGTGCATCGTCCGGCGAGGGGTAGGGGATGGCGCCGTGGCCGCTGCGGATGCCGTGCACCCAGTCTTCGTAGCCGCGGGCCAGACGATGGGCTTGCCGTTCGTCGGGGGCAACCAGGACATCCGCTGAGACGATCACCTTTGGTTCCTGAAGTGATTCGGACGGCGTGAAATGGGAGCGGTACTCAGCGATGGAGTCCAGCACGCCGGCCGGTGCCACGTGGTAGTTCGCACCGAAGGGGAGTCCCAGCTTGCCGGCCAAACGTGCGCTGGGCCCGGCTGTTGAGCCGTGGATCCAGAACTGCGGTTTCTGTCCCAGGGCTGGTGTGGCGGTGACTTCCTCGCCGTGTTTGGTGCGGTACTCGCCGGTGAAGAAGCCGATGATGTCCTGGATGTCGTTCTCGAAGTTGTCCGTATCTCCGGGGAAACGGCCCAGTAATTCGCCCTGCAGCCGGAACTTGCGGGGCAGCACAGCTCCGAAAATGGGCCGCGGCGCGGGGACCAGGAGGCCGTCGATGACACGGTCGGCAGGCTCGGCGTCAGCTGGGCCGGCGGGTGGTACGACGCCAGGAGCCGGTTCGCTGGGCGACTTCGGCGGGCCGGAGCGTCCAAAGCCCAGGTCCAGCCGGTTAGGGAAGACGGCGGCGAGGGTTCCGATGCTTTCAGCGATCTGAAGTGGCCGGTAGTTCCCCAGCAGGGTGGCGGCGGTTCCGACGCGAATGGTGCTGGTGGCTGACGCCACCAGACCGGCCAGAATGTGAGGCGCGGAACCTGCAACCCCCGTGTTCAAGTGATGCTCAGCCAGCCAATACCGCGAGTATCCGGCAGCTTCAGCAGTACCGGCGAGGGCGAGCGTGCTGCGCAGGGCATCGCCAGGGTTCTGCCCAGCGGAGACCGGAGTCAGGTCAAGGACGGACAGAGGAGTAACTGAAGGCTTCGGCATGGGACGACACTACGGACGCGCCGGGGAAGGCCAAAGCCCATCCGTCACCCCGCTCAACCGGGCTAAATCCAGCGAAATCCGGCGCAACGGACCGTCACAAGCGAGCCAGGGGAGGCGCGCCAAAAGGGTGCTGCGGACAGGCAAGGGCAGGGACAAATTCGAACAAATAGCACCGAAGTCTCACAGTCATTTCCTGTCAAACCCTTGACCGGGCCGTTGAAGCGCTGGTAAACCTTGTTGGCGGAAAGCGTTTTCTCGTCCAGTTCCCTTCACTTTGCCCTCAATCAGGCTAAGCGGGGCTGCGTGAGTGAAACGTTCCAACATTGGCGCGCAGATCCCCTGCCGCCCAGCATCAAAGGAGATGTTCTTTGGTTTACCCTTCGAAATGTTCCTACCGTTCCGCCCGTGGCCGTGCGTGGAAGGCAGTCCCGTTGGCCGCCTCCGCTTCCCTCGCTGCCGCCGCCATCGCACTGACGGGTGTCCCGCTCGCGCAAGCAGCCCCTGTCCAGGTTCCGCAGGCAGCGCAAGCCAACCTTCCCGGCGTCGTGCCTGCCGCGAAGGACTCGGCCTCGCTGAAACGCCAGGTGGAAAACCTGGACCGCGCCCCGGTGGCCGTCCTGACCGACCAAGGCGTCACGGTGAGTTGGCGCATGCTGGGCCTGGACAAGGACAGCATCGGCTTCCAGGTCCTGCGCGACGGCGTCAACATCACCCCGGAGTCCCTCCGCAACGCCACCATGTTCGTGGACGCGGGCGGCACGGCGGAGTCGAGTTACGTCATCAAAACCGTCGGCAACGGACAGGGCCAGGACAGGCTGACCGAAGCCGTGAAACCGCTGGCCCAGAATTATCTGGCCATTAAGCTGGACAAGCCTGCCGATGGTGTCACGCCGGACGGCAAGGCCTACACTTACTCTGCCAACGACGCCACCGTGGCGGACCTCGACGGCGACGGCAAGTACGAGGTCATCCAGACGTGGTCGCCGTCCAACGCCAAGGACAACTCCCAGTCCGGCTACACGGGCAATGTCTACGTGGACGCCTACAAGCTGGACGGCACCAAGCTGTGGCGGATCGACCTTGGCCGCAACATCCGCGCCGGCGCGCACTACACGCAGGTGCTGGCCTATGACTTCGACGGCGACGGCAAGGCTGAGGTCTCCCTCAAGACCGCCGATGGCACCAAGGATGCGGCAGGTACGGTGATCGGCAATGCCGACGCCGACTTCCGCAACGCCGCCGGGTACGTCCTGTCCGGTCCGGAATTCCTTACCGTCTTCAAAGGTGAAACCGGCACCATCATGGACACCGTGATCTATGAACCCGAGCGCGGCGCGGTCACCGGGTGGGGCGACAACTACGGCAACCGGGTGGACCGTTTCCTGGCCGGCGTGGCCTACCTGGACGGCGAGCACCCCTCCATGATGTTCAGCCGCGGCTACTACACCCGGACAGTCCTGGTCACGTACGACCTCGTCAACGGCAAGCTCGTGAAGCGCTGGACCTTCGATTCAAACCTCGCCGGCGATCAGTACAAGGGGCAGGGAAACCACAACCTCTCGGTGGCCGACGTCGATCAGGATGGCAAGGACGAGTTCGTCTTCGGCTCCATGACCATCGACGACAATGGCCAGCCGCTGTACAACACCAAACTGGGCCACGGTGATGCCATCCACACCGGCGACCTGGACCCGTCACGGCCCGGACTGGAAACCTTTGCCGTCCACGAAAGCATGAGCCAGAGCGGCAATCGCGGCGCTACCTTCCGTGATGCCGCCACTGGCGAGGTGCTGTGGAGCATCCCGGCCATCAAGGACACCGGACGTGGCGCAGCAGGCGACATCGATCCCCGTTATGCCGGCGCCGAAGGGTGGGCCATCGGCGGTTCTGCGGCGTGGGATTCACCGGTGGGCCAGCTCATGTCCGCCAACGGTGAGTTGATTGCCGAGAAGATCCCGGCCGCCAACTTCCTGGCCTGGTGGGATGGCGACCTGCTCCGCGAAATCGTGGACCACGACTACGACGCTACGGTGTCCCGCGGCGTACCCACCATCTCCAAGTGGAACTGGGAAACGGAGACCAGTGACCGACTCCTGACCGCTGACGGTGCCCGCAGCAACAACACCACCAAGGGCAACCCGTCCATCCAAGCAGACATCCTGGGTGACTGGCGCGAAGAAATCGCCTGGCCGTCCACCGACAGCACAGAGCTCCGGGTCTACACCACCACGGCGCCCACGGAGGTCCGGCTGCGGACGCTGATGCATGACACCGTGTACCGGACAGCTGTTGCCCGCGAGAACGTTGCTTACAACCAGCCGCCGCACCCCAGCTTCTTCATCGGTGAGGGTATGCAGGCTCCGGCGATTCCCGCCGTCGTCTACACCGGCGCCAAGAAGTAACCGACCGTAGAACCAAAAGTACCGCCCGGGTCGAGGTGACCCGGGCGGTACTTCCGTTAAGACGGTTCGCCTAAGACTGATTCGCCCTAGGGCAGCGCGCTCGGCGGAGGGGGAATGAAGCCCGGAGGGTTGTCGTCCCGTCTCTTCCGTTCAGCTGCACTGAGGGTGTCGCTGTCGGCAGTCCCATCGGAGTCACCGTCAACGTTGGCCAGGCCGTTCGTTTGGTCGAACGGGTGGGTGACGGGGTCAACGATCGGGGTGGTGGGCGCTGCGGGGGCCGCGGCTGTCCCGGTGGCCGGTGCCTGCTTCTCGATGTACTCCTTGAACTTCTTCAAGTCGGACTCAGCCTGCCTTTCAACAACATGCAATTTGTCCCCCAAAAATTCGAGGACGCCGTGGGGTTCGTACTCCAGGGATAGGTGAAGTGATGTCTGGCTGGGGCCTGCTTCCTTGAACTCCACCCATCCTGCGTTCTTGACACCCTCGACAGCGGCCCAGGCCACGGCCCGGTTGACATCCTGCTGGACGATCTTCGCTTCCCACTTCCGGTGGACGCCCGCGATTTCCGCGACCCATTCCAAGCGGTCGTCACCGAGTCGCGTTACGCGTTCAACGCCGCCCATGAAGTGCGGAAATTCCTCGAACTGTGTCCACTGCCAGTAAGCCGTACTGATCGGAACGTTGACCATGATTGTCTTGTTTACTTTCGTGGTCATGATGTACGCCTCCTCCTCAGGTCGATATTGATCAGCATGCTTATAGTATCGGGCCTTTTGAAGCGTTAATACAGACCTCGAAGGAACAAGGTCAGTCGATGACCCGGCCATTCTGGACGAGGTACTCCAGATGCTCGGTGATGTCGGCCAACACAGCGATATCCGCCACCGGATCGGCGTCGAGCACCAGGAGGTCGGCGTCAGCGCCAGGTGCGATCACGCCGATTTCCCCTTCGCGCTCAAGCAGTTCGGCCGCCGTCGTGGTTGCCGAGCGGATGGCGTCAATCGCGGGCTGAACCTTACCCAACAGCCTGAACTGTTCGTTCTGGTGGCGGTGCATGCCACCCAGGAGGTCCGAGCCGAAGGCCATTTTTACGCCGGCCTCGTGGGCGCGGGCGATCGCTTCGAGCCCGCTGGTGAGGACGGAATCCACCTTGGCCCACATTTCCTCGGTGAGCCCGAAGTCCTTTCCCTCTTCCTTCAGCGCCCAGTACGTGACCAGCGTGGGGACCAGGAATGCGTCCATTTCGAGGAACAGGTTGAGGCTTTGGTCGTCCAGGAGGTTGCCGTGTTCGATCGAGCGGACGCCGGCTTCCAAGGCGCGGTTGATGGCTTTGGCGGTGTACGCGTGGGCCGCGACGTAGCGGTTGGCGGCCTGGGCTTCTTCCACCGCGGCCCGCATTTCTTCCATGGAGTA
Source organism: Paenarthrobacter sp. YAF11_1 (assembly GCF_052113445.1). Lineage (NCBI taxonomy): Bacteria > Bacillati > Actinomycetota > Actinomycetes > Micrococcales > Micrococcaceae > Paenarthrobacter > Paenarthrobacter sp. YAF11_1. Next base: position 412,999 of record NZ_JBFRDF010000004.1, read on the forward strand.
CTGCGTGGAGTCGATGCGGTCGGTGGGGGAGGAGACGCCGCCCGATGCCATGATCTTGATGTGGTGGGCACCCTTGCGGATCTCGTCGCGGGCAGCAGCGCGGACCGCGTCAACGCCATCGGCCACCCGGCCGATGCCGCAGCATCCACGGCCATTGGGATCGTGGTCCTCGCCCGGCAGGCGCATGTCCCCGTGGCCGCCCGTTTGGCTCAGGGCGTGGCCGCAGAAGTGGATCTTTGGCCCCTCCAACAGGCCTTCCTCCTGTGCCATGGCCAGCCCGAAGTCGGCGCCGGACAGGTCGCGGACCGTGGTGAAGCCGCGGCGCAGCATGGCGCCCATGATGCGGGCGGTCTGCGCATAGACATAGGACGGCGGCGTATACGTCAGTGAACGGAAGTCCGCACTGGACGCAACCACGTGGACGTGGGCATCGATCAGGCCGGGGATCACGAACTTGCCGGTGCCATCGATGACCCGGGCACCGGACGGTGCCTCGGCATTCGGTTCAACGCTGCTGAACTTCCCATCGACGCTGACGACGTCGGCAGTTGAGTAGGTGCCGGCCGCAACGTCCAGGACGTTGGCGTTGCGGATGACCAGGGGCGTGCTTTCTGGGGTGGTGCTCATTTAAACGGTGTCCTTCGCAGGTGCATCGGGGATTTCTGGGACTTCTGGGACTTCGGCGGGGTGGGCTTCAAAGGCCCGGACAAGGGAGGCGCGGTTGGAGTTGACCACGTCGACGGCGGTTTCCACACTCTCCTGCGTGTACTTGCCTTCGGCGTCCAGGAGCGCGAGGACACCCACGACGTTGCTGCTCTTGTCGAGGACCGGAACATTGATCACGGCGCCGCAGCCGAGTTGCTGGATGAGGCCGGAATCGGTGAAGACGTTCCGGAGCGCGGCCAGGTCTGCGGCAAGGAACGGCTCCTTGTCCTCGATGACCGTCCCCAGCCAGCCGGGGGATATCTCCACTGTCTTCTCGCCACCCACCGGGTACTCGGCCGGATGGCTGGTGTAGAGCCGCTTGAGGCTGGAGCGTTGCGGAATCCACTGCAGTGCGGTGAACAGAATGACTCCCGGTTCCTGCTGCAATGCCTCAAGCGTCTGGTGGAAAACTTCGTCCGTGTTCAGAGTGTTCACGGTGTTCACTTGCTTCCTGCCGCTGCCGGGTCATGTTCGGCGCGGGCGTTGATGTTCTCCAGCGACTTGCCCGCTGTGGAGGCGCCGAAGATGACTACGCCCAGGACGCCGATGGTCAGCACCACGGTGGTCATGGTGAACACGCCGCCGAAGCCGAGGGAAGCGGCGAAGATGCCGATGATGGACGGTGCAAGGATGCTGCCGATGCGACCTACTGCGCTGGCCAGGCCAACACCCGTGGCACGCATCCATGTGGGGAAGAGTTCCGGAGTGTAGGCGTAGACGCCGGCGTAGGTGCCGTTGAGGAAGAAGGACAACGTTGCGGCGGCCAACAGGATCATGCCGGAATCGTTGGACTGGCTCAGCCAGAAAGCGCTGATGGCCGATCCCGCCAAGTAAAGGGCGATGGTGTTCTTGCGGTCAATCCGGTCACACAACCAGGCAGCGGAGAAGTAGCCGGGGATCTGTGCCAGGTAAATGAGGATGGAGAACTCGAAGCTCTTGGTGATGGTGATGCCGCGACCTACCAGCAGGGTGGGAATCCAGGAGAAGAAGCCGTAGTAGGAGAACGTGATGACGAACCAGATCAGCCAGATCACGGCGGTCCGGCGACGCATGGCCTTGGACCACATGAACTTCAGGGCGTTCCAGATGCTGATCTTTTGTTCGTGCTTGGTGATCTCTTCCTCTGCGGGTGGCAGGGTCGGGAGTGGTTTGCCCGTGGCTTTCACTACACTCTGCTCAAACCGGTCCACCACTTCGGTTGCCTCTGCGATGCGGCCCCGGCTGATAAGGAAGCGCGGGGACTCGGGCAGGCTGCGACGCCACCAGAGCAGGAGAAGGATGGGAACAGCGGTGATGACCTGCGCCCAGCGCCAGCCGTCCTCGCCGAGGGGAACAACGAAGCGGCCGATCAGTGCTGCAGCAACGAAGCCAAAGGAGAAGAATCCGGCCAGGGTTCCAATGAACCAGCCGCGGCGCTTCGGGGGAATGAACTCTGACAGGAATGGTGCGATGATCACGCTTTCTGCGCCTGCGCCCAATCCTGCAAAGATCCGTGCAATCAGGAAGATTTCGAAGTTGGGAGCCATGGCAGCAACTACCGACATGAGGCAGTAGAAGGCCAGAGCCCACAGCATGACCTTCTTACGGCCAAAGCGATCGCCCATCCAACCGGCAAGGATCGCGCCGAAGAAGAAGCCGAACGGGGCTGCTGAGCCCACCAAGCCGAGGCTGGCCGTGCTGAGGCCCCATAGTTCCTGGATACGCGGGAGGAGGAAGGCCACCACGGCACCGTCCATGCCGTCGAAGGAGTAGCCGAGGCCTCCTATGAGGAGAAGCTTGTAGTGTGGTCGACTGAGAGCCAGACGATCAAGGCGTGCTGTGAGTGACATGGTGATTCCTGCCAAAGTGGGCCAAGTTGTACATTTTTAGGAATATGCACGGATCTGTGCAGAAGTGATGTATCGAAGTTACGGCCAAAGTGTGAGGTAGGTCAATAGGTGGAAGAAGATTTCGACTCGTCAACGTTGACCGAGTGGCTGGATAGTCGTGTCCAGGGGCGGAAGCTCGCGGCACGCCAAATGCAAGTGATCGGCATCCTCCGATCCCAGCCACGCCTTGCCTCCTACGGCTCGGTCAGCGACATCGCCGCAGTGGCCGCATCGAACGCCTCGACCGTGACCAGAACCGCGCAAACACTGGGATTCAAGGGGTGGGCAGACTTTCAATTTGAGCTGCGTTCACGGTTTCTTGCGTCGCTGAGCGCAGTGGAGGTTGCGGCCGAACACAACGGCCACATCAGTAGTCCTGCACAGGCAGCGGTGTCCACCGACAGGGCGAACCTGGCGCATTTCGAGCGCACCCTGGACGCCAACACTCTTCATGATATTGCGAAGGCAATCGCAGATGCACGGCAGACTTTCATCGTCGCCGCAGGCAGTTACGCCATCCCCGGCAAGGCGCTGGAGCACAACGCGATCATTGCCGGTTACAACGTCCGGCTCCTCGATGCCGACGTCGCAGCCCTCACCAACGCCATTGCACGGCTCGGTGCAGAGGACCTGGTCATTGCCATCAGTCTCTGGCGGGTCTACGACAGCACCATGCGGGCAGTGGACATCGCGCACAACCTGGGTACGCCCATCGTTTCCATCACCGACAGCGCGGGATCACCTGTAGCAGTGCATGCCGATCACAGGATTGTGGTGCCCACTGAAGGCGCCGGCTTCTTCCCGTCCCTGACAGGTGCCGTGGCCGCGGTCCAGGCGATCGCCGTCGAGCTTGCCTCCCTGGACCGCGAGCGTTCCAACCAGAACATCGCCGCCTCGGAGCGGACTTGGGACCAAATGCGGATCATGCATCCGCGCTCCAGCTCCTAGAGCTGTGGCTTCCTGACCCTCTTTGGGCTCAACTGGACCTCAAAACAACCCCTTTGGGTTGTTTTCCGGTCTCGGCGGCGCCAAAGAAGGTCAGGAAGCTGAGGAAACTACGACGCTGGGACCTCCTGAGGCGCATCGGCCGCCGCCGGCAGGTGGTGACCGATCAGGGCCAAGTTCTGGATGACCGCCAAGCCGAACTGGGCGGTGTCGTTGGTAGAGACCGTGGGGGCTTCATCGACCGGCTGAAGCACGTATGGCGGCAGGATCTTCTTGAGCGTGAAAGCCTCGGCGTGGTTCAGGTTCTCCCCGCCCTCGGCAAAGCTTTCCCACGCCAACTCCGCCAGTTCCGGAGACTCCAACCGGGCCGCCGCATAGGCCGTCAGCCGACTGTGCGCCTGTGTGAGGTAGATACCGGCCAAGGGTTGCCCTACCTCTGCGATCTGCTCCTCGGGGGTGGCCAGGAAGAGCCGGCAATACTGCATCCAGGCTTGCTCGAAGTCCTTGTCCGGCACCAGGCTGATCAGTTCGCTGCAGATTTCCACCAAACCGAAAACTGCACTCAGGTGCGAAACGCTGATGACTTCCCTGCCGGCGTCGAACCTTCCCGCATCCAGGTCGTACAGCGCTTCGCCGGTGAGGAATCCGTACTTCAGGGCGCCGATGTCTGCCATGGTCCCCAGGAGTCGATCCCGTGAGCGCGGGTTGCCTGTGCGCTCCCAATCGGTGAGCCACGTGGCGGCCAGGGAGCCCCAGTCCGTACCCAGCCCGACGCCCAAGGCGCCGCGGTCCGGTCGGTAGGTATCGGCGTCGGGCCTGACTTTGCGGACGGGGTCCAATCCGAGGAAGTTCTGGTCGCTGTCCACCAGTTCGGTGAGGAGATCACCGGTGCGTTCGTCGGCGGTCAGGTAGTAGTAGAAGCGCCGGTAGGCCGGAGTGCTGATGCGCAGCTGCTTGGCGCTGCAGCCCCAGTGCTGGACGTTGTGCCGCGAACCCAGTCCGCGCCACGGACCGAGGTGGTAGACATCCACCTCGCCGGTGTGGCGGGTCATGGCCTCGGCGTAGCGGAAGACGTCCGCGCGGCCGGTCCGGAGGTACATGTACCAGAGCCAGAGATCGGGCGAAAGCTCGGAGTTGTCCCATGCGTAGCCGCCCACGTCGTAGCGCCACACGTGCCGATCGGTGTCGTAGGTGTGCATGACGTCGCCGTAGTTCCAGAATCCGTACCAGCGGCGCTGTTCGGTCTGGCCCTGGTAGAAGTCGAACAGGAAGTCCAGCTTGTCTTCCAGCTCCGCCCGGGCCGGGGTGCTGCGATCCACCGGAGCCCAGTCACCAAAGACGCCTGCCGCGTGCAGGTACTCGGGCGAGGGTTGCAACACCGGCGGGGTGGACGCCGCCTTGGCATCCGCGGCGAGATTCTCCGTGCTGGGGGTCGAGTCGTAGGCGAACAACGTCAGCTCATGTGTGCGGGCAATGCCGGTGGGATTGCCGAAGCCCGGCTCGTAGTCCTCATACGTGATTTCGAGTCCCTCAAGCTGGTCCTCGAACGTGTCTTGACCGAGTCCGTCGTGATAGAAGCGGAGGTCCATCGGCTGGGCTTCGGGGGAGTAGAGCCAGGCGGTGGCCTTCGCTTCCTTGGTGGCTGCCCCGCGAATGTCCAGCTGCCCCGGGTGCGACTGCCAGAAGTCCCGGATGCCAACACCAAAGCCGCCACGGGCGTCGCTCAGCGAGCAGAACCCGGCCGCCCTGGTGCCGCCCGAAATCCCCACCCAGCCGTGGCCGGGAGCAGTCCGTTTGCGCAGGTCAAAGCCGTCCGCCGTCAGTTGCGTGAGGGTGTAGTCGTTCCAGCTCGGGATGAGATGGAGTCGTTCGGAAACCATCGGGCTCCACTCACTCAGGGGCGGGGTGGTCCGGCCGGCGATCTGCGCGGCGCGTACTTCCTCGCCCGGATCCCGCCGCAGTCCAGTCAATCCACGGACGGCCTCCACCAGGAATCCGCCGTCGGCCCCGGCGATCCGGACATGGCGATCATGCAGTTCGCTTTCCAGGGGCACGGTGAACTCGACGCCCAAGCCGGCGAGGAAATCCTGCTCAGCGTCGCCGTCCCAGATGAACGAGTGCATCATTCGTATGCTGCGGGCGCCCGCGTAGAAGTAGAAACGGACGGTGAACGGGAGCCATTCCTTGGTGGCGTCATCGGCGCGGTGTGAGCCCTCCACCTTGACCACCGCGCGGACAGGACCAGCCTGCTCCACGGTGACGCTGGAGGTGTGGCCGGTGAAGCCAGTGCGGGTAGTGGTACCCGTACCTTCGGGCAGCCCGGACTGCAGCAGGCTCACCAGACGGCCGTCTTTGGCCACCACGGTGCCGCCGCGGCGGAGCTCGCTGAACAGAGAGTCGCCACTCCTGTGCAGGACCATGTCCAGTGTGCCCGTGGATACGGTGATGGTTCCTTCTTCTTCGGTGACCGTCACCTCGGTGGAGCGTTCGACGGCGGCTGCCGGGCCGCCGTCGTGCGCTTCGGTCGAGTGGGTGACGAAGTAGGTGTCAGCCGGCTGTTCCGTTGCGCCCAGGGCAAGGCCGCACCACTTCAGCGAGCCATCTGGCCAGGTGGCCAGGGGCCAGGTTTGGGCGTCGACGATGCTGCCGCTGGAGTCGAGAACCTTGAGTGCGGCCGCGTCCTGTACGGTGCCGCGTTGGAACGGCATTCCCCACGTCGTGCCGCCGCTGAGTCCGGCGGGCGGTTCGCCATCGATCCACGTGATCGGGGCGTGCTGAGTCATGGTCAATTCCACCTAAGAGTCTGGGAAAACGCTTTCTTTGAGACGTTTCAACAACTTACCCGCGCGATGCGGGGGCCGCAAGGGGTGGTTGGGTTCTGGTCACCAAACCCGTTGACACCTTGGTGCGTCCGGGAGTATCGTACAACCAAATGGTTGTAGATCAGCTCAGTAAAAAACCCTCCGGCGACGCAGAACTCGACCGCCTGTTCCAGGCCCTTGCCGACGCCACCCGCCGGGACATCGTGGCCCGGGTAACGGCGGGGGAGTACTCCGTCTCCGGGTTGGCTGCGCTCTACGCCATGAGTTTCGCGGCCGTGCAAAAGCATGTCGCGGTCTTGGAACGGGCCTCCCTGGTGACCAAGGAGAAGCGTGGGAGGGAGCAGATTGTGCGGGGAAACCATGATGGACTGCAAAAAGCCCGGCACCTGTTGGACCACTTCGAAATGATCTGGCGGCAACGTGCCAGCCGGATCGCGGACATACTCGCTGAAGATGACGAAAGGGAACTGCCATGACTGTTGTCAGCGTAAACAAGGATGCTGAGGCCCTGAGCTTCACCATCGTGGCCGAGTTCGATGCCGACGTGAAGCGCGTGTGGAGGATCTGGGAAGACCCCCGGCAGCTCGAACGCTGGTGGGGTCCGCCCACGTGGCCGGCCACCTTTGAGACCCACGAGTTCACCGCCGGGGGCAAGGCCGCCTACTACATGACCGGCCCGGACGGCACCAAAGCCCGTGGTTGGTGGAAGTTCACGGCCATCAACGCCCCGGACCACTTGGAATTCGACGACGGTTTCGCCGACGAGCAAGGCGAGCCTGTTGACCACTTGGGCATCACCCACGCCACCGTAAAGCTCGAGCCCGTGGACAACCGCACGCGAATGACCATCACCTCCAGCTTCGAATCCGAAGAACAGATGCAGAAGATGGCCGAGATGGGCATGGATGAAGGAATGCGGGAGGCGATCGGACAGATCGATGCCGTGCTTGCCAACGCCTAAGAACTGAACCTCACGCAAAAAGAAGCCGACGACGGCGGGTGCCTCCCGCCGTCGTCGGCGTATGGTTTAAGTCCCGGCCCCCTCTTGAAACGGACCAGTGACATGGCGCGACTGATCATCATGGGCCCTCCAGGTTCCGGCAAAGGCACGCAGGCGGAGCACCTTGCGAGGCATTTCGGGATTCCCGCGATTTCCACGGGCGACCTTTTCCGCGCCCATGTCCGGGACAAGACGGACCTCGGCCTGGAAGCCGGCGACTTCATGGACCGGGGTGAGTTTGTGCCGGACCACGTCACTACGGACATGCTCAAGCAGCGCATGGAAGAAGCCGATGCTGCCGAGGGGTTTCTGTTGGACGGCTACCCGCGAACGGTGATCCAGATCGGAGCCCTGGACGAGATGCTCGCGGTTCGGGGACAGCCCTTGGAAGTTGTCCTGGCGCTCACGGCCTCGGACAGCGAGCTGCTGGCCCGTATGCTCCGCCGTGCTCAAGAGCAAGGCCGCAGCGATGACACCGAAGCCGTGATCCAGCGTCGGTTGGAGCTGTACCGGGACGAGACCCAGCCAGTTCTGACGGCCTATTCGAAGCGCGGGATTCTGTTAACCGTGGACGGATCCGGAGATCGGGAAACCATCACAACGGCCGCGATTACAGCCGTCGAAGGGGCGCTGGCGGCTTAGCCGGTCGCTTAGCCTTCAAGCTTGGAATGCTCGCCCAGACGGTGCCATGAACGGTTGTGGTAGACCAGAGCGTCGCCGGGTTCTCCCGCTGGGACGTCACGCATCACGCGCGACTCCAGGGCGTGAACGGCGATGATGGTGGAGGTCCCTACCTCCATGCGATTGATGACGGCGCAGCGCACCCAGGCGCGGACATCCTCATACACCGCTTCGCCGGTTGCAAGGGCCGACCAGCGGTGCGTCTGGTCAAAGCGGTCAGCGCCGGGGGTCGCTCCAAACTTCGCCAAGTGGACGTCGTGCGCGTCCAGCAGGTGCACCACGACGGTTTCGGCGCGCGAAAGCACCTCCGACGCTGAGGACAGTGCCGAGACCGAGAAAATCAGCAAGGGAGGTTCCGCACTCACTGACACCACCGACGATACGGTCAGTGCCACCGGTCCTTCGCCGGCATCCGCCGTGATGACGGCGACACCTCCTGGGTGGCCACGGAACAGTGCTTTGAATTCGTCGGCCGAGAGGGAGGACGGGAAGCTTTGGTTCGGAGCCCCCAGCCAGGTGTCTGGGGGGTAGGCATGAAACATCGTTAGGACACCCTGGGTGCGGAGCGGGCGAGTTCCTCGCGAACGATTCTCGTCCCTGCGCTGAGTGCACTGAGCTTGGCCAGTGCGACGTCGCGGGGGAACGGTGCCATGCCGCAGTTGGAGCTGGGGATGAGCTTGTCCGCATCGACGAACTGCAGGGCCTTGCGGAGGGTGTCGGCGACTTCCTCCGGGGTCTCGATGGTCTCGCTTGCGACGTCGATTGCCCCGAGCATGACTTTCTTGCCGCGGAGGAGCTCGATGAGGTCCATGGGCACGTGGGAGTTCTGGGATTCGAGCGAGATGATGTCGATGCTGGAGTTCTGAAGCAGCGGGAACGTTTCCTCGTACTGCCGCCACTGCGAGCCGAGCGTCGCCTTCCAGTCATTATTCGCCTTGATCCCGTAGCCGTAGCAGATATGCACAGCGGTCTCCGCGCGCAGCCCCTCTGCCGCTCGCTCAAGCGCGGCCACGCCCCAGTCCTTGACCTCATCGAGGAAGACATTGAACGCGGGCTCGTCGAACTGGATGATGTCCACGCCGGCCGCCTCCAGCTCTTTCGCCTCCTGGTTCAGGATCGCAGCGAACTCCCAGGCCAGCTTCTCGCGGCTCTTGTAGTGGTCATCGAAGAGTGTGTCCACCATGGTCATTGGGCCGGGAAGAGTCCATTTGATCGGCCGGTCGGTGGTTGCGCGGAGGAACTTCGCGTCGTCGACGAATACCGGCCGCTCGCGGCGCACCGGCCCGACGACGGTCGGCACGCTCGCGTCGTAGCGATCGCGGATGCGCACGGTCTTGCGCTGTTCAAAGTCGACCCCGCTGAGATGCTCGATGAAGGTCGTGACGAAGTGCTGGCGGGTTTGCTCGCCGTCGCTGACGATGTCGATGCCGCGTCGGCTCTGTTCATGGATGGCGATGCGCAGCGCATCCTGCTTGCCCTCGAGCAGCGTATCTCCCTCCAGCTTCCACGGGGACCACAGGGTCTCCGGCTGTGCGAGCCACGATGGTTTGGGCAGGCTTCCGACAACGGTGGTGGGCAAAAGTGTGTTCATGATTGACGATTCTCCGTGGGTCAGTTGACGAGAGCGGGGTATTTGGCGGTCCACTGGTCCAATAGATCCTTGTGGGGCGTGATGAAGTGTTCCTCCGTGTACTTCGCCTGAGTGACCGCTAGCTGACTGCGCTCGACGCGGTCGTAGTCGATCTGGGTCCGCGAGTAATCCTGCTCTCCCAGACTCGGTTGGTAGACGACGGCGGCGGCGGAGTTCGCGTTGTAGACCTCCGGGCGGTAGATCTTCTGGAACGTCTCCATGGTGCTGATCGTGCCGATGAGCTGCAGGTTGGAGTAGTCGTTGAGCAGGTCGCCGCGGAAATAGAAGGCGAGCGGCGCTACGCTGCCGCGTGGCATGAAGTAGCGAACCTGCAGCCCCATCTTTGCGAAGTACGCGTCCGTCAGTGAGAACTCGTCCTGCTGGTACTCGACGCCCAGAACGGGGTGATGGTTCTCCGTTCGCCGGTACGTCTTGGTCGTGGAGACGCTGATGCACACCACTGGCGGCTGTGGGAAACGTTCCTGGCATGCCGGGGAATCGAGGAATTGCTGGAACAGTTTTCCGTGAAGATCGCCGAAATCCTCGGGAACGGTGGGCTTGCCTGCCTCTGCTGCTGCCGCTGGCAGTACGACGCTGAAGTCGAAGTCACGGACGTAGGAGGAGAAGTTGTTCCCGACGATCCCTTGGTGACGGACCCCGTTCAGCTGGTCCACGATCTGGATGTCGAGAACCTCGAACAGGGGGAACTTCTGATCCGTGCCTTCTGCAATGAACTCTATCTGCACGGAAACGATCTCAAGCTCGAGCGTGTAACGGTCCCGGTCAGGGTTGTCCCAGCTGGCGAGATCGTTGAAGCGGCGCCGAATCATGGTCAAGGCGTTGCGGAGGTTCTCCTGGCGGTGCTCGCCCCGTGCCAGGTTGGCGAAATTCGTGGTGATCCGCGAGCCTTCCGACGGCGAGTAGTCCTCGTCGAAGGGGGTCGTGGTGATGCTGAAGGTGAAGTCGTCTGCCATGTGCTGCCATTCCGTTGATGGGCCGGAGACGGCCTTTCCGAAGGGGATGTATCCATGGTGCAGCCTTGGGATGGGTATCAGGTAACTCGTGGTTGCTATGCATTGATATAGAATTTTCCTATGGCCCAGATTTCGAGCGGATTGACCCTGCAGCAGCTCCGCTACTTCATTGAAGTTGCAGCGGAGGGGTCGATCTCCGCGGCTGCCGATCTTCTCTACGTAGCGCAGCCGACAATGTCCGCATCGATGAAGGACCTTGAGGCCCGGGTTGGCCGTGCGCTCCTGGTTCGCTCCGCCCGCGGGGCCACCCTCACCGCCGACGGGGTAGAGTTCCTTGGCTACGCGAGGCAGGTCGTGGAGCAGTTTGCTCTCCTCGAGCAGCGCTACCTTGGCAGGCCACCGCGACGACGTCTGCTCGGGGTGTCAACACAGCACTACTCGTTCGCGGTGGACGCCTTCGTCCGGATGGTCAAGGCCACTGATGTGGCCGAATACGAGTTCTCGCTCCGTGAATCCCGCACTTGGGACATCATCGAGGATGTCCGGACGCTCCGCAGCGAGATAGGCATCCTCTACCGGAACGATTTCAACCGGAAGATCATCGACAAGCTGCTCCGGGAGTCCGGCCTCGCGTTCACTCCGCTTTTCCTCGCCGATCCGCACATTTTCATTTCACGGAATAACCCTCTCGCCTCAAAAGAGCGTGCGACCCTCGATGATCTCGCCGGCTTGCCGCGGCTGACCTTCGATCAAGGTGCGAACAACTCCTTTTACTTCGCCGAGGAGATTCTCTCCACCATGTCCAGTAAGCAGGAGATCCGGGTCTCTGACCGTGCCACGATCTTCAACCTCATGATCGGACTCCACGGCTACACGATCTCGACGGGCATCATCAGCGGGCAGCTCGACCCGGAGATCGTCGCCATCCCGCTCGACGTTGACGAACGCATCGAGATCGGCTGGATCGGCCACGCAGCGATTCCGCTTACCGACCAAGCGCAGCACTACCTCAGGGAATTGCGGGCCGTCGTCGCTGAGTTCGGCGTAGCGCTGCTCGACTGACTGCAGCGCGCGGGTACGCCGTCGCCGTCGAACGCGACTACGGCAGTCGAAGATAGCACCGGCGGCTTAGCCGGTCGCTGCCGGAAGTTCCGCGCCCAAGGTGCGAAGGTAGGCCGCGAAACCCTCCGGCGCGCGGGCCTGCATCCGCCCGGAGGTCACCACCCGGGTAGTGTCCGTCGCGGTGACCACGAATCTTTGGCCGCGGAGCTGTTCCACAAGGACCCGGTCTTCGTGGGCCTGCAGTTTCGGGAACCCGCCCGCCGCGAGATACGCCGATGCCCTGATGCCCAGGTTGGCTCCATAGATGTGGGGGTGTTCCTCGCGGAACGGGTGTAGCTCCAGCCAGCGCCTCAGTACTGCCGGCTCCACGTCGTCGGGGTCTGGTTCAACCGAGCCGAGGATGGCGTCAGCTCCCGCGTTGGCCAACTCCACTTGCCGCGCCAGCCAGTGTTCCGGGACCGCGGAGTCGGCATCGGTGGTCGCCAACCAGGTGGTCGCTGTTCCGTCTCCGGGCATACAATCCAAGGCGGCACGGATGCCGGCGTCGCGGCTGGCACCGGTACTCCGCAGTTTCACGTCCATGGCCCCGAAACGGGGGTCGGCGGAAACGTACGCTGCCGTAATGTCAGCGGAGCGGTCCGTGCAGCAGTCCAGGACGACGGCTATGGAAACGCTGGTTCCCGGTCGCTCCCGTTGCAAGGCGTCCGATGCTGTCTTGAGCGCTGCGAGGGCCTTGCCGATATGCCGGTCCTCGTTATGGGCAGGCATCACCACAATGACGCTGGTGATGGTTTGAGAGTCCGTCATGGCGAGGTGTCGGGTGCTGTGAAGACTTCCAGCATGAAGTCCTTCTCCTGATAGAGCCCGTGGGTTGGCCAGCCGAGGTGGGTACGGGCCATGGCGTGCACCGACTCCGCGTCCAACTCCCAGCCGGAAATCGGATGACGCCAATGGCACAGAAGCAGTGTTCCGCCGGGCGTGGTTGAGGCCTGGATCCTTGTCAGCAGTTCGGTGAGTTCTTCCCGCGAAAGGTAATAGCCTGTCTCGGACAGCACCACGAGATCGAACATGCCGTCAGGCCATTCATGGGGCATGGTGAGGTGCTTGACCTCCGCGGAAGGGTGCCCGGCGAGCCTCTTCGCGGCTTGGGCCAGTGCCGCGGAGCTCGCATCCACCCCAAGGAACTTCCCGCAGCGCCGGGCGAGTTCTTCGCTGAGGGTGCCGATGGAACACCCGATCTCCAGCCCGGATTCGTAGCTTTCCTCGGGCAGAGCCGCCAGGGTCAGCGCCCTCTTGCGGCGTTCGTACCAGCTTGTGGTGTAGCTCCAAGGGTCCTCTTCCCTTGAATGGACCCCGTCGAAGATGCGTTCCGCGTCCGCTGCGCTGTTGCTCCCTGCTGTGGAGGGGTGCCAGGCGAACGTTTCCCAGGGCCGCTCGAAGTGCTCCAGGAACGTCCCGGACAGCAGCGTCTCATCGCCCAGTAGTCCGGAAAGCGGCTCTGTTTGCGAGGCGTGTGCGTGCATTGCTTTGGCCTTGGCTTGTTGTTCTTCTTGGCTCAGGGGCACGCGCACCCAACCATTCCAGGTGGTGTCCCCAGTTCCTGCCCACAACCAGTACCAGATGGGGTACTCCAGGAGTCCGTAGCCGTCGTGTGTGGCGAGGTCCGCGGCGACCGTGCCAAGGGTGTCGTGATCCGTATGGCCGTCGGAACGGTAGGGAGCCACGATCACAACGTCCTCCGCCGTTCGCCCCGCGATGCTCTCGCGAATTGCCTCAGCAATACGGTCAGCATGGGCAGCCAACTGTCCGTCGGGGAGTTCCAGGAACCGCCACGTCGCGCTGGGCGCCAGCCCTGACACCGCCGTGGTGAACTCAGCGAGCCTGACAGCGGCAAGTCGTTCCGGCGTCGTGGTTGGCGAGTCAGGATGCGATGCCTCGCCTGCGGTGCACAGGATCAGCTCGACCGCCGCGCCGGCCGCGTGCAGCCTTGCCAGGAATCCACCGGCGCCGAGCGTTTCATCGTCCGGATGCGCGGCCAGGACCACGAACTTCCTGGCCGCAAGCTCTGATGTGTCCAGCGGCAGTTCGGGGAGGGCAGCTACTCCTGACGCTGCCCACTCCTGTTCCGGCGTTCCGGTGTCAGTGTGGGAGAAAGTCACCACTGGCGTTCCCCCTTCAGCGTCAGCGCACCAAGTTGGGCGTCGTCCCGCATGGCGTGGTGCTGCCGGATGTACAGCGAGAGATCGGCCATGCGCTTTCCGTACGCTTCGTTGAACGCCAGCGGCGCGGGGCCGAGGTTCTGCGTCACCACTGTTTGGACACGCTCGACGGCGGCGGCTACCGTTCCGCGGATGCGCAGGGCTTCGCTCCAGGCGCTGGGGCCGCTGGTGTCTGTAGTGTCAGCGCCGCGGCTGTCCAGTTCGCCGGCGTCGATTCTTTCTGCCGCTTGGGCCAGGTACCCGGTGACGGACGTGATGATCCTGTCCACCTCACCCAAGGAGGCGAGGGCGATTTGGTCCGGTTCCCTGCCGTTGTCCGCGCCCTTGGCCAGTGCGGTCGTGAAATCCCGGGCAACGGCGACTGCTCCGCCGAGCCAGCACGCGGCAACGCCCATGCCGCCCCAAGCGAAGCCGGGTCGTGTGAAGCACCATCCCTCGCCTCCGACCGGTGTTGCGGGGACTTGGTCGAAGTGGACGGTGCCGCTGGGAATTTCCTGCAGACCGCGGCTGGTCCACTGGGGTGTTTCGCAGGAGACTCCGGGGTCCTCCAGGTTCACAGCGAATGCGGCCCGGCTGTTGTCCTCGGTGTGGGCTGTGATCACTGCACCATCCAGTTGGGCCGCGAGCGAGCACCAAGGTTTGGATCCGTTGAGGACGTAGCTTCCGGTGTTGTCGCGCTTGGCCTCGAGCTTCAGGCCCGGGCCTTCGGCGGCGAAGACTCCCCAGGCGCCCTCCGGTGTGGTGGGGTCGGCGGCTTGGGCGAGGATTGCCACGGCATCGAGATGTGGTTCAAGCACCCGCCCGGCCGCCACGTCGACGGCTGTGACCGATGCCAGGAGTTCCCAGAGCTTGGCGGTATTTCCTTCGCCGGGCTTCGGGGCGGTTTGGCCGATTTCCTCGGCTATTGCCAGCAGTGCAGGGACATCGCCCACAGCTTCCCGCACTTTTTCCAGCATGGGCTCGAGGGCTTGCAGCTGGGCAGGTTCGGAACTGATGCGTACAGGCTGGGCTTCGGAGTCGCTCATGACCCCAAGCCTAAACTAAGGGACCTTAGGTTATGTGTACGGAAGGCAACTGAACGACGGCGGGAGGTGTCCGCCGTCGTTCTGGTGGTTTGCGTGTTTTGTTCCGGCTTCTAGATGATGGCGTTCATGACGTTCCAGCCGGAACCGACCTGGACTCGGGGGAGCCAGCCGAGTTTGCCATTGCCGGGGTAGAGCCACAGAGTGCCGGCTGAGTCGCGGGCCAGGAGGTCCACGTTGCCGTCGCTGTTGAAGTCGCCGGGCGTTGCCATGGCTGTCATGGCGTTCCAGCCCCAACCGACTTGGACGCCCCAGTCGAAGGATGATTGCGCGTAGCCCTTGAAACTCCAGAGCGTTCCGTTGGCGTCACGGGTCAATAAATCCTGGGTACCGTCCTTCGTGATGTCTCCGGGGCCGGAGATAAAGTTCATGCCATTGAGGTCTCTGCCAACCATCTCCTGGGTTAGCCAACCGCCCCGGCCGTTGCCGCGGTACTGCCACAACTGTCCGGAGCTGTCACGGGCTACGACGTCGGCATAACCATCCAGGTCAAGATCACCACTTCCCGTAATTGCGGTCATGGCATTCCAGCCTTGGCCTACTTGCAGCCTGGCTTGCCAGCCTCCTTGGCCGTTACCTGGATATAGCCAGAAGACTCCGGTGGTGTCACGGGCCAGTACATCCGCTTTACCGTCACCCGTGAAATCCCCGGGAGAGACGATAGCCGTCATGACGTTCCAACCTTGGCCGACCTTGGACGGCGACTGCCAACCGCCGCTGCCGTTGCCCGGATAGAGCCACAAGTCTCCGCTGTTGGTCCGGGCCAGGACGTCCGGCTTTTTGTCGCCGGTGAAGTCGTGCCTGATATCAGCCGGCTTGATAGTGATCGTGATGGTTGGGGTCAGTGCATCCGGGCCGTAACCGTTGCTGGCAGAGATGCGGAAGCTGAAGGTTCCAGGGATGCTGGGAACGCCGGATAGGAGTCCATTTGGGTTCTGTGACACCAGGGTCAGGCCTGGGGGCAGTGCACCACTGGCAACTTTGAACTGCGGTGTCAGTGAGCCGCTCGCCGTCATCGTGTGTCGGTATTGGGCTCCCACGGTGCCGGTGTTCGGTGGAAGGCTGGAAGTGATGATGGGTGCGACGTTCTTTCCGTCGATGGTCCGGACCTGACCTGCTCCGCGATTGGCGACGTAGATCGTGTTGGTTTTTTGATTAACTGCCAGAGACTCGGGATTATTGAAACCCCGTACGTGCCCGAGGACCTTAGCCTTGGCGTCGAACACGGTCACCAGCGATTGGTAAAAGTCGGAGGCGTAAACCTTGTTCGTGGCTTCATTGACAGCAATGTCCATGTAGTGGGTGCGCTCAGTCGGCGTGTTGACAAGACTCACTGTTGTTGCGTCGAGTGCTGTCAGATACTGATTGCCTTCGTCCGCGGCGTAGACCATGTTGGCTTTGCGGTTGATGGCTAAAACACCCGGGCGGGAGTTCGACCCTGTGGGAACCAGGGAAACTTGGTTTGTGCCCCCGTTGAGGACTGCAAATGCCTGAGCAGTCGGGCAGCTGAAATAGACCATATTTGTAGTGGGGTTCAGCACCACGGACTGTGCAGGCGTGCCCAGGTCAATCTGGGTGACAGTTTTGGTGACCCCGTCGAGGACGGCTATTTTGTTGCCCTCCCAAGCGGTGGCATAGAGCTTGTTGCTGGATTCATTGACTGCAAGCGCCCTGACATCTCCAAAAAATGGAACATGGGTGACGGACCTGCTGGCGCCATTGATGACATAGACGCCGCCCGGTGGTCCCTCGCTGGCAACATAAATCTCATTGGTGGCTTGATTTACAACCATTTTTCCCAAGCGGGAATCCACGGTGATTCTTGTTGTTGTTTCGGACATCCCATCAATGACGGTAATCGTGTCGCTCGCCGCGTGAGTGACATAGATTTTGTTGGTCTTTTCATTGATGGCGATGTTCTCGGGATAGTCGGTCACCGCGATCGACCTCGTCGCTGCCGTAGCGCCGTCGATGACCGTAACGGATTTCCCGTGCCAGTTCGCTACGTAGGTTCTGCCGGTCGTGGCATTGACAGCCACGTCGTAGGGGGCGCTGGCTTTGACGATGTGATCCGTCAGGACGTCGGCGTTTGCCGACGGTGTACCCACCACCACCAAGACCGACAGTGCAGTGATCACTGCCAGAAGTGCGGCAGATAGACTCCGGCCGGGGCCGCTGCTGAAAGACAAAAACCTACCCCGAGCAGCCAACGGCCCAACCCCCAAAATCCAATGCGCGACTATCGCTTCAACCAGCGAAGCCTACAGCCCGTACGGCCCGCATCGTGATCCGCGTCGCATTATTGCGGGCATGGGACTCGCATCCCGGAACGCCCCAACGCGCTCCACCCCCACGAAAGTTCCTGTGGGTCCCAACATGAAGCGCATCTTCACAACTTTTGTCACGCTTGTCACATCTTGTTGTCATTAACGGTGACAAGTTCCGTAGCTTGGAAGGGTCAGCATTCCCAAGCTAAAGGACCACCATGCCGCAGCCCAACGATTCCGCTACCGTCCCCACTGACTCCCACAGCCCGCCGGGAAAGAACCCGGGCAAAGGTGCAGCCAAGTCAAGCTTCCTCAGCAACCTCGGCGCGGACCTTCCCGCGTCCCTCGTAGTCTTCCTCGTCGCACTCCCACTGTCGCTGGGTATTGCCGCCGCCTCCGGAGCCCCCGTCATGGCAGGGCTCATCGCCGCAGCCGTTGGTGGAATCGTTGCCGGCAGCCTGGGCGGGTCCCCACTGCAGGTGAGCGGCCCCGCAGCCGGCCTGACCATCGTCGTCGCCGGTCTTGTGGACGAATTCGGCTGGGCGGTGACGTGCGCAATCACGGTCGGCGCCGGCGTCGTGCAATTGCTGATGGGTGTCAGCCGCATTGGCCGGGCCGCGCTGGCAGTGTCGCCAGTGGTGGTCAAGGCGATGCTCGCCGGCATCGGCATCACCATCATCCTGCAGCAACTGCACGTGCTGCTCGGCGGCCAAGCTGCTGGGTCAGCCGTCGAAAACCTGACGGCCCTGCCAGCAGCCATCACCAACGTGGAGCTGCACTCGGCGTTGCTGGGGCTTGCCGTTGTTGCCATCCTGATGGCCTGGAAATACTTGCCGGCAGCGGTGCGAAAAGTGCCTGGCCCGCTGGCCGCCGTCGTCGCCGTCACCGCCCTGTCCGTAGCGGTGGCTCCTAATGTTGAGCGCATCAGCTTCAGCGGATCGATTTTCGACGCCATTGCCCTCCCCAGCCTGCCCGACGGCAACTGGCGCGCAGCGGGCATGGCAGTCATCACGGTGGCCCTGATTGCCAGCATCGAATCGCTCCTGTCAGCGGTCGCCGTCGACAAAATGCACGGCGGTTCGCGCACCAACCTCAACCGTGAACTGGTGGGCCAAGGCTCCGCCAACGTCGTCTCCGGCATGCTCGGCGGACTCCCCGTGACCGGGGTGATTGTCCGCAGCGCCACCAACGTTGAAGCCGGCGCCGCGAGCCGCACCTCCGCCATCCTGCACGGCGTCTGGGTCCTCGTCTTCTCCGCCCTGTTCGCCGGGCTCATCCAACTCATTCCGCTGTCCGTGCTGGCCGGCCTGCTGCTGGTCATCGGCGCTAAGCTCATCAAGGTCGCCGACATCCGGACCAGCCTCCGCACCGGCGAGCTTCTGGTGTACAGCGTCACCCTGGTGTGCGTCGTGGTCCTCAACTTGCTCGAAGGCGTCATGATCGGCCTGGCCCTCGCCGCCCTCTGCGTTTTGTGGCGCGTACTCCGGGCGCAGATCAATGCCCATGCGCCCGCCGGTCCGGCCCTGCCGTGGCGCGTTGTCATCGCCGGATCGTGCAGCTTCTTCGCGCTGCCCCGGCTCAACCGCGTCCTCCACTCCGTTCCCGAAGGCCAGAACGCCGTGGTGGAACTCAACGCCGACTACCTGGACCACGCCTTCCGCGAAGCGTTGGTCGCTTGGCAGAAGCAGCACCGGAACACCGGCGCGTCCGTGGTTCTGGAGGAACACGGAACCACTGCTTTCACGGACGCTGAGGACAACACTCCCCAGCGGCAGGACCCGCGCGAATTCCCGCTGCCGCCGCGCACGTCCTGGCTGCCGTCCGGTGACGATCCAACAGCAGACGACGACGGCGGGCAGCCGCCGCTGCGGTCCATCCTCCTGGGCATCGACAAATACCATCGCCGGCACGCAGACAAGGTCCGCCCCTTGGTTCAGGACCTCACCGAAAGCCAGAACCCGGACACGCTGTTCGTGGCGTGTGTCGACTCCCGCGTCAACCCCAACCTGATCACCAGCAGCGGACCGGGTGACCTCCTCACGCTCCGCAACATTGGCAACGTGGTGTGCAGCGATGGACGGGATGCCTCCATTGATTCCACGTTGTCCTTCGCGGTCAAAGCATTGTCCGTGGATTCGATTGTCATCTGTGGCCACTCCAATTGCGGTGCTATGAAGGCCGTCATTGCTGATGCTGAGGGTTCTGCACCTGCCCTGGGCGCGGGATTCGATTCCTGGCTGGAGCACGCGCGTCCCAGCTACTCGGCGTTGCTCGCCGGCCACCCTGTTGCCCGCGCGGCCGAGGCCGACGGCTACAGCAGGCTGGACCAGCTGAGCATGGTGAACATTGCCATGCAGCTCCGGAAGCTGGAGGACCACCCCGTCACTGGGCCAGCCCTGGCTTCGGGTCACGTGCAGGCCACGGGGTTGTTCTATGACATCTGCACCGCCCGGGTGGTGCTGGTGACGCCTGAGGGTATCGAGCAGTTGGATCCGAGCATGGCTGTCCGCTCCTAGTTTCCGCCGGACCCCCACCACCCACTTCGGGCTCCGGACGGCCCCCGGCACGCTGCCTTCACGGCGTGTCGGGGGTCGTCGTGGTTTCAAAGCAGGTGGTGGGGGTACATGCCCCAACCACGGCAACGTGCGGAATACTGGAATCACGATGTCCGGCAGGCGAGGGCTGCCGTGCGAGGAGGTGGCAGAACGTGAATGCCGAGAACAACGCCTTCAGGCGCCGACTTGAGCGCGGCGCCGAACTGCGTGCCGTACGGTCGTGGGGCGGCAACGCGGAGGAAGAGGCGGAGCTCGAGGCCGCCGATGCCGAGGAACGCGAAAAACGCCGCAAAGTGGATGACGCCGCCCGGGTTGAGTACCTCATCCGGGAAGCCATGAACCAGGGCAAGTTCGACAACCTCAAATACGCCGGCAAACCAATCCCCGGGCTGGGCGAGCACTATGATCCCGACTGGTGGGTCAAGGGCCTCATCCAACGCGAACGTCTCAGCGGGATCGGTCCGCCCGCCATTCTGCTCCGGATTGAGGACTCCGAACTCGACGTCAAGCTGGACCAGCAGTACACGGATAAACAAGTGCGGGACATGCTGGAGGACTTCAACAAACGCGTTATCGAGGCCCGGCGGCAACTCCAAGGCGGGCCGCCAGTGATCACCAATCTCCGCGACGTGGACGCTGAACTGGAAAAGTGGCGGGAACGCCGGGCAGCCGCAGCCCCTCCCGAGCCGGAGACCGAACTGCCGGGCAAACGGACGTGGTGGCAGCGGATCTGGAACGGCTCCGGCTAGCCCATCTAAGTCGCAGCAGAGCGCGTTTTGACCGCTCAAAACGCGCTCAACTGCTACCTACTTGGGCGGGACGGCAGAAAACAGCGGCCGGCGACGGGACCCAGGTCCCGCCGTCGGCCGCTGTTTGGTGAGGGTGCCGTTAGGCGAAGCTGTCTTCCTTGGCCTCTTCGGGCTTCCGCTTGATCAAAGCAGACAGGTGCGCCTGCTGCTGGCGGAAGTGGCCGTGGGCGGTGAGTCCGAACTCGTAGGCGGACTCGGCGTGCTGGGTGAGGTCCACACCGGTGACTTCGTGCTCGTGGGCCACGCGGAAGCCGATGGTCTTGTGGATGGCCCGGCCGATGACCAGAGTGCCCAGGCCGGAGAGCGCAATGGTGATCAGTACGGCCATGGTCTGCGCGATCAGCTGCTGCGGACCGCCGCCGTAGAGGAGGCCGCCGGCCGTGCCCTCGGTGGGGAAGGCGATGAAGCCCAGGGACAGCGTGCCGATCACACCGGCGCCGAAGTGCACGCCCACAACGTCGAGGGAGTCGTCGAAACCGAACTTGTACTTCAGGTCAACGAACACTGCGCAGGCAGCGCCGGCCACGAGGCCCAGGCCAAGAGCTGCGAGCGGAGTGATGTTGGCGCAGGACGGGGTGATGGCCACGAGGCCGGCCACCACGCCGGACGCCGCACCCAAGGAAGTGGGGTGACCGTGACGGACCTTCTCCACCACCAGCCAGCTCAGCATCGCCGCGGCCGGGGTGACCAGGGTGTTGACCCAGATGAGGCCCGCCTGCTCCACCGTGCTGGCCGCGCCGCCGTTGAAACCGAACCAGCCGAACCAGAGGATGGCTGCGCCGATCATGATGAACGGCACGTTGTGCGGGCGGTGGTTGGGGTCCTTGGCGAATCCGTGACGCTTTCCCACGATCAAGGCGAGGACGAAAGCGGCAGTTCCGGAGCTGACCTCAACCACTGCGCCACCGGCGAAGTCGATGACCTGGCCGAAGATCTGCGTGAGGGCACCCCCTGCACTCATGAGGCCACCGCCCCAGACCATGTACGCCAGCGGGCAGTAAACAACCGTCACCCAGATCGGCACGAACAAAGCCCAGGCTCCGAACTTGGCACGGTCGGCGATGGCACCGCTGATGAGGGCCACTGTAATGATGGCAAACGTCGCAGCGAAGCCTGCCTTGATGAGATCGGGTGAGCCCATGAGATCCTGCAGGCCGAAGTGCGCGAACGGGTTGCCGAACAGGCCGAGGAAGCCGTCGCCGGTGGTCATCGAGTAGCCCCACAGGACCCAGACAACACCCACGATGCCCGCCGAGATGAAGCTCATCATGATCATGTTCAGAGCTGCCTTGGCGCGGGTCATGCCGCCGTAGAACAGGCCGAGGCCCGGGGTCATGAAAAGCACCATTGCCGATGACAACATCAGCCAGACGTGTTGCGCAGAGATCTCCACCTGCGTTCCCTTCAAGCTTGTCCGAAACGGGACCGTTGTTGCACGGCCCACACCAACCCCCCGATCAATATTCGGTGAGCTATGTTTCAGACTCAGAAGAGCTAAGTTGCAGGTAAGTTACAGAAATCTCCCGTTCGTGAAGATCACGTCACTGGCGTGTTTCGGGAATGTTAACGGCGCTTCTCGCGACCCCCTGCAGGGTAACCGCCGCGACGGCTGGCGATGATGATGACGAGTGCGATCGCCGTGGGAACGGCGGCCGCCAACGGCACCAGTTGTGCGCCCACGGTGGTGAGGGCAAACGCCCCGTACACAGCACCGACGGCGATGCCCAGTTGGATGGTCACCACAGTCAGGCCGTTGGCAGCATCCTTGTGCTCACCGCCGGCACGGAGGATCGCCGCCTGGTTGTAGATGCCCACCGCGCCGAACGCGATGCCCCAGAGCGTCATCAGTCCAAACGCGCCCACCCAGGTGCCGCCGAGCGCGGGCAACAGGGCGAACGCAAGGGTCAAGAGTCCGACGGCGGCAATCACCGAGGTGCGCGGGCGGGAGTCCGCGGTCATACCGGCAATCCAGATACCCACCAAGCTGGCGATGCCCACCACGGAAAGGGACAGGCTCGTAGCGGATTCCGGCAGCCCGGAGGCGAGAAGGAATGGAGCAACGTAGGTGAAGAGTGTGAAGTGCGCCAGCAGCAGGAGCGGCCACGCTATGGCGATGGCAATGACGCCGGGCAGTTTCATGGCTGCCCGGAGCGATGGGGTCTTCTGGCTGGCCTGGTCATGGGCGCCGGGGAGCAGCCAGAAAGCCAACACAGCCAGCAGGACGCCAACCCCGGCCAGGACCAGGAACGAGGCGCGCCACGTCATGAGCGAACCCATCAACGTTCCGATGGGAGCACCGACGGCCAACGCAATACTGTTGCCGCTGAAGACCACAGCCATGGCTTTGCCCACGGAATGAGCGGGGACGATGCGGGCCACATACGGTGCCATGCTGGACCACAACATGCCGTGGGCGATGCCGCCAAGAAGCCTCGCCCCAATGGCCCAACCCAAGGAGGGGCTGAAAGCGAGCAGGACATTGCTCAGGGCAAAGGCCAGCACGGTGGCAATGAGCAGTGTCTTCCGGGGAAGCCGTCCGGCCAGGAACCGGGACAACGGGAGGGCCGTGAAAACGATGATGGCCGCATAGACCGCGGTCAGTGAACCCACCGCCGACTCGTCCACTCCGAGGTCGCGGCTGATTTGGGGGAGCAGGCCCGAGGGAAGGAGTTCGGTGGTCACGGCTGTGAAACCGGCTGCCGCCAGAACCAGAAGGCCACCCCACGGGATCTTCTTGGGGAGTTGCGGTGCAGCAACTGACGCCTTGGGCGAGTGCGTGGCGACCAAAGGATCCTGCTTCAAAGATTGCTCCTCAAGAGTGAGTCATTGTTGTTTCACGGGGTTCCTACCAACGTTATGCAGCCACGGCGATGCAAGGGAGTCTCTGTCAGAAACCCCTTCCGCTCCAACACACTTTGTTCGTCAGGCATTCCTCGCGCAGACTGGGCCTGTGAAGCCCTTCCTTTTACTGGCCACCCGCGCCGAAGACGCTGCAGCCGATGACGAGTACCAGGCCTACCTCAAGTACTGCGGCCTGAAACCGGAGGAACTGGTCCGTGTCCGGCTGGAATCCGGGCCTCTGCCGCCCCTTGAACTCTCGGACTTTTCCGGGGTGATTGTTGGCGGCAGCCCGTACACGTCCAGCGATCCTGTGGAGGAGAAGAGCGCAGCCCAGATCCGGGTTGAGACGGAACTCTCATCACTCCTGGACCGAATTGTGGCCGAGGACTTCCCGTTCCTGGGTGCCTGCTACGGCGTCGGGACACTCGGTGTTCACCAAGGGGCCACCATTGACCGCCGCTTCGGCGAAGCCGTGGGACCCACGGAGATCAAGCTCACCGCCGAGGGAGAGCGGGACCCCATGCTTCGGGGCGTCCCGCACACCTTCGACGCTTTTGTGGGTCATAAGGAAGCGTGCAGCGAACTGCCCGAACATGCAGTGCTGTTGGCCAGCTCGGCGGCCTGCCCGGTGCATATGTTCCGCATCAAGAACAACCTCTACGCCACGCAATTCCACCCCGAACTGGATGCCGACGGGCTCATCACCCGCATCAACATCTACAAGAACGCAGGCTACTTCCCGCCCCACGAGGCCGATGAACTCATCGCTGCCGCCCTTGAATCGTCCGTAACGGAACCCATGCGGGTGCTCAGGAACTTCACGGAGCTTTACGCCCGCTAGGTGGGTGTGTTGTGGGGCCTGCTGTGCGCCCTTCATCCTAGGAGTGCCGCGCAGAGCGGGCCTCGCAACGTAGGGAGGGTGTGTTGTGGGGCCTGCTCTGCGCCCCTCATCCTAGGAGTGCCGCGCAGAGCGGGCCTCGCAACGCGAACGCTCGACGGCGATGGTCGCCGTCGAGCGTTGCCGTCCCCCAGGGGTTGGCTACTTCAGCCGGGCCGCGAGATCTTCCCCAACAGCGAAGGCGCGGGTGATCGCGGAACCAAGGGTGGCGCCGCCCCCGGGGTAGTTGTTGCGGAAGACCCCGGCCGAGACATTGCCGGCCGCGTAAAGTCCCGGGATGGTCTGCTGCCGATGGTCCAGCACGCGGCCACTGAAGTCCGTAGCCAACCCGCCCGACGTACCGAGCACGCCTGCCCGGATGGGAACGGCGTAGAACGGAGCGGCCAGCAGGGGTGCCAGGCAAGGATTGGGGGTGTTCCCGGCATCGCCCAGGAAGCGGTCCTGGGCAGTGGCGCCCCGGCCGAGTTCCGTGTCCACGCCGAGAACCGCGTCGGCGTTGAACCGCGACACTGTGGCATCGAGACCGGCTGGATTGATGCCTACCTCCTTGGCCAGGAGTTCCAGGGTTGGCGCGGACACCATCCACTCAGCAGGTTCGCCCGGGACGGAGCCAGCCACCGGGTACTTGGCCAGATAGTTTGCATCAAACACCAACCACGCCGGATTGTTCTGTTGCCTGCCCGTATGCGGGTTGATCGACGCGAAGACCCTGCTGGCGTCGTGATAGTTCAGGGCCTCGTTGACGAAGCGTTTGCCTTCACTGTTCACGGTGATGGATCCCGGAAGCGTCATTTCCACGTTTCCCATCCGCCCGGACTGCTGACCGTCATACTGATGGGCTGTCGTCGAAATCACCGGAACGCCCCATACTGCAGACATGTCCTCCACAGCCGCTCCGGCCTTGAGCCCCAGTTCCAAGCCGTCGCCCTCGTTGGATGGAGCACTGATGGGCGTCACCGGATACGGCAGGAACGCGCTGCGAAGCCGCGGATTCCATTCGAACCCACCAGAGGCAAGCACGACGGCGGTCGCGGCCACGTGCGTCCCACCGCCGCCGAGGCGCACGCTCCACCCGGCGCCGGATGACGACAAGTCCTCCACAGGGCTGGACACCACAAGGTGCACGCCCCGGTCCACGGCGCTCGCCACCAGGCTCCCCACCAGCGCACCGCCCATGGTCCGGATCCCCGTGGACGCACGGTGTTCCAGCAGCATCGGATCAGCGGCACGGCCGTTGAGTTCATCGCGTTCGGTCATGGTGAGCAGCGGGAAGTACGACGACGGCCGAATCAGCCCCGAAAGGCCGGGGTAGTCCTGGGGATCGAACGCGTTGTTGTCCAGGCCGCGGCCACCGTCCGCGGACCCTTTCCATTCCATGTGGTAATCCGGGCGGGCAATGGGAACCATGGACACTTTGGTGTTCCGGTTCAGGAAGTCCACAGCCCGCGGCGCAGTGGCCACGTACCATTCAATTTCCTGGGCGGTCATCACGTGGCCGGCTGCTTCCGTAAGGTAAGCGACGCCGTCGGCATGGCTGTCCTGGTAGCCGGCAGCCTTGGCGAGATGGTTGTTCGGTGCCCACATCACGCCGCCACCGGCAGCCGTGGTGCCGCCCAGCAGCGGCGCTTTCTCCACCACCAGAACGCTCAGCCCGGCATCGGCAGCACGGACTGCGGCCACCAGTCCGGCGGCGCCACTGCCCATGATCACGACGTCGTAGCTTGCGTTGAGTTGTTCGGGCGCCGTGAGGATTGAGGTGCTCACGCGGGGGTTCCCGCCGGCATCTCGATGACGATCTTGCCGATCTTCTCGGTGCGTCCCTGCATCAGTCGGTACGCCTTCTGCACCTCCGCAAATGAGAAGCGGTGGGTCATGAGGGCGCGTGCCTGTTCGGGGTGGCGGGACAGCAGGGCGAGCCCGTCGGGGATGAGGTTGAGGCTCATGCGACTGCCCATGAGATCCAGTTCCTTGTAGGGGATGTCCTTCATGGAGACGTTGGCCTGCCGCGGCGAGATGCCCACTTGGACAATCCTGCCAGCGCTGGCAACCAGCCTGATGGCGTTCTCCAAGGAGGAAGGAACTCCAGTGGCTTCGATGACCAGTTGCGGCCCGTACCCATCGGTTATGGAGTCCAGACGCAAAGCTTGGTGTTCATCCGGGAAGTCGCTTCCCGGCCTCACCAACAGGGTGTCCGCGGCACCGAACTCGACTGCAAGATCCAATCGGTGCTGCTCGGTGTCGGCGCAGATCACCCTGACTCCAAGCTCCGTCAGGTACAGGGTGGCCAGCAATCCGATGGGGCCGCTCCCCAATACCAGCGCGGTTTCGCCGGGCTCGGGCCGGCCACGGTTGACGGCTTGCATGGCGATGGAGGCGGGTTCGCCCATGGCGGCGATGTCCAGAGGGAGTTCCTCGGGAACGGGGCACAGCTTCTGCACCGGGACGCTGATCAGTTCTGTGAGTGCCCCATCCGAGTAGCAGCCCAGGCAGCCCACGTTTTGGCAGACGTTGTACCGGCCGGTGAGGCACGGGCGGCACTCGCCGCAGTAGATGATGGGGTTGACGGCAACGCGGTCGCCGATGCTGATGTTCTGGTCAGCGCCGATCCCGGAGCCGCCAAGGCGGGGGCCGCCGGGGCTGGTTTCGTCGGGCGCCAGGGCCTCCACTACGCCGGAAAACTCGTGGCCTTGGATCAGTGGGAGTTCCGTGGGGTAGTCGTCCTCCCAGATATGGAGGTCGGTGCCGCAGAGGGTGACGTTGTGGACCCGAACCAGGGCGTGGCCCGGTTCAAGGGTGGGCTCAGGAGAATCCCGAAAAGCAATGGTCTCCTTGGAGACGGTGATCGCGGACAGCACTGGTTGACCTCAGTTCTGCGCGGCTGGCTGCGCGGCCTCAGCGCCGAAGAAGATGTTCCACTGCCGCACGGTCCGTTCCTCAATGAGCCCTGCCTGATGGAACGGGTCCTGGTCCATGAGGGCTTCGACGTCGGCTTTGGTGTCACCGGCGATGATCAGCAGAGCGCCTGGTGATTCCTCCGGGCCGAAAGGGCCGCTCTTGAGGAGGCGCCCGCCGTCGAACTGGGCTTTGAGGAAGTCCACGTGGACGGGACGGACTGTATCCCGGCGGGCGGACGTCGAGTCGGAGTAGGCGTAAGTAACGGCAAACGTGGCCATGAGGTTGTCCTCTTCATTGAGTGGGTGGGGCTTTCCTCAATGCTGGGCAACGCATTAGGTCTTGTCCAATACTTAGTTAATCTCTCACCATGTGCAGAAAATACATAGTGAACTAGTCCGCGGGGGTTGGTAGCACGTTCTCAGCCACCTGGAGTGCCGCCCGGACGGCAGGCGACATGGCGCCCGGGTTCCAAGCGAGTCCTGAAAACAGGAGGACGTCGTCGCCTTGAAGCGGCAGGAAGACGATGCCCGCAGGCATGATCCCTTCAATGGACTCCGGCATCAGGCTGATGCCCACGCCACCGGCCACCAAGGAAAGTGCCGTGTAAGGATCGGAGATCTCCTGGCTGATCTTGGGGCGGAACCCGGCGGCAGCACACGCGGCGAACGTGACCTCACGAAGCGTGGACCCCTGCGCGGCAGGCATGGTGATGAACGGATCACCGGCCAGCTCGGCCAATTCCACGGAGGCTTGTCCGGCCAGAGGGTGGTCTGCCGGCAGGGTTACCCCCAGGCGTTCAGTGGCAATCCGGCGGGTGGCCAGCGACGGCGCGTCGATGGGAAGGCCGATGAAGGCGAGGTCCAGTGCACCGTTGCCCAGCATGTGAAGTGCCTCCTGGGTCAGCAAACCCCCATGAAGTGTCACGTCGAGTTGGGGGTAGCGCTGCCGCAAGGCCCGCGTCAGCGGAGGGAGCGTGGCGTGGTTCAGCGCACCCGAGAAGCCGATGGCGAGCTTGCCGTAGATGGTCCCGGTTCCGGCGCTGACAGCCCTGCGTGCCAGGTCCACTTCGTCCAGGATTTTGCGGGCGTGCGGCAACAGGGAATGCCCGGCCGTGGTCAGCGTGACGGACCGGGTGTTGCGTTCAAAGAGCGGTGCACCCAGGCCCTTTTCTAGCTTCTTGATGGTTTGGCTCAACGGCGACTGGGCCATGCGAAGCCGTTCCGCCGCCCTGCCGAAGTGCAATTCCTCGGCTACTGCCAGGAAGGCCTCAATTTGCCGCAGTTCCACGTTGCCTCCCGGATTGTCGCGCTTCAGTGCAAGGCTATATTGGGTTTTGAGGTCCGGGGTTGCGACGGCCGGAAAGTACTACGGAGGCATCATGGCCAACTCGGCGTCGGGGGAGTCCGTGATCGAACGCGTCGTGAAGATCATGGATGCGTTTTCCAAAGGCCAGCCGTGGCTTCCCTTGAAGGACATGGTCCGGATCACCGGCATGTCCCGCAGCACAGTGCATCGCCTGGCCATGGACTTGGCGGCGAACGGGCTCCTGGAACGCAATGCGGCCGGCGAGTTCGGTGTCGGAATGAAGATGTGGGAACTGGCCTCCCGCAGTAATCCCTTGGAGGAATTCCGGCGCCGCGGTTTGCCGTTCCTGGAAGGTGTCCACGCGGCCGTGCGGGAACACGTGGCCCTGTCCATTCCGGACGTGGAAACCAACAGTGTGCTTTACCTCGAACGCCTCGACAGGCATGGAACGGTCATGAACCTGGCCCAGGTTGCCGGTCGCCTGGACATCCACACCACGTCGTCGGGCATGGCCATGATGGCGCACATGCCGGGCTGGGTGCAGGACCGTTTCCTGGCAGGAAAGCTGGAGAAGACCACGGAGGCAACGGAGGTGGACCCTGCCAGGACCAGGAACCACCTCGCCCAGATCCGCGAGCGTGGCTATGCACGTTTGGTGGGTGTCCTGGTTGAGGAGAACACGGCCTATTCCGTGCCGGTGTTTGGCCAGGGCCAAGCCGTCATAGGTGCCATTTCGGTCGTCGTGCCTTCAGTGGACGAAGACGCCGGACTGATACTCCCGGTCCTGGTGGCCGCGGGCCGCGGCTTGTCCCGGACCATGGGTGCCGAGCGCCGGCCGTACGGCTCCCGTCCGTGGTTGTCCCAGCAGGCCCCTGAGTAGTCAGGCAAACAGAGCTGTCCCGTTCAACGGGAAGTTTCCCCGCGCCGTGTGACCTGGGTCCTACAGTCGATTCCAGAGGAACAACCGCCTGTGATCTGGAGCACAGCTATGGGGGTCGTTATCAACGGCCACCGGGCGGGCTGCACAACAAAGCAGCAGCCGGCGGTTTGGGCCTCGTTCAATTCTTTGCCGGGCAAGGCACCATGGCGGTGCCACTTCCCGCGGCACTCAATGAGGAGACAGTATGGGACACGTGCAGCAGCACTCGCCCTCGGACGTCAACAATGCGGCCTCGCCGCTTGGAACAGAGCCGGGTGGAACAGCGCCGGGTGGAACAGCCCCGGTTGACCACGTCAAAATGCCCAAGAAGGCGGCACTCGCCTCCTTCCTTGGATCCACCCTGGAGTACTACGACTTCTTCATCTACGGCACTGCCGCAGCCCTGATCTTCCCCAAGATCTTCTTCCCCGGCGGTGACCCCGTAGTGGCATTGCTCGGAGCCATGGCGACGTTCGGCGTGGGCTACCTTGCCCGGCCACTCGGCGGATTGGTGATGAGCCACTACGGTGACAAGATCGGCCGGAAACAGGCGCTGATGGTCACGCTGGTGATCATGGGCGTCGCCTCCATCGGCATCGGATTCCTGCCCACCTATGGACAAATCGGCTACTGGGCAACGGCATTGTTGCTGGTGGGCCGGCTGGCCCAGGGCTTCTCTGCCGGCGCTGAGGCCGCAGGTGCCTCGACCCTCACCATGGAACACTCACCCGAAGGCCGCCGCGCGTTTTTCACCAGTTTCGTGATGACCGGATACGCCTCGGGAATGGTGCTGTCCACCATCGTCTTCATCCCGCTGGCAGCCCTGCCCGAGGAGCAGCTCCTCAGCTGGGGCTGGCGGGTACCGTTCTGGCTCTCAGTAGTGGTCCTTGGAGTGGCTTACTGGATCCGGACGCGGCTGGACGAGCCGCCGGTGTTCGAGGAAATCGTGGAGCATGACAAGCCCAAGGCCATACCCGCCGTGGCAGTCATGAAAACCCAGTGGCGCGACGTCCTGCGCGTTGGCGTGGTGATGCTGTTCTCGGTCATGCAGACCACCTTCACCGTGTATGCCCTGGCCTACGCCACCGGCCCCGCAGTAGGCATCGACCGCACCCTCATGCTCACCGTGAACGCAGTAACTATCGGCTTGTCCATGGTGACCATCCCCATCTCGGCCATGATCTCGGACCGCATTGGCCGCAAGAAGGTCCTCCTGGTGGGCGCGGTCGGTTGTGCACTGACTACGATCGGCTATTTTTGGGCGATCAGCGAGCAGAACATCGCTCTGATCTTCCTGTTCGGTTTCCTGAACATGACGGTCTTCTACTCCTGCTGGAACGGCGTGTGGACGGTGTTCTTCCCCGAGATGTTCCCCGCGGCGGTCCGTTACTCCGGTATGGCGATCGGCAGCCAGATCGGCCTGATCCTGGCCGGCTTCGCACCGGCCATCGCAACGCTGCTGGCCCAGCCCGGACCGAACGGCTGGTGGCCTGTAGCGGGCTTCACCATCCTGTGCTTGGTGGCCTCGGCCATCGCCATCATGACGGCCCGGGAAACCTACAACGTCCCGTTGGAGGACCTCGGCAAGCCGCGCAGTTCCCTCAAGTAGCTACGACACAAGCAGAACGCAACGCACGACGCCGGGCGGCAGCTCCCAGCCGCCCGGCACCGTCCCTTACCTTCACATCCAAGCAAACGACTCAGCCAAGCAACCGACTCATATGCCCCGAAAGTTGGAACACCCCATGACTTCGCCAGCACCGGCAGCCCGCACCTTCCGCGTAGGAATCGCGGGTTGCGGCGCCATTTCCCGCAACCACCTGGAAGCTTTCACTGCCTTGGACAACGTCCGGATTGTGGGCGTCTGCGATGTCGACCCGGACCGGGCCTCGGCAACAGCAAAGAGCTGGGGAATCCCGCATGCGGTCACCAGTGTGGACGAACTCCTCGCCCTGGACCTGGACATCGTTTCCGTCTGCACTCCGCACCCCACCCACGAGGACGTGGTGCTGAGGGCTGCCGCAGCAGGCGTCAACGTTCTCTGCGAGAAACCCATCGCTACCAAACTGGAGTCTGCCGAACGCATGGTGGCGGCGTGTGAAGATACCGGAGTCCAGCTGGGGGTCCTTTTCCAACGCCGCTTCTGGCCGGCGTCGCAGAAGATCCGCACCGCGATCGACGACGGCACACTGGGCAAGGCGATCATGGCCCAGTGCTCGATCATGCTGCACCGCGCCCCGGAGTATTACAACCGGGACGCCTGGCGTGGCACCTGGGAGAATGATGGCGGCGGGGTCCTGATGTCCCAGGCCGTGCACCAAATCGACCTCCTCCAGTGGTATCTGGGGGACGTGGCCGAGGTCTACGGGAAGGTCAACACCTACCGCCACGGCGACTATATAGAGGTAGAAGACTCCGCGACGGCCGTGATCACCTTCACCTCCGGAGCAATGGCAACATTAGAGGCCTCCACCGCGGTATCGCCCAACCTCGGAATCCAGCTCCGCATTACCGGCGAAACGGGGGCTTCGGCTTCACTGACGGAATTTCCGGAAGGCAGCGATGGCCGACTGGACCTGTGGGCGGTGGGTGAGCGGATCGTCGTCGAGCCTGTCCATCCTGAAGGCGTTGAACCGAACGTTGACCTGTCCGTCATCAACGGCCAGCTGATTCCGTTCCACAAACTGCAGGTCAAGGACTTCGTGCATGCGCTGGAAACCGGCACCGAACCGGCCATCACGGGCAAGGACGCGCTGAAATCCTTGCGGATCCTGCTGGCAGTCTACGAATCCTCACGCACCGGCCAACCAGTCCGCTTCGCCGCAGTACAGCCCACCCACGCAGCCATTCCCGAGCTGCGCGGCCGGGAAAAGGTGGCTCGCTGACCATGCTTTCAACCACGCCCGCAGCGGGAATGCCACTGACCTTGGGCCGCAACGGCCGGACCCCCACGACACTCCGCAACCGCCTCGCATCGGCCCCCATGGAACGTAACTACGGCACCACGGATGGGCACATCACCGAGCAGTACATCGACTACCTCGTGACCCGCGCCAAGGCCGGCCTTGGCATGGTGACCACCGAAGCGACGTATGTCCGCGCCGACGGCAAGGGCCGCACGCACCAACTCGGCCTTCACACGGATGACATGATCCCCGGGCTCCGCCGCCTCACCGACGCCTTGCACGCCGAAGGTGCGCTGGCCGCCGTCGAACTCAACCACGGTGGCCGCACCGCGCAAACCGCGGTGTCCGGGTTCAAGAACCTCGCGCCGTCGCCGGTTCCGTGCCCGACGGCGGGCGGCGAGGTTCCGCGGGAACTCACCGCAGCTGAATGCTACGAACTCGTGGCCGCCTACGCTGCTGCGGCGAAACGCGCTGTGGCTGCAGGCTTCGACGTCATCAATCTCCACGGCGCCCACGGTTACCTGATCCACCAGTTCATGTCGCCCATTTCCAACCACCGCACGGACCAGTTCGCGGCGCCGGAGGTCTTCATGAACCTGGTTATCGATGCCGTTCGCGAGGCGGTGCCGGACACGATCGTGGGCATGCGGGTCTCCGTGCTGGAAGGTCCGGCCGACGGCATCAGCGCCGAACAACAAGTGGCCATCATCGGAAAAGCCCACCTGGACAAACTCGACTTCCTGGATCTTTCCGCGGGCAGCTACGACGCCGGCGAATGGATTGTCCAGTCGGGGGAGTGGAAGCCCGGAATCCTGTCCGACTACGCCCAGGCCTACCGCCAATTCGGTCTCCCCTTGGGTATGGCCGGACGGCTCAACAGCCCGGAAGTCATTGAAGACGTCCTCTCGAAGGGCACCTGCGACTTCGTGAGCCTGGCGCGCGCCATCCATGCCGATCCTGCTTTTGTTGTCGGCGTGCTGCGCGGCGGACGCTACCGGCCGTGCATCGCGTGCAACGTCTGCATCGACAACCTGGGACTCGGACAAGTCACCTGCACGGTCAACCCTGCCGTGGGGCGTTCGCGTGTACCCGTTTCAACTCCGGCCGTCCGCTCCGCCTCGCGCGTGCTGGTGGTGGGTGCCGGACCCGCCGGGCTCACCGCAGCCCGCGAACTCGCCGAAGCCGGCGCCCGCGTCACACTCGTGGACGACGGCGGGCGGCCGGGCGGGCAGTTCGCCCTCGCCGAGCGCATGAAGTCCACGCCCGACTTCCACCGTTTTGCCGACTGGTCAGCCTCGGAAAACGAGCGCCTCGGCGTGGACGTCCGCTTGGGTACCCGCGCCGACACGTCCGACGCCGGAGCGTTGGCCCGCGATTTCGGGGCCGACGCAGTGGTCATCGCTACTGGTGGTCGTCGGCCGGCGGCTGGGTTTGTTGGCAGTGATTCACCGCGTGTTACCGATATTCGGGACTGGCTCGCGAAGCACCCGGAGATCCTCGACGGCGGTTCGCCGGTTTCGGAGGCTGGCGCAGCCCATTCGGCTGGCACGTTGGGTTCGGCTGGCACGGCACCGGAGGCTGTGACCATCTGGGGTGCTGATTCCGTGGCCATGAGCGTGGCCGATACCCTCGCTTCGCAGGGGACCGCTGTGCTGATCATCGGACCGCAGGAAGCGCTGGCCCCAGAGTCGGGACGTCGCGCCAAGATCCTGGCTGTGCCGCGCCTTGAGGCCAATCCTCGTGTGCGGATCCTCCTGTCCAGCACCATCGAGGAGTTCGACGACGGCCGGGTACGCATCAGCCGTTCCGGCATGGGCGAGGAGTGGATCGACGCCCCGGGGGAGCTGCTTGTTTCCCGCTCCGTGCTGCCGTTGGACGGACCACTCACTGTGGAGCAACGGGAAGCGGAGCTCAGCCGGTCAGCGTCCATTCCTGTCGCAATGGCCGGAACCGTCGTCGACACTGCAGCGGCCATTGTGTCCAACGCGGTCAAGAGCGGGTACGACGCCGCTCAGCGGATTGCTGCTGCTTTGGCTGCCCGTGCTGACACTGATGGTGCCGAGACTGATGGTGCCGAAGGCGCTGGAACCGTGTCAGATCGCCGGAGCTTTCCGGTGATCTCGCAGCGGACCGGCGATCCCGCTGCTCCCGGGGCCTCTTCCCCTGTTGCCATTCCACCCCTCGGCACCCCAATACGCCGGCTCGGACTTGCGCAGCTTTCACTTGTGGGAACCGCGCCCCCGGATCTGGTGACAATCGCCGCTGAGGCCGGGTTCGACTTCATCGGCGCACGGGTGCGTCCAGTGACACCAACTGAGCGTCCGTACAACCTACAGCCCGGCTCGCCCATGCTTCGCGAAACCCTGGCTCGAATGGACGACACGGGGATCACCGTTGAAGACATCGAGTTCCTGCTTCTGGACGGAACCGGCCTGCAGAATGGCGCCGATCAACGCGAAGCATGGCTGCGCATGATGGAGGCGGGCCAAGCGCTGGGAGCGTCCACGCTGACTGTCGCTTGCGCGGATCCGGACCTGGACCGATTCGGGGACCACCTCGCGCAGATGACGCAGGACGGCAAAGCGTACGGGATCGTCCCTACGCTGGAGCCCATCGCTTATCAGGCCGTCCGATCGATCCCGCAGGCTGTGGAACTCGCGGACCGTGCAGGCTGCAAAATCGTGGTGGACGCCCTCCATGTCAACCGCTTCGGCGGCACGTGGGCCCACCTCGAGGATGCCGCGGACCTGGTCCCCATGATCCAACTCTGCGACGGTCCGGCCATACCGCCGGCCAGCAGGGAAGGGCTGATCCTTGAGTCCCGCTCGGAGCGCGGTGTGCCCGGGGAAGGCGAATTCGACCTCCCGGCCCTGCTCGCGTCGTTCCCCGGGGACATCCCCGTCAGCGTCGAAACCCCTTCCGGAAGCAGAGTGGCCGCCATGGGCGAACTCGCTTGGGCCAAACAGCTGAAGGCAGCAGCCACCTCAGTCCTCACCACCCCCGCATTTACCTGGAGCACCACATGAACAGCACCCCGAACCTTCCCACCCTTGACTGCGATGTCCTCGTCATTGGTTCAGGAGCCGGAGGCCTCGCTGCGGCAGTGACAGCGGCCTACCACGGGCTGAAAGTCATCGTCGTGGAAAAGTCCGGAGTCTGCGGCGGCGCAACGTCGTGGTCCGGTGGCTGGGCGTGGGCCCCCGGTAACCCACTGGCGAAAGCCGAGGGCGTCAACGAAGACAAAGAGTCATTCCGGACCTACCTCCGCGCCGTCCTGGGCGACGACTACCGGGAGCAGAACGTGGAGGCCTTCCTCGAGGCTGCCCCGCACATGGTGGGGTTCTTCCAGGAAAAGACGTCACTGCAGTTCGTTCCGGGCAGCAGGATCAACGACATCTACGGCAACCTCCCAGGCGTTGGCACGGGAAACCGCTCTGTAGGCCCCAAACCTCTCAACGCCCGGACCATCAAGCCGGCTGTGCGTGCCAAGATGCGTCATCAGCTGTACGAGACATCCTTCCTCGGCATGGGCATCATGGCAGGGCCGGACCTCAGCAAGTTCCTCTCAGCATCACAGGGAAACCTCAAAGGGATCTTCCACGCGGGGTGGCGCTTCGGCTTCCACCTCCTTGACCTGCTCACCCACCGCCGCAACATGCAGCTGGTCAACGGCACGGCGCTCACCGGCAGGCTCATGAAGTCCGCAGATGACCTGGGCGTCGACATCCGCGTCTCCACCCCTGCCACGGCGTTGCTCAGCGACGACAACGGCAAGGTGACCGGCGCCGTCGTACGTTCCCCGGAAGGCGAGCTCCAGATCAACGCGGGCCGCGGCGTCGTGCTTGCCACCGGCGGTTTCCCCAACGATATTCGGCGTCGCAAGGAATTGTTTCCCAAGACGCCTACCGGCCGGGAGCACTGGACGCTTTCCCCGCGCGAGACCACGGGCGATGGCATCACCCTGGCCGAATCAGTGGGAGCCCGTTTCAGGACCGACGTGAAGTCGCCGGCTGCGTGGTGTCCGGTGTCGTTGGTGCCGCACCGCAACGGCCGGACCGGTGTGTTCCCGCACATCATGGACCGGGCCAAACCTGGCAGCATCGGTGTCCGTTCGGATGGGAAGCGGTTCGTGAACGAGGCCAACGGCTACTACGACTACGTTGAGGCACTCATCGCAGCGACGCCGGAAGGGGAGACCGTGGAGTCGTGGCAGATCGCGGACAGTCGGTTCGTGCGTAAATTCCCGCTGGGAATGGCCAAACCGCTGCCCGTCCCGTTGTTCCCCTACCTGCGTTCCGGGTACCTCCTCAAGGGCCGGACGCTGGAAGAACTTGCCACGAAGTGCGGCATAGACCCTGGCGGGTTGCGCCGCACTGTGGCGGGGTTCAACGCCAACGCACGCGACGGCGTCGACCCCGGGTTTGGACGTGGCGGGACAGCCTTCAACCGCTACGGTGGCGACCCCACCAACCGGCCGAACCCGTCACTGGGGCCCCTCGAGAAAGGTCCGTTCTACGCGGTGCGGGTAGTGCCGGGCAGCTTCGGTACCTTTGCGGGGGTCGACACGGATGGCTGGTCACGGGCGCTCAACAGCGGCGGCGACCCCATCGAGGGCCTGTACGTCGCCGGCAACGACCAAGCCAACGTCATGGGCGGGCACTACCCCGCGGGCGGCATCAACTTGGGCCCGGCGCTGACGTTCGGGTACATTGCGGGCCGGCACCTCGCCGGCGTGGACAGCTACGAGGACGACGGCACACGCGCTACCGTCCCGTCAGGCGCGGAACCGCGGGCACCGTGGTGACGGGTGCCGGGGCCGGAGGGGGAGCAGGTGCCGCGAAAGGCCCGCTTGGGTAGAGGGACGTGGCCTCCACCATGTAGTTGGCCCACTGCGGGCCTGCGATCATGTAGCCGTCCAAGGACTTGTAGAACTTCCCGTTGATGGTGACGTTTTGCCCAGCGCGCTGCTGACCCGCGGTGGTATCTCCAAAGAACGACGCCGTGGCGAGGGTGGTGGTGTAGCCGGCCACCCACGTCGCTCCGTTGTTGTTGGACGTGCCGGTCTTGGCGGCAGCAGGAACCTTGGTGTGGACCCTGGGCTCAATCCACACGCCGGACCCCATCTTGAGGACATCCTGCAGGACTGCATTGACGCCACGGGCTACGGCCGGTTTCACCGCCTCCCGGCACTCGGGCGTTTGGGCTTCGAACTGGCGGCCCTGGGCATCGCTGATCTCCGTGATGGCAAGGGGCGCGCAGTACGTGCCGTCGTTGGCGAAGGTTGCGTAGGCACTCGCAAGGACCAAAGGCGCCACGCCGATGGAGCCCAGCAGGTTTCCGATCTGGTGCATGTTCACCGGGGCGTTGTCGAGGCCGCTGTGCAGGCCCACTGTGTCCACCATTTTCTGGATGCCGCAGAAGTCCAACTGTGCTGCCGTAGCGAACGTTGCGGTGTTGATGGAGTTGTAAAGGCCGTAGTTGATGGGCATGGCACGGTAGTAACCCACATCGTTGTTCTGCAGGTCGTCGTCGGCGCCCAGGTTCTGTGCCTTCTGGGCGGAGCTGTAGCCGCCCATCACCCTTCCGCAGCTGGACCGCCAGGGGAATCCAACGGGGTAGACCCTGCGTGAGGCGTCAACCACGGCTGTAGGGTTTTTGCCTTGGTTGAGCCATTCGGCATAGATGAACGGCTTCATGGTGGACCCGGGCTGGAAACCACCGGCCCCGTTGAGGTCGTAACCGTTCTCGTCCTTGGCATCCACGTTGAAGTTCAATTGGGTGTCGTACTTTCCTTCCTGCGGCACGAAGACCGTGTTCTGCGCCATGGCCAGGATCTTGCCGGTACCGGGCTGCACGGTGGTCATGGCCGCGCCCCACTTGTCCGGATTGTCCCCGGCCGAGGCGTCCACTTGGGCCTGGGCAACGGCTTGGAGCCTGCTGTCCAGGGTGGTGGTGATGGTGAGGCCACCCCGGTAGAGCAGGCGCTCGCGCTCGTTGACGGTGGAACCATAGGTCTCGTCATTGAGGATCAAATGGGAGACGTAGTCACAGAAGTAGGTGGCGATCGCTGCTCCCGCGCACCCCTGCCGTGAGGGCGTGATGTTCAGTTCTACGGGTGTTGCTACTGCCACTCCGTGGTCCACTGCCGTGATCTTGCCTTGTTCCACCATCCGGTCCAGAACGAGGTTGCGCCGGTTCACCGCCGCCTCCGGGTCAACGGTGGGGTCGTAAATGCTGGGACCGTTGACCAAGCCCGCAAGGAGCGCCGCTTGCGGCAGGGTCAAGTCCTTCGCGGACGCGCTGAAGAAATAGCGCGAGGCAGCTTCAATACCGTAGGCATCCCGGTTAAAGAACACGATGTTCAGGTACCCCTCAAGGATCTGGTCCTTACTGAACCGCTTCTCCAATTCGAGGGCGAGTTTGACCTCGCGGAGTTTGTCTCCCATGGTTTTCTGGCCGCTGAGCACCACCTCTTCAGGACGGCCCTCGGACAGCCGCGACTCGTTGAGCACGTTGGTGACGTATTGCTGGGTCAGCGTGGAAGCCCCTTGCCGCGTGCCTTTGGTGAGGTTGGAGCTCAACGCCCGGATGATGCCCTGCGCGTCCACGCCGGCGTGATCGTAAAAGCGGCTGTCCTCGATCGCCACGATGGCTTCCCGGATGAACGGCGACATCTCTTCCAGGGGAACCTTGACGCGGTTTTCTGCATAGAAAGTGGCGATGTGTTGCCCGTCTGCGGACACCACAGTGCTCGAAAGTGAGGGCGAATCGACGTTCAGTTCGCTCGGCAGGTCTTCATAGAATCCAATCGACCCGCCCACGGTGGTGCTGGTGAACGCCACCACGGGGACCACCAGCCCGGAGATCAGCACACCGCAGAGGATGCTCACCAGGAAGTACCCGAAGACCCTGAGAAGGACCTTTCCGAGACCTATTTTTGGACCCTTGTTCTGCGCCATTTTTCGTGCCAATCCGTCGGGATGTCAGGCTGAAAAGTAGCTACAGAATACGTCCGGCAACGCGGTTGGGCCATGCTTGGGAGCCCAAATAAGGTCCCAAATCGGACTCAATCCAGCGGCAGCGTGACCCTCACACTGGTGCCCCGCCCAAGTTCAGAGTCGATGTCTACTGTCCCGCCGGCGTCGTGCACTGCGATGGACATCAGCAGCAGGCCGAAACCGTGCCGCCGGCCGCTGGGCGCGGCATGGATCTCGAAACCGCTGCCATCGTCCGTAATGGTGAGCTGGATGCCGTGGTAAACAGCGTTGAGGCGGACGGTGAGCTCGTTGGCGTTGGCGTAGTTGAGGGTGTTGCTGAAAGTCTCCTGCGCCACGTGATAAAGGAGTGCGGCGGCCGAAGAGGAGATCTCGATGCCGTGATGAGGGGTGTGCCAGTGGACGGTGATGCCGGTCCGACGGAGCGGCGCGGCGAGCCGGTCAATGCATCCGGCGACGCCCAGAGCGTAGAAATCCACGGGGTGTTGGTCCTGGATGATGCCCTTGACGGCAACTACCTCACTGAGTGCTGATGACTGCTCCATTGCGTCCCCCACGTCGTTGTCTTTCATACTTGAGATTCGTTGCCGAAACCCCTCGGTATTGGTGTTCCGACTGATTCCAGCGTGGCGCCGCTATATCAAGGAACCTTTTCGTTTGGCTCAAGTTCGCATCAAGTTTGTGGGGGAGGCTTGCGGGGGCGGCCGAGCTCGTGCTGGGCGCGTGTAAAAGCGCCCGACGACGGCAGGCGAGTGCCGTCGTCGGGGGCTGTGGCTTCGTGACCCTCTTTGAAAGGATGGCGGCTCGAATGCAGCCGAAATGGGTTGAATCTGGGAGCTATGGGCTTCAAAGGAGGTCAGGAAGCCACGCTGAATCCGGAGGGCTGCGCGAGGAGAAGCGGCGCGTCGGCGTCCCGGTCGCAACGTAGTATGCCATCGGTCACGGTGAGCTCAGCAACGAGGATCGAAGATCGCCGGCTCTGGATCGTGGGATGGCTGGCGCCGACGCGGTCCGGGTGGGTGAAGTAGAAGACCCAAGCCCGGTCATCATTGACCACTACGTCCGCGTGCAGCCCCGGTCCCACGTCGTCAGTGCGCCGGAAGGTGTCCCCGATGCTGCCTGCGAGGATGGTCCCTTGCTTCGTCCAGGAATCCAAGTCATTGGAACGGTGCACTTCCTGGCCGGACCAGGTGTCCACGATCATCCAGTACCAGCCGCCAAGCTGAAAAACGTTGGGCCCTTCATGACCGGTGGGCGTGGTCAGGACGTGCCCGCGAACGGTCCATTGGTGGAGGTCGTCGCTGTCCGCAGCCCAGGTCTCTGATCCGCGCACCTCATCCTTGAACCACATGCGAAAGCCGCCGCCAGGGAGTTCATGGACGCAGGCATCGATGACCCGGTTGGAGCTCAGCGGCACCACTCCATGATGTTCCCATGCCAGCAGGTCCGGGCTGGTGTAGTGATGGATCTCCATGGAATGCGGGTTGCCGTGGGCGGGGATGCCGCGGATGTAGCTGACGTACATGTGGAAGGTTCCAGCGTGCTCAAAGATTTCCGGGGCCCAGAAGGTGTTGTGGCCCCACTCGAAGTCCAGTCCCTCCAGGGTCCCGCGGTAGTCCCAGTGCGTGCCGTCGGATGACGATGCGACTCCCAGTTTGGACCCGTAGAGCCAG
Organism: Paenarthrobacter sp. YAF11_1; assembly: GCF_052113445.1. NCBI lineage: Bacteria > Bacillati > Actinomycetota > Actinomycetes > Micrococcales > Micrococcaceae > Paenarthrobacter > Paenarthrobacter sp. YAF11_1. Next base: position 454,050 of record NZ_JBFRDF010000004.1, read on the forward strand.
CTCAGGCCGTCCTCGAACGGGACTGTGGTGCGCCGGTTGGTGTAGATCATCCACCAGGCTTTCTCGAGCGGGTTGTAGATCACGGTTGGATCCGCGGCACCGTCCTCGATGGGGTCCCTGAAAAGGGGTGACTTCACCGGAGTGTTGGCATTGTTGCTCACAGGGGTCCTTGCCGGAAAGTGTTTGTTAGCGCTAACAAAGCAACACTAGGCAACGCTGGACAGCTCGTCAATGGGCGGGCGGGATCGAAATCCTGCCCGCCCATTGCGTCAAACGTGCCGTCATACTTACCAGCGGCCGCCACCGCCGCCCGGACCCTGTGACTGGGTGTACTGACCGGCGGTCACTGTTCCCTGTTCCTCAGCTCCATCCGTGGATCCCGTGGTTACCCCGGCCTTCGCATCGGCGCTGCCCCCGGTGTACACCGTGTAGCTTTCCCCGTCCGTGATGGCCGAGGAGGAGAACACCAGGGACGCAATGGTCTTGGTGGTCACGAACGTGGCAACCACGGCACCGGAGGAGTCCACAATGTGCACCGGAGTGCCGGCGGATACCGACGAGTCGAAGGTCAGCTGCACGCCGGACTGCGTGGACGAGGTCCCCGGTGTGACCGCCATGCCCGCGCTGCCTGCTGCTGCCACGGTTCCGCCGGTGACTACCAGCTCGCCGTTCACATCCAGTGCGCCGTTGCCGTCGTTGGTGGGGCCGTTGACCACCACGGTGCCGCCCGAAATGGTGGCGCTGCCATTGGAGTCCAGACCGTCGCCCTCGGAGTTGATGGTCAGCGTTCCGCCGGACACATCCACGCTGTAGTCGCCGGCTGCCATCTCTCCGCCACCCATGCCGCCACCACCCGGTCCACCCATACCGCCGCCAGCCGCGCCGGCGCCGGCGTCAGTGGAAGTGGAGGTGGACGAACCGCCAGAGGCGTTCACGCCGTCGTCGTTCGCCGTGACGGTGACGTCGCCGCCGGAGATGGCAATGTGCTGCGCTTCCAGCCCCTCCTCCGACTCGGCTACGGTGACGGTCCCGCCGGAGATGGTGAGGGTGTTGAAGGCCTTTACGCCGTCGTCGCCTGCGTTGACGGTCAGTGAGCCGCCACTGACCAGCAACCAACCGCGGCCTTCGTCCGTCTCGTTGTCCGCCTTTACTCCGTCGCCGCCCGCGGTCACTTGGTAGGCGCCGTCCAGCAGGACTGTGTAGTCCTTGCCGCGGATGCCGTCATCCACAGCGTCCACGGTGACCTTGCCGGAAGCCATCACCAAGCCGTCCTTGGACACGATGCCGTCATTGGCTTTTCCGTTGACGGTGAGGGAACCGGTCCCGGCGATGGTCAGGTCGGCCATGGAGTAGAGCGCAGCGTTGGGGGCGTCTTCGCCCTGGTCGGCGTAGGTGGTGGCGTCAGTCAACGTGTTGGTGCTGCCGTCTTGCAAGTACACGATTGCTTCGTCCGCGCTCTGCACCACAAATGGCGAACCTGCGGAGTTGCCCAGTTCCACGCCGTCCAGGATGATCCGCACGGTGTCTTCCTCTCCCGCGGCCACCACGATCTGGCCGTCGCTGAGCGAGCCGCTCAGCCTGTAGGTTCCAGCCGCGCTGATGGTCACGGTGTTGCCGTCTACCGCCACGCCGGTGGAGGACGACGACGTCACTTTGCTGCCGCCGTCGGCCAGGCTGATGGCCACTTCAGTTGCGGCGTCCCACGTGAGGTCGTCGCTGTCGTAATGGGTGTCTTCCTCGATGGTGGCGGCGGTGACTGCCTGCTGGGTGGTGGTCGTAGTGGTGGACGTGCCAGTGGTGCCGGTGGACGTTGAGCTGGTGGCGGCCGTGGAGCAACCTGCCAACGATACGGCCAGGGCGACGGCGGCAACGGAAAGGGCGGTACGGAAAGAGCGCATGGTGGGTTCCTAAGTCTGTGGAGGGAAAGTCAGTGAAGGGGGCGCAGTGGCATCCTGCGCCGGAGTGTTTGGTTCCAACGATTGGCCGGGAGCTCGGGATGGAGCGCGGCCATGCCGGTGGCGAACTTCGAGATGCGGCACGGCCGGACGCCGTGCGCCCATAAGTGCCTGTCCAAGGGCCCGGGGGCGGACCCGGATTTCGTCTCGATCACCACGGAGTTGTCCAGCATCCACGGTTGACCGTCCGGGCTCTGCCAGGTGACGTCGACATCGATGGTCGCGCGGCTACCTGACTCGGGGAGGAAGAGTGTGGTGCGGTCGTAGCGCGTAGAAAGCACTGGCTCCAAGGAACCAATGTGTACGTCCCCCATCGCTGCGGTCAACGTCTCCTTCACATAGGCCAGCCCTTCCTCGGTCAGCCGGTCGCGGTCGCACAACTCATAAGGGATCCGTTCTTTGACCGTTGCCTCCCGGGCACCTTCGGTCTTCACTTCGAGGAAGCTCACCCCGCTGTCCAAGTAGGTCCGCGTGCGGATCTTGAACCGCCGGCGCCTGCCGTGGGCAGCCAGCATATAGCTGGCCAGCGAAGGGGTATCGAAATACACGGAGTCGTAGGCGAACGTGCGGTTCCCGTTCATTTCCAGGACCCGGGCCTCGGTGCTGAAGGTGCTGAGGATGGTGCGTGCCGTGGCCGACGGAACCAGGTACTTGCGGTCCACCCGGGTCAGCAGCGCGGCTTCGGTGGTGAGTTCTTCAAGTCCGACGGCGGGCAGCTCGCCCAGCTGCGGCATGATCGGTGGGGCGTCGCTCACGCTACACCTGCCGAGGTGGGCACGGACGACTGGGTCGGCTCGGACTGCTGTACTTGCTGCGGGGACTGTGCCGGAAGTACTGGATGCGACGGCAGTTCCTGGGGCGCCGGCGAGAGCGCACCGGCGGGCTGGTCGAAGCCGAGCTGTGAGTGCCGCGGCTGCTGCGCCCGGACCGCGTACCGGACGTCCACGATTGTTTTGTCATTGACCATGTCCAGCTCCTGGATGGTGGCCGAGTGGACGGTGCCGTTGAGGACTTCCTCCAGCCGGGCATAGAGCTCGGGTTCGTTGTTGATGGCCCGGTCCAGGACCACGGTCTGGTGGCGGTAGGCGGGCAGGACCCGTGGGTTGTCGCCGACGAACATCACCAGGAGGACCAATGCCATGAGGGACAGTGTCAGCCAGAGGGGCTCCACCCCGATGCCGGCGATCAGGCCCAATGCCAGTGCCGAGAAGTAGTAGGCCACCTCGTGTTGGGCCAGTTCCGTAGACCGGAGCCGGATGATCGAGAGAACACCGAACAAGCCCAAACCAAGGCCAACACCGGCAGCCGACCCGGACAGGGCCGTGGCCACTGCCAGGACGCCAACGTTCATGCCCAGGTAGGAAACCACCAGGTCACGGCGCCGGTGGCGGCGAAGGTAGAGGGCGAGCGTCAAAATGGTGATGGCGGCCAGGTCTGCCGCGATGAGGATGATGGTGTTCATCAGTTACTCCGGAATCTCTTGGGGGATTGGTTTCCACTTTTCCCGGTCATGCTGTGCTGAAACTGTGCCGGGACCAAGGCTGGGATATGTGTTCCGCTGTCCGCGATTATTGCCGGGACAGCCGGTGTCGACGGGACAGCTGGTGCCGACGCGTCAGTACGGGCCTTCCGGATGAACAGGAAGCGCTGCTGCACGGCGTAGCTGGCACCCAGCAGGGTCACTTCGGTGACAAGTTTGGCCAGCAAGTCAGGAACGGCCAAGGACGTAAGAGTCAACATTGCGGCGTAATTGACGGCCAAGAGGGCAACTACCAAGGCCACATAGCCGGTAGCCGCGGCACGGAACGAGGTGTCCCTGCCGTGTTCAAACACCAGCCGGCGGTTGACCAGGAAGTTCACCGACGCACTGATCAGGCGGGCTCCCACTACCGCCGCCAGGAGGGAATCCGTGAGGGCACTGAGGATCAGGAACATCACCGTGTCCACCACGAACGCGGACAGCGAGGACCCGAGGAACTTCAGCAGCGGCGCATAGATCCTGATCGAGTCAGCCACAGGCCTGAAATGCGATCCCGAGTTATGGTCCAGATAGACGGTGGCGATCTCCACACTTTCAATGCCATAGCCGGCCTGTTTAGCCTCAAGCAACAGATTGAGCTCGTACTCATAGCGCTGGCCGCGGACCGTCACAAGCCACGGGAGCATGTCAGCCCGGTAGCCCCGCAGACCCGTCTGGGTGTCAGAGATCCGTTGACCCGTTGCGAGCCTGAACAGGCCACGGGTCACCGTGTTGCCAAACTTGCTGCGGGCAGGGACATTCCCGGAGAAATTCCTGCAACCGAGCACCATTGCGCCGGTCACGCTCCGGACCCGGTCCGCCACGGCAAGAATGTCGGCCACGCCGTGCTGTCCGTCGCTGTCGGCACACACAACGTCGTGGCCCGGGAAGCGCTCCGCGATGAAGGAGTATCCGCTCTTGAGCGCGTGGCCCTTGCCACCATTCACCGCGTAACTGAGCACATGGCACCCCAGCCGGGCAACGTCGTCGAACGTGTTTTGGTAGTCCGGTCCGGAGCCGTCGTCCACCACCACGATGGTCAGCCACGGGTCCGCTTCCTGGAGTTTGCGGACAATGTTGATGAGTTGATGGTCCGGCTCGTACGCCGGTATCAGGATGATCATGACTGGGCGATGTAGAGGATGTCGGAGGTGCCGCGCTCTTTGTTCTCGCCGAGCGGGTTGTTCACCAGGGAGCCGTTGAAATACATGGTGGAGGAGCCGCCGCCGTCGATGTTGTACGCGGTGGTGGCGCCAAGGTCCTTCATGATCTGCGCCAGGCCCGTCATGGTGACACCGGCGCTGTAGCCGGGGCTGCGGCCGTCCACCACCACGAACACCAGGTGGTTCTGGTCAATGACGCCGACGGCGGTGCGCGGCTGCTCGCCCTGGATGGAGTGGTTGCCGAAGTTGGTATCAACCTCCACGTCCTCGATGCCGGAGGCAATTTCGCCGTTGTCCAGCAGCGAGGGGCCAAAGGAGAGCGTGTTCCAGACACCATCCGCGATGAGCTGGTCAGCGGAGGTGGTGGTCTCGTCGTACACCTTGACGGTGCCGTCCTTGTAGAAGGCCAGGCCCTGCCGCGCTCCCTCGTCCCGGTACACCACGCCGTTGCGGATCACGATGCCAGTGTCCCGGAAGCCGTAGTAGTCGCCGTTGATGGCGAAGATGGCGTTGTGGTCTTCGGCGATCGCGGACGTGGTTTCGGTGATGTTCTCGCCGTAAGTATCCTCGGCGAACGCCGACTTCAGCGTGGTGGCATCATCAAGCACGACGTCGGCAACGTAGTACGTCACGGTGTCGTCGCCGCTGCCGGTGGTCACCGTGGAGACGGTGACGCCGGTGTCGCCCGCCGTGTACGAGGTATCCGTGACGACAGCGCTCGCCGAGGTTTCAGCGGAAGTAGCGTCCGTCGTCGTGCTTGTTCCGGCCTGGCTGGCTTCGTACTCGGAGACGTTGGTGATCTCGGCGTGCGGAACGACGAAGCGGTCCAAGGCCCAAGCTGCGGCGCCCCCGGCAGAGAGAGTGACCGCCAGAACGGCGGAGATGACGACGCGCCGTGTCCGGCCGCCCTTACGGTGTTCAGTCTGTGGAGGAGTCATGCCTCATTTCTACGGAGCAAGGCTACGCAGGAGGTTTGCCCACCTTATGCGTGGGCTGTGAAGGTTCAGAAGTGGCGACGCTCGGCCTCCCTGGCTGCTTCCTCGATGCGGTACCGGTGGGCTGCCCATTCCTCGGAGTTGCGGCTGGGGATGTTGGGATCCCCGGGCCTCTGCCCCGCGGAGCCGTCGATGAGCTCGCGGATGATGTCTGCGTGTCCCGCGTGCCGGGCGGTTTCCACGCACATGTGGACCAGGATCTGGTGAAGCGTGACGTGCTTCTTTTCCTCCGACCACCACGGCACAACCCCCGGAGCATCCAACGGGAGGGACTCAATGGTTTCGTCGCTGTGCTTCGCGGAAAAGTGGTGCAGTTCCAGGATCTCTTCCCGGCTCTCAGTTGCAGGGACCCACATATCGGAATCCGGTTCTGCGTCCTCCGCCAGCCACGGCATCTCCCTGCCGCTGGGGCGCCCGAACGTCACCCCGAAATAGTCCAGCTCCACGCTGGCCACGTGCTTCACCAAGCCCAACAGGTTGGTGCCGGTGGGGGTCAAGGGCCGCCTGGCATCGTACTCGCTGAGGTTCTCCACCTTGCCGAGCAGGTCCGCCCTCCGGAGCCGCAAATAGCCGAGCAACATCGCTTTGTCATCCATGGGGAGCACTCTACAGAGGGGGACTGACGGAATTGGGACTCCACCTCCAGATGCGACCCGGGGACCCGTGACTTCGCCGGAGCGGTGCGGGTTCGCTGGAGAGGTCCGGCGATCTGGCAGGCCTCCGGCGAATTCGTTTCGGCACGCTACCTGGACGCGTCACTCCGTATTCCGTCTTCGAATGGACCCGAGGTGTTCCCATTTGGACCCGCGTTAAATGGCTTCGATGATGCGACGGCGGTGCTACCGCGGACTCTTGTCGATCACACAGAAGCGGTTGCCGTCAGGGTCCGCGAGGACCACGAAATCCGGATCCTCGGGATACAGGTCCCAGTCAATTCGCTGGGCGCCGAGCCCGATGAGCCGCTCCACCTCGGTTGCCTGGTCCTCCGCGTAGAGATCCAGATGTGTGCGGGGATGCTCCTGGAGGGGTGTTTCACTGAGCATGAGGGCCAGCTGAGGACCGGGGCCGGATGCGGGTACCAGGATCACCCACGTGTCATCGCCCGGCTCCCGTGGGACGTAGCCCAGGGCTTCATGCCAGAACCGGGTGGCGCGCGCCATGTCATTGACGCCCAAGACAGTGCTGCCGATAGTCAACATGGGCCAAGCGTAGCGGCGGGTTGCCCGGCATGTCTTGTCCATTGCGCAGCACCAGTGCCACAGTGAACCATGGCCACTGAAGACGATGTCCGCCGCATCTGCCTTGGATTGCCCGGGGTGAGTGAGCGTCCCAGCTGGGGACAGCCCGCATGGTTCGCCAAGACCCTCATGGCCCGCATCTGGGAAGAAGGAGTGGGCACCGTCAAAACCGATGAACGCGAAGCGCTCGCAGCCATGAATCCGGATACCTTTTTCTGGACCCCGCATCACGATCAGTCTCCGCAACTCATGCTGATCCGGCTCGAGCGAATCGACACGGACGAGCTCGACGAGCTGCTGCAGGAGTCGTACCGAATCGCGGGCGGCCCCGGCAAACCGAAACCCAACTGAGTCGCAGTTAAGCGCGTTTAGTGAGCTCAAAACGGCCTGAACTGCGACTCAGTTGGGCGGACGCGCAGGCTAGACTCGGCCGCATGGGGGAACACAACACAACCGGGGAACAGTACACATCCGGGGGACAGAATACGCCGCAGCCCGCCCGCAAACCGGCTGCCGTCGTCGTGCCTTTACTGGGACTGATCGCGGTGGTCGCCGGGGTCATCGTGGCGTGGAGCAACCTGGAGACGAATGTCGGCTGGTTCGCCTATGCGCCGCTGAGCAATGAGGTGTTCGTGGGGGACAACGGCTCATTCGTCAGCAAGGAAACGCAACTCGGGCTGACCATCGCGGGCCTTGGCTTGCTGGTCCTCGCCTTCTGGGCCGGGCTCAGAATCGGCCGCCGCGGAGGCCACCCAGACCGCTGAGTTCGCCGGAAAACGACGAAATCGCCGGAAGGCTCCAGCGAACTGGCAGCTTTCCGGCGATCTCGGCGCAAGGGTAAAGACTAGGTGAGCTTCACCTGGCGGTTCATGTCCTTGTACAGCAGGTAACGGAACTCGCCCGGACCACCGGCGTAGCAAGCCTGGGGGCAGAACGCGCGCAGCCACATGAAGTCGCCGGCCTCAACCTCAACCCAGTCGTTGTTGAGCAAGTACATGGCCTTGCCCTCAAGCACGTACAGGCCGTGCTCCATGACGTGGGTCTCCGGGAAGGGGATCACACCGCCGGGCTGGAAGGTGACGATGTTGACCTGCATGTCGTGGGCGAGGTCGCTGGAGTCCGTGAAGCGCGTGGTCTTCCAAACGTCGTCGGTGTCCGGCATGGAGGTGGGCTCCACGTCCTTCTCGTTGGTGACGAAGGACTTGGCTTCGAAACCTTCGAGGCGCTCGTAAGCCTTGCGGATCCAGTGGAAGGAGACGATGTCGTCGGAGACGTTCTCCAGGCCCCACTCTGAACCCGCGGCAAGGTAGGCGTAGCCGCCCTCTTCGAGGTGGTGCAGCTCGCCGTCGAGGGTCAGGTTGACCTGGCCCTTGGTGACGAAGATGACGCCTTCAACGCCGGCCTCGAACTCCGCCTTGGGAGCCCCGCCGCCCGGTGCGATCTCGACGATCAGCTGGGAGAACGTGGTGGCGAAACCGGAGATCGGCCGAGCGATGATCCACGACCGCGTGTTGGAGAAGCCCGGCAGGTTGCTGGTGACGATGTCCGTCATGACGCCCTTGGGGATCACCGTGTAGGCCTCGGTGACGATGGCCCGTTCGGTGGTCAGTTGCGTCTGCGGCGGCAGGCCGCCCTGCGGGTAGTAGTACTTGCCCATGCGAAATGCTCCTATCAGTGCGAAGTTGGTTGTGCGAGCCGCGGGTGCGCCAGTGCGGTCAGCTGTGAAAGTTCGACGCCGGCAAGCGCCTTGACCTCGTCGGTCGCCACTGCGCCGCACTGGACGCCGCGGAGGACGAAGCCCGCAAGGGCACGGGCCGTGGCGGGCTCGTCCATGACGCCGCCTTCGGTGCGCTCAACATAGTTGCGGAGGCGCAGTGCCGCTGCGGGCAGGCCTTCGCGGTAGAAAGCGTACGACGCCGAGAAACGGCTGGGCAGTTGGGCGGCGTGCAGATCCCACCCCTGGTAGTAGCCGTTCTCCAGGGAGCGGCGAACCAAGCGGCCGTGCAACTTCCAAGCGTCCTCCACGCCATCGCCAACGGGGATGATGTTGGTGGAACCGTCGGACAGTCGGATGCCCGTACCGGCGACAGCAAGCTGCATGACTTCCTTGGCGAAGTCGGCCACCGGGTGTTCCATGGACTGGTACTCGGCGGAGATCCCCAGGGAGGCGCTGTAGTCGTACGTCCCGTAGTGCAGGGCGCTGATACGGCCCGGAACTACGTGGGGGAGCTGGGCCACAGGCGAGGTTCCGTCAGCGCCGATGATGAGCTGCGGCGTTTCCACCTGCACCTCAAAGCGGAGCCGGCCGGCGGGAAGCCCGTGGACTTCCTCAAGGCGGGACACCGCGAAGTCCATGGCCTGCACCTGGGCCACCGTGGTGACCTTGGGCAGGGTGAGGATCAGTCCAGCGGGGAGCTCGCCGGCCTCAGCCAACGTGGAGACGAACAGGTCCACGGTCTTCAGGCCGCGTGCCCGGGTGGGGGCTTCGAAGCACTTGAAGCGGATGCCGATGAACGGCGGAGCTGTTCCGGCCGCAACTGCAGTGGCAACAGCCTTGGCGGCAGCAACGGCGTCGGCGTCTTCTGTCTCGTCACCGCGGTCGCCGTAGCCGTCTTCGAAGTCCAGACGGAGGTCTTCGATCGGCTCAGCAGAAAGCTTCGCCGCCACACGCTCTGCGACAGCGGCAGCCAAGTGGGACTCCTGGCCCAACAGCTGACCCAGCTTTTCGAGGCCACCGTGGGCTTCCGCCGTCGCCAGTGCCTGGGCGCCCCACTCTGCCGCAAGGGAAGGCGTGAAGCGGTCGGCCGGGATGTAGACGGTGTGGATGGGCTGGCGTGAGCCGTCGTCACCGGGGTAGTTGCGGTCCAGCAGCTGGTCCGTCGCCTCAAGCTGCGACTCGATGTGGGCCAGATCAGAGGAAGAGAATGAGCCCATCTCAGCCCACCAGCTCGTACGCGGGAGTGGTGAGGAAGTCTGTGTAATCGTCGGACAAACAGATGTCCTCGATCAGCTTGGATGCGGGCTCGTAGTACGCCTTGAAGTTCTCGTCGCCGAACTCGATGCGCAGGCGCTCGGTTTCTTCGCCCAGGATGCGGCTGACGAGTTCGCGGGTCACGGTGTTGCCCGTGTCCGCGAGGACGGACTTGTTGCGGATCTGCTGCCACACCTGCGAGCGGGAGATTTCCGCCGTCGCTGCGTCTTCCATGAGGTTGTGGATGGCAACGGCACCGCTGCCGGAGATCCAGACGCCCGTATAGGCGACGGCGACGTACAGGTTCAGGCGCAGGCCTGCCTCGGTGACGTGGCCTTCGGCGGACGCGACGTCGATGAGCTGCTCAGCCGTGACGTTCACCTCGGGGCGCTGCTTATCCAGCTGGTTGGGACGGTCGCCCAGCACGGAGTCGAAGACTTCGCGGCAGGTGGAGACGAGGTCCGGGTGTGCCACCCACGAGCCGTCGAAGCCGTCGTTTGCTTCGCGGGTCTTGTCGGCGCGGACCTTGTCGAAGGCTGCGGCGGTGACGTCGGGCTGCTTGCGGTTGGGGATGACGGCGGCCATGCCACCCATGGCGAAGGCGCCGCGCTTGTGGCAGGTCTTGACCAGGAGTTCGGTGTAGGCGCGCATGAACGGTGCCGTCATGGCAACGGTGGCGCGGTCCGGGAGGACGAACTCTTCGCCGGCATCACGGAAGTACTTGATGATGCTGAAGAGGTAATCCCAGCGGCCGGCGTTCAGGCCCGAGGCGTGGTCGCGCAGTTCGTAGAGGATCTCGTCCATCTCGAACGCTGCCGGGATGGTCTCGATGAGCACGGTGGCGCGGACGCTGCCCTGAGGGACGCCGAGGAAGTCCTGTGCGAACACGAAGACGTCGTTCCAGAGGCGCGCCTCCAAGTGGCTCTCCATCTTGGGCAGGTAGTAGTACGGGCCCTGGCCGTTGAGGAGGAGCTGCTTGGCGATGTGGAAGAAGTGCAGGCCGAAGTCCACCAGCGCACCCACGGCGGGTTCGCCGTCGAGCAGCAGGTGGCGTTCTTCCATGTGCCAGCCGCGGGGGCGGGCCACCACAACAGCCAGGGGAGCGTCGGTGCGGAGGCGGTATTCCTTGCCCTCGGGCGAAGTGAAGCTCAGGGTTCCCTGGGCAGCGTCGCGGAGGTTCAGGATGGCGTCGATGACGTTGGGCCACGTGGGAGTGCTGGCGTCTTCGAGGTCGGCGAGCCACACTTTGGCGCCGGAGTTCAGGGCATTGATGGCCATCTTGGCCGGGGTTGCCGGGCCGGTCATCTCGACGCGGCGGTCCTGCAATGCTGCCGGTGCCTCGGCAACTTTCCAGTCGCCGTCGCGGATTTCCTGGGTCTCCGGGAGGAAGTCCAAGCGACTGGTGTCCGCAACCTTCTGGCGCTTGACGCCGCGTGCTTCCAAGAGCTCATTGCGGGTGCCGGCGAAGCGCTTGTGCAGTTCCTCGATGAAGGCCAGTGCCTTGGGGGTGAGGATTTCCTCGGCGCGATCGATCGGCCGGGGATCAGTGACTGTGATAGCCATTGGGCGGTGTCCTTTTCTAGAGTGCGCTGGCGGCGTTGGCGTGCGCAGCATTGGCTACGGCGGTCGCTACATCGGCGGCAACATGGGGATCGAAGACGCTGGGGATAATGTAACTCGCGTTGAGCTCATCGTCAGCCACCCGGTTGGCAATTGCCTCGGCGGCGGCCACCAGCATGTTCGGCGTAATGTCCGATGCTCCGGCGTCCAGCAGGCCCCGGAAGAAGCCCGGGAAGGCCAGCACGTTGTTGATCTGGTTCGGGAAATCGCTGCGTCCCGTGGCAACCACGGCTGCGTGCTTGGACGCAACAACGGGGTCAATTTCCGGCGTCGGGTTGGCCATGGCGAAGACGACTGCGTCCTCGGCCATGGAGGCCACCTGCTCTTCGCCGATCACGTGCGGGGCGCTGACGCCGATGAAGACGTCCGCTCCCTTGAGGGCGTCGTGGAGGGTTCCGGAGAAGCCTTCTTCGTTGGTGTTCGCGGCGATCCAGCTGCGGTGCTCGTCGCCGTATTCTTCGCCGGAGTGGATAGCGCCTGAGCGGCCGGCGGCGACGATGTGCTGCGCGCCCTGGGCCTTGAGGAGCTGGATGATGGCCGAGCCGGCAGCGCCGACGCCCGAAACCACAATCTTGACCTCGGAGAGCTTCTTGTCCACCACACGGAGGGCGTTGACCAAGGCAGCGAGCGTAACGATCGCGGTGCCGTGCTGGTCATCGTGGAAGACAGGGATGTCGAGTTCTTCGCGGAGCCGGTTCTCGATTTCGAAGCAGCGCGGCGCGGCGATGTCTTCGAGGTTGATGCCACCGTAAACCGGGGCCATGGCCTTGGCGATCATGATGATTTCTTCGGTGTCCTGGGTGTCCAGGCAGACCGGCCAGGCATCAACGTTGGCGAACTGCTTGAAGAGCGCGGCCTTGCCTTCCATCACGGGAAGGGCAGCGGCGGGACCGATGTTGCCCAGGCCCAGGACGGCCGAACCGTCGGTGAGGACGGCGATGGTGTTGCGCTTGACCGTCAGGTTGCGGGCTGCAGCCGGGTCCTCTGCGATGGCCATGCAAACACGGGCGACGCCGGGAGTGTAGGCGCGTGAAAGGTCGTCACGGTTGCGCAGGGCTACCTTGGGGACAACCTCCAGCTTGCCACCGAGGTGCATGAGGAAGGTGCGGTCCGAGACGTGCTGGACGGTGACGCCGTCGAGGGCGTTCAGGGCGTCCTTCACGCGGGCTGCGTGGTCGTCGTCGGTGGTGTTGCAGGTGACGTCAACAACGATCGTCTCGTGGTGGGATTCCGTGACGTCCAGCGCGGTGATTGCTGCACCGGCTGCGCCGACGGCTGCTGCCAGTTCGCTGGTAGCGGTGAAGCTCGACGGTGCGGCGACGCGCAGGGTGATCGAGTTTCCGGGGCTCGGATTCGCCATTGAAATTCCTCCTGTAAGGCCCGTTCCCGGGCCGCCGTTCCAAACTGAATGTTTTCGTATTATGGATATTATTATCTACAAAGTGGAAACACAACCCCTTGCCTGGTCATGTTCGGTGTCGTCGCGCAGGTTCGCGCTGTGCTGTATGTTGGGTGTTCTAAGCAATTCTTTTCACGATGCGGATAAGAGTTGTCGGAATCTGAGTCATTGGAGACAAGGGAATGGCTGAAAAAGCCTCCGGAGGCGTGCAGTCCGTTGAGCGCGTCTTTGAACTGCTGGAACTGATCACGGACGCGGGCGGCGACGTCACGCTGAGCGAACTTTCGTCGTCCACTGACCTCCCCCTGCCCACCATCCACCGCCTTTTGAGGACCTTGGTTTCCCTGGGCTACATCCGCCAGCTGCCCAACCGCCGCTATGCGTTGGGCCCGCGACTCATACGGCTCGGCGAGGGTGCCAGCAAGCAGCTCGGTGCTGTGGCCCGTCCGCAGCTCAAGACCCTGGTGGAACGGCTCGGCGAAACCTCCAACATGGCCGTCCTGGATTCCGATATGGTCATCTACGTTGCCCAGGTCCCGTCCATGCACTCCATGCGCATGTTCACCGAAGTTGGCCGCCGCGCCCACACGCACGATACCGGCGTGGGCAAAGCCATCCTCGCCCAGCTGGACGACGACGTGGTCCGCGGCATCGTGGCCCGCACCGGCATGCCCACTCCCACGGCCAAGAGCATCGGCGACATCGACTCCTTGCTCGCTGACCTGGCGTTGATCCGTGAGCGTGGATACTCCATTGACGAGGAAGAGCAGGAGCTCGGCGTCCGCTGCTTCGCCATGGCCGTTCCCAATGCGCCCACCCCCACCGCGATCTCCGTCTCCGGCCCCATCACCCGCGTGGACCAGAGCTTCGCAGACCGCGCCGTGCCCATGCTCCGTGAAGCAGCCAGGGCGATCTCCGCGGAGCTGAACCAGAACTAACTTCTTCACCCGCCTCCCGCCGAGGTGGCACTTAATGCCCATGTTTTCCAAAAACATGGGCATTATCTGTCAGCTCGGCGCGGGTTTTGAGCGGGTGGCTTTCTTCAGCATGGAGTTCACCACGATCGGGTGCACCGGGCGCACGACGCTGAAGTACAGCTTCCCCCTCCACCCCTTAAGTACGACGGCGGTAGTCACCCTGATCAGTCGGCCCACCGGATCAACGCCGACGGCGGCCGCGAAGTCCAAGTGCTTGTCCCGGACAAAGATCAGGGCTTCTTCGCCGGACAGCTCGCTGATCTTGAACGTGTCCTGCGGGGCCTTGGGAACGCCGATCAGAGGGACCAAAGCCTGACGCAAACCCATGGCGCCGGAAACCCAGCGGGGCATGGACTCCACGGAGAACAGCCGCTCCGCCCATTTCGTGGGGTCCGTGGTGGCACCTTCTGGAAGGACAGCCAGGCAAACGTCCGCGTAGTCCGGCGCCGGGATCTCGCGGAAGGCCAATGAGTGGAAGCAGGGAGCCTGTTCGGTCATGGGCTGATCCTACGGTGCGGCGCACCAGCGACCCGCCCACTTAGGTGCGTGCCGGCGTCGTACGTTCTTTGCCTGTCCGCTTTCCGCGCGAGGCGACAAAAGGCGGCAGTGTCCCCCAAGGAAACACTGCCGCCCGTTATCTGCGGAAGGGTGCTAGTGCTCCGACGCGCTGGAGGTCTTGAGCGGGACTTCCTTGCCGTCGGCGTCGATCAGCTTGCCGTTTTCGAAGCGGTCGCCTTCGCTCAGGCACTTGATGTCCTCTTCGCTGACAATCCGGTCGGTACCGGCGACGAACACCGACTGGTTGTCCGAGTTGCCGGCCTTGAAGTGGTTGAACAGGATGTTAAGCAGGATGGCCATGACGGCTGCCGAGCTGATGCCGGAGTGGAAGATCGTGGCGAACCAGGTGGGGAACTGATCGTAGAACTTCGGGGCGGCGATGGGGATCATGCCGAAGCCGATGGATGCCGCCACGATGATCAGGTTCATGTTGTTCTTGTACTCGACCTTGGCCAGGGTACGGATACCGCTGGCCGCCACCGTACCGAAGAGCACCACGCCGGCGCCGCCCAGGACGGGCGTGGGAACCGCAGCGACAACCCGGCCCAGGATCGGCAAGAGGCCGAGGATGACCAGGATGAGACCGCCGGCGCTGACGACGAAGCGGCTCTTGATGCCCGTGATGGCCACCAGTCCCACGTTCTGGGCGAAGGCGCTCTGCGTGAAGGAGTTGAACAGCGGGGAGATGGCGCTGGAGAGCATGTCTGCGCGGAGGCCGTCGCCGATGCGGCGGGAGTCAACCTTGGTGTCCACGATTTCGCCCACTGCGATGATGTCCGCCGAGGTCTCCGTCAGGGTCACCAGGATGACGATGAGCATGGAGATGATGGCGGCGATTTCGAAGGTCGGAGCGCCGAAGGCGAAGGGCGTGGGGAACGCGACGATGTCGCCCTGGCCAACCTTGGAGAAGTCGGCCATGCCGGCAACCAGCGCGATGATGGTGCCGATGACCATGGCCAGCAGGATGGAGAGACGGGAGATGGCGGCGTTGCCAACCTTGCTCAGGAGCAGGACGACACCCATGGTTGCTGCTGCGAGGCCGATGTTGGCCATGCTGCCGTAGTTATCAGCCTTGGCGTTGCCGCCCATGGCCCAGTTTGCGGCCACCGGCATCAGCGTCAGGCCGATGGTGGTGATCACTGTGCCCGTGACCACTGGCGGGAAGAACTTGATGATCTTGGAGAACAGGGGAGTGATCGCCAAGCCAATCAGCGAGGCCACAATGACCGAGCCGAACACCGCCTGGATCCCGCCACCGCCTTGGACGATCGCCACCATGGTGGAAACACCGGCGAAGGAGACGCCTTGGACCAACGGCAGTTGCGAACCGAACCACGGGATGCCCACGGTCTGCAGGATGGTGGCCAGGCCGCCAACGAACAAGCAAGCGGCGATGAGGAGGCCGATGTCCTGGGAGTTCATGCCGGCAGCCGCACCGATGATCAACGGCGGGGCAATGATTCCGCCGTACATGGTGAGGACGTGCTGGAAGCCGTAGGCAAAGGTGCTTCCGATGGAGAGGCGCTTGTCCTCGGGCCGTTCCGGCTGATGCTTCCGCGAAGAGGTGGTATTCGCAGGGCGGGACTTCTTTTTGATGTTCATGGCAGACTTTCTGGGTTCATGGCAGACGTCTTCGTCTGGCTAACTGTGTCTGGCTAACAAAATCTGTGGTTTTGGGGTTGGGTTTGTGTGCAGATCCGGCCTATACGGGGCGCCGTTGGCGGGACCTGCACACAAACCCTTGGATGGTGCGGGTTCTAATGCGTTTTTGCTGCGGTGTACGTGAGGGCCTAGCAGAAGCCGGCGATGCCGCTCCACGCAACGGGTGCAGCGGCGATGTTCTCGCGCTGGACCGTAGCTTCGATGAGGCCGTACGGGCGGTCAGCCGCGAAGAAGACCTCGTTGGGGTTGTCCAGGCCGAACGGGCTCAGGTCAACCAGGAAGTGGTGCTTGTTGGGCATGGAGAACTTGATCTCGTCCACTTCGCTGTGTGCTTCCAGGACCTTCTTGCCCATGTCGAACAGCGTCTGCTGCAGGGCGTGGGAGTAGTTCTCGGTGAAGCCTTCCAGCAGGAGTGCCTTGATGTCCTCGTAGCTCTTGTTGAAGTCCGTGCCGGCGAAGTCCAGGTTGGTGTTGTAGCGCCAGCGGGCGGATACATCGGTAGCCAGGATGCGGTCGGTGGTTTCGGGCAGGGTGGTGTACTTGTCGCGCGGGTACCCGACAAAGCCGGACTGCGTGGTCTTCAGGACGGTCAGGTCCTTGAGGCCGGAAATAAGGTGCGTGGTTGCGCCATCACGGACGACGACGGCGGTACGCACCTCTTGTCCGTTGCGGACGAAGCTGTGGTCGTGTCCCTCGCCGTGGGCCTGGATGCGATCCCAGCTGTAGGCCTCGGCTTCCCAGCGTCCGCCGGTAACCCAGTCGAATCCGCCGGTGAAGTGGTCTGCAAGGCGCAGCAGGAAGGACTCGGGGGAGCCGATGCCTTCACGAGCGAACGCGTAGACCGTGTTCTTCTGGGTGTCGGTGGCGACGACGTGCCCGTTGTCGCCTTCGAGGTGGGCGGCCTGGAAATCGCCGCGCAGCTGCGAAGTGACGTTCAGGTCTTCGATGTGGTGGCGGTCCGTATCCCGAGTGACTTTGACGACGCGGACTTCTGCTTTGCCGTACTGGTTTTCGCCGAGGACGATGTTGTTGCTCATGGTCATATCCCAACTTCTGTGAGGTGGAACCTACGTTCCATCAATGAAATTAAGCGCGTGTTTCCACCGCGTTTCTGGTGGAGCCGACCCAACAAAAAAGAGCCAGCATCCATGGATGCCAGCTCATTACGACCCTGCCTGCTGCTCTCAGGTTACGTGACCTGCGCCACGAACTCATTCGAGAGTAGCGCATGATTTCGGCTTGTGTATACGGGTTCCGGAGGATCGTTATGAATCATCCAAATGTGACCGGGGCAACTCACTTGGCGTTGGCGGGGGTCTTGACGCGTTGTTTCCTGACTGCCTACACTTTCCACATAACAATAAAAGATTTCCGAAGAGCGGAAACTGCATGCATGAGAAAGAGGAGGAACAGATGGACTCGAAGGATACGAACAACGTCGTGGAATTCCCGGCGCCCGGTCAGGAGCTGTACCTGCCCTTCGGTGCAACAGATCCGGACTTCTACATTCCGGCCGACTGTGACCGCAAAGCCGGCGGGTTCTCCCGTTGGCTGCGGGCACTCCCGGTGTTCGGCCGGCAGCGCCCCTAGGATCTTCCTGCATCCAAGGAGTGCGGACTCTGCGCAACAGAGCCAACGAGGCGGGCGATACCTGGGGAGGTATCGCCCGCTTTTGCGTGCCTTCTGTGTGCTGTGGCCCCTTTCCTGGCCCCCGTCTCGATGCCTCGCTGCGGAGTAGACGGTAGGCGTCGTCTAGTCCGCAGCAAGCCATCGATTCGGGCTGGGCCTGCCTCGCGAGGCGTCCTGGTTCTTAGGAGATCCCGGTCGGTTCGGAACTCGGGAGTGACTCCGGGTAGACGCTGCGCTGCGGAGTAGACGGTAGGAGTCGTCTAGTGCGCAGCTAGCCATCGATTCGGACTTTTCCACATAGGGCGGTGCACGCCTGTCCCTGGGTCGCGGGCCTGGCGAAGCTTGGCTCATGACTACTACCGCCCCCAAGGAACTCCCACCCGTCATGGATTTGTGGAGGACGGGCGAGCTTAACGAGGCAGGATTCAATGCCCGTGCCATTGCGGCCCTAGTGCGAGGGGGAGTGCTGGTGAGGCTCCGCCGTGGCTGCTACATTCGTGGGCGGACCTGGGCGGCGCAAAAACCTTGGGTCCGAAGCCGACAACTGATCGCCGCGCACGCCCATGGGACACTCACTACGTCAAGCGGGGGCTTGGTCTACAGCCATACTTCCGCTGCTCGCCTCCACCGCCTGTTCCTGTGGGACGTTGACGACCGTGTGCACATCACGCAGAAGAAGACGCCGTCGCCGATTTCGCACGGCCGCGATGTAGTCGCCCATTCCAGAATGCTCGAGGAAGGCGAGGTGGTCTTTGTGGACGGACTACCGTGTACATCGCTGGAGCGGACGGTGGTGGACTGCTGCCTGATGCTTGACTACCGGCAGAGCCTTGTCTTGATGGATCATGCTCTCCGCATTGGTGCGGATGCGACGAGGCTGGCCCAATTGTGCGCAGCGCTGTCAGGCAGAAACGGAGTGCTTTCGCTGCGACGCGCTGTGAAAAATGCCGATGCCCGATCCGAGTCACCGGGCGAGACTCTAAGTCGGGAACTTCTCATGCGACTCCGCATTGAGCAACCAGAACTTCAGGTGGAAGTTCGAACAACCGCAGGTAGGCATCGCTTGGACTTTGCATGGCGCGACAAGAAGTTGGCCTTGGAGTTCGACGGCAGGGTGAAGTACTTCGACTACGCGCCAACGGAAGAGGTCATTTTTCACGAACGACAGCGCGAAAAGGCACTGATGGAGGACGGGTGGACGTTCATTCGCATCAAGTGGCGGGACTTGTTCCAGGAGCAGGAGTTCAAGTTTCGCGTGCTGCGGGCTCTCCGCGCAGCCGGATAGATGACTCGCTGCGCAACAGACGACTCCTGCCGCCTAATGCGCAGCGAAGCATCGAAATGGCAAAATGTGATCTGCGTAACAATCGGCAGGGTGCTTAGGGCTTCACGTAAGCTGGGCTGACGGCCACCCTTTTGGGTCTTCAAGGTCGTTGCAGCCCTGACTGACGGGTTGCGCTTGCTCGCTCGATGGCGCCGGACATATGGCCGCACGCGTCGCACCGCAGCATGTCGAGTAAAAATTGACGCTCGTCATCGAGCTATGCCAGGACGTTCACTCTGGCTAAAATCCCTGCCTTGGCAGGAGACAAACGAGCCGGGCGTGGGGATCCGGCGCCGCAGCGGCCGATGTGTGGCTGCTACCCCAAAGGAACATGTCATGAAACTCAAGGTCTCAATGCTTGGGGCGGTGATTGCGTTGGCTCTCGCTGGGTGCACGACGCCAACGCCGACACCGACGACAACCGCAACGGCACCCACGTCGTCGCCTACTGCTACCACTGCAACCCCGACGGCGACTCCCACTTCTACTCGCACTGCAACCCCGACGGCGACGCCCACCCGCACTGCAACTCCGACGGCGACGCCCACCCCGACACCGACGTCTACCCGTACTGCAACTGCGACGGCGACGCCGACGCCGACGTCTACCCGTACTGCAACTCCGACGGCGACGCCCACCCCCACGCCGACGTCTACCCGTACTGCAACTGCGACGGCGACCCCGACGCCGACGCCGAGTGCGACCACGGCCACCCCAACCCCAACCCCGGGCACGGGTAGTCTCGCCAACCTGGCGCGGGTTCCCTGGGATGGCGGCCCTGGGTATTGGGCAAAGTTCCCCGGCGCAGTGAAGCTCAACAACCCCAACCTGTTCCCTGTCAGCGTCTATTACGGCAAACCTGAGCACGCCACCCAGCTGAAGGACATCGGCGTGAACGTCTACCAGAACGCAGAGCACGACGGCTCCACGATGGCCTCCATTACGAACACGGGAATGCTGGTCATCGCCGGAACGGAATGGTCCCGCACTGAAGTGGGCAGCAATCCGAATGTGGTGGGCTGGGACACCTATGACGAGTGCGACATGCTGGGGCTCGGCTGCAACGGTTCAACCTATGAGCAGAACCTTCAGCAGATGAAGAACAAGGTGGCCCAGATCCGTGGTTTCAATGACGGCAGGTTTGCGTTTGCCAACTATTCCAAGGGCATCCTGGGCACCTATTGGGCGCCTGGTCTGATGGACGACTTCATGGCTGCCGTTGATGCTGCCTCCGTTGACAATTACATGTACGCCCGGGCGGATCTGCAGGATGAATTGAATCGGACGCCAGCATGGCCGCAGGGTGCTAAGACGGCCACCTCGGCGGCCTATGGCTGGCAGATGGACCAGATGCGGAAGTTCCAGTCGGCACCGGGCATTCATCCGAACTGGATTTTTGTTGAGTCGGCACGCCCGTTCCTGAATGCCTCCAATGACCGCACCATCACACCGGAGCAGATGGAAGGCGCTATGTGGTCCGGCATTATTCACGAGGCACGCGGGATCAGTATCTTCCAACACAACAACAATGGCCAGGCGGGCTTCGGGACGTATTCACTGGTACAGGCTCCGGCTGACCGGAAGGCAAAGATCAAGACTGCCCTTGCCGGCATCCAGGCCTTGGCACCTGTACTTAATACGCAGAGTTATGTGTGGAACGCGGGCGCCACGGGCACGGACACGATGCTCAAAGCGAAGGATGGGAGTGCATATCTCTTCGCTGGGATCGGTGTGAATGGTGCTACCGGCGCCAAGACGTTCACTCTTCCGGCCGGGATTACCGGTACGCAGGTGGAGGTGGTGGGTGAGAACCGCACCATCTCTGTCCAAAACGGAAAGTTCACGGACTCGTTCGCCAACGAGTACACGCATCACGTCTACAAGGTCACCATCTAGGAAACTTCTCGCCATCGGCAAACGAAGTCGCTGGAAACCAGCGAAATCGCCGGAACGTTCCCTGCGAAGGGGCAGCGTTCCGGCGATTTCGCGCAAGGGGGAAGCCAGAGCTACCCCGCAACCAACTTCCGGGCCGCAGCCGAGTGCTCAGCAATCAGCCCGGCAACGTCCAGCCGTGGAATCGCGCCATCAACAACCCTCCAAACACCGCCCACCATCACCCGGTCGGCCCGGTCTGCCCCGCAGAGCAGCAACGCAGCTACGGGGTCGTGGCTGCCGGAGAAACGCAGCTCGTCGGGCTTGAATAGGGCCAAATCCGCCTGAAGCCCCGGGGCCAGCTGTCCAATATCGGAGCGACCCAGAACTGCAGCCGACCCACGCGTTGCCCAGCCGAGCGCGCGTTCCACGGGAACCGAAGCGCCGTAGCGGAGCCGCTGCAAATACAGTGCCTGCCGGGCTTCGAGGATCATGTTGGAGGCATCGTTCGACGCCGATCCGTCCACTCCCAGCCCAACCGGGACACCCGCTGCTTCGAGTTCCAGGACCCGTGCGGTTCCGGAGGCCAGGCGCATGTTGGAGGTGGGGCAATGCGCGACGGCGGTGCCCGCGGCTCCCAGCCGCGCAATCTCCTCGTCGTTGAAGTGGATGCCGTGGCCCAGCCAGGTCCGGTTGCCCAACCAGCCCACGGACTCCAGATAGTCCACGGTCCGCAGCCCGAACATGGATTTGCAGAAGTCTTCTTCGTCGATCGTCTCAGCGAGGTGCGTGTGCAGCCGGACATCGAACCGCTCAGCCATGGCCGCAGATTCGGCCATGATTTCCTTGGTCACGGAGAAGGGTGAGCACGGGGCAAGCGCGATCTGCACCACGGCCCCATCGCCGGTTTCGTGGTACTGACGAATCAGCCGCTCGCTGTCCGCAAGGATCGCCTCAGGTGACTGGACCGTGGTCCTGGGCGGCAGCCCGCCGTCGTCCTCTCCCAAGGTCATGGACCCGCGGGTCAAGGTGGCGCGCATTCCCATGGATCGCACGGCTGCCACCTCAATGTCGATGGCGTCTTCCATGCCGTCGGGGAAGAGGTAGTGGTGGTCGGCGGCGGTGGTGCAGCCGGAAAGCAGCAGCTCAGCCAGCGCAACCTGCACGGCAAGTTCAAGGCTGCGGGGGGTCAACCGCGCCCACACGGGGTAGAGATTCTGGAGCCACGGGAACAGGGGAGCGTTGGCCACGGGCCCCCACGCGCGGGTGAGGGTTTGGTAGAAGTGGTGGTGCGTGTTGATGAGGCCGGGCAGAACCACGTGGGAGGAGGCGTCAAAGACGGTGGCGGGAGACGAAGGCTGTCCGCCCGACGGCACCAGCTCTACGATTTTCCCGTCGGAAACCACCAAGCCGCCACCGGCGTCGAGGTCGTTTGCGGTGAAAATTCCCAGCGGATTCTTGATCCAAAGACGGGTCATAACAGGTTCCTTGTCTGGTCGGCGTGTACGCGTTCCAGCTCAGTTAGGCCCTGTCTGCTGATCCAGGTTGCCGGACCGCCAGAAAGCGGCCCAGTCCGAAAAGCGTAGAATGCTCGACGGCGGCAGTCAACGCCCGCGGGGTGCCTGCGGTCACAATCGGGCACCAGCCCCGCAGCATCAGTAATTTCGCATGACGAAATTAAGTTTTCAAAAAACTATGGCGCGGCTCACAAACGTGGTGTTACGCTCTAACTGCCAAAGGCGGGCACCCGGACCTCGGGAAGCTATCTACCAGGCGCAACTTAACCTTCATCGCACATGCTGAAGCCTGGTAACCAAGCTAACTGGAGCTCATCTCTGTAGCGCCCCCAAACAGGTCACCTGGCTTCCTCAGCACTAAGGAAGTCGCAACATGAGTACAACCGTCACGGCCGAGCAATTCCTGGCCACATCCATTGAGCTGGCAACAGCCAATGTCCTTAACAGTGGGGGCCCGTTCGGCGCCGTCATTGTCACCGCGGACGGACGAGCCTTCGAAGGCGTCAACCGCGTCACCGCCACGAATGATCCCACCGCACACGCAGAAGTCACGGCCATCCGTAACGCATGCCGCGAACTGGGGACCTTCGATCTCAGCGGAGCAACCCTCTATACCAGCTGCGAGCCATGCCCCATGTGCTTGGCCTCCGCACTCTGGGCACGCGTTGACCGCGTGTTCTTTGCCGCAGACCGTCACGACGCCGCATCCGTCGGTTTCGATGACGCTGTCTTCTACGAGTACTTCGAGAACGACAACCGGGACGCGCTGATGCCGGTAGCCAAGCTGGAACTGGGCGATCCCCAGGCTCCGGCGGCCCTCCAGCCGTTCAACACCTGGAACACGCTTGATTCCAGGATTGACTACTAGGGCCCGGTGGCTGACATGACAATCCTGGACAATTCCGCTGAGAAGCAGGCTGCGCTCTTTCCCCAGGGAGACGGCGCAGAGCCCACAGCGGCAAAGCACACGGCAACCGGCCTGGCTGATGGCAACAAGAAGCCCCCGGTGTCGAACTCCTTCCTGGACAAGTTCTTCCAGATCTCCAAGCGTGGATCCACGCTGGCCCGTGAATTCCGCGGCGGCCTGGTCACGTTCTTCACCATGGCGTACATCGTCATCCTGAACCCGCTGATCCTTGGCGGCTTCTCGGCCGAGAACGCTCCCACCGACGTCGCCGGCGGCTGGCTCTCAGCTGCACAGGTCGGCGCTGTTACGGGCCTGACTGCCGGCGTCATGACCATCATTTTCGGTCTCGTCGCCAACCTGCCCTTCGGCCTCGCGGCCGGCTTGGGCATCAACTCCTTCCTGGCCGTCGCGGTCATCCAGGAAGTCACGTGGCCCGAAGCCATGGGACTGGTGGTCATCAATGGCATCCTGATTGTCATCTTCGGTGCCACCGGCGCCCGGACGGCGATCTTCAAGGCAGTCCCCAAGGAGCTGAAGGCCGCCATTACCGTGGGCATCGGCTTGTTCATCGCCTTCATCGGCTTTGTCGACTCCGGCTTTGTCCGTGCCACCACGGGCGGTCCGCCGGTTCAACTCGGCGACAACGGCTCCATCACCTCCATCCCCACCCTTGTCTTCATCATCGGATTGCTGACCATGGGCATCCTCGTGGCACGCAAAATCCAGGGCGGCCTGCTGATCGGCATCGTCGCCACCACCATCCTCGCCGCCGTTGCCGAGGCTGTCTTCCACATCGGTCCCGGCTCAGCTGAGAACCCGGGCGGCTGGCACCTCAACGTCCCCATCCTGTCCAGCCAGTTGGTGTCCGTCCCGGACCTCAGCCTGGTGGGCCAGTTCGATCTCTTCGGTTCCTTCGCCAGGATCGGCGGATTGGCTGCGACCATGTTGGTCTTCACCCTGGTGTTCACCAACTTCTTCGACGCTATGGGCACCATGACGGGCCTGGCCAAGAGCGCTGGTGTGGCACACAAGGACGGGACGTTCCCCAAGCTGAAGTCGGCCTTCATTGTTGAAGGCATGGGCGCAGTAGTGGGTGGCGCAACCTCCGGTTCATCCAACACCGTGTACATCGACTCCGCAGCCGGCATCGGTGAAGGTGCCCGTACCGGCCTGGCTTCCGTGGTCACCGGCCTGTTGTTCCTGGGGTCGATGTTCTTCACCCCGCTCACTTCGGTGGTGCCGCTGGAAGTTGCGGCAGCAGCCCTGGTGGTGGTGGGTGCAATGATGATGGCGCAGATCCGCGAGATCAAGTTCACCAAGTTCTCGATCGCCCTCCCTGCGTTCCTGACCATCGTGACCATGCCGCTGACCTACTCGATCGCGAACGGCATCGGCGTCGGATTCATCTCCTTCGCCGTGATCAGCGCGGCATCGGGCAAGGCCAAAAAGGTCCACCCGCTCATGTGGGTGGTCACGGCAGGCTTCATCATCTACTTCGCCCGCGGCCCCATCAACGCCCTGATGGGCGTCTGACCCGGAGCCGCACCCCGCGCCGGCGGACATTCCGGCACTCTGATCGGCGGTCCGTCGGTACCCACCGCACGAATAGGCGTCCGCTGTCGTCGTCCCCTTGATACGGGCACGACGGCGGGCGGCGGCTGGGCGGCCGACGCTCCGTCAAGGAACGGGGGCAGGGAGATGAAGCCCTTGCCCCCGTTCCCATGAACTCTGAATGACTGAACTCTTACTGACTTAGCCGCGACTTCCCCTCAACAACCTCTGGAAATGAGAATATGAGGCAAGATCGCGCACTGCTCCGGCTGGGCCACCCGGCCGGGACACCTGGAAAAAGGACGTGTTGCCATGCTGGATCTGATGCCTTCACTGGGCAGCTGGCGGCCTGCGGTCTCCGGCCAGCGATGTGCTGTGGCCACGATCGTAGGGACCGGCGGCTCCGTGCCACGGCCCATGGGGACCTCCATGATGGTCTCCGAACATGGCGAAATCCTCGGCAGCCTGTCCGGAGGCTGCGTGGAAGGTGCCGTGGTGGAAGCAGCCCTGGAAGCAATGCGCGACGGCGGCCCCCGCCTTGAGTCGTTCGGCTACAGTTCCGAGGACGCCTTCGCAGCAGGGCTCACCTGTGGAGGAGAACTGGAAGTCCACATCCAGCCGCTCGGAGCAGGCTCTCCGGAGCTTTCCGCTTTCACTGAACTATCGGTTTTCTCCGGACTGTCATCCTTCCAAGGCCAGTCCACCACGGCACACCCTGCCCAAGCACACGCCGCCGAAGCCCACCCTGCCGTGGCACTGATCCGCAGGCTGGACGCGGTAGGTGGTGTCGTCGTCGTGCATGATCCTGTGAGGTTCCGCGCGATGGAATCGGAGGAACTGGCCAAGCTGGTGGGCGACCACCCCTCCACACTCTTCGCGGCCGCCGCCCAGGTAGAGCCGCTGCTCCAAGGCGGACGTGCCGGCTTGATCAGGCTCGCCCCGCCCGAGGGCTGCATCGATGGTTGGGTCACCACGGACAGGTGGGCAGCGGAGCACCAGGAAGAGGAAACCCAGCCGGAGCCCATCACTTTGTTCGTCGAAAGCCGCTTGCCGGCCGCGCGAATGCTGATCTTTGGTGCCAACGACTTTGGCGCAGCGTTAGTCCCCGCCGGACAACTGCTCGGCTACAACGTCACCCTCTGCGACGCCCGGCCTGCCTTCGCCCGACAAAGCCGCTTCGCGGGGGCAGACCAGGTGGTGACCGACTGGCCGCACCGCTATGTGGAAGCCGAAGCAGCAGCCCGCCGCATCGACAACCGGACCGTGGTGTGCGTCCTGACCCACGACCCCAAGTTTGATATTCCCTTGCTGGAGACCGCCCTCCGGTTCAACCTGGCATACGTCGGGGCGATGGGATCCCGCAGAAGCCATCGGCAACGGGTCGACGCCCTGCTCGAGGCAGGCACGCCACCGGAGTCCTTGGAACGGCTGCATTCGCCCATTGGACTGAACCTTGGCGCCGTGACCCCCGCGGAAGTGGCCGTTTCCATCACGGCGGAAATCGTGGCTGAACGCGGGGCGGCCGCCGCGGAGCGTGGGGCCAGCACGGCCGGCTTCCCCTCCCTCAAGGACAGCACCGGCCCGATTCACCCGGCTCCGATCCACCCAGCACCTCAACACCTCACTCAGGAGGACCCATGGACATGAACACCATCGAGGCCGTGGTCCCCACCACGGACCCGGCACAATGGCGCGACGGCGATGCCTGGCTCGCCGGTGGAACGGTCCTCTTCTCCTACGGAAGCACCGTCCTCAAGCGCCTCCTTGACCTTGGCGAGGCCGGTTGGCCCGCCGTGACAGTGACGGACGAGGGCATCGAACTTGCCGCCACCTGCACCGTTGCCGAGCTGTACGCCTTGCCGCAAACCGCCGAAACAGCCAGCCGTGAATGGCCTGGCTTGGCCCTGATCCGCCCGTGCTGCGATTCGTTCGTGGCCTCGTTCAAGATTTGGAACATGTCCACGGTGGGCGGCAACATTTGCACCGGCCTCCCGGCAGGGCCCATGACATCGTTGTGCGCCGGACTGGACGGCGTCACCACCATCCTCGGCCCGGACGGCACCAGCCGGAAGATTC
Organism: Paenarthrobacter sp. YAF11_1; assembly: GCF_052113445.1. Lineage (NCBI taxonomy): Bacteria > Bacillati > Actinomycetota > Actinomycetes > Micrococcales > Micrococcaceae > Paenarthrobacter > Paenarthrobacter sp. YAF11_1. Next base: position 480,983 of record NZ_JBFRDF010000004.1, read on the forward strand.
CTGTGTCCGACGTCGTGACGGGTGATATGCAGACTGCCCTTGAGCCGGGGGAGTTGCTGCGCAGCATCCACCTCCCCGCCAGCGCCCTTTCCGCGAGGGTTGCTTTCCGGCGTTTGTCACTCAGCAACCTCGGGCGCTCAGGCGTGCTGCTGATCGGGCGGCTCGACCCCGACGGCGGCCTGGTCATCACCGTCACCGCGTCCACCAAAAGGCCCGTACAACTGAGGTTCCCCGCCGGGCAGGTTCCCGACGCCGGGACGTTGGCTGACGCCGTCGGCGATTCCATTCCCTGGCCGCTGTACCACGACGACATCCACGGGCTCCCTGCCTGGCGCCGCGACATGACGTTCAAGCTGGCCGAAGAAATCCGCGCCGAGCTGCTGGGCGAGTCCATGACCGTGTCCGGCGATTTCTGGCCACCACACAACACCTCACCCCAGCCGTCCACGCAGCCCGTACCATCCACCACCCAGCAGAAGGAGGCCCCGAATGGCAATTGAGATCAACGGATCTGCCTCGCAGGCCACACCCCGCCCCGGCCAGTGCCTCCGCACATTCCTCCGCGAAGAGGGCAACTTTGGCGTCAAGAAGGGCTGCGACGGCGGCGACTGCGGAGCCTGCACGGTCCATGTTGACGGCACTCCCGTCCACAGCTGCATCTACCCGGCAGTCCGTGCCGAGGGCAAAGCAGTCACCACCATCGAGGGCTTGTCCACCGCAGACGGCCTCCACCCTGTGCAGGAGCAGTTCCTGGAAGCCCAGGGGTTCCAGTGCGGTTTCTGCACCGCCGGCATGATGATGACGGCTGCAACGTTCGACGACGAGCAACGCGCCAACCTGCCCCGCAACCTCAAGGGAAACCTGTGCCGCTGTACCGGATATCGCTCCATCGCAGACGCGGTGTGTGGTCACGGCGGCAACAACGGAGCCGACCACCAGCACGACGCCGGAGCTGACGTTTCGGGGGCGCGTTCAGTTTCGGGAGCGCAGCCACCTGCCGCTGTTCCCACGGCGGTCGTGCCCGCCACGCCCGGTCAACTCGGCGACAACGTTCCCGCACCCGCCGGCCCGGCCATCGTCACTGGAACGGCCCGGTACACCTTGGATGTACCGACCGAGCAACTCCAGGGTTTGCTGCACCTGAAACTCCTGCGTTCGCCGCACCCCCACGCGCGGATCGTGTCCATTGACAAGGCTCCGGCGCTGGCTGTCCCCGGCGTCGTGGCGGTGTTTACGCATGAGGACGCACCGCAGCAGCTGTTCTCCACTGCCCAGCATGAGAATTACACCGACGATCCCGACGACACCCGTGTACTGGACAACGTGGTGCGGTTTATCGGACAGCGCGTTGCGGCCGTCGTCGCCGAGTCCGTGGGTGCGGCTGAGGCCGGCGCCCGCGCCTTGGCCGTTCAGTACGAACTGCTGGAACCGGTCTTCACCCCTCAAGAGGCCATCCTTCCCGGTGCCCCGACGATTCACGGGGAGAAGGATGGCGAAGCGTCCCGGATCTCGCGCCCCCACCACAACGTGGTGGCCGAGGTCCATGCCGAACTGGGCAGCGTTGCTGATGGCTTCGCTGCTGCAGACTTCATCCACGAGCACACGTACCAAACCCAACGGGTGCAGCACGTGGCCATGGAAACGCACTCGGCCATTGCCTGGCTGGATGAGGAAGGCAGGCTGATCATCCGTTCGTCCACGCAGGTTCCGTTCCTGGTGAAGCGGACCTTGAGCCGGGTGTTCAACCTGGCACCGGAGACCATCCGTGTGGTGGCAGGCCGGGTCGGCGGCGGTTTCGGAGGCAAGCAGGAAGTGCTGACCGAGGACCTGGTGGCTCTCGCCGCCCTGAAACTTAAGCGGCCCGTGCAGCTGGAGTTCACCCGCACGGAACAGTTCACGGCAACCACTACGCGCCATCCCTTCACCATTCACCTCAAGGCGGGCGCCAGCCGCGATGGTTCCCTCACTGCGCTGCAGCTGAACGTCCTCACCAACACCGGTGCCTACGGAAACCACGCTCCCGGTGTGATGTTCCACGGCTGCGGAGAATCCTTGGCCGTCTACAAGTGCGTGAACAAGAAAGTGGATGCCCACGCCGTCTACACCAACACCGTCCCCGCGGGTGCTTTCCGGGGGTATGGGCTGAGCCAGATGATCTTCGCGATCGAGTCGGCCATTGATGAGCTGGCTGTCGGCATCGGCATGGATCCGCTCGAGTTCCGGCTCAAGAACATGGTCCGGCCCGGCGATCACATGCTGTCCACCACGCCCGAGCCCGAGGAAGACGTCCACTACGGCAGCTACGGCTTGGACCAGTGCGTGGCTTTGGTCCGGGATGCTTTGGACCGCGGCAAGGAGCGCTACCGGGCCGCTGGCCTGGACGACCTCGGTCCGGACTGGGTGGTGGGGGAGGGCTCAGCCCTGTCCATGATCGACACCGTTCCGCCGCGCGGCCACTTCGCCCACACCCGGGTGAGCCTGGAAGCGAACGGAAGGTTCGCCGTCGACGTCGGTACTGCCGAATTCGGGAACGGCACCACAACGGTGCATGCGCAACTGGCTGCCACGGCCCTGGCCACCACAGCGTCAAAGGTGGCGGTCCGCCAGTCCGATACAGATCTCCTGGAGCACGACACCGGCGCGTTTGGATCGGCCGGAACCGTGGTGGCCGGCAAGGCGACACTCGGTGCCGCGCTGGAACTGGCCACCCGGATCCAGACGGTGGCCGCCTCGCTGACCGGGGCGGCCCTGACGGATTGCCGGTTGGTGGATGGCGCCGTCGAATGCGGTGACCGCACGGTGACACTGACGGAAATCGTCGACGCAGCCCGGCTGCAAGGCGTTCGACTCGCCACCGACGGCAACTGGGGTGGGACGCCGCGATCGGTCGCGTTCAACGTCCATGGCTTCCGGGTGGCTGTTAATACGGGAACCGGTGAGCTGCGGATCCTGCAAAGTGTCCAGGCCGCCGACGCCGGTGTTGTGGTGAATCCGCGGCAGTGCCGTGGGCAGATCGAGGGTGGCATTGCGCAGGCCCTCGGCGCGGTGCTGTACGAGGAAGTGAAAGTGGACGACGCCGGACGGGTCACCACGGATATCCTGCGGCAGTATCACATTCCGTCGTTCGCGGACGTGCCCCGGAGCGAGGTGTACTTCGCCACCACCAACGACTCCACGGGCCCGCTGGGTGCAAAGTCGATGAGCGAGAGCCCGTTCAACCCCGTGGCGCCGGCACTGGCCAACGCGATCCGCAACGCAACAGGGATCCGTTTCGGCGAGCTGCCCATTGCCCGGGACAAGATCTACCTGGCCCTCCGCGACCGCACCCTGATCCCCAACTAGGTCGCAGTTGAGGTCGTTCCCAGCGCTGGGAACGACCTCAAGAACACACTGTTGGGATCCATGGTGTAGTCCCCGAATGGCGGGCATTCGGTGAAGCCGTGCCGGGCATACAACCGGCGGGCGGGAGCGAAGTAATCCTCGGTTCCCGTTTCCAGGCTCACGCGCTCGAACCCGCGCCCACGGGCTTCGGACACGATGTGCTCCAGCATCAAGGTGGCCACTCCGCGTCCCCGCGCGTTGGCCGTGGTGCGCATGGACTTGATCTCGGCCTGCCCGGCGGAGAGCGTCTTCAAGGCACCGCATCCCAACAAGACCCCGTCCTCGCGGGCAGTCCAGAACGTGATGGACCCGTGCGACAACGCCGAGTGGTCCAGCGCATGCACGCTCTCTGCCGGGGAGGTGGCGAACATATCGGCCAGGTGCTCGCTGAGGAGTTGGTGGACATCGGGGCGTGCGGGATCGTCAAGGTCGATGCGGATCATGCGTCCCAAGTTACCCGGGCCCTTGACCCAGGCACCAATACTTACATCTCCAGCAGGTGCAGTTGGTCCTTTGTGTCCAGATCCTCGCCGGAGCAAAGGTCGCTGCAGTCCACCAGGTCCACGAGGCCCGGATGCGCCTTCAGGAACGATCGCGCACCGGTGTCACCGTGCGCCGCCGCAGCGGCTTCGGCGCGGAGTCCGACGTCGAAAATCACCGGGTGCCTGCGCTTCAGGTGGCCTGACTCATCAGGATAAGCGGCTGCGGTGACCCGGCCGGGACGGTGGCTGCCCAGCAGCCTGCTCACCGCCGTCGGGGTTAAACCGGGCTGGTCCACCAGCGCCACCATGATGCTGTTGCCAGGGGTGGCGGCGTCGATTCCGGCGCGGAAAGAGCCCGCCATGCCTTTGCCCCACTGCTCGTTCTCTACCACCACGTAGGGGCCCAGATCCGTGATGCTTCTGACACGGTCGGCTTCGGCGCCCAGCACCACCACAACCTCGCGGCAGCCGCCGTCGAACAGGGTGTTGGCGAGAACCTCCACCAAAGTCCGGCCGCGGAACGGGAGCAGCGCCTTGGGGCCGCGGCCCAAGCGGGTGCCGGCCCCTGCAGCGAGGAGCACACCCGTGGTGGGGGCCATGCCGGAGTCAGTCATATCCTCACGATACGCGCGGGGTTGCATGCGGTCTCTAGCTCCTTGGGGGCTTTCGAAATGTTCTACCGATATCGGTTGTAAATTACCCATCAGTAGGGCTTTTGGCCGTCTGAAATGGCCGATATCGTCTAGGTGGGAGTTATGAAGTCAGCTCGGAGGCGCAACGACGCGTGAAAGAACAGGGGAAAATGGCTGGCAATTTCGAAATTCTGAAGGCAGGATCCAACTCATTCCGGTTTAGGCTCACCGCCGAGGACGGCACGATTGTGGCAGTGTCGCCACAATTTCCGAACCTGAAGGCCGTAGTGGCCGGCATCAACGCCGTCCGCGAAAACGCGGCAACCGGCTTTGTGGTGGACCGGAGGAACCTGGGGACCTAGGTCCGGGCCCAAGAAACCCGCGAAACACAGTTGGCGGCAGTGTTCTTCACGAACACTGCCGCCAACTGTCGTTTGTGCGGTTGTTAGGCGTCGCCGCCTGCTCCGCCGGTGGTACCGGCGTTCACGTCGAGCAGTTTGTAGCGGTCAATAGCGTACGACGGCGCGCCCTCATCGACCTCGCCCCTCGCCGCCAGCAACTGGAGGGTTTTGGCGACGATGGAGTGGGTGTCGTTTTTGAAGTAGCGGCGTGCGGCTTGGCGGGTGTCGGAGAAGCCGAAGCCGTCTGCTCCGAGGGAGGCGAAGTCGTTGGGGATGTATTGGCGGATTTGGTCGGGGACGGCTTTCATGTA
>NZ_JBFRDF010000005.1:0-287704 GCF_052113445.1 Paenarthrobacter sp. YAF11_1
GCGCACGGTGCACCATGACCGCGGCGTTCCACCGCATGTACGCACGGTACCGGCGCTCGAACTCCTCGTTCCCCGGGAACTGCGCTTCCTGGTCCACCGGGATCGTGTTCACATAATCAGTGGTCGTCACCATCGGCACACCCACCGACCTCGCACCAGCACGCTGGAGCAAACTCCGCATAATGTACTGGGCACGCTCGGTACCCTGCTCCGCGATCAACGCATCAAGGGACTCAATCCACTCCGCGGTCTCTTCCGGATCACGATCAGGCAGCTGGGCAGTCAACCCGCTGAGGATGTGTGAGGTCTCTTCTCCTGCAGCCACGTCCAACCTCTCTTCATTGAATGTCTGGGCGCTTGCTCTGTGGGGGCGCTCATGGAATTTCGTATTGTGAGAATAAAATTCTGCAATTCGAGATTACGTCCGCTGATGGGCAGCGTCAACACGGATTGCGTATCCGAAACAGTCAACTGGGAAACCGCTGCCCAAGCAACCGAATGTGACCCTGCATACACCTGGAACCCTTGACGTTACGTGACCTGAGTCATAGAGTGCTTTCACTATTCAATAACTAGATTCCGCATTGTGGAATCAGTATGAAGTGGAGATCCACGATGCAGACGACTTCATCAGTCGGCGTCACTGAGACTCCGGGAGACAAGGACGCAGGTGGCCCCAACCACCCGGTCGTGGGCAACACCGACCTCTGCGCCATTGCTTCCGAAGCATCAGGCCGTACCATCAGCCCCAGTCTTTACAACATCGACCTCGCTCCCACCAAGGCCAAGGGCCGCAAGTGGACCAGCTACAGCATCTTTACCCTCTGGGCCAACGACGTCCACAGCCTGGGTAATTATGCCTTCGCCATCGGCCTGTTCTCCCTTGGTTTGGGCGGCTGGCAGATTCTGGTGGCCCTCGGAATCGGCGCCATCCTCCTTTTCGCCCTCCTGAACTTCTCGGGGTTCATGGGCGAAAAGACCGGCGTACCCTTCCCGGTCATGAGCCGCATCAGCTTCGGCATCCGCGGGGCACAGATTGCCAGCCTCGTCCGCGGCGCCGTTGCCGTGGCGTGGTTCGGCATCCAGACCTACCTGGCTTCGGTGGTCCTCCGCGTCATGCTGGTGGCCATGGCCCCCGGACTGAAGGACCTGGACAGCAACTCCATTCTCGGCCTCTCCACCTTGGGGTGGCTCTCCTTCGTGGCGCTGTGGATTGTCCAGCTGGTCATCGTCAGCTTCGGCATGGAAATGATCCGTAAATACGAGGCCTTCGCCGGCCCCGTCATCCTGGTGACCATGGCTGCGATCGCGGTGTGGGTCTTCATCGAAGCCGGCGGAGCCATCCAGTGGAGCGGCATCAAGGGTCTGGAAGGCACCGAAATGTGGCTCACCATCTTTGCCGGTGGTGCACTGTGGGTTTCCATCTACGGAACGTTCGTCCTGAACTTTTGCGACTTCACGCGTTCGTCGGCTTCCAAGAAGTCGATCGTCAAGGGCAACTTCTGGGGCATCCCCATCAACATGCTGGTCTTCGGCGCAATCGTCGTGGTCATGGCCGGTGGGCAGTACAAGATCAACGGCACTGTCATCGAGAGCCCCTCGGACATCGTCCAGAGCATCCCGAACACGCTCCTGCTGGTCCTGGCCTGCCTCGCCCTGCTGATCCTGACCGTCGCCGTGAACCTGATGGCCAATTTCGTGGCTCCGGTTTACGCCCTGACCAACTTGTTCCCGCGGCACCTGAACTTCCGCAAGGCGGCGTGGGTCAGTGGAACCATTGGCCTGGTGATCCTCCCGTGGAACCTCTACAACAACCCGATTGTGATCGTGTACTTCCTGGGTGGCCTCGGCGCGCTGCTTGGCCCGCTGTTCGGCGTGGTCATGGCCGACTACTGGCTGGTCCGCCGCGGCAAGGTCAACGTCCCCGAGCTCTATACCGAGGACCCCAAGGGTGCCTACTTCTACAAGCGCGGTGTGAACCCGAAAGCAATCATCGCGATGCTTCCGGCAGCCGGCCTCGCCATCGCTATCGCCTTCATTCCCGGGCTGGCAGCAGCTGCACCGTTCGCGTGGTTCATCGGAGCCGGCGTCGCCGCCCTGACGTACTTCGCTGTCGCGGATAAGAAACAGGTCCACGAGGACGTCTCCGGCGAGCCGATCGCTGTCGCCAGCACCCACTGACTCATCGAGCATCAAGGCGTCGCCCGTACTCCCCGGTTCATCGGGCAGGACGGGCGCTGCCGTTGAGAGGAACCCCCATGCGCATCCTTGTCGCAAACGTCAACACCACCCAGTCCATGACGGACTCCATCGCAGCCCAGGCCCGTGCGGTGGCCGCTCCTGGTACCGAGATCATCGGTATCACCCCGCGTTTCGGCGCCGACTCCTGCGAGGGAAACTTTGAGAGCTACCTCGCCGCGATCGCCGTCATGGATGCCGTGGTCAACTACCCCGAGCCTTTCGATGCCGTCATCCAGGCCGGCTATGGCGAGCACGGCCGCGAGGGCCTCCAGGAACTCCTGGATGTCCCCGTGGTCGATATCACCGAGGCCGCAGCCAGCACCGCGATGTTCCTGGGCCACAAGTATTCGGTGGTCACCACACTGGACCGCGCGGTGCCGCTCATCGAGGACCGCCTCAAACTCGCCGGCCTGGAAGCGCGCTGCGCTTCTGTGAGGGCCAGTGGCATGGCCGTGCTGGAACTCGAGGAATTCCCGGAGCGTGCTGTCGAGGCGATCGTGGGCCAGGCCGAGGAAGCAGTGAACAGTGACAAAGCCGAAGTGATCGTCCTCGGCTGCGGCGGCATGGCCGGACTCGACGAGGAGATCCGCCAGCGCACCGGCGTCCCCGTTGTGGACGGAGTGGCCGCAGCAGTCACCATTGCCGAGTCCCTGGTCCGCCTTGGCCTGTCCACGTCCAAGGTCAGGACATATGCCACGCCGCGTCCGAAGACTGTCATAGGCTGGCCGATAACCTCAGCCCAAGCAACCTCAGCCCAAGCAACCTCAGCCCAAGCAACCTCACCCCAGCCTGCCGACGCCGCACGCTGACGCTGCCACCCGCATTTCCCCGAAAGGCAACCACATGACTGACTCCAGCCCGCCCACAGACCCGAGGGTCGCCGTCGTCACCGGGGCAGGTTCGGGGATCGGGCGGGCCGTCGCCCGGCTGATGCTCTCCGATGGCTACAGGGTGGCGCTGGCGGGGCGTCGTGAGGCGCAACTGCTGGAGACTGCCGGTGACCATCCGGAGGCGTTTGCGGTTCCGTGCGACGTGACAGCGCCCGACGACGTCGCGCGCCTTTTCGCGGAGGTCCGCCAGCGCTGGGGCCGGGTTGATGTGCTGTTCAACAACGCAGGGATCTTTGGGCCGGCCGGAGACGTCGGCGAGATCAGTGTGGACGACTGGAATGCGACGCTGCAGGTTAATGTGACCGGCTCCATGCTGTGTGCCGCCGAAGCTGTGCGGACCATGAAAGCCCAAGAGCCCCGGGGTGGCCGCATCATCAACAACGGCTCCATTTCGGCGCATTCGCCCAGGCCCAGGTCTGTGGCGTACACCGTGACCAAGCATGCGATGACGGGCCTGACCAAGAGCATCGAGCTCGACGGTCGGGAGTTTGGCATCACCTGCGGGCAGATCGACATCGGTAATACCCGCACCGAAATCATGGACACCATCGGCGTGGGCTCCGGGGCGCTGCAGGCCGACGGCAGCCGGAAGGTGGAGCCCATGTTCCCCGTGGACGACGCCGCCCGGGCTGTGCTGATGATGGCCAACATGCCGGCGTCGGCCAGTGTGGGTTCCCTGGTGGTAACGGCTGCCGGCATGCCATTCGTGGGCCGCGGCTAGCGTCAACCACCCGTCCCGCGTGGGTGCTCGCGTACCGCCACCACCCACTTTGATTTCTGAATGCCCGTGACACGCCTGCGAAGGGGTGTGTCGCGGGCATTTCTGCGCCAAAGGCGGTGATGGAGGAGCGGGCACTCGCCCTCCAAACCGAATGTGACTTCCACAATACGGAATAACATTTTCCCCTTGCGGAATGGTGTGAGCGGGATTACATTTGAAAAACCCCCTCAAAATGTGGGGCTGTTCCCAACTGATTGGTTCAGATCAATGAAGATCCCAGACTCCGCGGCGCTGAAGGCGAGTTCGGCCCCGCAGAAGAAAAAGCGGCTGTACCAGTCGCTCTTTTTTCAAATCCTGATCGCCGTCGTCGCAGGTGTACTCATCGGTCATTTTTGGCCGACCATTGGGTCAGCCCTCCGGCCACTGGGCGATGGATTCATTCAACTCATCAAAATGATCATCGCTCCGCTGATTTTCCTCGTGATCGTCACGGGCATCTCGGCAGTGGGCGACGTCAAGGCGGTCGGAAGGGTCGGGGTCAAGGCGCTCCTGTACTTCACCGGCGCCACTCTTTTCGCCCTCGTCTTCGGGCTCATCGTCGGAAATATCGTTCAGCCTGGTGCTGGCCTTAATATCGACCCCGCTACGCTCTCCCAGGACGCACTGAACGCCAAGACCGGAAACGCGCCTCCCAAGGACGCCGCAGCGTTCATCCTGGATGTCATTCCCGTCAGCGTGATCGGTGCTTTTGCCAACAACAGCCTGCTTCAGGTGCTGTTCTTCTCAGTCTTCTTCGGCGCCGCCATTGTGGTCATCGGCCGCGAGCGTTGCCTGCCGGTCATCAGCCTCATGGAAACCGTCCTGGAGCTGATCTTCAAGATCATGTCCTGGATCATGAGGGTGGCCCCCATCGGTGCCTTCGGTGCCATGGCCTTCATCATTGGCCAGTACGGGATCAGCACTCTGAGCACCTATGCTCTCCTGATAGCCGCCTGCTACGGAGCAGCCATCATCTTTATCGGCTTGCTGTTCGTGGTGGCCTGGGGCTTCGCCCGCGTTCCGCTGTGGCAGTTCCTCAAGTACACCCGTGAAGAGTTCCTGCTGGCACTGGGCACTGCGTCCACAGAAGCTGTGATGCCGCGCATCATGACCAAGCTGACCAACGCCGGTTGCTCCCGTGCCACCACCGGCCTGGTAGTTCCTACCGGCTATTCCTTCAACCTCGACGGCGCCGCGATCTACCTTTCGATTTCGCTGCTGTTCCTGGCACAGGCGTTCGGCCACAATCTTGATCTCGGCCAGCAGCTGGCTGCCCTGGGTGTGCTGCTCCTGACCTCCAAGGGCATGGCGGGCGTACCGGGTTCGTCCTTCCTGGCACTCTCCGCTACCGCTGCCGCCCTCGGTATCTTCCCGGTTGCCGGCGTCGCCCTCCTTCTCGGAGCCGACCGCCTCATGGACTCCATGCGCGTCGTAGTGAACCTGCTCGGCAACTGTGTGGCAACGTTCGTGGTCGCCAAATGGGAAGGCCAGTTCGACCGCAGCGTTATGCTCCGCGCTTTCAACGGTGAGATCACCAACGAGGACACGGCCATCATGCTCGGCAAGGAAGACGTCTATGCACAGCAGGAACTGGATCGCATCAGCGGTGGCCAGGAGCCCTCGCCGAAGTTCCGCGGCGGTCCTGCCGCCAGCGACATCCCGCAGTTCGAGATGAGCAAGAAGGGGCAGTCAACAACCCCGGTCTGCCCGGACTAACCGGATAGTTTTGTACAGCTGATGCCCTTAAGACACGGTCTTAGGGGCATCAGCTGTACAAAAACTCCCTAGAGCGGGAGCAGTTCGGAGAGGTTCGCGCGTAGGCCGGACGCGGTCACCCGGTGGGTTGAAACCGCGTCCGCCCACGACAGACTGCCGGTCACCAAGGAAAGCCACGTGGCGGCGTCGCACTCGATCACGTTCGGGGGAGTTCCGCGCGTGTGGCGGGGACCCTCCACACATTGGGTGACGCCGAAGGGCGGCACCCGGACCTCCACCGAATTGCCGGGCGCGCGGGCGGTGACTTCCTCCAGGGAGTAGCGGACCGCCGTCGCAATTAACGAGCGCGACGGCGCGTTCCCGGCGGCGGCACCCGGCGAACCGGCGGCAGTACCGGAAGGTTCGACGGCGGCCCGCCAGGCTGCCAGCGCGGCGCGGCCTTCCTCAATGTCGACGCGGCGTCGTGCAACGGCCAAGGGTTCTCTCCTCAGAGATCTAGTCGAGCAGGGCTGAGACAGCGTGGCCCAGCCGGATTTTGCCCACGGTGCGTCCGCCTCCGAGGACGGGCTCCACTATGCGTTCCAGGACATTGGAAACGGCAGGGATGTCCACGGCGCCGCTCACGGCCAGGAGGGTGAGCCCCACCAAGGACGTTGCGCGGAGGTTCCCGTCCAGCATCTTCACGGCCACCGTTGCGCCGGTGGATGTGGCCAGGACCAGAATGCCCTCGGCACCGATTTTGGCCAGGACCTCGAGTTCTTCCATGACGATCGTGTTGGACTCGCCCGTTCCTTGGACGGCCCAGGGGTAGTCGAGCATGGAGGTGGCGATGGTGGCGGCCCGGGCGTTGGACGTTTTATCCCCCGGAGACTTGGCCAAACGGGAGTACGCACGGGCCAGTCCGGTCAGCGAGATTGCGGCAACGGGAGCGCCGCAACCGTCGATCCCCAGGTGGGAGATGGTTTCGCCGCTGTATTCCTCAATGACGGACCGGACCCTCTGCTGGAGGGGGTGGTTCGGCTCAAGGTAGCTGCGGAGGTCCCAGCCGTTTTCGGTGCAGGCCCACAGGAAAGCGGCGTGCTTGCCGGAGCAGTTGAAGGCCAGCTTGGACTGACCCCGCTCCGACCGGACCAGCCAGTTGCGGGCAGTCTCGTCCTGCGGCCAAGCGGTGGGGCACTGGAGGTTCTCTTCCTTCACGCCCGCCGCTTTGAGCATTCCCTCCACAACGTCCATGTGATCCAGGGATCCGGTGTGGCTGCCGCACGCAACAGCAACCTGTGCGCCACGCAGGGGCACACCGGACTGCATGGAGGCCAGGGCTTGGAAGGGCTTGAGGGTGGAGCGGGCCAGGATGGGGGCATCGATGTCACCAAGACGGGTGACCACCGAGCCGTCGCCGGCGAGAACAACGGCCGCGCCGATGTGCCGGGACTCAATAAAGCCACTTCGTTCGATCACTGCCAGTTCCACCGCGGACTCAACGTTGAACGTTTCATGCGAACTCATGGGCATAAGCCAAGTCTAGGGCGCGGCAGGGTCCGGTGAATGACACAGCTTAGGCCGCGGGCCCTTCACAAAGTACCCTTGAGGACTGTGAAGGTACTCGTCATTGGCCCAGGCGGCCGCGAACACGCCATTGTCCGCTCTCTGCTTGAAGATCCCAACGTTTCCGAGGTCCACGCGGCCCCGGGCAACGCGGGCATCAGCAAACTCGTTCCCACCCATGCGATTGACGGGAACAACCCGGAAGCCGTGTCTGCCCTCGCCATCAAGCTGGGCGTGGACCTGGTTGTCGTAGGACCCGAGGCGCCGCTGGCTGCCGGTGTGTCCGACGCCGTCCGCGAAGCCGGCATCCCGGTGTTCGGTCCCAGCAAGGAAGCTGCCCAGCTGGAGGCTTCCAAGGCCTTCGCCAAGCAGATCATGGCCGAAGCCAACGTCCCTACGGCCATGGCCCGCGTGGCCACCAACGCCGAGGAAGCTGCAGACGCCCTGGACACGTTCGGCGCACCGCACGTAGTTAAGGACGACGGCCTGGCCGCCGGCAAGGGCGTGGTGGTCACCAAGGACCGCGCCGAAGCCCTGGCACACGCCCAAGCGTGCTTCGACGCCGGTGGAACCGTGGTCATCGAGGAGTTCCTCGACGGCCCCGAGGTTTCCCTGTTCGTCCTCTGCGACGGCCGCACCACCGTCCCGCTCTCCCCGGCGCAGGACTTCAAGCGCATCTTCGACAACGACGAAGGCCCCAACACCGGCGGCATGGGCGCGTACACCCCGCTTGAGTGGGCTCCTGCAGGGCTGGTCCAGGAAGTCATCGACCGCGTGGCGCAGCCCACCGTGGACGAGATGGCGCGCCGCGGCACCCCCTTTGTCGGCGTGCTCTACTGCGGCCTGGCACTGACCTCGCGCGGTACCCGCGTCATTGAGTTCAACGTCCGCTTCGGCGATCCCGAGACACAGGCTGTCCTGGCCCGCCTCAAGACCCCGCTCGGGGCGCTGCTGCTGGCAGCTGCCAAGGGCGAACTGGACACCGCAGAAGAGCTGCGCTGGTCCAAGGACACTGCAGTCGCCGTCGTCGTGGCCGCCGAAAACTATCCTGACGCGCCCCGCACCGGCGACCGCATCCGCGGCCTGAAGAAGGTTGACGAGTTGGACGGCGTTCACGTGGTCCACGCCGGCACCAAACTGGATGACGAAGGCAAAGTGGTCTCCGCAGGTGGTCGCGTCCTGGCCGTTGTTGCGCTCGGTTCGGATCTGGTGGAGGCCCGCGAAAAAGCGTACGACGGCGTCGAGCTGGTTCAGCTTGAAGGCTCACAGTTCCGTACGGACATCGGAGGCAAAGCCGCACGCGGCGAAATCCGCGTGCCGTACACCGCCACCGGCACCATCCCGAAAGTGCAGGCCTGAGCATGACTGACGGCATCCCCACGGGCGGCTTCAAAACTGAAACGTTGGACCTGCCGGGTTGGACGCACGTTTACTCCGGCAAGGTCCGCGACCTCTACGTCCCGGCCGACGAAGCCATCACGGAGAAGATCGGCCAGGAGTGCGTCCTGGTGGTAGCCAGTGACCGCATCAGCGCGTACGACCACGTGTTGAGCAGCGAAATCCCGGACAAGGGCCGCGTCCTGACCCAGCTGAGCCTATGGTGGTTCGACCAGTTGGACGTTGAGCACCACGTGCTGGCGTCCACGGTTGAGGGTGGCGTTCCTGCCGCCGTCGAGGGCCGGGCCATGATCTGCAAGAAGCTGGACATGTTCCCGGTGGAGTGCATTGCCCGCGGCTACCTCACTGGCTCCGGCCTGGTGGAGTACAAGGAATCCGGCACGGTCTGCGAGATCCCGTTGCCCGAAGGCCTCGTGGATGGTTCCCGCCTGGACGAAGCCCTGTTCACGCCGTCGGCCAAGGCCGAGGTGGGCGAGCACGACGTCAACATCACCTACGACGACGTCGTGGCCATGGTGGGCGACGACATCGCAGCCCGCCTCAGCGAGTTGACTTTGAAGATCTACACCCGCGCCGAGGAGATAGCCCGCGAACGCGGCATCATCCTGGCCGACACCAAGGTGGAGTTCGGCATTGATGCAGCCACTGGCATCATCACGCTGGGCGACGAAGTCCTGACCCCGGATTCTTCACGGTTCTGGGAAGCGTCCACGTACGCGCCGGGCAAGTCGCAGCCCTCCTATGACAAGCAGTACGTCCGCGACTGGCTGACGTCAGCCGAGTCCGGCTGGGACAAGTCCTCGGACACCCCGCCGCCGGCATTGCCCGCCGAGGTAGTGGAGCGTACCCGCGCGCGTTACGTGGAGGCTTACGAGAAGCTGACGGGCCGCACCTTCGCCTAGGCACCCAACTGAGTCGCAGTTCAGGCCGTTTTTGAGCTCTCAGAACGGCCTGAACTGCGACTTACTTGGGTTAAATCAGGCTTCCGAGTGTTCTTTCGCGGCACGGCGCTCGGCCAGGCGGATCTCGAGGACGGCATCCATGGCTTGCTGGACCCTGTCTGAGGCTCCGGCAGCGCTGAAGTCGTGCTGGGCCTCTTCGAGGAACTGCAGTGCCTCAGAGGCTTCGCCGGCGGCTTTCAACGACTTGCCGAGCAGCAGCGAGACTTCGCCGGCCGTGTGCCTGGCCAGGACCTTGCGGTCTGCATGGATTTCGCGGAGTTTGTCGACGGCGGCCGGAATGTCACCGGTCAGGTACAGCCAGCGGGCGCGGATGAAGGCGACCTCCAGTTGGTCGGTCTTGTTTCCGCCCACAATGGACAGCGCGAGTTCCGCACGCTCAATGGCGGAGAGGGTTTCCGGTTCCACGATCCCCGAGGATAGGCGGACCGCTGCGGATGCTTTGTTGAAGCGGGCCCACAGTTCGATGTCGTTGGCGGGGGAGAGGAGCTTGGCTGCGCGCTCGTGGTGCTTGATGCCCTCCACATAGTCGTGGCGCATGAAGGCCACGTTGCCCACCACCCAGGCCACTTCGCCTGCGAGTTGGGACATGGAGTGCTCGTCCATGTGCTCGATCATGGCCAGGCAGTACGTCCACGCTTCATCCAGCTTGCCGCTCTCGGCAAGCGCGCCGATCAGCGCGCGGTGCGCGCCGATGATGAGCGTGGATCCCTTGGGCAGCTGCTCGCTGAGCTTGACGGCTTGCTTGGCATGCTCGACGGCGGTGGCCAGCTGACCTTGTCCGTGACACACCGCGGCAAGCATCTGCCAGGCGCGCACTCCCAGGCCGGCGGATTCGGTGGCCATGGGGTGTTCCAGGAGGTGCTCAACGATTTGCTGGCATTCCTTCAGCTGCCCCTGCTTCATGACGCATTCGGCCTGCATGTACGTCATGTTCCACCAAGCGCTGTTGTTCTTGGCCTCGAGGGCGATCTGCGCGGCGGTGGCGGCGTGGCTGGCGGCAAGTTGGTAGTCCCGGAGGTCCCAGGCTTGCCGGGCGTAGAGCCCGGCGAGGACGTACTCGGCGTCGCTCACGGAAACGGGTTGGCTCCACGCTTCCAAGGCTTTGGGCGCGAGTTCAAGCCGGCGTGCCAGTTCTTCGATGACCTCAGCCGTTGGTTCTCGACGGCCTGTTTCGAGCAGCGAAATGTAGCTGGGCGAATACAGGTTTTTGCCGAGTTCTGCCTGCGTTAACCCACGTTCGAGCCGTTCGGCACGTAGCTTCTCGCCGAATCCGTTTCCCACGGGTCCCTCCTACAGGTGTCTTTTGACCAAAACCTTGACAGTCTCTGTGGAAAACATTTTACAATGTATGTCAACAGGGACCGTGCAATTTCCGTAACGAATCCGACTCGCATTGGGGTACTACATCATGTTCAAGAAAATCATTGCTTCAGTAGCCGTGGCAGGCGCACTGACGTTCGCGGTCGCGGCTCCCGGTGTGGTCTCTGCTGCTCCCGCAGCCGATTCCAGCACTGTCAGTGCTATTGGCAACTGGCCCGATCCTATGCGCGCAAGCGTCACAGCGCCGAGCAAGGACACGACCACCGTTGAACCGACATATTCAACCATGTCGATCGGCAACTGGCCGGATCCCATGTAAATCAATTGTAGTAAAAGAAACCCCGGAGCGTGACGAGCGATGCTCCGGGGTTTTCTTTTTGCTCATTCGCAAGGGCAGGGAAACACAAAAGAGGGTCTTCCATGTGGAAGACCCTCTTTGTTTTGGTCGGGATGACAGGATTTGAACCTGCGACCTCTTCGTCCCGAACGAAGCGCGCTACCAAGCTGCGCTACATCCCGATCCGCTGCGAAAGCAACTGTTCAAGAATAGCCGAAACGTCCCGTGATGCGAAATCGAGGAGCCGGTGTGCCTCGTCACAGCCGCAGGGCCGCGAAAGCTACACCAGGGAGTCCCGCCAGGCCCCGTGCAGCTGGGCAAAGCGCCCGCCTCCACTGATCAACTCGGCGGGCGTTCCGTCCTCCACGATGCGGCCGTCGTGGACCACCAGAACCCTGTCGGCTGTCTCTACGGTGGAGAGGCGGTGGGCGATGATGATTGCTGTGCGGGCGGAGTTCCCGCCGGCTACGCCTTCCAAGAGCTGGGCGAGGCCCTGCTGAACCATCCGCTCGGACGGAATGTCCAGGGAGGACGTTGCTTCGTCAAGGATCAGCACGGCAGGTGCGGCAAGGAAGGCCCGGGCGAAACCAATGAGCTGTCGCTGGCCTGAAGACACCCGCCCGCCGCGCTTGTTGACGTCCGTGTCGTAGCCCTCGGGCAGGCTGGTGATGAACTCGTGGGCTCCCACAGCGGCCGCAGCAGCTTCAATCTCGGCCCTCGACGCCTCAGGCCGGCCCAACGCGATGTTGTCCGCCACGGAGCCACTGAACAGGAACGCTTCCTGGGTCACCATGACTACCGCACGGCGGAGGTCGGTAGTCGCCAGGTCCCGTAGGTCCACCCCATCCAAGGTGATGGAACCGGACGTGACGTCATAGAAGCGGGCCACGAGCTTAGCCAGCGTGGACTTGCCGGCACCTGTCTGGCCCACCAGCGCGATAGTTTGTCCCGCCGGGATGTGCAGATCCAGGGTAGGAACAACCACGTGGCCGTCGCTGTAGCCAAACTCCACGCCCTTGAAGTCGATCTCACCCCGGGAACTCTTCAACGGCACCGGGTTCTTGGGCGGACGGACCGTGGGAACTTCTTCGAGGAGCCCGGATACCTTCTCCAACGCTGCCTGTGCGCTCTGGAAGGAGTTGTAGAACATCGCCATCTGGTCCACCGGCTGGAAGAACCGCTTGGTGGACAGGATCAGGGCCAGCAGGACGCCGACGGCGAGGTCGCCACCCAGGACGCGGAAGCCACCCAACAGCAGGACCACGGCGACGCAGACGTTGCCGATCAGCACCAGACCCGGCTGGAAAATGCCGTTCAGGTTGATGGAGCGGACGGTGTTCTTCCGGTAATCCTCAGCCAACTCGCCGTACCGGTCAGCGTTTTCGGACTCCTTGCGGAAGGCCTTCACAGCGCGGATGCCGGTCATGGTCTCCACGAAGTGGACGATCAACCTGGCAGACACCACCCGTGATTCGCGGAAGGCGATCTGCGAGTGCTTCTGGTACCAACGGGCCAGGAAGAACATGGGTACGCCGGCAGCCAGCATGATCAAACCGCTGCGCCAATCCAGCGCAAACACCGTGACTGCCGTGAAGAGCATGAACAGCATGCCTGATGCCAAAGAGCTGACACCGGAGTCCAGGAGTTCGCGGAGTGCTTCAAGGTCCGAGGTCTGCCGGGCAATGATGCGCCCGGACGTGTATTTCTCGTGGAACTCAAGGCTCAGCCGCTGCGTGTGCCGGAAAACGCGCAGCCGGAGATCCAGGAGCATGGCTTGACTCAGCCGGGCCGTGGAGGTCACGTACAGCGCAGTCATGCCGGCGGTGGCGATCGCAGCGGCCAGGTACAGGGCTCCGGCCCACACCAAGGGGCCGTTATTGCCCGACTGGAGCGCGGGAAGGGCGTTGTCAATGCCGAAGGCGATCAGTGCGGGCCCGGCAACGCGGGTGAGCTGCGAGACCACCACCATCACGATCGTCAGCCAGAAACGCAACCGAACCGGGCGGATGAGCGAGGCAAGCAAGGCGAGCGACCGGCGTCGTACGGCTTTGCTGTCTGCTTTGGTGAGGAGCGTGTTGTCCTCGTTGGCGGTTCCAAACGTTGCGGCACTCACCGGCGTGCCTCCTCTGCTTCTTCGAGCTCGTCCAGTTCGGTGTCCAGGTCCTTGGGACCGGTGTCCAGGCTGGCGATGACGTAGCGGTAATGATCGTTGTCGGCCAGCAGTTCCGTATGGGTCCCGACGGCGGTGATGGTTCCGTTTTCGAGCAACGCCACCCGGTCCGCCAGAGCCACAGTGGAAGGGCGGTGCGCGACGATCAACGTGGTGGTCTCGCGCAGGACTTCCCGCAAACGGGCCTCTACGCGTTCCTCGGTGTTCACGTCCAGCGCGGACAGGGGATCGTCCAGGACCAGGACCCTCGGCTTGGCAGCGATGGCACGGGCCAGGGCAATGCGCTGGCGTTGGCCGCCGGAGAGGCTTAACCCCTCTTCGCCGATGAGCGTGTCCACGCCGTCGGGCAACGAGTAGGCAAACTGGGCCTGCGCTACGTCCAGGGCTTCATCCAAGGCGGCGTCGCTCGGATCGGGAGCGCCCAGGAGAACGTTGTCGCGCACCGAACTGGAGAACAACGTGGTGTCCTCGAAGGCCACGGCGACGATCCTGCGGAGCTCGTCAATGTCGTAGTCGCGGACATCCACGCCGTCGATGGTCACGGCGCCCTGGGTCACGTCGTACAGGCGGGGGACCAGTTGGAGCATGGCACTCTTGCCGCTGCCGGTGATGCCCACCAGGGCCATGGTCTCGCCCGGGCGGATATCCAGGGTGAGGTCGTGCAGGAGCGAACCGCCGTCGTCGAACCCGAAACCCGCATGCTCAAAGCGCAAGGCGCCCTTTACCGTTTCCGGCACCGTGGCCTGGCTCGGCGAGGTGATGGTGTTCTCCGTGTCCATGACTTCGAAATGGCGGTCCAGGGCGGTCTTCGCGGTCAGTGCCATGGCAAGGAGCATGCCCGAGAATTCCACGGGCGTGGCCACCACGGCGGCGGTTGCGAAGAAGGCCACCAGCGCGCCGATGCTCAGCTCCCCGCTGGCTGCGAGCATGATGCCCACCACCAAACCGACGCCCAAGGCCAGCTCCGGAAGGAGCGTGACCACCAAGGTGAAGCCGGCTTGCTGTTTGGCCTTCGCTATCTCGGTCTGGCGAAGTTCCTCGGCCTGGCCGTTGAAGTTTTCCAGTGCTTCGCGGCTCCGGCCGAAGGCCTTCAGGACGCGGATGCCGTGGACGGATTCCTCCACGGTGGTGGCGAGGTCGCCGGCCTGGTCCTGGCTCAGGCGGGTGACCAGGCTGAAGCGGCGGCGGAAGCGGAAGGAGTTGATCATGATCGGCACGGCCGCGCCCAGGAAAATCAGCGCCAGTTGCCAGCTCATGGAGAACATCACGCCAACGCCGATGATCACCGTCAGCGTGGTGACCACCAGCATGATCGCGCCGAAGGCCATCCAGCGGCGCAGGAAGCTCAGGTCCGTCATGGCACGGGAGAGCAGCTGGCCCGAACCCCAGCGGTCGTGGAACGCCACGGTGAGCTGCTGCAAGTGCCCGTACAGGGTCACGCGCATCCTGGTCTCAACGGTGGTGGCGGGGTTGATGACGAACTGCCGGCGCAACGCCACCAGGCCGGCTTCAGCCACACCCAACGCAAGAATCACGACGGCGGCGATCCAGACTGCGTCCGTGGAACCGCCGGGCTGCAAAGAGTTGTTGACGAGGACCCGCAGTACCTGCGGGATCGTCAGTGCAACAATGCTCGCGAGCAAGGCGCAGATCAGGCCCATGAACAGGCGGGGGAGGATGGGCCGCACATGAGGGTACAGGCGGCCGACGGAGGTGAAAAATGACGTTTGCTTGGACATGCCCGCTTCTCAACAGCTGGATCTTCAGATGGTGCGGAGGTAGTTTCCCGTAGCAACTACCCTATGTCATGGCGTGATTCGTTTCACAGGTCAACGCAACGTAGGTGAAATGTTTGACCCAGTTATTGAGGATCGTAATGATCCCTCTGCGTTTAGCTGCGTGCCGTGAGGGTGAGCAGGACTGCCTCCGGGCGGCAGGCGATCCGGACTGGCGCGAAACGCGACGTACCGATACCGCCGGAGACGTTCACTGGTGTGGTGAATTCATTACTTTCCCAGTCGTGGAGGCCTTTTGCGCGCCACGTGGGGAGGTCGCAGTTGGAGACCAAGGCGCCGTAGCCGGGGATGCAGATCTGACCGCCGTGCGTGTGGCCGGCGAGGATCAGGTCTGCTCCGGCCTCGGTGAAGTGGTCCAGCACGCGCTGGTACGGAGCGTGAATGACGCCGACCTTCAGATGGCGGCGCGCATCCTGGTTGACGGTTCCGCGGGGCCAGCCGGCGTAGCGTTCCCGTTTGAGGTGCGGGTCGTCGATTCCGGAGAAATCGAAGCGCAGTCCGTTGAGGACCACTGACTGGGCGCGGTTGGTGAGATCGATCCACCCGCCCATGCCGAACGCAGAGCGGAGCTTTGGCCAGTCGAGCTTGATAGGTTCAGTTTTGAGCTTTGACGGCCCGCGGAAATATCCCGCCGGGTTCTTGATTCTTGGCGCGTAGTAGTCATTGGATCCCGGCACGAAAACGCCTGGGAATTCCAACAGCGGGCGCAGGGCCTGGATCAAGGGGTCGACGGCTTTGATGTGGCTCAGGTTGTCGCCGGTGTTGACCACAAGGTCGGGTTTCAGATCCGCCAACGACTGGAGCCACTGGGCCTTCTTGTCCTGACCTGGAACGAAGTGGATATCGCTCAGGTGGAGGACCCGGAACGGCGCTGAGCCCTCAGGGAGGATCGGCAGGGTTTCGTGGCGGACCTCGAACTGGTCCTTCTCCCACCAGCCATAGGCAGCTGCTGCCGCGCCGGCTGTTGCACCGAGGGCTGTAGTGACGGCGAAACCGCGCCCGACGGTGCGGACGCGGTTTGCCAGTGAATCACGGAAGGACACGCTTAGTCCTTATCGTTGTTGCCGTTGCCGTTATTGCCATTGTTCCCGTTGCCGCCGTTTCCGTTACCGGAGGACGGTGCGGGGTTCGGCGTGGTGGGTGCCTGCGTCGTGTTGCGCTGCGGGGCTGCCGTGCCCAGCAGGTTGGACGGCGGCTGCTGGAACGGGTTGGTGCCGTAGGCCGGGGCAACCGACAACATGTAGTTGGTGAACTGCGGACCGGCAATCATGTAACCGTCGATGGCCGGGTAGAACTTGCCGTTGACGGTCAGATTGCGACCGGGACGGAGCTGGTTGTCCAACGGGTCGCCGAACCAAGAGGCCGTTGCCAGACCGGTGGTGTAACCCACAACCCAAGTTGAACCGTTGGAGTCGTTGGTACCCGTCTTGGCGGCAACCGGGAAGTTGCCCTTCGTGGAAAGCGACGGGCGGATCAGCGAACCCGACCCTGCATTCAGAACTTCCTGCATGGCGTACGCAACGCCACGGGCAACCTCGGGCTTTACCGCGTCCTTACAGTTGGAGGACTGGGCCGGCAGTTCAGCGCCCGACTGGTCCTTCACCGATGTGATGGCGATCGGTTCGCAGTATTTGCCGTCAGCGGCGAAGGTCGCGAAAGCGGCGGCCATGGTCAGGGGCGCAGTCTGAGTGGCACCGATCAGGTTGGACAGCGTGGTCATCGGAACCTTGGGGTTCGGATCAGTGACCTTGCCCGTGTCATCGCGGCTCGGGAGTCCACCGTGGATGCCGGTGGCATCCACGATGCCCTGAATACCGCAAAGGTCAACCTGGGCTGCCGAAGCAAACGTCGCGGTGTTGATGGAGTTCATGAGGCCGTAAAGGACGGTCATGTTCCGGTAGTAGCCCTCATCCGAGTTCTGGAGGTCGAAGCTACCGGCCACGTTCCTGTCGTAGAACCCATTCACCGGTGTGGAGCAGGTGTTCCGCCAAGGGAAGTTCACACCGTACCTACGGACGCTCGCGTTGATGTTCTGGTTCATCGACTTGCCCTCGTTCAGCCATTGGGCGAACGTAAACGGTTTCATCGTCGAGCCTGGTTGGAAGCCACCGATGCCGTTGAGGTCGTTGCCGTTGGCGTCCAGGACGTCAACGTTGAAGTTCTGGGTCTGATCGAACTTGCCCTCTTGAGGCAGCCAGACGGTGTTCTGGGCCATGCTGACGATCTGGCCCGTACCCGGCTGGACGGAGGTGATCGAGGCCCCCCACTTGTCCGGGTTGGCTCCGGCCGTGGCATCAACCTGCTGCTGTGCCACAGTCTGGGCGGTGGGATCAAGGGTGGTCTGGATGGTGAGGCCGCCACGCTGGACGCGCTTGATGCGCTCTTCCGTGGTGTCACCGTACGCCGGGTTGTTGAAGAGCAGGTGAAGGACGTAGTCACAGAAGTACGGCGCCATGGTGGCGTACGCGCAACCCTGACGGGCGGGAGTGACCTTGGTGGTGACCGGGGTGGCAACGGCTTCGTCGTACTCAGCCTGCGTGATCTTGCCCTGGTTCACCATGGCAGCGAGGACAAGGTCGCGGCGCTTCTGCGCGTTGTCCGGGTTCGCGATGGGATCGAACGCCGAGGGGCTGTTCACGAGGCCGGCCAGGAGGGCGGCCTGCGGAAGCGTCAGGTCCTTGGCGGTGGTGCTGAAGAAGAATTTGGAGGCAGCTTCGATTCCGTAAGCGTCACGGTTGAAGAAGACGATGTTGAGGTAGCCCTCGAGGATCTGCTCCTTGGAGAACTTCTTCTCCAGGGCGATGGCGAGCTTCATTTCGCGGAGCTTGTCGCCCACGCCCTTGCCGCCACCATTGAGCTTGACGTCTTCTTCGCGGTCGGACGCCACCAGGGACTCGTTGATGACGTTGTTCACGTACTGCTGCGTGATGGTGGACGCGCCCTGCTTGTTGCCGCGGGCGGTGCTGACAATGGCTCGCATGATGCCGGTGGTGTCGATGCCGCCGTGCTCATAGAAACGGCTGTCCTCGATCGCGATGACAGCGTCCTTGATGAACGGGCTCATCGAATCCAGGGGAACCTTGGTCCGGTTCTCCGCGTAGATCGAGGCGATCGGCGTACCGTCCTTCGCCAGGATCGTGGTGTTCTGGCTGGGCGGATCCACCTGAAGCTCCGCCGGCAGAGTGTCAAAGAACTGTATTGAACCACTTGCGGCACTGCCCGAAACGGCGGCTGCGGGGACCAGAAGGCCCGCCACCAGGACGCCACAAATCGCGCTCACACCGAGGAAACCTAGAATCTTTCCGAGGGTGGTGGCAGTGTCGAATAGTGGGTTCTTGCGAGTCACCATGTTTTCCACTTTACCGGCAAGGGCTAGGCTTTCTGTCATGACCAAATGGGAGTACGCCACGATTCCGCTCATAATCCACGCCACGAAGCAGATCCTGGACCAGTGGGGCGAAGACGGCTGGGAGCTTGTCCAGGTCGTCGGTGGCCCCGATGGCAAAGGCCTTGTTGCATACCTGAAGAGGGAGAAGCAGTAACCATGACCACCCCCGCAGAAACCACGTCTCCCGCGGAATCCGGTGCCCCCACGTCTGCTGTGGAGCAGCGCCTGGCGGAGCTCGGATTGACCCTCCCCGAGGTCGCCGCACCCGTTGCCGACTACGTGCCGGCCATCGTCTCCGGCAACTACGTTTACACGTCCGGACAGCTGCCCTTTATTAACGGCAAACTCGAAGCTAAGGGCAAGGTCTCCCTCGGTGAGTTGGGCACGTCCGACGAACCTACTGTTGATCCCGAAGACGCCAAGCGCTACGCCGCAATCTGCGCCATCAACGCCCTGGCAGCAGTCAAGAGCGTCATCGGCGACCTCGACCGCATCACCCGCATCGTCAAGGTGGTGGGTTTCGTAGCCTCCGAGTCCACCTTCACCGGCCAGCCCGGCGTCATCAACGGCGCGTCCGAACTCCTCGGCCAGGTTCTGGGCGAGGCAGGCAAGCACGCACGCTCCGCCGTCGGCGTTTCTGTCCTGCCGCTCGACTCTCCTGTTGAAGTCGAGCTCATCGCTGAATTCAGCTAAGGAACCGGTTCACCCCCTTGCCGCAGCTAGCCCGCCGCCTGTTTGTACTGCCTCCCGAACTCGAAGGGGCGGCTCGAAACTGGCTTGAACTTGGCGAGCGGACCCCCAGGGCCGCCCGCCATGCATCGTCCGTTGTGCTGTTGCGCGACTCGCCCACCGGTTTGGAGACCTGGCTTGGTTACAGGCCAGGTTCCTCGCCGTTGGGCGTTGTCGCGTTCCCGGGCGGTTCCCTTGACCCGTCCGACGACGATCCTGTCGGGTGGGTAGGCCCCACGCCCCAGCAGTGGGCTGAGCATATGGGAACGGACGACGTCGGACTCGCCCGCCGTCACGTGGTGGGCGCCATCCGCGAACTCTTTGAAGAAACCGGTGTCCTGCTCGCCGGACCGGATGCTTCCTCCACCGTTGAGGCCAACTCAACGGTGGATTGGATGCGGGCCCGGGAAGCCGTGGCGGCTCAGGAAAAATCATTCACGGAGATGCTTTCCAAGCGTGGGCTGTCTCTCCGCACTGATCTGCTCAAACCTCTGGTGAACTGGCTAAGCCCGGACTTTGCGCATGCCCGGTTCAACACGAGGTACTTTGCCGCAACAGTCCCCGTAAACCAGCAGCCCAGCATCCTGGAAAGCAAGGGCGTGTGGGGTCGCTGGGTGACTGCAGCCGAAGCGATCGCCCTCAGGGAGACCCCGGCGCTCGGCGACGAAGTTGGACAGCCGAATACTGTGGGCCTCACCTTGGGTCAGCTTTTGGTTCCAGGCTCCGAAATCATGCTCGAGAAAATGGCGGCCTCCAATGGGTGCATCGCCTATCTGAGCTACAAACGCAAAGCGCATGTGTACCAGGCGAAGCTCGTGGACGAAGGCGGAATCCTGATGCTCGAGGTCGAGGCAGCACGGACCATCGCCGGAGAGCCCCAGCGCGAACGCTAGCCCCCCATCTGACCCTCTCTCACATCCCGCGGGTTTGGGCCGGACGGTCTCTCATGTCCCGCGGGTTTGAGCGCGACCGTCTCTCACTACCCTTCCGCAGCCGGAGCCGAGCCCGGTTCGCCGTTCGTCGCCCGGAGGTAGACGTCCGCCAGGTGCCTCAAGTGCGGTACCAAGGCAGGTGGCGACTCGACAGTGAAATCCATGCCAAGCATGCCGATGTACGCGGCGATCGTTTCGAGGCTGTCGGCTCCGGTGACCAGCACGGACTCGGTCTCGGAGATCGACTCCACCACCCCGACCGTGTGGTTGATTCGAGCAAGGACGGCCTCTGCGGGTGCGGCGACGCGAAGACGAGCGTGCACTTTCCAGCCGCTGGCGGCGATCGAGCGCATGGCGAACGCAGTATAGTCTCCACCTGGCAGCGGTGACGGGGAGAACCGACGGCGGGTAGGCATCCGGGGTTCTATCAAGTCCGCACGGAAGACGCCCCACTCATCGGCGACAGGGTCCCGACCCACCAGGTACCAGCGCCGTTGCCAGTTCAGCAGACGGTAAGGCTCCACAAGCCTGGACGTACCGCGGTCATCGAACCGGAACCATTCGACGTCGCGGATGGCAGCGGCAATGGCCGCTAGAACAGAGTGGTTGACCTCAGGATCGGGTGCGTCCGTTCCGTTGTTCTCTGGTGCGCGGTCGACTTTTGACAGGGCGGTAACCGTGGGCCGCAGCCTCGCCGGAAGTACCTGTTCGAGTTTCGCGAGGGC
This sequence comes from Paenarthrobacter sp. YAF11_1, assembly GCF_052113445.1. Lineage (NCBI taxonomy): Bacteria > Bacillati > Actinomycetota > Actinomycetes > Micrococcales > Micrococcaceae > Paenarthrobacter > Paenarthrobacter sp. YAF11_1. The sequence goes on from NZ_JBFRDF010000005.1 coordinate 20,910, forward strand.
ACGGGCACTCGACTCGGCAATGCCCGCGATGCCCGTTGCCGTGCGGAGGCCAATAGCGACGGCGACGGCTTCCTCGTCGTCGAGGAGCAGCGGCGGTAGCTTACCGCCGGCACCGAGGCGATAGCCTCCCGCTGTCCCGCGGGTCGCATCCACCGGGTAGCCTAGCTCCCGCAATCGGTCGATGTCTTTGCGAACCGTGCGCGTCGAAACGCCGAGGCGGTCAGCGAGGTCCGTGCCTGTCCAATCGGGCCGGGTCTGCAGGAGCGAGAGGAGAGCCAAGAGACGTTCAGCTGTAGAAGACATCGTGGGAAATTCCTGATTCTTTTAGGAAGAAAAGGTTCCTATATCGACCGTATCGTCTTAATCATGATGAATATCACAGAAGCGAGTATCGATATCCGCGACTTCCGCCTCGACGTTCCCCAGGCGGAACTTGATGATCTGATGGAGCGCCTGGCCCGGACCCGGCTGCCCCAAGAGGCGCCCGTTGACGACTGGGACGCAGGGACCCCTAACTCCTACCTTCGCGAAGCCGTGCACGCTTGGACCACCAGCTTCGACTGGAGGGCCCAGGAAGCGCGCATCAACGCCGTTCAGCATTTCACCACTGAGATCGATGGACAGCATTTCCACTTCATCCATGTGCGCTCACCACATCCGGGAGCCACTCCGCTGCTCCTGGCCCACACGTACCCCGGCTCGTCCATCGACTACCTTGACATGATCGATGAACTCACCGATCCCGTGGCGCACGGCGGACGAGCTGAGGACGCCTTCGACGTAGTGGTCCCCGATGCCCCCGGCTACGGATTTTCTTTTCCTGTGGCCGAATCCGGGTGGAACACTGCACGCGTGGCCCGGGCTTATGACGCTCTCATGCGCGGGCTTGGCTACACCCACTACGGAATCCACGGATCTGACAACGGCGCGATGGTGGCCCGGGAGCTCGGGCTCTTGAACCCTGACGGATTCCTTGGCCTCCACGTGCTGCAGCTCTTTTCATTCCCCTCGGGTGACCCCGCCGAGTTTGAGAAGCTTGAGCCGCAAGACTATGCCGGGCTTGCCCACATGGAATGGTTCCAGTCAGTGGGAGGCTACAACACCATGAACGCAAGCCGGCCGCAGACCGTGGCCGTGGGACTGAGCGACTCGCCTGTGGGGCTGTTGGCTTACAGCGAGTTGTTCAACTCGTTCGGAAACGGCACCTCGCTGGTCCCGCTCGAAAAGATCCTCGCCGAAGTCACCGTGAACTGGTTCGCGAACGCGGCGTCAGGCATGAGTCGGAGCTACCTCGATAACGCGCGAGCCCAGGCAGAGCCCCAGGTCAATATGGCGCCCACCGGGGTGGCAGTTTTCAAGGACGACTTCCAGACGATCCGTGTCTTCGCCGAGCGCGACAACTCAAACATCGTGCATTGGAGCCGGTTTGAGGAGGGCGGCCACTTCGCCGCCTTGGAAGTGCCATCGCTCGTAGCCGGGGACATTCGAGCATTCTTCGGGCTGCTACGCGCTGCGCGGTAACTCTGGTAATCGAAACAAAAAAGCCGCCCCGGTAACGACCGGGGCGGCTTTGAGTTGAGGCGTTTAGCGCGAACGCTGGCGGAGACGCTGCATGTCCAGAATCACCACGGCGCGTGCTTCCAAGCGGAGCCAACCGCGCTGGACGAACTCGGCCAGTGCCTTGTTCACGGTTTCGCGGGAAGCGCCCACCAGCTGGGCCAGTTCTTCCTGAGTGAGCTCGTGGGCCACCAGGACGCCGTCCGTTGCGGGACGACCAAAGCGGTCGGCCAGGTCCAGAAGGGCCTTGGCAACACGGCCCGGAACGTCCGAGAAGACGAGGTCGGACAGGGAGTCGTTGGTACGGCGGAGGCGACGGGCCAGGGCCTGCAGCAGCTGCGCGGAAACCTCGGGGCGCGTGCGGAGCAGCGCGTTGAGGCTCTCGTTCTTGAGGCCGGCCAGACGGGTTTCCGAAACAGCGGTGGCCGTAGCGGTACGCGGGCTGGGGTCGAACAACGCCATTTCGCCAAAGAGCTCGCCCGGGCCGAGGATGGCCAGCAGGGACTCGCGGCCATCGGGGGAGGTGCGGCCGAGCTTCACCTTGCCGGAAACGATGAAGTAGAGCTGGTCACCCTGGTCGCCTTCGCGGAACACCGAAGCTCCACGTGAAAGGTCCACCTCGGTGAGTTCGTCCGTCAGCAAGCGGAATGCGTCGTCGTCAAGGGTGGCGAAGAGGGGTGCGCGGCGCAATACCTCGATGTCCATGAAATCTCCTGAATATAAGTTTCGGTCGTGGCGCTCAGGCCATTGTTTCAGAATTTTTAGGCTTCTGTGACGTACTTGGCACGTGAAACGCTGAAACTACGCGGATTTCGGCCGCGGAACACCGCAAATGGCGGCCCTGAACCGGCTTTTGGTGGCTGCTGCGGGTGATGTGACTAACGGTTGGTTGTCAGGGTCCACAACTACAATTGGCGCTACCCGGCTATGAGGAGCATTGGTGTTTGGCTTGACGATATTGGATTTGGCATTGATCTTGATGCTGCTGTCCTACCTGATCTATGGCCTGCGCAACGGCTTTATGGTCACGCTGGGTGGAATTGCAGGATTTGTGGTCGGCGCCATCGCGGCGTTTGTTGCCGTGCCGCTCGTAAGTGGCTGGGTGACGGACAGCGGTTGGAGGCTGACCGCCACGGTGGGTGCCGCCGTCGTGCTTATTGCTTTGGGTCATGGGTTGGGAACCATGATCGGGCGCAAAATCCGCCACGCCGTGCGGATCAAGCCGCTGCACGCCGTCGACCGGTTGATCGGCGGCGTGGTGAGCGTGGCGGTGGCTGCGCTGGTCATGTCCATGCTGGCATTCAGCATCAGTTCGCTGGGTGTGCCTTTTGTTTCCCAGCAGCTGGCCGGCTCCCGCGTGATCCGCTACATCGACACCATCACTCCAACGCCCGTCAAGAGCACCATGGCGCAGCTGCGGTCCACAGTGATCGGCGACGGCATTCCCAAACTCATCGAGGGCATCGGGCCCGTGACTCCGGTGCCCGTACCCAACGCCTCAACGGACACCCCCGCACTGAATCAGGCTGCCGAATCCGTCCTCAAGATCGCGGGCACAGCCTTTGAATGTGGCCAGAACCAGACCGGTTCCGGATTCGTCGTCTCGCCCGGGCGCGTCGTGACCAATGCGCACGTGGTAGCGGGCGTTTCGCAGCCGGTGGTGGAAGTTCCCGACGGCGGTGCGTTGCCGGGTCGGGTGGTGTACTTCGACCCCCAGCGGGACATCGCAGTCCTGGCCGTGGACGGCCTGCAGTCCAGCCCCCTGCCGATGAGTGCCGACCTGCCCGAAGGCAGCCCTGCGGCATTTGCCGGGTACCCGCACGGCGGTCCTTTCCAATCAAAGCCGGCCACCGTTCAAGGAATTTCGACCATTATTGTCCCGGACATCTACGGCGACAATCCCTCTCCGGAACTGGTCTACAAGCTGGCCGGTGACGTCCAGCCGGGCAACTCCGGCGGTCCGCTGCTGACCATGCAGGGCGAGGTGGCCGGGCTGATCTTCGCCAAGACCACCACCGATGCCGCCCTTGGCTTTGCCCTCACCATGGCAGACCTGGAGCCCGTGGCTGCGCAGGCCTCAGGACTCAGCAGCCCCGTATCGCCAGGTCAATGTACGCGTAAGTAACAGGCGCCTGTTGCCTCCCGGCCTGTTTTGACCGATCCTCTCTCACATCGTGAGCGTTTTGGGCCGATGCTCTCTCACCTTTTGGGCGCGATTCCCCGGCACCCTCCTGCCGCTATAGATTGGGAGCCATGACTGAAGCCACTCCCGCCACCGAAGCCGGTCGCGGCACCATCCTTGTGATCAATGGCCCCAACTTGAATCTGCTGGGTACCCGCGAGCCCGAAAAGTACGGCACGTCCACCTTGGCCGACGTTGAGCAACTCGCCATGTCGGCGGCTGCAGCCCACGGCTTCACTGTTGACTGCGTGCAGTCGAACCACGAGGGCGATCTCCTGGACGCGATCCACGCAGCACGTGGTACCGCCGTGGGGATTGTCATCAACGCCGGGGCCTATACGCACACCTCCGTGGCACTTCGTGACGCCCTGGCCGCAGTGCAGCTACCCGCCGTCGAAGTTCACATCACCAACGTCCACCAGCGTGAAGAGTTCCGTCACCACTCATACCTGTCGGGAGTCTGCACCGCGATCATCGTTGGCGCGGGCGTGCTTGGGTACAAGCTGGCCATCGATTACTTGGCGGAGGCCGTCTAAACCACGCGTTAGGTGAGTGAGGGTTCCCGGGTTGCCCGGGGGATGTGGAAGAGCGTCCGGTTCAAGCCCGTGGGATGTGAGCGAGCGTTCCCGGGAAAGCCCTCGGGATGTGAGCGAGCGTCAGAGGGCCGTGAACCGCAGCAGGATGGCGTGCTCCGGGTTCAGGACGGGCATGGGGAGCCCCACTTCGCCTAGGAACCGTCCCGTTGCTTCGGCTCCGGAGGCCAACCAGTGGGCGGGCTTCGCTTCGATGAACGTGTGCCCGTAATCGGCGTCCCCCGGTGAAGGAAAGATTGCCTCAACCCGGTAAGAGCGTGCGGGCTCCAGTCCTGGAATCGCCACTCGACCCGGCTGCTCGGCGAAGCCTGTCCGGGTCCTGACCACAGCGAACAGCGCGGCCGTGGCACCAACCGGTGTCCCGGCGTCGAGCCCTTCAGCGTCCGCAACAACACCGTGCAGCATCAGCGACTCGTCCGGCAGGTCGGCGCGGACCATTCGTCCACTGTGGATGAGGCCGCGGTGTTCCTTGTAGAGGCCGATGAAGCGCTTGAGTTCCTCACGCTCCGCGCCGGTGACGGAGCGGACGTCCCACTCCATGCCGAAGTGCCCGAACAATGCAGTGATGGCACGGAAGGAGAGGTCGTGCGTCCGCCCGGTGGTGTGCGACGTCGTAGGTCCAATGTGCCCACCCACCAGCTCCGGCGGAACCACCATGCCGGTCCAGCGCTGGATGGTCTGGCGTTCCAGGGCGTCGTTGCAGTCCGAAGCCCAGATGCGGTCCGTCCGCTCAAGGATCCCGAGGTCAACCCGCGCGCCACCGGAGGAGCAACTTTCAATTTCAACCCCGGGATGGGCCACGCGCAGCGCATCGAAGAGCCGGTACGCGGCCAAGGTCTGTTCGTGAACGGAGGCCCGGCCCGCACGCCCGTGCTCCACGAGGTCCCGGTTCTGGTCCCACTTGAGATAACTGATGTCGTTCTCGCGCAGCAAAGTATCCATGCGTTCGAAGATGTACTGCCACGCGTCCGGGTTCACGAGGTCGATCACGTGCTGCTGCCGCCACTCAAGAGGCAGCCGGCCACCGTCCTTGTGGGAAACGGCGGAAGGTCCCACGATCCATTCGGGATGCGCCCGGGCGATGTCGGAGTCGAGGTTGATCATTTCGGGTTCGACCCAGATGCCAAACTCCATGCCGCGAGAGGTCACTGCCTCGATCAACGGTGTCAGCCCGTTGGGCCACACCGCCTCGTCCACGTACCAGTCGCCCAGCCCGGCGTGGTCGTCGCGGCGCCCGCGGAACCAGCCGTCGTCGAGCACGAAGCGCTCCACACCGAGGTCGGCAGCGGACTCGGCCAGCTCCATCAGGGTGTCCAGATTGTGGTCGAAGTAGACCGCTTCCCAGGTGTTGAGGACTACTGGGCGCGGCTTGCCTGAGAGCGCGCCGACGTGATGCGGCCGTGAGCGGAACCAGCTGTAGAACGCCTCGCTGATGCCGTCCAGGCCGCGGTCTGAGTAGGCGGCAAACAGTGCAGGAGTGGTGTAACTTTCACCGGGCTGCAGGACCACTTCGGCAGGTCCCAGCAGCTCGGAGCCGCCTATCACGGTGCGCCCGTCAGCAACGCTGTCCGCGAATTCCTCATGGTTGCCGCTCCATGCCAGATGCGTGGCCCACACTTTGCCATGCCTGTTGCCGAAGCCGGCAGTCCCGGCAGCCAGCAGGAGGGAGGAGTCGTGCCCGGTGCGGCCGTGCCGCCCCGTGCGGACCCACGTTCCCTGCTGGATGGACCTGCGCTGCGGGTGACGCTCACGGCACCAGCGGCCGGTCAAATCCAAGAGTTCGACGGCGTCCGGCGCCACCGGGAGCATCGTCGCCACTTCATCGACCTGGTAAGGCGACGTGCCGTCGTTGGTGACTGTGTGCCGCATTTCCAGCAGCCCGCCCGAGTGCAAGGTGAGGTTGCTGGTCACGGTGATGCCGGCGTCGGGGTCTGCCTGGACAATCACGGCGGTGGACCCGCCCGCAGCGCTGCCGTCCGTCGTCGCGCTCTGCACCCGCAGGCGAACCGAGAAATCGAAGCCGGGTACGCCGTCGGTGATGCGGTGGCCGCGGAGCCCGGGCCTGCCCTGCCAGGCCGACGAAGCCTGGGGGAGGAGCCCGGCAGGGACGTTGGCGTCGATCGAGGACGGCGGGATGGGCTCGCTGAGTATCGCCAGGTCGGGCAGGGTGTCGCCCAGATCGGCTCCCCAGTGGGTGATCTCAGCCTCTCCGCGGTGGGTACTGATCACCAGGCTGGTGCCTGCGGAACGGAGATGGAGCGGGTGCATGTGTGAAGTCGCTTTCGAATCGAGGGCTCTGGGCTGAACGGCGTGTTGTGWGGCCCGCTCTGCGCGCTTCGCGAGGAACTTAGGGCGCAGAGCGGGCCTCACAACGGGTGGGTTACAACGGGTGGGGCTACTTGAAGAGGTTGTTGACCTGGTTGTTGGCTTCGGTCAACGAGGACGCGGGCTTCTTTCCGGAGAGTACGGCATCCATGGCCGGCTTCATGATGCCGTCAACCTTGGCAGCCTTGTCCGCGATGGGGAAGAGGAACGTGGTGCCGTCCTTCACATGCGTGGTGAAGGCGGAAACGTCGGTGCCCTTGTCAGCGAAGGCCTTGGCGGCAATCTCGGAGGAGCTGGCAAGAGCCGGGAAGACTACTGCCTTGCTGGCCACTACGTCCTGGCAAGCCGTGGAACCGAGGTATTCCACCCACTTGACGCTGGCTCCCGGGTTCTTGGTACCGGCCCAAATGGAGTCGGCCAAGCCGTTGAACATGGAAGCGCGCTCGCCGTTGGGTCCCTTGGGCGTGGGTGCGAAGGCAGTCTCGATGCCCTTGTAGGTCTGGTACTGGCCGATCAACCAGTCACCGTTGGTGTTGATCGCTGACTTTCCGGCGCCGAAGCTGTCCGGCATGCTGGCACCCACCGTGGTCTCCAGCTTGGGCATGTAGCCCTTCTCTACCAGGCCGGCCCACCAGGCGATGGTCTCCTGGAAACGGGGGTCGTCGTAGTTGAACTTGCCGCCCCACGGGTTCTTGTCCGTTGCGGTCCAACCGGTGGTGGCGGTCAGGAAGCTCCACTCGGTTTGGCCCTGGCCGGAACCACTGCCCGTCAGGCCCAGTCCGTAAGTGGCCACGTTGTTCTTGTCGAACCCTGCTTCGTCCCCGCGCTTGCCGTTCTTGTCCACGGTGAGGTGCGCAATGGTCTTCTCGTAGCTGCCACCGTCCTTCGGGTTCCAATCAAGCGAAGCCATCTGCTCTGCCGAGATCCCCGCGGCGTCAGTCATGGCCTTGTTGTAGAACAGGCCCACTGTGTCCCAGTCCTTCGGAAGGCCGTAGCGTTTGCCATCCTGGCCGACCCAAAGCTCCGGGAGCCCCTTGGTGTACGCGTCCAGCTTGATGCCGTCCTTCTCCACAGCCTCATCCAGGGAGAGCAACTGCTTCTTTGCGGCGTACTCGGGGTACTTGGAGAGGTGGTTGGTAAAGACGTCCGGGGCTGTTCCGGCCACGAAGCCATTGGTCAGGGTGGTCCAGTAGTCGTCCCATCCGCGCTGGGTGATCTTGACCTTGATATCCGGGTTGGCCTTGGTGAAGTCGTCAGCGCATTGCTGGTAGGCCGGGAGTTGGTTTGCGTCCCAGAGCCAGTAGTTGATCTCACCCTTGGCCTCGGTGGAAGCAGGGGAGGAGCCCCCACAGGCGGACAGGGTCAGGGCGATGGCGGCGGCAGCAGCGGCGACGCCGAGGGTTTTCTTCATAGCGAACCTTTCAAGGGTCTTTACAGAGGGGGTTTCAGGGTTGTTTTCAAGGGGGTTACTTGATTCCGGAGAATCCGATGGAGTTGACTACCTTCTTGCCGAAGGCGATGAACAGCAGGAAGATCGGCAGCGCTGCCACGAGGGTTCCGGCCATGAGCCCGGACCAGTCGAGGGCGCCTTGCGGTGACTGTGACTTGAAGACGCTCAGCCCCACCGTGAGCACGCGGACGTTCTCGTCCTGGCCCACCAGCAGCGGCCAGAAGTATTCGTTCCACTGACCGATGAAGGTCAGCAGCGCCAGGGTGGCGATGGGGGCGGCGGCGTTGGGAAGCACAATCTGGAAGAAGATGCGCAGGTGCTTGGCGCCGTCGAGCATTGCCGCTTCCTCCACCTCGCGGGACATGCTGAGGAAGAACTGGCGCAGGAAGAAGATGGCAAACGGAGTCATAAACAGGAACGGCAGGGACATTCCGGCCATGGTGTTCAGCAGCCCGAGGTTCTTGATCATCAGGAAGTTGGGCAGGGCCGTGAAGATCGGGGGAACCATCATGGTGGTCAGGAAGATGGCGAACACTTTGTTCCGGCCGGGCCAGCGCAACCGTGCGAAGGCGTAGGCGGCCATCGCGCTGAAGAACACCTGGCCGGCTGTGGTGATGGTGGCGAAGATGATGGAGTTGCGCAGGTAGAGCCAGAAGTTGATGGCCGCACCGGAGCCGCCGTCGGCGATTGCTTCTTCGGTGGTCTGCAGGCCAAGCACGCGTTTGAACGCGCCCCAACTGAAGTCGGCCGGCAGGAGGTTGCCGGCGTTGGAGGCCAGCGCGCTGTTGCTGGACAGTGCCGTCCGCAGCATCCACAGGAACGGTGCGATGGTGATGGCGAGGGCGACGGCGACCAGCACCCACGCGCCGATCCGGCGCCAGTTGAGGGGCTTCTTGCGATTACGGGGCAGGGTTGAGGTAGTCATGGCGGTTTCCTTAGTCCACATCCGGCTTAGTCCAGGTCCGATTCATTGCCCTTGAGGAACTTCATTTGCACGAAGGCCACCAGGGCGAGAATGACGAAGAGGATCACGGACAGGGCGGAGGCGTAGCCGAAGTCGGACTCGCCGAAGGCTTTTTGGTAGATGTACATCTGGATCACGCGGGAGGCGTTGACGGGGCCACCGTTGGTGGTGACGGCCACGGTGTCGAACACCTGGAAGGAGCCGATCACGGTGACTACCAGCACCAACACCAACACGGGGCGGAGCAGTGGCATGGTGACGCTCCAGAACGTCCTGGTGGGGGACGCGCCGTCGAGGTTTGCTACCTCATAGAGGTGGTTGGGGATGGATTGCAGGCCCGCGAAAATCAGCAGCGCGGTGTACCCCATGTGCCGCCAGACGTTCACGAACGCGATGGTGGGAATGGCCCATTGTTCGCTGCCGAAGAAGGCGACGCGGGGAAGCCCTACCCAGCTCATGACTTCGTTGACGATGCCCAGCTGGTAATCGAGCATCCAGAACCAGAGGAGGGCGACGATGACGTTGGCCACCAGGAACGGAAGCAGCAGTGCCCCGCGGACGAACGTGGACTTGGCAACCCGGTGCATCAGCAGGGCCAGGCCCAGGGCAATGACGGTCTGGAAGCCGATGTTGAGGCCGACGTACTGGAGGGTGACGCCCATGGCGTTCCAGAACAGTTCGTCTGCGAAGATCGCGGTGTAGTTCTTGATCCCGATCCAGGTGGGCTCGCCCAGGATGCTGTATTCCGTGAAGCTGAGGTAAATGCCGCGGATGGTGGGGACCAGGAAGAAAGCTACGAAGCCGATCATGGCCGGGAAGATGAAGAAGAGAGCGATTTTCAGGTCGCCGAGGCGGCTGGTCATGCTGCGTTTGGCAGGTTGGAGCTTGCGTCCGTGGTTGCCTCCGGAACGCCCCGAAGCCTTCCCGGTTTGCTTGGTTAGCGTGGTCATCGTCGACCCTTTCCTGACTGTGATGGGGGTAACAACTGGATGTGAATCTACACGAGTAGATTTGGATAGCGCAAGACATGACAGCACTTTTTGGTGATAAATGTTCGAATCTGTTCTATCTGTTGACTCGTGTAGATCCCGGTGGAAGACTCATGAAGAACCCAACAAGGGACGCTTCGCAAGCTGCGCCTGCAGCTTCAGGAAAGGCAAACAATGACGTTTTCGATCGGTGTTGTGGGTGCCGGGCAGTTCGGCAGCCAGTTCGCACACTTGTTCAAGCTCCACCCGGGCGTCAGCGCGGTCTACGCAGTGGATGAACTCCCCGAGCGTGCAGCTGCAGCCCAGGAACGCTGGGGCCTGGATGGCGTCAAGGGCAGCTTTGAAGAGTTGTTGGAGTCCGACGTCGATGCTGTCGCCATCTTCACGCAGCGGTGGACCCACGGGCCTTTGGTCGAGCGTGCGCTGCGCGCTGGAAAGCACGTCTATTCAGCCGTGCCGATGGCCATTTCCGAAGAAGAAATCGCCCGGATCATCGAAGCCGTACGCGAGACCAAGCTTGTGTACGCGATGGGGGAGACCAGCTACTACAACCCCGCCACGGTGTTCGCCCGCCAGCAACACGCCGCCGGCAAATTCGGCAGGATCTTCTACACCGAGGGCGACTATGTCCACGACATGGACCTGGGATTCTACGAGGCCTACCAGTACAGCGGCGGAGAGCGTTGGAAGGAAACCGCCAGCTACCCGCCCATGCTCTACCCGACCCACGCTATTGGCGGCGTCCTTGGCGCTGTGCCCGGCCACGCGGTCAGTGTCAGCTGCATCGGAGTGAAGGACCAGCGTGGCGACGGTGTCTTCGACAAGGAAGTCAGCATGTTCGCCAACGATTTTTCCAACGCCACGGCGCTGTTCGAAATGAACGACGGCGGTGCGATGCGCACCAATGAGATGCGCCGCGTCGGCTACCCCTCGCACATCCGGGAATCACGCTTCCGCTTCTTCGGCACGGACGCCAGCTTTGAACAACTCGCTACCACCACGGTGTGGCAGGACAAGTCTTCCGTGCAGGACGTGTCCGAGCAGGTGGAAACCAAACCGACCATGTCCGCCGATGATCCCTCCCTGGCAGACGTGGCGCCCGAGCTGCGGGACGCCTTCATCTCAGGCCTTGCACCGGTTCACGATCAGTCCCGTTTGCCCGACGAGTTCCTGGGCGCACCCAACGGGCATGAAGGCAGCCACCAATTCCTGGTGGACGACTTCGTGACGGCCGTGAACAACCGGACGCTTCCACCGGTCAATGCCTGGGTGGCCGCCCGCTTCACCCTCCCTGGGATCGTCGCCCACGAATCCGCGCTTCGTGCTGGGGAGCGGCTTCCCATCCGCGACTTCGGTGATGCTCCCGTGGAGTAGCTAGCATTTACCTCATGACATCAACAGCAGTACAAACCCCGCGCGGCCCGGTTACACGCAAAGACGTGGCCCGGTACGCCGGGGTGAGTACCGCCGTCGTGAGTTATGTGGTGAACGGTGGGCCCAAGAACGTAGCCCCTGCCACGGAAGCCAAGGTGCGTGATGCCATCCGTGTCCTGGGGTACCGGCCGAACGCTGCGGCGCGGGCGCTGAAGCTGGGTTCCAGCGAGACGATCGGCGTCGTAGTGCCGGATAACACCAACCCGTTCTTCACGCATCTGGCCCATGCCGTGGAAGAGGCGGCCTCGGAACTGGGCTACGGGATGGTGCTCACCAACTCCGATGGCAGCCTGACCCGCGAGCGGAAGAACATCCGGACCTTGGCCGCGCGCCAGGTGGACGGAGTGTTCCTGGCCAGCTGTGTGTTCGACCCCGACGTCACGGAGTTGGAGGCCTCGGAAATCCCGTCGGTCCTCTTGAACAACGCGGGATCCCCGCCGGGTTTTGCCAGCGTTGGCGTGGACCTGGAAGCCGGCGGCCGGGCCGCTGTCCAGCACCTGATAGGCCATGGACACACGAACATCGGCCTGGCCATCGGCACCAACACCGGCAACCAACTGGACGGGCGCGAAGTTGGCTGGCTGGCCTCGCTGCGTGAGGCCGGCTTGCCGGATGGCCCCATGCTGCACAGCCCGTTCACCCGGCCCGGCGGCTACGAAGTGGGCAAGCGATTCCTGTCCATGGCCAACCGGCCCACTGCGATTTTTGCCAGTAACGACATGCAGGCCATCGGCATCCTCCGCGCTTTCCACGAGGCCGGGGTCAGGGTGCCCGAGGACATGGCGCTGGTGTCCTTCGACGGGTCCTTGGACTCCGAATACAGTTGGCCCGCGCTGACCACGGTGGCCCAACCGGTCCAACTGATGGCAGAAGCCGCCGTTCGGGCGTTGGTGGGCAAGGGCCGCTCCGAGGAACCACAGCACCACATCCTGCCCACCGAGCTGATCATCCGGCAGTCCTGCGGCTGCAAATAGCCCCGCCGAGGTTGCAGTTCACACCCATGTTTTTGGAAAACACGGGTGTGAACTGCCAACTCGCGGGAGGTTACGACGGCGGCGGGCGGCTATGAGTCCATGCTCGCGTAGCGCTCCGGGCGGGCCAGCACCTGGCTGATCTGCGCCGTCCCGGCAGCGACGGCCAGACGGACCAGCAGGAAACCGGCGGCGAACACTCCGCCAATGGTCAGGAACACCACAGGCTGGGTCAACAACACCATGCCCGTCAGCGGCAGGACCAGCGCGGCCGCGGCGGCCGCCGAAATGCCAGCTACCAGGAACAACGGCGACATCACGGCTTTGACCCGCGACGCCACCATGAGCTTGCGCGGCATGCCCACGCGATCCAAGGCCACCAGCGTCGAAGCCCGGTCGAGCACCGCGGCTGCCTGGTTCACACCCGCTGAACACGCCACCATCAGGAACGAACCCAGCAGGGTGATCATCACGCCCGTGTTGATGTCCCGGACCAACAAGGCCGTCTCATCCGTGGCGTTGCCGCCCATGGTGTCGGCCACAGCCATGCCGACGCCCACGAAGACCCCTACGAAGCTGGTCATCGCGACGCCCCCAACTTGCCGCCACGATTCCTTGGGGCTTTCCAGCACGGTCCGGGCTGCCAGCAATTGCTCGGGCCGCTTGGCCCGCTTGAGCTGCGAGGACGCCCGCAACCTCAGGATCCACGGACCCATCAGGTTCAACGCCAGCAACGCCAGGCCAAAACAACCGCCCATGACGGCGATGATCACAATGAACGCGCCAAAGCTGCTGAGCATACCCATCGCCATCACGCCGACCACCACCACAACAGCCGCGATGAGTCCGCGAACCCAATGGACGCCGTCGGCCGTTTGCCTGGTCCTGACGCCCAGCGGGGTGACCACGACCTTGCGAAGTCCCAGGGCAGCGCTCGCCGCGGCCAGCACACAGACGCCCAGGATGCAGCCGAGGATGGAGGGCACGGACAGCCAGGCGTGGCCGGCGATGGCTTGTCCGCGGAACTGGATCAGCCCCAGGAAGGGCGCTGCGCAGGCGTACAGCCCCGCCCCCGCGAGCGCTCCCACTGCCGCGAGCACCGTGGACTCGATGACGGTCATCCAGACCACTGTGGCGCTGTCCGCGCCCAACAAGCGCAAGGATGCCAAGCGGTCATCACGACGGCGGGCGGCGAGTCGGGCGGCCGAGGCGCCGAGGGTCAGGAGCGGGATGATGAGCAAGACCATGGCGACGACGGCGAGCGCTTGGTAAGTGCCTGCGATGTCGTCCGACCAGGACCAGAAAACCTGCGAGCCGCCGGCCACGGTCAGGAGCAGGGCTGTGACTGTTCCGAAGGCGAGGACCGGCAGTCCGGCGTCGCGGAGGCCTGTTTCGCGGAGACTGCTGCCGCTGCTTCGTGCCAGGTACGGGGTGAGCCGGAGGGCCATGGAGAGACTAGACATTGAAGGCACCCTTGAAGCTGGTGGTGGACGGTGCCGGTGTAGCCTGCGGGCTTGGCTGAACAGGCCCGCCGCTGTCCGCCACGATCCTGCCGTCGCGCAATTCCACCACCCGCTGGCATCGGGCTGCCACATTGGGATCGTGGGTGACCACCAGCAACGTGCGCCCGTTGGCTGCTACCGAGCGAAGCAGGACGTCCAGGACTTCATTGGAGGTGGTGGAGTCCAAGGCACCGGTGGGCTCATCAGCAAAGACAACCCGGGCGCCCGTGACCTGGGCCCGGGCGATGGCTACACGCTGGACCTGTCCGCCGGACAGCTCGCCCAACCGGCGCTGCTCCATGCCGGCCAGGCCCAACGCTCCAAGCCATTCGGCGGCACGGGACTCGGAGGTTGCGCGGTCTGTGCCGTTGAGCATCAGCGCCAGTGCAACGTTCTCCACGGCGGTCAGTTCCGGCAGGAGCATGCCCTGCTGGAACACGAAGCCGAACTCTTCCCTGCGCAGGCGGGACAACGCTGCGTCGCCCAGGGTATCCAGGCGCAAAGGTGCCGTTGGCGTGTTCAAGGTGATCGAACCGGCGTCGGGCCTTAAGATCCCGGCGAGGCAGTGCAGCAGGGTGGTCTTGCCCGAACCGGAGGGGCCGATGATCGCGATGGATTCGCCGGCGTTCGCGGTGAAGTCGACGTGGTCCAGCGCAATGCTGCCGGGGTAATGCTTGGTGAGTTGCTGGGCGTGGAGGATGGCGTTCATAAATCCAGCTTCGCCGAATGGCGCCTCCGCCGGCGTCAGTCCCGCGGATGAACTCTGCGGCCACGCCTCCACCCGGGGTATGAGACCCAAGTAGGTAGCAGTTGACGTCGTTTTGAGCTCTCAGAATGACGTCAACTGCGACCTACTTGGGTGAGGCCCCGGATGAAGACTTCTTCATTCCCGTTTCATCAACCCCTCATAGTGGCCTGCAACGATGAACGCATGCAAACAATGCGACGAGTTCTCCTGCTGGGGGCGCTGCTGGTGGTTCCGGTGCTTCTTGCGGTGGCCGGAACCCTGCTTGCGGCTCCTTCAGGACCGCCGGCCGTGGATGCGAATCCGATTGAGTTGGGGCCTGGGCCTGACGGCAGGCCGGCGCCGGGCCTTGAGCCCACGCCCTCACCGACGACGCCCGCCCCTGCGCCCACGACGCCCGCCCCTGCACCCACCACGACGCCTCCGCCGGTGGCCCCGGCTCCCGCCCCGCCTGTCGTGCCACAGCCGGTGGTTCCTGTTCCGGTGGTGCCGCCCGTGGTGATTGATGACGATGACGATGCTGGAGAGGTGGACGACTGATGACGATGACGGACACCACCGCAAACACTGCACCACTGCCCGCCGTCCCGGAAAGGCATCCCCGCACTGGCAACCCCGGCGCCCGGTCCGGCTCGAAAGTTCCGGCCCGTTGGCGGATCGCGGGGTGGATCCTGCTGACCACGGCCCTGACGTTGCTCGCCGTGATGCTGACCATGCGTTCCCTGCTGTTGAACGGCGCGCAAACCCAGGCACATCAGGACATCACCCAGGAGCTCCAGGAATTCCGTGCTTTCGCCGCGGAGGGTGTGGACCCCACCACGGCCAAGCCTTTTACCTCGATTGAGAAGATGCTGGAGATCTTCCTCAGCCGGCAGTCGGCGGCGCAAGGCGAGGTGATTGTGGGAACGGTGGGCCAACGCATCCTCTACACGCCCACGGGTGCGCTCAGCTCGCAGGCAAACGGCCACGACCTCCCGCGGGATCAAGCGTTGATGGACTCGATCCGCACCGGCGATGCTTCATCGGGGATCGCGCATACCAGTGAGGGAGAGATGCACTGGGTTCGCCTGCCCGTGGTTTCCGGTAACGAGACGGGTCACCTGATTGTGGGAATTTATATGGCCCCGCGTGAGGCACAGGTGGCGGGAACAGTCCTCACCATCTTCTTCGTGTCGCTGGGTGGGTTGGCTGTGACGGCTGGCATTGCGTGGCTGGTGGCAGGCCAGATCCTGTCGCCGGTCCGTGAAGTCCGCCGCGTGGCGGAGGACATTTCCGAAAGCGACCTGACCGCGCGTGTTCCGGTCAGGGGCAGTGATGACATTTCGGCGCTCGCCGTCACGTTCAACACCATGCTGGATCGCATTGAATCGGCGTACCGGACCCAGCGGGCGTTTGTCGATGACGCGTCGCATGAACTGCGCACGCCCATCACAGTGATCCGGGGACATCTTGAACTCATGGAAGACAACGAGGCAGACAGGGCCCGCACCCTGGCGCTGGTGGACGATGAGCTGGCCAGGATGGGACGGATTGTGTCGGACTTGCTGCTTCTGGCCAAGGTGGACCGTCCGGGCTTCGCGCAGCCCCGGCGCACCGACGCTGCAACACTCCTGCTTGATATTGAGGCGAAAGCACAGGTTTTGGGGCCCAGGGGATGGCCCATCCTGGAGATTGCCGAGGGCAGCATCAGCGTTGATACGCAGCGGATGACCCAGGCGGTCCTGCAGTTGGCCACCAATGCGTGCCAGTACTCCCCGGAGGAGAGCACCGTCAGCCTTGGGTCGCGCTTTGAAGGCGAAGGTGGCGCCCGTCAGTTCACCATCTGGGTTTCGGATCAAGGACGAGGCGTGGAGGAGGAAGAAGCGGCCCGTATCTTCGGCCGTTTCCACCGGGGCCAGGCGGCGCAGGATACCGAGCGTGCCCGGCCGGGTGCCGGCTTGGGACTGGCCATAGTCCGCAGCATCGCCGAAGCCCACCATGGTTCTGCCTGGGTTCGCAGCACCCGGGGAAGCGGAGCAACGTTCGGCATCACGGTGCCGTCACCGATATACGACGACGACGGCGATGCCGGCTCGGGCGGGAACGTCACCGAACGCCTGGATGAAGTGAAGGAGCACCAACAGTGAGCAGGATCCTGATCGCAGAGGATGATCGTCGGATTGCCGACTTCATCGAAAAGGGATTGAGGGCCGCCGGCTACACGTGCCTGGTGGTGGACGATGGCGCCAGCGCCTTGCTGCTGGCACGTTCCGGCGAGTTCGGCATGATCATCCTGGACATAGGCCTTCCCATGCTGAGCGGCTTCGAAGTCCTTGAACGGCTGCGGAGTGAAGGTTCCAAGACGCCGGTGATCGTGTTGACGGCCAGCGACTCCGTGGCTGACACCGTGTACGGGCTGGAAAGCGGCGCCAACGATTACATGACAAAGCCGTTCCAGTTCGCGGAGTTGCTGGCCCGGATCCGGTTGCGGTTGAACGATGACGCTGACAGTTCGCCGGTCCTGAACCTCACACATGGTGACATGGTCCTGGACCTTCGAAGCCGTAGGGTCCGTGTTGGTGATGCCGGCGCCGACCTGACAGCCCGCGAGTTCTCGCTCCTGGAGGTCTTCCTGCGCCATCCCGGCCAGGTGCTCACCAGGGAGCAGTTGATTTCGCACGCCTGGAACATGGACTTCGATCCAGCGTCGAACGTGGTGGACGTGTACGTCCGCGCGCTCCGGGCCAAAATTGGAGCGGAACGGCTGGAGACCGTCCGCGGCGCGGGGTATCGGCTGACATGAGGCAGGTCTATTACAGCTCAGCCCCCTCCACACCGGCGGATCCGGCGGAGGTTGATACGGGCAGGAAGATCTTTGGCGTCCTCCGCCCGGCAGCAGCCATCGCACTGGTCGCGGCGCTGGCCATCATGGTGGCGTTCGCCGTGAACTCGGTCAACGGATGGGGTCTGGACGGCCATGCAGCGGTGACCCTCTGCATCTTTGTGGCTGCCATGTGGTTCTGGATTTTCTCCCCCGTTGAGGACACCTACGTAGCCTTGGGGGCCGCCGTCGCGCTGGTCATCAGCGGGACTCTTCCCACGCAGAGCCTCTTTGCTGCACTGGGCGAGGACACCATCTGGTTGTTGATGGCCGCGTTCGTCATTGCCAGCGCCGTCGCGTCCACCGGTCTGGCGGCGAGGGGCGCTGCCTTCATCATTTCCGGTGCACGATCGGTCCGTCAGTTGGCGTATCTGTCCTGCCTGGGCCTGGTAGTAACCGCCTTCGCGATTCCGGCGACCTCCGGCAGGGCAGCGCTGGTCCTGCCCATCTTCCTCACGTTGCGCAAAGTGCTCCAGGACCGGCCTGCCGTGGTGAAGATGCTCGCAGTGCTGTTTCCCACGGTGATCCTCCTGTCCGCGGTGAGCTCGTTCCTGGGCGCCGGAGCTCATTTGATCACCAGCCAGATCCTTCAGTCCGCTGGGTTTCCCGGCTTTGACTTTGCTTCGTGGCTGTTGCTGGGCCTGCCGTTGGCTTTGGTCTCGTCCTTCATGGCGGCTGAACTGGTAGTCAGGCTGTTTACGGCGGCCGGTGACAGGACCAAACCCCTGGCAATCGACCTGGCCGAGCTGCAGAGGGACAGCACCCAACGCATCAGCGGACCACTGGACCTGGACGAGCAACGGTCCCTTCTGTTGCTCGCCGCCGTAGTGACCCTGTGGTGTACCGAACCGATCCACGGACTCGACCCCGCCTTGGTGGCCCTGATGGGAGCGCTGGTGGTTTCCCTGCCATGCTACGGATCCGTCACCTTGGGTTCCGCGCTGAAGAAGGTGCCCTGGTCCATGTTGATCTTCATGGCCGCCACCCTGGCCCTGGGATCAAGCCTGGTGACCACAGGCGCGGCTGCCTGGCTTGCGAATTCCCTGATGGGACCTGTCGCCGTGTTCGGCGCGGCGAAACCCTACCTTTTCGTGGTGGTTGTGGTGGTGGTATCCACTGCAGCGCACTTGGTGATCCAATCCCGATCAGCCCGTTCCGCTGTCCTCATCCCCATCGTGGTGGCTTCGGCGGCGCCCATGGGCGTGGAACCGATGGCAGCTGCGTTTGCTTCCACCGCCGCAGCAGGTTTCTGCCACACGCTCACCAGTTCCGCCAAACCGGTGGCCATCTTTGCCGAGACGGACGGTCAGCCCAACTACCAGCCGGCGGATCTCCTCCGGCTCTCAGCCTGGCTGGCACCCCTGAGCGCCGTCGTCGTCCTGCTCTTTTCCTTCCTGGTCTGGCCCCTGCTGGGCCTGCCGCTCATCACTTCGCCATAACCCACAAGAAAAAGGTGCCCTCATGGTCATGTCCATTCCGCAACGCATTCTGGTTGCACCGTCCGGTTTCAAGGAAAGTCTCGACGCCGTGGAAGTCGCCGCCGCGATTTCGGCCGGGATCCGCCGGGTTATCCCGGGCGTCAGCATCAACTCAGTCCCCATGGCAGACGGTGGCGAGGGCACCGCCGCAGCGCTCGCCAGCGCGACCGGGGGCAAGATCATCCGTACGCGGGTCACCGGTCCGGTAGGCCTGCCTGTGGATTCCCACTTTGCTGTCCTCGGCACAGTGGACCGGCCCACAGCCGTGGTGGAGATGGCTGCTGCCGCGGGCCTGCGCCTGGTCCCCGGAACCATGCGAAACCCCGGCCTGACCACCACCCGAGGTGTGGGGGAGTTGATCCTGGCGGCCCTGGACCAGGGTGCCGAACGCATCGTGGTGGGCTGCGGGGATTCAGGAACGTCCGACGGCGGGGCCGGCGCCTTGCGCGCCATGGGCGTAAGAATCCTGGACGTCCACGGCAACGACCTCCCGGAGGGCGGCGCTGCGCTGGCAGATGCCGGGAGCGTGGACTTCTCCGGCCTTGATCCGCGCCTGGCCGGATGCCGGTTGGAGCTGGCACTGAATCCGTTCAATGTCCTCTGCGGTCCGCAGGGCGTGGCCCGGGTTTTCGGGCCGCAGAAGGGTGCCACGCCGGAGCAGGTGGAACAACTGTCCCAAGGCCTGGACCACTGGGCCGCCCTGCTGGCCGAAGCCACCGGGACGCCGGAGGAATTCCTCAGGAGCGGTGCGGGAACAGGAGCCTCCGGTGGACTCGGGGCCGGTCTCGCTGCGGTGGGCGGCCGACTGGTGCCGCGATTCGAACTCTTGCTGGATTCAGGACTGGCCGGGATCGACCTCGACGCTCACATCGCCAACGCTGACCTGGTGGTCACGGCGGAAGGCGCCATCGATTTCCAGACACCCCGGGGAAAAGTCCCGGCAGAAGTTGCACGCCGCGCCCAGCGGGCAGGAGTCCCCGTGCTGGCGTTCGCAGGTTCCATTGGCAAGGACGCAGCCGATGTCCACGCCGCCGGCATTGACGCGATCGCCGGGATCATCCCGATTCCCATGGACCTGGACCGGGCCGTTGCCGAAGGAGCCACGCTGTTGCAGGAAGCTACTGAGCGCACCTTCCGGGTCCTGCTGTTGGGCTCGGCCATCTCGTCCCGGGTGGGGGCTGCAGCCTAAGCTCTTACGCGCCGGCGATCCTCACCCTGGCCACATTCTCGGCCAGCACGCGTCGGGCGTCCTCGCCCAGCAGTGAATCCGTGATCAACTCGTCGGCCTCCTCCAACTGCGCGATCGAGGCGATGCCCACCACGCCCCACTTGCTGTGATCAGCCAACACAACGGTGCTCCGTGCGGATGTCATGAAGGCCCGGTCAGTTTCTGCCTCCAGCAGGTTCGGCGTAGTGAAACCGGCCTGGGCATCCATGCCGTGGACTCCCAGGAACAGGACATCGAGGTGGAGCTGCTTCAGGGAGGCCGTAGCAATCGGTCCCACCAAAGCATCGGACGGCGTGCGCTCGCCGCCGATCAGGATCACCGTGGAACCGAACCGGGCGGGCCCTGATGAGGACCCGTGATGAAAGAGGTCGGCGATGCGTACGGAGTTGGTGACCACAGTAATGCGGGGGCCGTGGACCAGTTCCTGGGCAAGGGCCCACGTGGTTGTTCCGGCGCTGAGGCCGATCGCCATGCCTTCCTGAACCATCGAGGCAGCCTCGACGGCAATGGCGTGCTTCTCCGCGGTAAGCTGCGTGGATTTCAGCTCAAAGCCCGGTTCATGGGTGCTAGCATCACCGGGCAGCTTGGCACCGCCGTGGATACGTTCCACGCGGCCGGTTTCCTCGAGTGCTTCGATGTCCCGCCGGACGGTCATGGGGGAGACCCCCAGCAATTGCGCGAGGTCAGAGACCCGGACCACGCGCTCACGCTGGACGGCGTCGATGATGGCGGAGTGGCGTGCTGCCTGAAGCATCAGGGCCTTTCTGGAACTTCGTCAAACAGGGGGCTGAGTCTGGCTCCAGTCTAGGACGCGGCCCCTCCGCCCGGCGGCTCATCGGGTCGCGGCGTCGTCACGCACGCGTCACGGACCTGCCCTAAAGCACGACGACGCCGCTCACCCCGTAAGGTGAGCGGCGCCGTCGTGCATTACTTACTTGCGGAGCGAATCCGCGATCTGCTGCATGATGCCGGGGTCTGCCAGTGTGGTGGCGTCGCCGGTGTCGCGGCCTTCTGCGATGTCTTTGAGGAGGCGGCGGACGATCTTGCCGGAGCGCGTCTTGGGTAGTTCCGGAACGATCAGCAACTGCTTGGGCTTGGCGATCGGGCCGATTTCCTTGCCCACGTGGTTCCGCAGTTCCAGGACGGTTTCGTCTCCGTTGTTCACGGCATCGCCGCGAAGGATGACGAACGCGACGACGGACTGGCCGGTGGTCTCGTCCGCGGCGCCAACGACGGCTGCTTCGGCCACGGACGGGTGGCTGACCAGCGCGGACTCGATTTCCGTGGTGGAGAGGCGGTGGCCGGAGACGTTCATGACATCGTCCACGCGGCCCAGGAGCCAGACGTCGCCGTCCTCGTCCTTCTTGGCGCCGTCACCGGCGAAGTACATGGCCTCGAAGCGGGACCAATAGGTGTCCTTGAACCGCTCGGGGTCGCCCCAAATGCCGCGCAGCATGGACGGCCACGGTTCGCGGACCACCAAGTAGCCGCCTTCACCGTTGGCCACTGGCTGGCCGGCTTCGTCCACCACGTCCACGGCGATGCCGGGCAGCGGAACCTGCGCGGAACCGGGCTTGGTGGCTGTGACGCCGGGCAGCGGGGCGATCATTTGCGCGCCGGTTTCGGTCTGCCACCAGGTGTCCACGATCGGGGCGGGGTGTTCCTTCTTTTCGCCGTTCTTCCCGGCGTTGGCGCCGATAACGTCCCGGTACCACATCCACGCTTCGGGGTTGATGGATTCGCCCACGGAGCCCAGGACGCGGATGGAGGAAAGATCGTACTTGTCCGGGATGTCCCGGCCCCACTTCATGAACGTCCGGATGGCAGTGGGTGCGGTGTACAGGATGGAGACCTTGTACTTCTCCACGATTTCCCACCAGCGGCCCTGGTGCGGGGAGTCCGGGGTGCCTTCGTACATGACCTGGGTGGCGCCGTTGATGAGCGGCGCGTAGGTGACGTACGAGTGGCCGGTGACCCATCCGACGTCGGCGGTGCACCAGTACACATCCGTTTCCGGGTGGAGGTCGAACACCGCCTTGTGCGTGTACGCGCCCTGGGTGAGGTAGCCGCCGGTGGTGTGCAGGATGCCCTTGGGCTTGCCGGTGGTGCCGGAGGTGTAGAGGATGAACAGCGGGTGTTCGGAGTCATGCCCGACGGCGGTGTGTTCCTTCTCTGCGGCGTCTACAGTGTCGCTCCACCAGAGGTCGCGGCCTTCCACCCAGTTGACGTCTTCGCCGTTGCGCTTGACCACCACAACGTTCTGGACGGTATGACCTTCTTTGGACAGGGCTTCATCCACTGCGGGCTTCAGGGCACTGGGCTTGCCTCGGCGGTAGGTGCCATCGGCTGTGACCACCAGCTTGGCTTCGGCGTCCTCGATCCGGGAACGCAGGGCATCGGCGGAGAAGCCACCGAAGACCACGGAGTGCACGGCACCGATCCTGGCGCAGGCAAGGAGCGTGATGACGGCCTCGGGGATCATGGGCAGGTAGACGGCCACGCGGTCGCCCTTGGCCACGCCGAGGGACTCGAAAGCGTTGGCGGCCTTCTTCACCTCTTCGGTCAGCTGCGCGTACGTGTAGGTGCGGGTGTCCCCGGGCTCGCCTTCAAAGTAGATAGCGACGCGGTCGCCCAAGCCATTCTCTACATGGCGGTCCAGCGCGTTGTACGCAGCGTTGACCTCGCCACCGACGAACCACTTGGCGAACGGCGGGTTGGACCAATCCAAGGCCTCGGTGAAGTCCTTGTCCCAGGTCAACAGCTCGCGGGCCTGCTTGGCCCAGAACGCGGGACGGTCCGCTTCGGCCTCTTTGTAGGCATCAGCGCTTGTGACGGCGTTCGCGGCGAATTCGGCCGACGGCGCGAACTTGCGGTTCTCATGGAGGAGGTTTTCAAGTGCCTCCACGTGGGGGGCCTGACCATTCTGAGCAGTTGAAGCTGCAGCAGTGGCCGTGGATCCGGTGGTGTCCTGGGACATGGTGAACCTCATCATTCATCGATCTTTGCTGCGCGGAACCTGCCGCGAGGTTCCCGCCCGGGCCGTCGTCGGCGTCGAACGTCTCCCCGAAAGGTCCGCAGAGTGCTGTCCGCCATCAACACTATCGCTTTGGAAGGTCCTACGTGTGCGTCGTCACAAACGTGCCAGCGAGCGGCGCGGATTTAGCGACGAATGGCACCGTCAGGGGTGGGGAACCGTTTACATGACGCACGACTTACCTGCGCGACTTACCTGCGCGAGTTACCCGCGCGACTTACCTGCGCGACGGCGGCGCATGGCCGCGGCAGCATGCGCTGCCGCGACCAGTCACTTTCTGTAAGGGACCTTGGAGTTTGCTGTGGGCGAAGCCGGATGGCCGTTTTCAGCTAGAACCCTGTCAGTGGGGTGGCATAGGCTGAAGAAGTCTTGGGACGCACCTCGAGCGTGACCGGTTTTCCGCGGAATCCTGCGGGGGTCACCTGTCCGGACTGCCCAAGACGCCGCCGTACGAAGGAGAAATAGATGAACCAGCTGAGCCCAGGCCCGCACGACTCACCCCGGACGGGACCGGACACCACGGCTGGAACGGCCACCGCACCGGGTGGCAACGCTGCTGGGAATCCTGACGCTGCCAAGAACGACGCCACCAAGTACGACGCCACCAAGTACGACGCCGTCGCAGGGCCGTTCACCATCCGTGACCTGACAGTCTTCGGCTCCACGCTGCTGATGTTCGTCGCTTCCCTGCTGCCCATGTTCGGAGAGCGTTACAACCTCTGGAACCTTGGAAACCTGTTTTTCCTGCTGCTGGGTATCATTCTGCCGCTGGTTGTGGTGGCACTCTTTGTTGCCCGCAGATTGCAGCCGGGAACCATCGTCCGCGTAGGTTCGCTGTCTGTTGACCAGTTCGCGTCCGTCACGGCGTCATTCGCATTCCCGCTCTTCTTCCTGACCATCGCCAACTCCTTCAACGGCGGCGTGCTGCTGGGCCTGATCGGCTCCGTGGGCCTCCTGGCCGCAACCGTCCTTGCTCCGCACCTTCCGTGGCTGTCGGCCGATTTCAAGGGCCGCACCGAAACGCCGGCCCACGTTGTTGCCCGCGAAGCCGCTGTGCCCAGCCGCAAGCCCGCGGCCCCCAAAGCGCCCAAGGAACCCACAGCTCCCAAGACCGCCGCAGGAACGTCCGCGGCTGCTCCGGCGCCCGGGTTCCAAGGATCGACGCCCGGACACCAGGCTCCGGGCGCGTCCGTTCACGGGTCGCAGGCATCTGGCTCGCAGGCATCCGGATTCCAGGTCCCTGCCGCGGCGGCGGCTGCGGCGTCCACTGGAGCAGCCCCTACGGGAGCGCAAGGCACCGGTGCTTCCGGGGCTGGTGCTTCCAGCGCTGGTGCTGCGGGTGCCGGAGGCGCTGGTGCTACCGGTTCCAGCCCGTTCGCTCCGCCAGCCAGCTACGGAGCTGCACAGTCGGCCGCAACGGAGGCTCCCGCCGTCGTGCATTCAGCGGACGGCACCTCAACAGGCAGCATTCCCTCGGACCAGTCTTCCGACGGCAGTCCCTCATCTGAAAGTAAGCCAGCAGAAATGGGCAGCCCCTCACCGGCTGGTTCCGCGACGAGCCAAGCACCGGCCGGGCCCAGCGCTCCTTCTTCCGCGCCCACTCCGGCGCAGGAGCCAGAGAAGGGTGCTGAGGCAGCGACGGAAGCCGGTGAGACTCCGGCGGCCGCTGAGCCTGCCACTACCCAGCACGTGACGCAGCCAGCAGCGCAGCAGCCTGCTGCCCAGCAACCCGCCGCGCAACAGCCGTGGGCTGCCACCATGGCCACTCCCATCGTTTCCGGCGACACCCGGAGAGTCAGCGACTCGATCGGTGCCACCGTGGACCCGGCCAGCCGTCCGGAAGAATCCGATTCCCCGCACTATGAGGCGTTCTGGTTTGCCGTGGCCCAGCCGAGGACTGCGTACGACGAACACTCGGGAGCTCCTGCCTTCAGCATCGAACCCGGTGGCTGGGTGCTCGCGCTGGAGGACCGGGGGCATGAATTCCTGGTGCAGGACACCGACGGCAAGGTTGGGGTTCTTCGGGAGCTCAGCAACATCGAACGCGGCTAAGCAGGGATCCCGTGGCCATCGCTGAAGCTGGTTCGCTGCTCGCACTCAAACGCCGGGCCCGTAAGATCAACCGGGTCCTGGCGGAAAAGTATCCGTACGCGCATGCGGAGCTGGATTTCCGCAACCCGTTTGAGCTGGTGGTGGCCACGCTTCTGTCCGCCCAGACCACCGATGTGCTGGTCAACCAGGTCACTAAGATCCTGTTTGCCCGGTACCCGGATGCGCGGGCCATGTCAGAGGCTGATCCCGTGGAGTTGGAGACCATCCTTCAGCCCACCGGCTTCTTCCGGGCCAAAGCGCGGAACGTCCTGGCTCTGAGCAACCGGCTGGTGGATGAGTACGACGGCGAGGTCCCGGGCAAGCTGGAGGACCTGGTGACGTTGCCTGGCGTCGGACGGAAAACGGCCAACGTGGTTCTTGGTAATGCCTTCGGCGTCCCCGGGATCACGGTGGACACGCACTTCGGACGGCTGGCCCGGCGCTTCGGGTGGACGGCTTCCGATGATCCGGTGAAGATCGAATTCGACGTCGCCGAACTGTTCGAACCCAAGGATTGGACCATGTTGTCGCATCGGGTGGTCTTCCACGGCCGCAGGGTGTGCCATGCCAGGAAGCCTGCGTGCGGTGCCTGTCCGGTGGCCAGTCTCTGTCCCAGTTACGGCGACGGCGAGACGGATCCGGTCAAGGCAGCCAAGCTTCTGAAGTACGAGCTCGCCCCGGGCAATGAGGCACTGCTGGAGCAGCTTTTGGCGGAAACCCACCGCGCCGCGGAAATCCGCATGGAATCGCAAAGGAGGCCCGGGTGACCGCGCTTGAGGAATTGTCGGCGCTGGTGACCCGCTTCGAGGCTGGCGAACAGCAGCACTCTGCCCTGTGGGAGAGGCTTCCCGTCCTCCCGGAAACCAACCGGCCCGCAGCCGTACTCATGCTTTTTGGCGTGTTGGATGACGTGCCGGCTGAGTCCGGGCGCCCCATAGCACCGGCCGACCTTGACGTCCTGTTGCTGGAGCGGGCACACACCCTTGACGACCATCCTGGCCAGGTAGCCTTCCCCGGCGGCATGGTGGACCCGGAGGACGAGTCGGTGGTGGCTGCGGCATTGCGGGAAGCAGTGGAAGAAACCGGGCTGGACGCCGGCGGAGTCCGCGTTCTCGGCGTCATCCCCGAGCTTGGTCTGATCCGCAGCAATTTCCGAGTGACACCCGTGCTGGGCTGGTGGGATGCGCCCTCGCCTGTCCGCGTAGTGGATTACGCCGAATCCGCACAGGTGTTCAGGGTTCCGGTGCGCGACCTCCTGGATCCCGTCAACCGGGTCACGGCCACCATTTCCCGCTTCGGACGCACGTACACCAGCCCGGGCTTCACCGTGAACGGCGTGCTGGTTTGGGGCTTCACAGGGATGGTCCTGAGCGGGCTCTTCGACGAACTCGGCTGGACCGTCCCCTGGGACGCGGAAAAACTCCACGACGTCGATCTCTAGCAACAGGGGCCTCCCCGCAGCGCCACGGGTCTGAGCAGCTGTCATTTTCAGAAGCTGACTGCACTGAACGTCAGAAGTGGTCGGCACTGCGAATTTGTGCACGATAGGGGATCCTTCACCGGGCGGGCCCGAGGTCTGCTCTGGCCCCGGCTTCACAAGAGAGTGGCCCCGCAGTTAACTCAGTGAAAACTGGTCCGTTGCAGTGGTGTAGCGAATGACTGGCGCGCCGCTGGACCCTTCGTCTCTAATCACAACATCTCGACGAAGCGTGGTTCCGAGCTTCCTCATCACGTGGGCTATGCCGTCCACCGTTGCCTGGTTGACGAGTTCCCGGAGGTCGACGTCGAAAGTCACCGCGTCCGGACCGGGGAAGAAGTTGACGCGTACTCCATCGACGGGCCAGACAGCAAAGCTCTCAAATTCGGCAAGACCGTGTCTGTTGAACGGCAGAGGTGAATGGCCATCACTGGTTGTCACTCGCCAGCAGCTGCGGTGCAGCATCGCAAACACTGCATCCCAGTCGTGTTCTGCACTCCCGAGTACCTCGCCATCAGGGAGCACTCCGGGGTCGTCCCCGAAGGCCCTATGGAAGCGCGTCCAGTCAAGATCCGATGTCATGGGCACAATCATCGCTCAGATCGTGTAGTGGTCGTGGGATTGCTCTGTTGGGAGGCTCGAAGCGACGCCCGTAAGCGATCCCTCAGCGGGCAGGATCGTCTGACTAGCAGCAGAGGTAGGGTCATCTGCATGATGTCGAGAGGAGTTTGATTCGAAATGAATACGATTCATCGCAGTATGAGCCAACAGCGCAACTGGCTGAAGATAGTTCTTTACGGCTCGATCGCCAGCGGAGTGTTGGCGCTGCTAACGGCAGGATTGGCTTTAATTCTGTTCCAGGAAATTGAGAGCAAGGGTGACGTTACCAACGCGCATGATTTCGGGTGGCGCGCAGTCGCGCTTGCCGTGTTGTCCATCGTGCTCTTCACTGTCTACCTCATCCGTCGCAATGCGCAGCGTAGGAAGGTCCCGCAAACGTAGAAGAATGGCTCCAACTCTGCGACGTGATAATGGTGCCGACACAACGAGTAAGTGAGGCACTCTTCTGCAGGCCCCCGAGCTTAGACGAGGGTGTCCGCATGAGATTCTATGAGCGATCCTTTAGCGTGCACTGTAGACCCACTTCCGAACAGCCGGGGTCCGCGGCGATGATGGCGAACAATACGGCCAGCATTAGTCTTCGCAGAGACACAGCGCTGGCTTGAGGCTGATACGGGATCGGGAGCGGAAAAGGACTTGGCTAGGAATCACAGCAATCGACTCCCTGCCCCGTGACCCGGAGGAGTTCGCGGACGCCGCATCTGCGGGCGTTCGTGGGAGGGATATATCTCTGCGTGGGGTAAGGAATACTGAAACCATGACAGCGATGACGGCTTCACAGCAGGCACCACGGATTGCCAGGGTGCTTAGACACTCGGCAGTCATGACACTGCTCGCCAGCTTCCTCTTGTATGTGGCGTCAGTCGGACTTGTAAACGCCATATCACCGAAAATTGTCACCGGATCATGGCATCAAATGAACGATCCCTACTCTGATGCGGCGTTTGCGTTGACGCTGATCATCGCACCACTCAGCATCGCAGCTATTGGACTAAGCAATCGGATCAAGGTCCACCAAGCTCACAAAAGCACCTCGGCACACGTAGGAGCAAGTATCATCTGGGTGCTCCTTGCCCTCATCTCAATCCCTGTCACCATGGCGATCCTTACAGTCACCAAGTGGCAGGTCATCATGATTGTCGACATCTGGAGCCTGTACGGAAAATAAAGCACAAGTCTCCCGACCTTGCGAACGCACCCCAGAATGAGGAAGCCCTGCTGGGCAGCTTTCCACTCTTGGTTTTTCCACTTCCAAGGAAGTTGGAACACGTATCCGTGTAGCGTCTAGGGCTGTGACTTTCGGCGATAAGTGGCGGTGCTTCCGTAAGCCGGTGGTCCACAGGGTGTCCAAGCGCCCGCACGGGGATCGCCTTACGGGCGTTGTCCTAGAGGGCTGCTGCTCCTCAACTTCCCTCAGCGTTTAACAATGACTCGTCGAACCAGACGTCTTCGTAGCCAGGTGCTAAGAGGAACCGCCATCCCGGAGGCAGCGCGAGATAGGGAAGGACTTCCGGACACCAGGTCGTCAGATGTTCGACGTGCAAGGGAACGAAGAAGTCGTGGGCGGTTCCTAGCTCTTCTCCGCGCCAGATGAACCAGCCACTGGTACCAATTGCGGCGGGATGCCTTAGACCATTGAGGGGAAGGAGATGCGGCCACCGCACGTTTTCGGAAACGCCTGCCTTGACTCCTTGCGAGGGCGGTGCCGGAACAGCCCCGAGCCTGGTGGTCAGCTGGATCTGGGCGGAGAGGATCGAATCGTGCATATAAAGAATCTTCGCCTATGAACGCACACCATCTGCTCCTTAGACGATCCCCCAACCGTGCATGCGCTGGTAGCGCAAGGGGTGATTCTGGCGGCGAGTAGGTCCGATTGACCGACGGGGATTCCTGTCTGTCTCCCGTGTCCCATCAGCCGAAGCGTTGCTAGAGTAGCGGGATGCCCACCCGCCTTGAGCAGTTCCTCTCCCATCTCGACGACCTCAGCGGCGGGATCGAACCACGGTTCTTTCCGATCGAAAAGAGCCATCCTGGGCTGCCCGGTGTGACTGCGATCGTCTACGACAACCTTCCCGAGTGCGGGATGATCACCGGCTTCACCTACGGCATCAGCCTAGCCAACCACCCTCTTTGGCGCTTCGGCAGACCCGAGCTCTGTATCAGCGTGAAGTCAAACGACGTCCGTTGGCCGTTGGCCCTCGCGCACATCGGAGAGGGCCAACGGGGAAACCCGTTCCAAATCGGCGACACGATCAACTTTGGCGAGAGGATCGCTCCTGACTCCCACATGACCGCATTCGTCATCTTCGCCCCCGCCGTCCTTGACCGTGAGGACTACACCGGCATCAACATCGGCGAGACTCTGCCAATAAACCTCTGTGGTCTCTACCCGATTCATGAGGCCGAGCGCCGCTACATCCAGGATCACGGCATCGGGGCCTTCTGGGATCTCGACTGGGACCCCTACGACGTCAGTCGGCCCTCCGTCGTCTGAGCGGGCCTCGTCCGGTAAGGATCCTTTACCGGGCGCTGACATGGGGGTATAGGAAGGTGAGATGGGCGGTGCCGAAATTGCAGTTACTTATTCATACACTCTGGCAGCGAGTAGCATCTGGGCGATAAGCCGCCAGGAAGGTACGTCGGGGACTGGCTCGCCGCGGTTTGTGAAGTAACCATCCATTTCGCGCGTCCATGCGGACAACGCCTCCAGGAAGCTTTCGAGGTCGTTATTCTCCCAGCTCTCAGGATCTTGTCTCAGTGAATCCCTGAATTGATCAATAAAGTCAGCCAAGTCTTGACGACTCAAGTCGGGGTCAGGGTATGCCGAAAACGTCATGCCTAAATGCAAACATACTGTGTCCGCGTTCGATGATCCGTCGGTGGGGATGGTCAAACATACTGCCTCCATCGCCGGGGTGGCCGAACAATCAAGGCTCGACCACCATCCAAGCGAATCTCTCGGAAGTCATCAAAGCACTTCGGGCAGACCCACGTATACGAATCATCGCTAGTTACCCAAGCCTCGTTGTACTCGGCGTGCCCAGTCCGGTCATCTGATATCTCCGTCGAGCAGAAATCGCAGTGATCGTGGTCCCAGCCCTCCCGGTATGGAGTCCATGCAGTGAAGTGCATTCTGCCCCCAGCGAGGTAACGCTCCTGCCCCATCAAACGCCAATCTTCGTCCACGACTTGAGAATACTGGCTCTTGGGTGTCGGCCGGCAGGATGACCATGCCGAAAACTGCACTTTCGTCCGCACGGTAGCCGATCCTTCACCGGACACCAAACGAGCCCGCTCAAGCATGGTCCAAGCACGGGGTACTTCGTGCTAAAACGGACGAGGGCCATCAATGCGCTCTCCAAAGTCTTAGTTCCAGGACCAGCGGACTATCGACCGATATCTTCCCTGCGACAGAATCAGGCCGGACGTACGTTCGTCTGGCGGAAGGCGTGCCGTGGTAAGCAAAGACGAAGTCATCCGTGAGTTACTCGTATCGGGCCTAGCCGATTGGGTTTCCTTGCATAACGTCGTGTGGTGGGGCACTAGAGGCACAATTACCCCAGATACGAAGCAGGTAGTCCTGGACGTCCTCCATTCCGTTTATTCGGAGGGGCTCCTGGTGCCCGGAGAGCTCGGGGAGACGGGCCTTGAGGATTGGGCACCCCCGTCAGAAACATGGGCTATTCGGTCAGAGATGGCACTCGACGCTCTAGAGTGGCGACCGATGGGTGAAGGCTTTTGGTTGAGGCTAACGCCGCGAGGAGAGACCCTCGCGCACCAATATGAAGCCGAAGGAGAGGACCTCTCGGAGTAGTAGTGGTTCCTTTGGACGACTTGGTGGTGCCAGCTAGGGGGCCCGTAAGCCGGTCGATCACCGTGCTGCCAAAGCCTGTTGCCACGCTCCGCGCGCTGCTGGCCAAGGCCATGTACGTAAGACCCGCACGATGAAATGCACGGTGACGGGGGGATTACTGCAACCATGTCTTTATGACCCGAATGAAGATCGGCTATGCCCGGGTCTCGACGAACGAGCAGGACCTGACCGCCCAACGAAACGCCCTCCTTACCCTGGGCGGTGAGAAAAGCAGATCTTCGTCGATCACGGACTGACGGGCACGAACAGGGTGCGCCCGGGCCTCAGCGAAGCGATGGCAGCCTGCCGACCGGCGATACGCTGGTGGTGACCAAGCTCGACCGGATGGCGCGCTCTCTATCTGATGCCAGGGACATTGCCGGTGCCTGACGGCCAGGGGACTCCTGACATTCTCAGGTCACACTCATTTGCACTGCCGCCGGAAATCCGCGGGATCGAGTGCGGACGACTTTTGAATATGACAGCGCTGGTTCGCTGTCAGGCGGCCCTGCGTGCCGCCGCCGAACGATCCACTACCAGTCCGGTCGCAGCGTTTTCGCGGACGGCTTTGATGCCTGCAATCACACCCTCGAGGTGCCTGAACGTCGGTGACTCGGCCACAACGGTTCCGTCGGCCGCGGTCAGGCGGAACCGGTATGTTTCGTCGTTGTCTTTGAGAATTTCAAACCTGCCAGCCATTGATGCTCCCCCTTGATGCTTCCTTGCACACATATGTGGACCAGCGAAGTACCCACATAGTGAAAGTAGCCAGAACCAGGGGAGAACGAAAGTTACTTGGCGGTACCGGTCATTCCGCCTCATATGGCGAGATATGACTGGATAGTCCACGAGGTTGTGGGTACTGTGCGGCTACTTCGCCTTGTCGTAGGAATCGACGACGGCGACACTCACCGGGAATTCGACCGGGATACGTCCGAACATGAGCTCCTTGGCCGCGGCGGCTGCCTCTTCGATGGCTTGGATACAGGCTTCCACCGCGTCGTCCGGGGCGTGAACCATCACTTCGTCGTGCAGGAAGAAGACCAGCTCCCCGGAAGGTGAGCCTTCGGCGCGCATGGCCCGCAACCGCCGTCGTAATTCAGCGAGCCAGCACGCCGCCCACTCAGCAGCCGAGCCCTGGACCACGAAGTTGCGGGTGAACCGGCCACGGGACCGGGCCAGGTTATCCGCGCGGCGCTGTTCTTCCGCAGTGGTGGATTGCTGGCTGCGCAACCAGCCGGTAGATGGCGGTGGGCTGCTTCGGCCAAGCCGCGTAGTGACCGTCCTGCCGGCCTCGCCTTGTCGGGCTGCTTGCTCCACGAAGCCGACGGCGCGTGGATAGGTGCGCGTGAGCTGCGGCATGAGCCGGCCCGATTCGCCAGTAGTGGCGCCGTAGATGGCACCCAAAAGTGCGATCTTCGCTTTGGCCCGGTCGCCGCCGAAGCCCTGCGCGGCGATGCCCGCGTAGAGATCTTTGTCGCGTGCTGCTTCGGCCATTTTCGTGTCCTGGGCCAGTGCAACCAGCACTCGGGGTTCCAGTTGCGAGGCATCGGCGACGATGAGTTTGTGGCCGGGATTGGCATGCACCGCGCCCCGGATGTTCCGGGGGATCTGCAGTGCACCGCCGCCCCGGGACGCCCAGCGACCGGAGACAACGCCGCCCACCACGTATTCCGGGTGGAACCGGCCGTCCCGCACCCATGCGTCCAGCCATGCCCAGCCGTTGGCAGTGTGGAGCCGGGAGAGCTTTTTGTAGGCGAGCAGGGGCTGGATGGCAGGGTGCTTGGATTCCTGCAGCTCCCATTGGCGCGTGCTCTTCACCTCAATCCCGTTCCGGTGCAGCGCCCGCATGAGGTCCTGAGGGGAGTCCGGGTTCAAGCCGGGGGAATTGAGGATGGCCCGGAGCTCGGTGCAAAGCGCTTCAAGGGCCGGAGGCCGGTGTCCCATGGGCGGACGGGTGCCTAAGACGTCGGCGAGGATCTGTTGATGCAACTCTTCGCGCCACGGGACGCCGGCGTGTTGCATTTCGACGGCGATGATGGCGCAGGCTGATTCGGCGGCGAGCAGCAGCTGGAGGCGCTGCTTTCGCTGTTCGTCGGTGGTGACGTGGGCGACTGCTTGCTGTTGGGCTGCGAATTCGGCTTTGAGTTCGGCCAGCCCCGCTTTGGTAGTCGACGGCGCAAGGTCGTCGAAGAGTGCGCCTTGGTCTGCCGGCGGCGCCGGGGGTTGGAGGACGCGTGGCGGCGCCGAGTCGTCGTCCTGCGTGAGCTTGACCGCATGCCGGGCGTAGTCGGTGTCCGCCGTGAATTCCGAGTGCGCCAGAATGGCCCCGCACAGGGCCAGATCGTGGCACCGCTCCAGCTCAATGCCCTGGGTCAGCAGTTCCGGATACCAGTCCATGGCGCGATGCCACACCCAGCGCGGCCGCTGGGCTTCGAATTCACGCACGACGCCGGGCAGCTCACCGCGGGTGACGACGCGTGCGTCAGCCGTGGCTTTTCCGGTGGGAGAGATCCTTTGTATGGCTGCGCCTTCCGGGTGGGCGGCAAGCAGCAAATACATGGTCTCCATTCTGCCTTGTGTGCGGTGATGCCGTGGCACTCTTCCTCCACAAGCGGTGCCGGGCCAGGTGGTTTCAGTCCACGTTGTGCACATAGGAGCTTCAGCCCCTTATGGTGTTCCGCCCGGTCCACGATGGTGGATCAATGAGCAAGCGAGATCGCCCGCACAGGCAACCCATCAACCAGCCACCTGAACCGGACATGGACGGAACCTGGGTTCCCCACGATACTGCCGGTATTTTGCTCGTTTCCGCCGACACCTACCTGCAGGAAGAGGCCAAACGGATTGTTGCTGCCGCTGGTGGAAGCCTCACGACAGCCACCGACGTGACCGAAGCTGTGCACGGATGGGACAGCGCCGACGTTGTTTTGGTGGGCAGCGATGTCCGGGAGTTACCCCCTCGGCGTCGCTCGCCCACAGTACTGCTCGGCAGGGCCTCCGACGGGGACGGACTCTGGGAGTTGGCTGCTTCCCTGGGGGCTGAACGGGTGGCCGTTCTCCCCGAAGCTGCGGCCTGGCTGGCCGAACACCTCAGCATGTCCGGGTCTCCCGATCCCGGGGGGACGGTCATGGGCATCATCGGTGGCAGCGGCGGAGCGGGGGCCACCACTACAGCCATCTGGCTGGCCCAGGCGGCCGCCGATCACGGAGTCAGCACCATGCTCATCGACGGCGATCCTTGGGGTGGCGGCCTTGAACTGGCCGTAACGGCCGAGGACATCCCCGGACTCAGGTGGCCCGACTTCTCCGAAACCCGCGGAAGCATAGATCCCGCGCAGTTTCGGGATTCCTTGCCGTTCGCAGGCGGGTTCGCTTACTTGTCCTGGCCCGGAACGCGGGACGCGATCCACAGCCCGGACACGCGTGCAGTAGCCGCGGTCCTGGACGCCGCACGCCGCAGCTTTGAGCTCATCCTGGTGGACATCGGGCGGAGCGGAGAAGGAGTGCGGAACCTTGCGTGGGATTGCGACAGGATTGTCCTGCTCGCCAAGGCGCACCTTAAATCCGCAGTAGCGGCAGGGCGCATCCTGAGCGAACTCCCGCCCATCGAAGCAGGGTTGGTGGTCCGTGGCAGCAGTGCCTCCTCCGTGGATGCCGGCCTCATTGCCGAGTCACTGGGACTGCCGTTGTTGGGCATCCTTCCCGAGGTGAGGGGCGTGGCAGCCGGCACCGAAATGGGACGCATCCTTGAATTCGGCCGACGCAGGCCGGTCAGCCGTTTTGCCACGTCAGTCCTGGGATTCGACGGTGGTACCCAGTGAACCCGTTCGAGGGAACGCGACGCAGACAGGGCCGGAAACTTGATTCCCTGCTCCTTGAAACCGTGCGGGAGTCCGTGCTCGCGGGCAACGGGCCAGTCACGCCGTCCACCATCGCAGCGGCGGTTCAGGCAAGCGGCAGGCTGCTGGGAACCGCTGGCGCCTTGGAAGCCGCTGAGTCCATCAA
This sequence comes from Paenarthrobacter sp. YAF11_1, assembly GCF_052113445.1. NCBI lineage: Bacteria > Bacillati > Actinomycetota > Actinomycetes > Micrococcales > Micrococcaceae > Paenarthrobacter > Paenarthrobacter sp. YAF11_1. Next base: position 56,272 of record NZ_JBFRDF010000005.1, read on the forward strand.
CGCCGAGCTGAACGGGTTGGGCCCCTTGCAACAGTTGGCCCAGGATCCGGCTGTCACGGACATCTTCGTCAACGGCCCCGACTCCGTCTGGCTGGACCGTGGACAGGGGCTGGAAAGGTCATCGGTGCACTTCGACACTGAGCAACAGATCAGGTCCCTGGCCTCCCGACTGGTTTCCGCTGGTGGCCGTCGGTTGGATGATGGGTCGCCCTGTGTAGACGTGCGCCTCAACGGCGGCTACCGGGTGCATGCGGTCCTCTCGCCGATATCCACTACCGGAACCCTTCTTTCCATCCGTATCCGCCGCGAGAACGTGTTCACCTTGCAGGAGTTGCGGCAAAGCGGCATGTTTTCCGAGCAAGGCGAGTGGGTTCTCAGGGCCATCATGAGCCAAAGACTGAGTTTTCTGATCAGCGGCGCTACCGGCTCGGGAAAGACCACTCTGCTCTCCACCCTGCTCGGCTTGAGCCACCCGACGGAGCGCTTGGTCCTGATCGAGGACGCCGCCGAACTCAACCCTGTCCACCCCCACGTAGTGACGCTTGAATCCCGGCACGGAAACCTTGAGGGCGGGGGTGCGCTGGATCTCGGCGAACTGGTCCGCCAGGCGCTGCGCATGCGGCCGGACCGGCTGATCGTCGGAGAATGCCGTGGTGCTGAGGTCCGTGAACTGTTGACGGCCCTCAACACCGGGCATACAGGCGGCGGAGGGACCATCCACGCCAATGCGGCAGAGGCCGTGCCCGCGCGGCTGGTGGCCCTCGGAGCGTTGGCGGGGTTGAACGCTGAGGCCGTGCGGCTGCAGGTGTCCAGTGCCCTGGACGTCGTCATCCACGTGGATCGGACCCCCAAGGGGCGGAAAGTGGCTTCGATAGGGGTACTGACTGATACTTCCGAGGGACAGAGGGTGGTTTCCGCCCTTCACTGGCATCCGACAGGAATGACCTGTGGGCCCGCTTGGCCTGCCCTCGTTCGCCGGCTTGCTCCGGCGTTGTCTGCCGGGTTCGACTGGTCAGTCTTCGGCGGGGCACCGGGTACGTCAGCTGAGACGTGGTCAGTGGACGGGGTATCAGGATCCACTGTGCCGGACGCCGTGCCGGACGCTGTGCCGGACGCGGTGCCGGACCCACAGCAGGACGCGCAGCCGGACGCGGCGCCGGGCGGGGGCTGGGCGCCCCTGACTGGTTCGCCGAGCCACTGGCCCACGTCGTGATCGGCGCATTCGTCCTCGTTGCAGCACTCGCGGCCTGGCAGCACTTCCGTGGACGTCGTGTTGATGGCCGACGTGTGCGGAAAAGCTTGGGGGAGCCGGGAGGAGGGAGTGGTGCTGCCTTCCGCGTCCGTTCTGGTTCGAGGTTCCGTCACCCATGGCGGCGAAAGCGAACTGAGCCCTTACCGCTAGTGGTGCTGGTGCAACAGCTCGCGGCCTTGCTGCGTGGTGGGCGTGGAACGTCGCGGTTGTGGGACGAGCTTTGGATGGTCCATGGCTCGCGGTTGATCAAAGATGGCGGCCCGGACACGGTGGCAGAACCGGTGACTGCAGCACTCAGCCGGGAGTCGCTGCTGGTTGTGGCCGCAGCCAGGTCGGCATCCAGCCTGGGAAATTCTTCGGCTGAAGCAATTCGGAATGCTGCCGCACGGGCGTATCCCCGGCGCGGAAGCTCTGAGCGACGGGTGTGGATGGAACTGGCGGCATGCTTGGAGGTTGCAGAAACCAGCGGTTGTCCGCTGGCTGACCTCCTCACCCGTTTTGCCGCCCAGTTGGAAGCCGAAGAAGACGCAGAGGCCGCACGGCAAACCGCGCTCGCCGGACCAAAAGCCACAGTCAAGCTGTTGTCGTGGCTTCCCGTATTTGGGCTGGTGCTGGGGATGGCGTTGGGCGTGGACCCGCTGGGAATCCTGCTGGACAACGTTCTGGGAGTTGCCACCTTCGCGGCCGGACTCCTCCTGACGGTGGCAGGCCGCGTTTGGTCCTCACGGCTGGTGGCCTCTGCAGCCGGGAGTGCTTGATGCCCGGGGCGCCGGCGCTGGTGATGATCGTCGTCCTGGGATTGGCGGCTTTCGTGTGGTTCACGGGGCCGACTCGTGCCAGGGCGCGCGTGCTGATCCGGAATGCCGACGCCGCCTCGCTGAGGCGTTCTTCCCGCCGTGGTCCAGCCGGCGCCGCGGACATCTTTCAGGGGTCGGACCTCCGAAGGCAGCCAGATTCCGGGGAAGGGCTGGCCCTCAAGGATCCGCCTGATCCAAAAGGTCCGTCCGACGGTCTCCGAGATACCGCGATGATGCTGGAACTGGTGGCGTCAATGCTCGACGCCGGTGCTGGAATCGGGCGGGCACTCGAACTCATCTCCGCGTGCGCATCGCCACCCATCAGGCGATCGCTCAGGCCAGTGGTAGCCGCGCTGGCCATCGGCGCGGACTGGGAGACGGCGTGGCGGACCCCCACCCAGCACGTGCCTGAGGTGGTCCGCCTTAAGGAGGCACTGGCTTTCGCAGCTTTAACCGGCGCCCCCTCGGCATCGATCCTCTACGCGCAAGCCGCCAGGGAACGGCGTGAACAGTTCCGGTCTGCCGAGAAGCGAGCCGCTGCCTTGGGCGTGAAACTGGTAGTGCCCTTGGGCCTTTGCTCGCTGCCGGCATTCATCTGCTTGGGGATCGTACCTGTCCTGATCGCCATGCTTCCTGCCGGATGAACTGTCCAAGGAGATCGGCGCAGAGTGGGCTGCGAACAGCGCCCACTCTCCCTCCACATCGTGTGATCGCCGGGTTTATCCACTTGGAGGAATCCCCTTCTTACGGGCAGCGCCGAGCCACGGAAGAGTCGAATCAGTCGGCGGACCCGCTGGCTTTTTTGAAAGGAACCCCATTGTGAGAACACTATTCAGGGCCGAAACCGGCCGCCGTCAGGGCCGTCGTGCTGCTGGCCCGGATCGAGCCACGCCGGATCGATCCGCCCTTATCGGGAAGCCTGGAACGAGGATCCTTGGCATTGAGCAGTTTGAACTCGAGGAATTCAAGGATTCAGGGTTCGGCGAAGCCGGCTTCCGGGCCACCGGAACGGACCTTCAACTCACTACGTCGCACGGTGCCCTGGCCGTGCGGAACCGGGAAGACCTCCGGGACAAGAGTTCGCTGCGGAGGCGGCCATGGCGGCATCATGGGAGGAAGCTGTGGGGGAGCCATGAACGCCTCCGCACACGGGGAATGGTTCCGGGCTCGGAGAGCGGAATGGCCACGGCCGAGTACGCCATTGCTACCCTCGCAGCAGTGGGCCTCGCAGGCCTGTTGGTGGTCCTCCTTCGGAGCGAAGAAGTCCGCGGCTTCCTGCTCAACCTGATTCGCACGGCCCTGTCCTTGCCATGACGCACGTGCTGCCTGCCGACGGGAGGTCATCTGCTGCCTGCGCCGGACCACCATCCAGCCAGATGGTCGGGCCACCATCCAGCCAGAAGGCCGGACCATCATCCAGCCGGATGGGCGGATCATCATCCAGCCAGCTGGCAGGACCACCGTCCAGCCAGAAGGCGGGCGAGGAGGAGTCGGGCGCCGTGACTGCGGAGTTCGCCGTTGCCTTGCCGGCCGTGGTCTTGCTCTTGGCATTTCTGCTGGCAGGCGGCGCTGCGGGACTCACACAACTGCGATTGGAGGAAGCCGCTACGGCAGGAGCACGGGCCTCCGCGCGGGGCGAGACGGGTGGTGCCGTGGAAGGAATCGTGAGGCGGCTTGCCGGTGACGGCGTCAGCTCCTCCGTCACCGACGACGCCGGGTGGCTCACGGTGACAGCCACGTCGCGGGTAGGCGGAGGCTTGGGGTCGCTGATCCCCTGGACGTTGTCGGCCACGGCTTCCGCCCGCGCAGAGTCAGCGGGTTCGGGGGCTGGTGCCGAATCAGGCGGTTCAGGGGCTGGCATCCCATGAACCTGTTTCCACGGCCTGTCCATCCTGAGCGCGGGGCGGGAACAGTTCTCGCGCTGACGCTGGGTGCAGTAGTGATGGCATTGCTCGTTGGTGTACTCCTGCTGACCCAGGCGGGGGTCATGGCGTCCAAGGCTGCGTCCGCTGCAGACCTGGCTGCGCTCGCGGCCGCCGATGCTGCCAGGGGCCTCACCTCAGGGGAACCGTGCGCGGTGGCATCCGATGTGGCAGCGCGGCACGATGCAACAGTCACATCCTGCACAATGACCGGAGGGACCGTAGCTGACGTGGTTACCGAGTTGGCGCATCCCTTCGATTGGGGAGTCGCCACGGGACGGGCGCGGGCAGGGCCGCCCCCCGTAGCCGCCAGTGTTCGCAGGGCTGACCTGTGGGGGCCTAGCTGGCGTCCTTCAGCAACACACCCAGCAGCGTGATGGCGGCTGCCTTGTCCAGCGGATTGTTCTTGTTGCCGCACTTGGGGGACTGGACGCAGGACGGGCAGCCGGCCTCACACTCACAGGCCTGGATGGCTTCTTTGGTAGCCGTCAACCAGATCTTGGCTTTTTCAAAGCCCCGCTCAGCGAATCCGGCGCCGCCTGGATGTCCGTCGTAGACGAAAATCGTGGGCACACCGGTGTCGGCGTGCAGGGCAGTGGACACGCCGCCGATGTCCCAGCGGTCACTGGAGGCAACCAGGGGAAGGAGCCCAATGGCAGCGTGTTCTGCCGCATGAAGTGCCCCTGGGAACTCTGCTTCCACCAGACCTGCCCCGTGAAGCGAGCGGTTATCCACTACGAACCAGACGGCCTTGGTAAAGAGGTCCCGGGCACCCAGCTCCAAGGGTTCTTCACCGAGGATCTCGTTGGAAATCAAAGCCTTGCGTTGGAAGGAGACAACTTGTGTAGTCACTTTGACGTCGCCAAAATGCACGGTGATGTCGCCCCATTGGACCGAGCGCGACGTTTCGAGGACCTCGATCTGGGTGACGTCGCGCGCAGTGGTGTAGAAGTCGGGGTTGACCCGGCGCACCATGACGCAGTGGTCGGCCTCGTTGAGGTCCTCCACCAGGTAGCTCTCACCTTGGTGGACGTAGATCGCACCTGTGTGGGCCTGGTAATGGGTTTGCGGAGAATCCATGGTCCCCAGAAGCGATCCTGTTTCAGCATCAACGATGCTCACCGGACCGCCTCCGTCCGCCCGGAGGTTCACCATCCCGGCAGCACTCTCCGGATGGGTCCAGAACCATCCTGCGGGCCGTTTGCGGAGGTACCCCTGGACCACAAGACGGTCAAGCAGCCCTTCGGAGGTGGGGCCAAAGAGGTCAAGCTCGGCCGGCCCGATCGGCAGCTCAGCGGCCGCGGCACACAAGTGGGGACCAAGCACGTACGGATTGCCGGGATCAAAGACTGTGGCTTCCACGGACACGTCAAAGATGGCCTCGGGATGGTTCACCAGGTACGTGTCCAAGGGGTCGTCGCTGGCCACAAAAGCGGCGATGGCATCCTGCCCTGCCCGCCCGGCCCGTCCAATCTGTTGGAAAAGCGAAGCCCGCGTGCCCGGCCATCCAGCCACGAGCACAGCATCGAGCCCCGAAATGTCGATGCCCAGTTCCAAGGCCGAGGTACTGGAAACGCCCAGCAGTTGACCGGACCTCAGGGCTTGCTCCAAGGCCCGCCGCTCTTCGGGCAGATACCCGGACCTGTAGGCAGCAACCCGCCCTGGCAAGCTGGGGTCCACCTCGTCCAGGAGTCGCTTGGTGATGGAGGCAATGGACTCGGCCCCGCGGCGCGACTTGATGAACGCGATGGTCCGCACTCGCGAGGAAACGAGGTTTGCCAGGATGTCCGCTGTTTCGGCAACGGCGGTCCGCCGCTGTTTAGCTCCGTTCTCCCCCTTGACGTCTGTGAGCGCCGGCTCCCAAAAAGCAACCGTGGTGGAACCATGAGGCGAGCAGTCCTCGGAAACCTCCCGGACGGGGGCGCCGATGAGCCGCCCAAAGGAAACCCCGGGGTCAGATGCCGTGGCAGATGCCGCAATGAATACCGGCTCGGGGAACGTGTTTCCTGCACCGTAGTAGGCACAGATCCGTCGGAGGCGCCGCATCAGGTTGGCCACGTGGGAGCCGAAGACACCACGGTAGCTGTGGGCTTCGTCCACAATCACGTAGCGCAGCCGCCGGAAAAACTTTGCCCACCAGGTGTGGTTGGGCAGAATTCCGAAGTGCAGCATGTCCGGGTTGGCCAGGATGAAGTTCGCGTGATCGCGGATCCAACGGCGCGATGCAACGTCGGTGTCGCCGTCGTATGTCTCTGCCCGTACTGTGGGCAGTTTCAGCGCGCGGATCGCCGCGAGCTGGTCGGCCGCCAGTGCCTTGGTGGGGGACAAATACAGGGTGACGGCACCGTCGTCGTGGATCTTCCCGGGGTCGGCCAGGACCCGCAACTCGGAACGGTGTATCGCGTCCAAAGCCGGCAGTTGGTAGGCGAGCGACTTTCCGGAGGCGGTTCCAGTGGCGATAACCACGTGCTGTCCGGAGTGGGCGAGGTCCGCGGCCTGGACCTGGTGCCGGTACGGTTCGTGGATACCCAGGGCCTCATAGGCCCCCACGACGTCGGGGTGGGCCCAGTCCGGCCAAGGCTCGTTGACGGCCTTCCTTGCGGGGATGGTGTGGACATGGCGCAGCTGCTCCGGGTCCGGCGTCCGGCCCAGCAAGGAGATCAATGAATGAGGTGCAGCCACCGAATCATTCTGTCACTGCGCGGGCAGGCCGACGGCGGCACCCGGGGGCGCCGCCGTCGAACCTGGCTCAATCAGCCGTCGGACCGGGAAGTTACGCCCCTGAAAGGTCGGACCCTTCAGTGCCGCTGGAGGACATCATGAGCACATGGCACACCACGTCCCAGCCAAGATGGGAGTAAAGCTTCTGGCCGTCAAGGGATGCCAGCAAAAGCCCGTTCTCCACATCATGCGAGAACGCTTGGGCGGCGAGGGCCTTCATGATGAAGCTTCCCAGCCCACGGCGCTGGAAGTCCGGTTCGGTGACGATCTTGTCGAAGACGGCGGTACGGTCCACCACGAAGACCCGTCCGCTGGCAGCCACCTGCTCGCCGGAATGGACCACGGCGTAGTGGACTCCGTTGGATTCGGAGGTGGCGAGTTCAAGGTCGTCGTCGGGCAGCCACGGATCCTCGGAATCCTGGGTTTCCATGTCCACGATCATCATGGTTTGCGATGCCGACGTCACGGTCAGCCCGTGCTGTTCAGCCAGGTACTTGTAGCGTTGGACGTCGTTGGTGAGGACCGTCAGGATCCGAGTGGGAGCCTCTGCGGTCTTGCCCGCCAGGGCAGTGAACTCTTCGTCCGAAGGATCATGGGCAAAATACTCCCAGTCACCGGTTTTGTCGGCACGAAGTGCAGCTGGGAAGCGGCCCTCCAGACGTGATTCATAGCCGCGGCAGCCGGACCAGCCGGCTACCCAGACTTCCAAAAGATGCGCAATATCTTCAACCAAGGCGTCTGGACTCATGTAGAGAGAGTATGCCAGCGCACCATGAAGCAACAGAGCCGGATCAGCCCCGGAATGCTTGCTTATGGAATTGTGACTTCTCCTACCGGCAGGCGCTCCGCCGGCCGGTCAGGAAGTTGTGTCCGGCCGGCGATTTTACTGCACCAAGTACCCTTGAATAGTGGCTTTGAACCGAATTGTGCTCTTCTATGGCTTTACTCCGATCGCCGACCCCGACGCCGTGCGTCTGTGGCAGCGCGCCCTCTGCGAAAAACTGGGCCTCACCGGCCGGATCCTCATATCGAAGGACGGCATCAATGCCACGGTGGGCGGCGAGCTGAACAACATGAAGCAGTACGTGAAGACCACGCGTGAATATAAGGGCTTCCATGGGATCGACTTCAAGTGGTCCGAGGGCGGCGCCGCAGATTTCCCGCGCCTCAGCGTCAAGGTCCGCGATGAAATCGTGTCGTTCGGCGCTCCCGGGGAACTGAAGGTTGACGACAACGGCGTGGTGGGCGGCGGCAAGCACCTGCAGCCGGAGGAACTCCACGCGCTGGTGGAGGCCAGGAAGTCCAGTGGCGAGGACGTGGTGTTCTTTGACGGCCGCAACGCCTTCGAGGCACAGATTGGCAAGTTCAAGGATGCGGTCGTTCCGGACGTAGACACCACGCACGACTTCATCAAGGAACTTGACTCGGGCAAGTACGACGACCTCAAGGATAAACCGGTGGTCACCTATTGCACCGGTGGAATCCGTTGCGAGGTCTTGTCCAGCCTGATGGTCAACAGGGGCTTCAAAGAGGTGTACCAGCTGGATGGCGGGATTGTCCGCTATGGAGAAACGTTCAAGGACAAGGGGCTCTGGGAAGGTTCCCTTTATGTCTTCGACAAGCGCATGCACGTCGAGTTCAGCGAGGACGCCAAAACCATCGGCGAATGCGTCCGCTGCGCGGCTCCCACCAACAAGTTCGAGAATTGCTCCAACCTCAGCTGCCGTACCCTGACGCTGTACTGTGCCGAATGTGCCTCAAGCCCGGAAACGCTGCGCTGCCCCGGAGGCTGCGAAGCCGCGTAGTGCGGCCTCAAAGCCTGCTTACCCGGTAGGCAAAATTGGCATCGGACCTGGAACCGACGGTGATGGACAGGACGGCGTCCTTGTCCAGCTGAACCACGCTTACCCGCGCGTTGGCACACCCCAACGTCAGGTCCACCAGGGCCACATCGTTCAACGTCACGGCGAACGTCACCCGGCGGGTACCACGGCATGCCAGAGTCACGGCGTATGTTCCTCCGGGCAGCTGCACCGTTTGCTCGGACTTGGACTCACCGGGGTTAAGGTAGCCGCTGCTCGAGTAGAACGACTGACCTTGCGACTCAGGCAACGCAGCCTTCGCCCATTCTTCAAGGGCTTCGCCGGTGACCGTTTCTTCCAGGGCCGGATCGGGCGGAAGTGCGACGTTTCCTGCAGTGGAGGTGGGGGTGGCCTCCGGCCTGCCACCGTCCTCGTAGGTATATTCGCAACCGGCTATGCCGCCGCACAGGACAACGAGAAGCACGACGGCGGCCCTCGCCAGCCGCTGTGAGATCACCGAGCAAGCTGCCTTGCTGCCCATGGACTGACTTTACGCCCGGGCGGCCATTGTCTGAAGACTTGTCGGTGGAAGAATCCGGGGCCTTCTAGACTGCCGTCGGAGCCAGGTGATATGCGTAGATCAGTGGGGCATCGACGCTGTTTGTCGAGATGTTGAGAGGGCCGGCGGCAGGTACTTTGATTTTCACCACATCGAGGCTGCCGTTGCATGCTGCAGCCGCATCGGCGATTTTGTTTCCGCTCAAGGAGACTGCGAAGTAGGCCTTGCCGCCGCCGTCGCACGCCATGGTGAGGGTATAGGTCCCGGCGGGCACGCTGGGCGATTCCTTGACCAGGGGGTCCCGGTTGAGGATCTTGCCGGAGTCCTCAAGGACCGCACCGCTTGCTGCCGGGAGGACCTTTTCCTTCCAGGCGGGAACGTCTGCGTCTGCGATGTTGACCGGCGCCTGGCAGGCGCTGACCCCCAGCAGGACAGCAGCGGCCAGGGCACCAAGGCCCGCGCGGCGCCTTGTGGAGGAGAAGTTGAGCATGATTCCACGCTACCGGGTTCCAGCGGCGTCCTTTGTCCACATAGCCCGGAACGGCACCGCCCGGCCCAGCGGGCCGCACCTACACTTGCAGGGTGACTGACACAGCATTCTTGTTTACCGCCGGCAACACTGACGATGCTCCCCGCAGCGACCAACCCGGGCTGCTCCAGGTGCTTGCCGGGGACCTTCGCGCCCTCTCCTACACCGTGGACGGCGTGGCTGCCCTGCTGGGGGAGCCGGCCTCAGCAGCGCTCAGCAGGGACCAAGTGGTTCCGGCACTCCTTGCCACAGAGCGGCTGCTGGACTCGCCGGATCCTGCTGTCCGGTCACTGACTGTGATTGTCCGTCTCTGGTTGCTCGCCATCCCGCAGTCCGTGGCTGACGTCGACTCCGCCCTGCCCGGAATCCGTACCCAAGGACTCGTGGAACTCGGCCTGGCCGCCGTGGATGCTGGGGTCGTCCGGGTCACGGTGGACTTGCGCCCCTACGGTTGGGATGCGAACGCAGACGGCAGTGGCGGTGCCGAGCTCTGGGTTGCCAGTGACCTCGCAGCCCACCAGCAGCCGGGAGTCCTGCGTCATGACCACGTCCTGGGCATCGGGCGTGCCTCCACAACGCTGGTCCAAACCACCTTCAGGCAACACACCAAACGCGCCCTGGACCTGGGGACCGGGTGCGGGATCCAGACCTTCCACCTCCTGCACCATTGCGAGCACGTTACAGCTACGGACATCTCCGCGAGGGCTCTGGCCTTTACCCGGTTCAACCTGCTGCTGAACGCGGCGGAGCTTGAGCTGGATCCCCAGGATTTGGAAAGCCGGGTGAGCCTGCGCCTGGGATCGCTCCTGGAACCTGTGGAGGGCGAACAGTTCGGCTTGGTGGTGTCCAACCCTCCCTTCGTGATCACACCCAGGACGGGAGGGGAATCATCGTCGGACCAGTTCACCTACCGTGACGGCGGACTTCCCGGTGACGGGATCGTGGCGGCGCTGGTGCAATCCCTCGCCAACGTCCTGGAACCTGGGGGCACAGCGCAAATGCTGGGCAACTGGGAGGTTTCCGAGGGGTCGGACTGGAACGACCGTCCCACTGCGTGGCTTAAGGACTCGGGGCTTGACGTGTGGTTCATCCAGCGCGAGCAAGTGGATCCGGAACAGTATGCCGAGACCTGGCTGCAGGATGCCTCGCAGAACCGTGACCGTGAGCAGTACAAGGAGTCGTACGCCGCCTACCTTGATGACTTTGCCTCCAGGAATGTCGAGGGGGTTGGCTTCGGCATGATCTGGCTGCGCCGTCCCGAGCCCGGACACCGACCCGTCATCAACCGCTTCGAAGAGATCACCTATCCCCTTGAACAACCCATCGGGCCACATCTGGGCGCGGCCGTGGAACGGGCCGATTGGGTGGCCGCCAACCCGGTGGCCGAAGCACATCTGGTAGTGGCGGAGGACGTGACCGAAGAACGCCACCAGCGACCTGGAGCTGCCCACCCCGGTGTCATTCTCCTGAGGCAGGGGGCAGGCCTCCGAAGGACCAATCTGCTCAGCACGGAGCTCGCGGGTTTCGCCTCTGCCTGCGACGGACAGTTGTCGGTCCGCCAAATCGTCGCGGCCCTGGTGTCGCTGTTGGGCGGGGGCGAGGACTTTGACGAGGATGCTTTCAGGGAGGGCCTTTACCGGGACGTGACCAACCTCGTCCTTGAGGGTTTCCTGCTCCCGGACCCAGCGCAGACCCACGAATGAGCAGCGAATGAGCAGCGACGCGACGCCGCCGGAGACGAACTCCGATGGTCCCGCAAGTGACCCTGACTACACTGATCAAGTGATTGCGAACAACGAGACATCCCAAACGTCAGGCGACGTTCCGCGGCGGAAGCGGGCCGAGACGACGGTTGAGATCACCGATCCCAAGGCCATCCGTGCCTTGGCGCACGCTGCCCGCATCGAGGTCATCTCAGAGCTTTACGCCACCCAGGTGAGCCACACAGCAACCGAACTCGCTGCCCGGACCGGCCTCACCCCCAGCGCCATGAGCTACCACCTCCGCGCCCTCCAGAAATGGGGAATCGTGGCACCGGCAGAAAATGCCGGCGATGCACGTGAGCGGCGTTGGAAAGCGGCCGGAACGGACTTCACCATTTCGGGAGGCAGCGTCGCCAGCCCCGAGATTGCCGTGGTTGACCTGGAGCTCGATGCATTCCGTCGACGCGCTTCGGCCTTCGCCAAAGCCCGGGGGGAACGCCGCCAGCGCGGTGAAGGGGGAGACGAGCCGGTATCGGTGGTCCTCTCCAGCAACCTGCTTTATCTCACCAACCCGCAACGGAAGGAACTGGCGGACAGAATCCGCGAGGTAGTAAGGGAGTACGAGCTCGAGGATCCCACGCAGATTCCCGAAGGTGCCGAACGTGTGGCAACCTTGTGGTCAATGATCCCGGATGACCGCGTGGCACCCGGGCAATAACCCTCCGGCCCGGTCACCGAATGACCGCCCTGGTTTCCGTACCAAAACGCAGGATTCTGCAAACTATGGTGAACTAGGCCAATATGGGCAGCAGCCCAATTACACATTTTTTCTGTAGGAGCACCGTGCCCAGCAAGGCAAAAACCGGCAAGAAACTCGTGATCGTGGAGTCTCCCGCCAAGAGTAAGACCATCGCCAAGTACCTTGGCGAAGGCTTCATCGTCGAGGCTTCCATCGGCCACATCCGGGACCTCCCGCAGCCGTCTGATCTCCCTGCAGAACTGAAGAAGACCTCGCTGGGCAAGTTCGCCGTCGACATCGAAAACGACTTCAAGCCGTACTACGTTGTCTCCCCGGACAAGAAGAAAAAGGTTGCCGAGCTCAAGGCCCAGCTGAAAGACGCTGATGCGCTCTACCTCGCAACCGATGGGGACCGCGAAGGCGAGGCCATCGCGTGGCACCTCCTGGAGGTCCTGAAGCCCAAGGTTCCCGTCTATCGCATGACCTTTGGTGAAATCACCAAGGAAGCCATCCACCGTGCCATGGATAACCTGCGCGATGTAGACACCGCTTTGGTGGATGCCCAGGAAACCCGCCGCATCCTCGACCGCCTGTACGGCTATGAGATCTCTCCTGTCCTGTGGCGCAAGGTTGCCCGCGGGCTCTCGGCTGGCCGTGTGCAGTCCGTGGTGACCCGCATGGTGGTGGACCGCGAACGTGAACGCATGGCCTTCCGGGCAGCGTCCTATTGGGACCTGACGGGCCAGTTCGGTGCCGACTCGGGTTCCTTCAAGGCCAAGCTTGCAGCTGTGGACGGTTCCAAGGTTGCCAGCGGCCGTGATTTCAATGACAACGGCCAGCTCACCTCCTCTACCGTGGTGCACCTCAACGAGGAACTCGCCACGTCCTTGGCCTCGGGCCTGGAAAACGCCGAATTCCGCGTACGCTCCGTAGATACCAAGCCGTACACCCGCCGTCCGGCTGCACCGTTCACCACGTCGACGCTGCAGCAGGAAGCCGGCCGCAAGCTCCGCTTCTCCTCCAAGAGCACCATGCAGGTAGCCCAGCGCCTGTATGAAAACGGCTACATCACTTATATGCGTACCGACTCGTCGGCGTTGAGCGATGAGGCCCTGACGGCATCCCGCCGCCAGGCGGCAGAGCTCTACGGCCCCGAGTACGTGCCCCAGAGCCCGCGCGTTTACGCCAACAAGGCCGCCAACGCCCAGGAAGCGCACGAGGCCATCCGTCCCGCAGGAGACTCCTTCCGCACCCCGGCACAGGTGGCCAAGCAGTTGAGCGGCGATGAGTTCCGGCTGTACGAGCTCATCTGGAAGCGCACCGTCGCCTCGCAGATGGCCGACGCCAAGGGCTCCACCGCCACCATCCGCCTCGGTGCGGTGGCCGCTGACGGACGCGACGCCGAATTCTCGGCTTCCGGTACTGTCATCACCTTCCCCGGCTTCCTGGCCGCCTACGAAGAGGGCAAGGACGAGAGCCGTGGGGACGAGGAATCGGACGAAGCACGGCGCCTGCCGAACGTTGCCAAGGGCGATTCCCTGAAAGCGTCGGACATCCTGGCTGTTGGCCACGAAACGTCACCTCCGCCGCGGTACACCGAAGCATCGCTGACTGCTGAACTGGAAAAGCGTGGCATTGGCCGTCCGTCCACCTATGCCTCCACGATCTCCACCATCCAGGACCGCGGTTATGTCCGGAAACAGGGTTCCGCCCTGGTACCGAGCTGGATCGCTTTCTCGGTGATCCGTTTGCTGGAACAGCACTTCACGGACTACGTGGACTACGAGTTCACCGCGGACATGGAAGGCGACCTGGACAAGATCGCCAATGGCCAGGCCGCAGGCGCTGCCTGGCTCAAGCACTTCTACTACGGTGAAGACGCCGATCCCGGCCTGTTGAGCATCGTGAACAACCTCGGCGAAATCGACGCCCGCGAGATCAACTCCGTGCCCATCGCCGAAGGCATCACACTGCGCGTCGGCAAGTTCGGGCCCTACCTGGAAAGCTCGATCCCGACCATCGACGAGAAGACCGGCGAGGTAGTTGAGTCCTCCCGGGCCAACGTCCCCGAGGAACTTGCTCCCGATGAGCTCACGGCCGCCAAGGCCATTGAGCTCATGGAGACTGCTGCCCCGGAGGAACGCGTCCTGGGCGCTGATCCGCACACCGGGCACACCGTGGTGGCGAAGAACGGCCGCTACGGAGCCTACGTCACCGAGATCATCCCGGAGATGACCGAGGAACAGTTGGCCAACCAGCCCGTTGAGTACTACAAGAACGGCAAGCCGAAGCCGCCCAAGAAGCCCGTCAAGGCCAAGCCGCGCACAGGTTCGCTGTTCGCGTCGATGAGCGTGGACTCGGTCACCTTGGACGAGGCGCTGCAGCTCATGAGCCTGCCGCGCGTCCTCGGTGAGGATGCTGAAGGCAACCCCATCACGGTGCAGAACGGGCGGTTTGGTCCGTACCTGAAGAAGGGCACGGATTCCCGCTCCATCGGATCGGAAGAGGAAATCTTCACGATCACCCTGGAACAGGCACTGGAGATCTATTCGCAGCCCAAGCAGCGGGGCGCCCGTGCGGCTGTACCGCCGCTTGCCGAGTTCGGCCCGGACCCTGTTTCGGAAAAGAACATCGTGGTGAAGGAAGGCCGCTTCGGCCCCTACATCACAGACGGCATCACCAACATCACGGTCCCGCGCACCACCTCGCTGGAGGAACTGACCCGGGAACGCGCCGTCGAACTTTTGGCAGAAAAGCGGGCCAAGGGCCCGGTCAAGCGGACCACCACCCGCAAAGCACCGGCGAGGAAGACCGCAGCCAAGAAGTAGCTTCACCGAAGGCCGGGACAGCATGCGCGAATTGCGTCCCGGCCGGCATCGTGGTCGAGTAGAACCATGACTGAACAGACCGTTTCACCGGACAACGAACCCTTGAACGACCTCGAGGCGAAGCTCGCCTCGGCCGAACAGCCGGACGCCAACCCGGTGGATGTCATCCTCGCTTTCCTCAACAACGAGGTCTACCTGGTCAGCTCCGAAGCCGTGGACGGCCCGGACTCGTCGGTGGAGCCGCTGGTGCTTTCCAACGCCGACGGCCAACCCGTCCTTGCAGTCTTCAGCCACCCGAGCCGCGTCGATGAGCGCTTCCTCGAAGCAGCCCCGCACGTCCTGGGCACCATGGGCTCGGCGATCCTGGGCAACATCGGTGATGAACTGGGCATGGTCATCAACCCGGGCAGCGAGTTTGGCTTCGAAATTGATCCCGAAGGCATCGCCAATATCCGCCGTGACTTCAAGCGTGCTGACGAAGCAGGGCAGCCCGCGGAATAGGGCCGGCCCCACCGTTCGGCCACCCTTCCGTCGACGAAACGTCGTCGCCAAGTTGCTTCGCGGGCTTCGAATCGGTGAATAATGGCAGAATGCGTCTTGGCGTTCTAGACATCGGTTCCAACACCGTCCATCTGCTTCTTGTGGATGCTCATCCGGGCGCGCGCCCGGTGGCTTTCGCATCCCATAAACGTCCGCTGTCCTTGGTGCAATACCTTGACGGTGACGGCAACATCAACGACGCCGGCCAGCACGAGCTCATCGAGTTCGTGCTGGAAGCCTGGGAGTTCGCGGCCAGCCACAAAGCGGAGGACCTCCTGGCGTTCTGTACGTCGGCCATCCGCGAGGCCACCAACGGCCCGGAAGTCCTGGCCAGGGTGAAACACGAAACCACGGTGACCCTCCAGGAACTGACGGGCAGCGAAGAAGCCTCGATGACCTTCTTCGCCGTCCGCCGTTGGTATGGATGGGGCGCAGGGCCCATCCTGGACCTGGACATCGGAGGCGGCTCGTTTGAAATGGCCTACGGAACGGACGAACTCCCGGAGTTCGCCACCTCCGTTCCCCTGGGTGCCAGCCGCCTGACGCGGGACTGGCTGCACGATGATCCTCCAACAGCCAAAAGCGTCAAGGAACTGCGTCGCTACATCCGTTCCACCCTGAAACCTGTGGTCCGCAATTTCCACGAACTGGGCCGCGCGAACCTGGTAGCGGGCACCTCCAAGACCTTCCGTTCGCTGGCCCGTATCGCCGGTGCCGCTCCCAGCGCAGCCGGACCATACGTGAAGCGCGAACTCCACGCAGCGGACCTCGGTCTTTGGGCCCAGCGCATTTCCGCCATGACGGTGGAGGACAGGCTGTACCTCCCGGGCGTCTCGGATGCCCGTGCCCGCCAACTCTTGGCGGGCGCACTGGTGGCCGAGGCCGCGCTGGAGCTCTTTGAGTTCCCCACCATGGAAATATGTCCGTGGGCGCTGCGGGAAGGCCTGATCCTGCGGCGGCTTGACCAGCTGGTCTTCGAAGAGGCCCTGGATCCCGCTCCCCACGTGGGCAAGCGGAAGAAGGACAAGTCAAAAAAGAAAGCAGCCAAGGACGGTGCCAAGACGGTGGATACTGATGATTCCCACCCCGGAGTCAGGGAATTTCCTGTCCCCGTAAATACCCCGTCCCCTGCACCAATCCCAGCCCCTGTGGCAGGCGGGCTGGCCTCCTGAGATGAGCAACGACGTCGAACCTGAAGTGAATGACCGCCAGATCCCCGTAGCGCTGTCCAGCGCGTCCGTCTACCCCCTGAGCGTCCACGACGCTTTTGCCGTGGCGCAGGACCTGGGTTACGAGGGCGTGGAGGTGATGGTCACCAACAACGCGGTGAGTCAGAACCCGGACGCCCTGATCCAGTTGAGCCACCGCTACCACCAGGAAATCGTCTCCATCCACGCGCCCACCTTGCTGCTGACGCAACAGGTGTGGGGCACTGCGTGGAACAAGATTGAGAAGTCGTGCCAGATGGCCGCGGATGTTGGTTGCGACACCGTAGTGGTCCATCCCCCGTTCCGCTGGCAGTTCAACTACGCAGAGAACTTCGTGGAAGGCGTCCGGGAGATCGCGGCCATGTACCAGGTGCATATCGCCGTGGAGAACATGTACCCATGGCGTGTCCGCGGCCGGGAAGCGGTGGCCTACCTGCCGCACTGGGATCCGCTGGGCCAGGATTACGACGACGTCACGTGGGACTTCTCGCACGCAGCCACTGCCGGGGCCAACAGTTTGGAAGCCATCAAGGCCCTGGGCAGCAAGCTCCGGCACGTCCACCTCACGGACGGGTCGGGGTCAGGCAAGGACGAGCACCTGGTGCCCGGTACCGGTACGCAGCAGTGCGCGGACGCCCTCCAGCACTTGGCATCCACGGGTTTCGACGGCGTGGTGGTGGCGGAGATTTCAACCCGCAAGGCGAAGGTAGCGGGGGAGCGTGAGGAAATGCTGGCGGAAACCCTGCGCTTCGCGCGGCAGCACCTCAGCGTTCCGCTCCTGCGCAGCGTAGACAACTAACGGCGTCGAACGCTGGTCCTGGGGCTTGTTCGCCTGACGCGCCCACACCGGTGTGTCAGGCGGGCAACTGCGGGTTTGGCGCGGCCGCGGCAGTGCTTAAAAGCGAAAGCACCGGCGGCCGAATCGGGAAATGGGGGAAAACCCGCCCGGCCACCGGTGCTTGTGGCGGACATCCCCATGCCCGCCTCATCACTCGCACCCTCAATGAGGTAACTACTAAGTTACGGACCAACCATGAGTGCTGCCTGCAATAACCTTGTGAGCAAGCTGTGAATCTGGAATCCGTTAGACCCCGTCCAAGGCCAACTGCAATGATGGAGCCATGAGCAACCGAATCGCATTCCTTGGCTGTGGATCCATGAACGAGGCAATCCTGGGAGGCCTGCTCGCCGCAGGGACGGACCCTTCAGACATTGTCGCCACCGTCCGCCGCGCTGAGCGGGCCGACGAACTGGCCCAGCGTCATGGCGTCATGGCCATCGCAGGCGAAGAGGAGCCGGACAACAACAAGCTGGCCACCAAGGGCTCGGGCATGGTCATCCTGGGCGTCAAGCCGGTGGGCATCCTGGACCTGGCACGGGAGATCAGCCCGGCCCTGGGGAAGAACACGATTGTTGTCAGCGTAGCCGCAGCGGTTTCCATCGCCCAGCTTGAAGCAGCGCTGCCGGACGGCCAGCCGGTGATCCGGACCATGCCCAATACGCCCTCACGGCTGGGCCGCGGCGTCATTTCTGTCTCCCCGGGAACCCACTGCACGCCTGAGCAGCTCGAAAAAGCCAAGACGGCGCTGGCAGGTGCCGGCACGGTGGTGGAGATTCCCGAAGAACAGGTGGACGCCCTGTCCGCCATCAGTGGTTCCGGCCCGGCCTACGCGTTCTATCTGGCAGAGGCCATGGCTGCTGCCGGCGTCGAACTCGGCCTGGACCAGGAACTGTCCGTCATGCTGGCCCGCGAAACCGTGGCGGGTGCCGGCTTCATGTTGGCCGAACCGGGAGCAGATCCCACCGCACTTCGCGTCGCCGTCACCAGCCCCAAGGGCACCACGGAACGTGCCATTGCCACTTTTGACGACGGCGGGATCCCCAGGATCATCGCCGACGGCGCCCGCGCCGCTGCCGCACGGGCAGCAGAAATCACCAAGCAGCTCGGCTAACCTCGGAGTTTTGTACAGCTGATGCCGCTAAGAGCGCGTCCAAAGGGCGTTAGCTGTACAAAAACTCCATCAGCTAGGGGCGAGCTGCGAAGCGCTCCAGCAGGTCCACGTGTCCGGACACGATCAACATGTCGTGGCCGGACACTTTGGTTTCCGGCCGCGCGTACGTGAAGTCCTCGCCCGGGGTTTTCACGCCGACAATGGTCACGCCGTATTTGGAACGGACCTTGGATTCCTCCAAGGTGAAGCCCACGGTTTCCTTTGGCGGGTACATTTTGACGATCGCGTAGTCGTCGTCGAACTCGATGAAGTCCAGCATGCGCCCGGACACCAGGTGCGCTGCGCGGACTCCAGCGTCTGCCTCGGGATAGATCACGTGGTTGGCGCCGATGCGGGTGAGGATCTTGCCGTGCGAGGGCGTGATGGCCTTGACCCACAAATGCTGGATGCCCAGGTCCACCAGGTTCACGGTGATGAGCACCGAGGACTCGATGGACGTGCCCACGCCTACTACGGCTGAGCTGAACTCCTGGGCGCCGAGTTGTCGGAGGGCGTCGATGTTGGTGGCGTCGGCCTCCACCACGTGAGTCAGCACGGGTGCCCACTTTTGGACGAGCGTGCGGTCACGTTCGATGGCCAGGACTTCACGGCCCTGCTTGACCAGCTGCTCAGCGGTGGCGGATCCGAACCGGCCGAGGCCAATGACCAGCACTGGTGCGTTGTGTGCGGGGCGGTTGCCAGCCCCCGTGGTACTAGCCAATGATTGGCCTCTCTTCCGGGTAGTGGTACAGCTGGCTGCGCTGGCGCAGGGCCAGACCGGCRGCAAGGGTTACGGTGCCGACGCGGCCGGCAAACATCAAAGCGGTGAGGACATAAACGCCCGACGGCGGCAGCTCGGCACTGAGGTTGGTGCTCAGTCCCACGGTGGCGAAGGCGGAAATGGATTCGAAGAGCACCCGGTCCAACGACGCTCCGCTGATGGAGAGCAGCAGGAACGCGGCCACCGACACCAAGGTGGCGCCGGCGACGATCACCGAGATGGCCACGCGCATGGTGCCCTGGGGGATGGTGCGGCCATAGACTTTCACGTCGGCGTCGCCGCGGGCTTCGGCCATGATGGCCAGGAACATGACGGCGATGGTGGTCACCTTGATGCCGCCGGCCGTGGACGCAGAGCCGCCGCCGGCGAACATCAGGGCGTCGGTGAGGAGCATGGTGGTGGATTCCATGTGGTTCTGGTCCACCAGGTTGAAGCCGCCCGATCGCGTCATCACAGACGCGAACAGCGAATGGGTGATCTTGTCGCCGAGGTCCATGGTGCCGATGGTCCGCACGTTGTCCCACTCCATCAAGCCCCACAGGACCGTGCCCGCTGCCAGCAGGATGAACGAGACCTGGATGGTGAGCTTGGTGTGGAGGTTCCACTTCTTCCAGTTGAGCCCGTTCTGCTGGAGCACCATCACCACAGGGAAGCCGAGGCTGCCCAGGAACACGCCCAACATCAGCGGGATGAGGATCCACAGATCGGTCTCGTACGGGACGATGCCATCGGAGTGCGGCGTGAATCCGGCGTTGTTGAACGCGGAAATCGAATAGAAGACGCCGTGCCACACGGATTGCCAGAAGCTCTCACCGAGCACCATGAAACGGGGAATCAGCACGATGGCCAGGGCGGCCTCAATCACCACCGAAGTCACGATCACGATCCGGAGCAGGGTACCCACTTCACCGAGTCGGCCCGCGTTGTTCATGGCTTCCTGGGCGATCAGCTTGCCGCGCACACCCAGCCGTTTGCTGACCATGAGGGCCAACAGCGAGGCCAGCGTCAAGGTGCCGAGACCACCCACGAAGATACCGATCAGAATGACCAGTTGGCCAAAGAACGTCCAGTGCGTGGCGGTGGAAACCACCGTCAACCCGGTGACGCACACGCTGGAAACTGCCGTGAACATGGCTTGGTGCAGGGGCGTGACAGTGCCTGCGGAGGAAGCCGCAGGCAGGGACAACAAACCGGTAAAAACCAGGATCACCACGGCGAAGACGGTCAACGCCAAACGGGCCGGTGACGTGTTGGCAATGTTGTCGATGAAGTCGCGCACGCGGGTAAAGATCCAGAGACCTTCCCGCTCCTGCTGGTTGGGTTGCCAGTTGGCCGGGCTCGTGGACCGCGACTGGCTTTGAGACATGGCGCTCTTCCTCGGTTGAACAAGCTTTCCTGAGTAGTAAACCACTATTCCCGCGGCGTAACCGGGCAGTAGGGTCCGCCAGGCTCAGGTAGCCTGTTCTGGATGAACTCCAGGCTTGGAACAACGGCTTCCAGCATTACGCGCTCCGCACTGCCAACGACGGTGGTGTGGGACCCAGCCATGACTGCCTACAATTTTGGCCCCGGCCACCCCATGGCACCGCAGCGGCTGGAACTGACAGCGCGCCTTGCCGAGTCCCTGGGACTGTTCGGACACAAGCATGTGGCCGTCGAGGCACCCGCTGTGGCATCCGACGTCGAACTTTTAACAGTCCACAGCGCCGGTTACGTCGACGCTGTTCGACGTGTCAGCGAGGATCCGTCCACGCCGGACGAAAGCCGTGGCCTGGGCACGGAGGACGATCCCGCGTTCGCCGGGATGCACGAGGCCAGTGCCCGCCTTGCCGGTGGTTCGCTGCTGGCGGCTGACACCATCCTTTCGGGCCGAGCCGTCCGCGCCGTGAACTTCAGTGGCGGGATGCACCATGCTGCACGCGAGCGGGCAAGCGGCTTCTGCGTCTACAACGACGTCGCGCTGGCCATCCAACGACTGCTCGACGGCGGGGTGCAAAGGATCGTCAGTATCGACGTCGATGCGCACCACGGCGATGGGACGCAGAGTATCTTCTGGAACGATCCCCGCGTCATGACCATCAGCCTCCACGAGACGGGCCTCTCGCTCTTCCCTGGCACCGGCTTTGCCAATGAAACCGGCGGGCCGGACGCACCCGGTACTGCGGTCAATGTTGCGCTGCCTACTTTCACGGGGGACGCGGCCTGGCTCCGGGCCTTCCACGCCGTGGTCCCGCAGCTCGTGGGTGCCTTCCAACCCGAGGTGATCGTGAGCCAACACGGCTGCGATTCCCATCGGGACGATCCTCTGACCCACCTGACCCTCAGCATCGACGGACAGCGCGAGGCCGCGTCCGCCGTCGCGAGCCTTGCCGCCCGCTATTGCGACAACCGCTGGATCGCTACGGGCGGTGGCGGCTATGACGTCACCGGTGTTGTGCCGCGCGCGTGGAGCCACCTGATCGGAATGGTCACCCAACGTCCGGTGCCGCTCAGTATGCCCGTGCCGGAAGCCTGGCGGACGTATGTGCGCGAAACCTACGGCGTGTGGGCTCCGGAGTCCATGGGCGACGACGTGGACGTGTGGTGGCGCTCCTGGGAGGTGGGCTACGACCCCGCGGACGAGGTGGACCGGACGGTCATTGCCACGCGCAAGGAAATCTTCCCCCTGTATGGCCTGGACCCCTGGTTCGACTGACGCTTCGCTCCCAAAAGCTACGCCCCGGTCCTCTCCGTCTGGAAAACCACCCCGGCGGCCCCTACCAGCCAACCGAGCAGCGAGAGCGCGAACGCACCGATGAGGTCCGTGGACGCCTGCCCCTTGAAGAGCCACAGCACCAGGACCAGCATGCCCATGGTCATGTAGACCATGATCGCGAAGATCACCCGCCCGGAAAGCCTCGTGGCCACGTCGGCCGGGCTGACCAACGGACTGGGAGCGCCGGCGTCGGCATTGTCACGTTTGACCTCGGAAATGGTGAAGCCCAGGGCCGACGCCGTCAGTGAACTCAGCGACGTGGCGAGGACTCCCGCGGCGGTCACCAGGGCGCCGTTCAACTCCGGAGACTCGGCCGTTCCCGTGGGCACCCATGTCCCTACCCGCACCAGGACAGTGGTCCACACGAGGACGAACAAGGCGAGGAACACGCCGGCAATGATGTCAAAGATGCGACGCCGGAAAAATTCAGTCATGGCCATGCACCCCGTGCTTGTGGCGGCCGGGGCCTGGGAGCCCGGACGGACCGTGTCTCCGTTGTAGCATCGGCCCACCAAAGGGTCAACGATTTGGTACCCGTCGCGGCAGGAAACAGGGATGCCAATTGGCGTATATGTCGCTAGGGTGGGAGGCATGGTGACTGACGACGTATTTGCCGTCATAGCTGAGGCAACCAGGCGCGACATCCTGGTCTCCCTCCGCTCTGGGGATAAAGCAGTAGGCGAACTGGTGGAAGAACTGGCTGCGAGCCAACCCACAATCTCCAAGCATCTGAAGGTGCTCCGCGAGGCTGACCTCGTCAGCATGCGCGCCCAAGGCCAGAAGCGCTTCTATGCCCTGAATCCCAAGCCGCTTGCCGGCGTCGCGAGCTGGCTTGAAACGTTCGACGTCGGAACCCCGGCTCCCGCCGTCGTCGTGCCCGCTGCTGCGGAGGCTTCTGCCGCTGCCGCAACGGCAGTGACCGTGGCCCCCACAGCGGCCCCCGCGGAGGCCGACGTCGCATCAACCCCCAACCGTGCCGACGCCATTGGGCAGGCCGTGAAGGTCCACGCGAGTGGAATGCCCGTCTCGCTTGACCCCGCCTCCGACGACACCGTTCCCCAGCAGATCGGCCGCACCGTAGGCCGCGCTGCCACGAAGGCTGCTGACCTCCTGGCCAACCTTCCGAATCTGCCCAACCTCCCCAAGTTTGGGCGTAAGCGGTAGCAGACCTCGACTTAACGTGATCCTCATCACAATGTGAGTTGTTGTTCACCCTGTGTTTCCTTGTGTTTTCAACGATTTTCTACAGTTGTGTTAAGTCAGCCGTGAGGGTCACATTGGCTCCGGATGGAGATCCTATGTCCCTCGGTGCAACCATGAGCGGGACTAATCGTCTCGCCGCGGGTCGGCGCACTGAGGATAGGAACACGCATGGATTCAAGGCTCGAAGCTGTCCGCGACACCGTGTTGGCACGGAACCCGGGGGAGAAGGAATTCCACCAGGCCGTCACTGAGGTCTTCGAAAGCCTCGGCCCTGTGCATGATCGCCATCCTGAATTCCTTGAAGGCGCCGTCCTGGAGCGTCTTTGCGAACCGGAGCGCCAGATCATCTTCCGCGTCCCGTGGACCGACGACGCCGGCCGCGTCCACGTGAACCGCGGCTTCCGGGTGGAGTTCAACTCCGCGCTCGGACCCTACAAGGGCGGGCTCCGCTTCCACCCCTCGGTGTACCTGGGAATCGTGAAGTTCCTCGGCTTTGAGCAGATCTTCAAGAACGCGCTCACCGGCATGCCCATCGGTGGCGGCAAGGGCGGCTCGGACTTCGATCCCCGCGGACGTTCCGATGCCGAAATCATGCGCTTCTGCCAGTCCTTCATGACTGAGCTGTACCGCCACATCGGTGAATATACCGACGTTCCCGCCGGTGATATCGGTGTGGGCGGACGCGAGATCGGCTACCTCTTCGGCCAGTACAAGCGCATCACCAACCGCTATGAATCCGGCGTCCTTACGGGCAAGGGCATTTCGTGGGGCGGCTCCCTGGTTCGCCCCGAGGCCACCGGTTATGGCACGGTGATCTTCGCCCAGGAGATGCTCAAAACCCGCGGCCAGTCCTTCGATGGCCAGCGCGTCGTGGTCTCCGGTTCCGGCAACGTGGCCATCCATGCGATCGCCAAGGCCCAGTCCCTCGGCGCCACCGTAGTGGCCTGTTCCGACTCCGCCGGTTACATCGTGGACGAGGCGGGGATCGACGTCGCGCTTCTGAGCCAGATCAAGGAAGTGGAGCGCGGCCGCCTGACGGAGTACGCCGCGCGCCGCAGCGGGGCAAGCCATGTTGCCGGCGGTTCGGTGTGGGACGTGAACGGCACCGTCGCGCTTCCGTGCGCCACCCAGAACGAGCTCGACGGCGATGCTGCCGCCAAGCTGGTCAGCAACGGTCTGATCGCGTTGGCCGAGGGTGCCAACATGCCCTCCACGCGGTCCGCTGTCTCCGTGTTCCAGGAGGCCGGGATCCTGTTCGGACCTGGCAAGGCCGCCAACGCCGGTGGTGTGGCGACGTCCGCGCTGGAGATGCAGCAGAACGCCAGCCGCGATTCGTGGTCCTTCGAGCACACCGAGCAGCGCCTCACCGAGATCATGGTGGGCATCCACGATCGCTGCGCCGAGACTGCCGAGCAATACGGTGCGCCCGGAAATTATGTGGTGGGCGCCAACATCGGCGGCTTCGTCAAGGTAGCCGATGCAATGCTGGCCCAGGGCCTGATCTAGCGCCGCCTACCCAACTGGGTAGCAGTAGAGGCCGTTTTGAGCGTTCAAAACGGCCTCTACTGCTACCTACATGGGGGCGGTTTAGCGCTGGAGCAGCCGCACGTGGTCCGGGTTCAGGTCCGCTAGCTTGCTGACGCCCAGCAGCGCCATGGTGCGGGTCATGTCCTTCTCCAGGATCTGGATGGTGCGGTCCACGCCTTCGCGTCCACCGGCCATGAGGCCGTAGAGGTACGCGCGGCCGATCAGGGCAAAGTCTGCGCCCAAGGCCAGGGCTGCAACGATGTCCGCGCCGCTCATGATGCCCGTGTCCAGCATGACCGCGGCCTTGCTGTTGTCCGCCTTCAGTGCCGTGGTGACCTCCGGCAGCAGGTGGAACGGGATGGGTGCGCGGTCCAGCTGGCGGCCGCCGTGGTTGGACAGGATGATGCCATCGGCGCCGTGGTCCACTACCTTGCGGGCGTCTTCGACGGTCTGGATGCCCTTGACCACCAGCTTGCCCTTCCAGGTTTCGCGGAGCCAGTCCAGGTCCTCGTAGGTCAGGGTGGGGTCGAACATCGAGTTGATGAGGTCGGCCACGGTGCCGGTGTAACGCGAAAGCGAAGCGAAGGTCAGGGGCTCGTGGGTGAGGAAGTTGAACCACCAGGCCGGACGGTAGGACGCGTCCAGGACGGTCTTGATGGTCAGCGCCGGCGGGATGGTCATGCCGTTGCGGACATCGCGCAAGCGGGCGCCGGCAACCGCGGTGTCCACGGTGACCATGAGGGTGTCGTTGCCCGCTTTGGCGGCGCGTTCGATCAGTTCCAGGGAGCGGTCGCGGTCCGTCCACAGGTACAGCTGGAACCAGTTCCGGCCGTTCGGTGCAGCAGCGGCAACGTCCTCGATGGACGCAGTGCCCATGGTGGACAGGGTGTAGGGAATGCCCGCAGCTTCAGCGGCCTGCGAGCCGGCGTACTCGCCCTCGGACTGCATCATGCGCGTGAAGCCCGTGGGTGCGATGCCGAATGGCAGGCGTGATTCCTTGCCCAGGATGTCGGTGCGGAGATCGATCTTCGAGACATCGCGCAGGATGCCGGGACGGAATTCGATGTCCTGGAACGCCTGGCGGGCGCGGCGCAGGGTGATCTCTTCCTCGGCGGCGCCGTCGGTGTAGTCGAAGGGTGCCTGCGGGGTGCGGCGCTTGGCGATGTCCCGCAGTTCCCAAATGGTGCTGGCGCGCTTGAGCCGCGCGGTCTTGCTGAATTCGGGCTTCTTGAACTGCATCAGCGGCGCCAGGTCCGAAACCTTGGGGATGCGGCGCTTCAGTGCCGGCGGAAGCCCGACGGCGGGACGCGGCTGGGGCGGACGTGTCACGTTTTCGTCGCTCCCGGCGTTGGCGGGCGCGGCCGTGATCTTGGGATCGAGGGTGTCGGTCATGCGGTTCTCCCTTGAATTCTGTGGTCTTACCACTGTGGTCTAACCACACTGTAATCCATGTGGTTGGACCACATCAACTAGTATTCCGTTATGCGTACCCACGAGTTGGTCCTGCAATGGATCGAGAAGCAGCTGTCCGATGGAGACCTTGCCCTCGGCGGCAGGCTGCCGGGTGAACGCGCCATGGCTGAGCAATTGAAGGTTTCCCGGACCTCCGTGCGCGAGGCAGTCCGTATCCTCGAGGCGATGGGCGTGGTCCGTGCCGGCGTGGGTTCGGGCAAGGATGCCGGCACTGTGGTGATTGCCGAGCCGGGCTCCGCGCTGGGTTCCACGCTGAGGCTGCACGTGGCAACACGCCATCTTCCCGTGGCGGACATCGTGGAGACCCGCGTCCTGCTGGAATCGTGGGCGGCTCAACGGGCTCATGTGGGAGTGCCGGAGCTGGAGGAAGCTGCGGAGCTGCTGGATCAGATGGACACCGCCCCGGACATCGATACGTTCCTTGCCCTGGACGCCCGCTTCCATGTGGCACTCGCGCAGGCTGCCGGCAACGCGGTGGTCAGCGCCATGATGGCTTCGCTCCGCGGCGCGATCGAGAACTACGCAGGTGAGCTGACGGGGAACCTGCCGGACTGGAACGCGACCTCAGCCAGGCTCCGGGCCGAGCACCGTGCCATCCTCACCGCGGTGAACAACCACGACGGCGGCAAGGCAGCTGAGCTGGTGGCCGCCCACATCCAGGGCTTCTACACGGAGGCCGGAGTGGGCGCAAACCCCTCGCCCAAGTGACACTTAATGCCAATGTTCGCGCCGAACATTGGCATTAAGTGTCAACTCGCGGGCGTGAGGGCGGGTGCCGCGGTGCTCTTGCGGATCTCCACCCTGGGGGAGAACTCGTCTTGCGCCTGGGTGGTGGCTTCGCCGGCTTGCTGGATCTGTTCCCGCATTCTCCGCCAGGCAAGGCTTCCGAGCTCGTTGATGGGCACGGCAGCGGTGGTCAGCGGGGGAGTGGTGTATTTGGCGAACGGGATGTCATCGAAGCCCGTCACGGAGATGTCCTCCGGAACGCGCACCCCACGCTCGTGCAGGCCGCTGAGCAGCCCCATGGCCACGAGGTCGTTGAAGGCCAGGATTCCGGTGGCACCACTGGCAATGATGGCTTCGGTGGACTCATGGCCGGAATCGAAGTTGGATCCTCCGTGGAGCATCTGCAGCTCGATCTCCGGGTGCTCGGCACGGAACTGGTCCAGGCCCACCAGGCGTTGGCGGTTGGAGGCGCTATGCTCGGGGCCGGAGAGAAACGCCAGGCGGCGGTGCCCCAGGGAGACCAGATGCTGCGCCAGTTCCTGGATGCCCTGCCCGTAGTCCACGCTCAGGCTCGGAGTGTTGGTGGCAATGGTGGTGCGGTTGATGAGCACCAGCGGGTGCAGGGTGGGCGCCAGCTCTTCAAGTTCGGCGTCGGCCATGCGGGGTGCGCAGAGGACCACGCCATCGCAGCGACGGCGGGCTTCCCCGGCCAGGATGGCTTCCTCGCTGGTGACTTCTGAGGAGTCGGCAATCAGGACGCGGTAACCATCCTGGGCGGCGGCGATGCTGAGCCCGCGAAGGATGGCCTGGAAGGTTGGATTGGCCAGATCCGGGACCACGATGCCGATGGTGTCCGTCTTGCCCAGGGCAAGGCTGCGCCCCACCGGATTGGGCTGGTACTTCAATTCCGCGGCGGCTGCCCGAACCCGCGCTGCGATCCCGGGATCCACTGCGGCGTTACCGTTCATGACGCGTGAGACGGTGGCGTGCGAGACGCCGGCCTTCTCCGCGACATCAGCTATCCCGACGCGCCTGTTGGTGTTCCTGCGTGCCATGTGGCCCCTTCCCATTGGTCGTCTCCCGAATGCACCGTCGTTGGAGCAGTGGTTGACGTGACCACCAGAGTCTTGATACAAAGCTTATAACGCTCTGAGAAAACGCTTTCTCATGATTCTTCCCATACGAAGCCGGGCCGTCAAGCGGTTCACTCCTGCCTTTTGAAAGGGGCATCCCACATGGTCACCGTCGACTCAGCCGAGACCCAGACCGAAACGGCCACACCCACAGCCCAGGCCGAAGGCGGCAAGCGGACACGCATCGCCCTCATCGGCACCGGTGGCCGCTCGGAAATGTACATCCGGGCCATCTACGGGCAGCACTCGGACGTTGCAGAACTTATTGCGCTCTCCGACGTCAACCAGGGCCGGGTGGACTTCTACCAGGAGCTCATCAAGGAGCTTGGCGGAACGGAGCCCGTTGCATCCTTCGAGCCGGGCCAGCTCACCAGCTTCATCCAGTCCAACGACATCGAGCGCGTCATCGTCACGACGCCCGACTACACCCACGCGGACTACATCGTTGAGGCGCTCGAGGCCGGTGCCGACGTCGTGGTTGAAAAGCCGCTGACGATCGACGTCGACGGCTGCCGCCGCATCACCGAAGCCGTGGCGAAAACCGGCAAAAACGTGGTGGTGACGTTCAACTACCGCTACTCGCCCCGCAACACGGCACTGAAGGAAGTCATCCAGAACGGCGTGATTGGCAAGGTCACCTCCATCGACTTCAGCTGGGTCCTGGACACTGTGCACGGCGCCGACTACTTCCGCCGCTGGCACCGTGAAAAGAAGAACTCCGGCGGCCTGCTCATCCACAAGGCCTCCCACCACTTCGACCTGGTCAACTGGTGGATCAACGATGTTCCGGAGCGAGTCTTTGCCTCCGGCGGCCTGCGCTTTTACGGCGACAAGAACGCTGCAGAGCGCGGCCTGGGAGCCCGGCCGGAGCGCGGCACCGTTGATGGCCTCGAGCACGATCCCTTCCGCCTGGACATGCGCGACGACGAGCGACTGAAGGCCCTGTACTACGACAACGAAAAGTTTGACGGCTACATCCGTGACCAGGACGTCTTCACCGAGGGCATCACCATCGAGGACAACCTGGCCCTCGTGGTGGACTACCAGGGCGGCCCGACGCTGAGCTACTCCCTTAACGCCCACAGCCCGTGGGAAGGCTACCGCGTCACCGTCAACGGCACCGAAGGCCGGGCCGAACTCGAAGTGGTGGAACGCGCCGCCGTCGAGTCCAGCACCGACAAGAAGACCGTGGTGGACCCGAGCGCCACTCCCATCGAGGAAGAGGACGCCGTACGCCGCAACGGTGAACGCCTGGTGGTCCAGCGCCACTGGGAGGCTGCCTACGAAGTTCCGATCGTCAACGGCGAAGGCGGCCACGGCGGCGGTGACAACCTGCTGCTCTCGGACCTCTTCAACGGTCCCGGCATTGATCCTCTGGGCCGTCCATCCGGTTACATCGACGGACTCCGTTCCGTGTCGGTGGGCATCGCCGGCAACCAGTCCCTGGAGACCGACCAGCCCGTCCGTATCAGCGAACTTGGCCTCGGCGCCGACCTCAGCCGCAGCCAGGCCTGACCGGTTCACTACCAAACAAGGACAAGACCATGAGCAGGATTTTCGTCACCGGAGGTTCCGGTCGCCTCGGACGCAGCGTTGTGGCTGGACTGGCAGACGCCGGCCACAAGGTGATCTCGGTGGACCGGGACGCCATTCCCGCGGAGCAGCTGCCCGCCGGAGCCGAGCAGTACACCGCTGATCTTTTGGCACCGGGGGAAGCGGAGCGGCTCATCCGCGAAACAGCGCCCGACGCCGTCATCCACCTCGCTGCTATTGCCGTACCTTTCAGCGCACCCGAGGACGTCATTTTCAGCACGAACACCCGGCTCGCCTACGCGGTGGTCAGTGCGGCCACCGACGCGGGCGTCCCGAAGATCGTGACGGCGTCCAGCCCCACCGCCCTGGGCTATGGCTCACCGGCCGGGTGGCTGCCGCCGTCGTTCCCCCTGAACGAGCAGACGCCGCCCAAGCCGTGGAACGCCTACGCGCTGTCCAAGCTGATCGCCGAGCAAACCGTGCAGATGTTCGCCGCAGCACAGGGCGACAAGATCCGGTATGCGGCTTTCCGCCCGTGCTACGTCCTGTCCCCGGAAGAATGGGAAGGCGCCCTGACGCAACAGGGGCACACCATCCGGCAGCGCCTGGACGATCCCGCACTGTCCGCACCGGCCTTGTTCAACTACGTGGACGCACGGGATGTGGCCGACTTCCTGGACGTGCTGTTGGAGAAGATGGACAGCATCCCCAACGGCCAGGTCTTCTTTGTGGGCGCCAAGGATGCCTTGGCTACAGCGCCCTTGGCGGAATTGTTCCCGCGCTTCCTGCCGGGCAGCGGGCCCCTCACCGAACAGCTGACCGGCACCAGCCCGGCGTTCTCCATCGACAAAGCCCGCGAGCTCCTTGGCTGGGAACCCAAACGTTCGTGGCGCACTGAACTCACCCCGCCGTACGAAGGCGCGGATACCGCATCCGGCCAAGAGAACCACCAAGCAGCACTCAAACCCGCAGCACTCAATGACGAGAACCACGCCGGCCTGGTCCCGGCGGGAGCAACCAAGGAGACCCCATGAATTTCGACGGCGTACTGTTCTTCCCCGTCACTCCCTTCGCTGAAGACGGCACCGTGGATGTGGCGTTGCTGAAGGAGCACATCACCTCCCGCCTGCCGTTCGGCCCGGGCGGGGTCTTCCCCGCCTGCGGCACCGGTGAATTCCATGCGCTCTCCATCGATGAGATCCGCACCGTGGTGACCGCCGCCGTCGAGGCTGTTGCTGGAGCTGTTCCCGTGGTCTCCGGTGCCGGTGGACCACTGGGTCACGCCATCGCGGCAGCCAAGGTGGCCGAGGAAGCCGGCGCGGATGCCCTCCTGGTGCTCCCGCCCTACCTCGTTACCGGTCCCACGGACGGTGTTGTGGCCTACGTCGAGGCCATCGCCGCCGCGAGCAGCCTGCCGGTGATCGTGTACCACCGCGGCACGGCCAAGTTCACCGCCGAGGCGATCACGCGCCTCACCGCCAACCCGAAGGTTGTGGGCTTCAAGGACGGAATCGGCGACGTCGGCCTGGCCCAGGAAATCGTCTCCGCGATCAATGCCAGCGGCCGCACTGACTTCGCCCTGTTCAACGGCCTGTTGACCGCAGAGCTGACCCAGGGTGCCTACCGTGGCCTTGGCATCCCGCTCTACTCCTCGGCAGCGTTCGCCATGGCACCGGAAATCGCCAAGGCTTACTACGACGCCTACGTCTCCGGTGATGAAGAGCGCCGTCACGCGTTGCTCGAAGGTTTCTACGCTCCGCTGGTTCGGCTCCGCGACCAGACCCCGGGCTTTGGCGTTTCCCTCATCAAGGCAGGCCTGCGGCTTGCCGGGCTGCCCGTTGGCCCGGTCCGTCCTCCGCTGGTGGACCCCAGCGAAGAACAACTGCTGGAGCTCAAGTCCATCCTGGCCAAGGGCCACGAGCTGGCCGGCAGCTGATGCCGGCCCGCATCACGGGCCTCACCACCCGGCTGATCACGGTCCCGCTGCTGCGCAGCTGGGGTGCCGAGGCGCCCGAGAACCATGTGATCGTCACCGAACTGACCACGGACGACGGCGGCACGGGCCACGGATTCTCGTGGACACCCACCGTTGGTCCCCAGGCGGTCAAAGCCCTTCTGGATTACGACATTGCACCGTTCATCCTTGGCCTCGAAGCCAACCCGGAGATCGTGTGGGACCAGCTCTGGAAGCGGCTGCATGAGGCCGGCGGGGGAGGCCTCACCACCATCGCGATGGCCGGCGTGGACCTGGCCCTGTGGGACCTGAAAGCACGGCAGGCCGGCACCTCGGTCACGGGGCTGTTGGGCCAGCGCCGGGAATCGGTGGAGGTTTACGGCTCTGGCGTGAACCTGCATTACACCTTGGAGCAGCTCGTGGAGCAGGCGCAGCGATGGGTTGCTGCCGGGCATAATGCCGTGAAGATCAAGGTGGGCAAGCCCGAACTCCGGGAAGATGCCGAACGCGTCGCCGCGGTCCGGCAGGTCATCGGTCCGGACCGGTTGCTCATGATCGACGCCAACCAGCGTTGGGACCTGGCCCATACCTTCCGTGCCTTGGACGTTTTGGGGGAGTACGGACTGGAATGGCTGGAAGAACCGATCCGGGCCGACGACCTCTGGGCCTACCGGCGTTTGCGCAAGCACTCTCCGGTACCCATTGCCTTGGGGGAAAACGTGCACACCATCTACCGTTTCCGCGATTTCATCGAAGCCGAAGCCGTGGACATCATCCAGCCCAACATCGTCCGGGTGGGCGGCATTACGCCGTTCCGCAGGATCGTTGAGCTGGCCCGGGCCAACAGCATCAGGGTGGCGCCGCACCTGCTTCCGGAGCTCTCCGGGCAGCTGGCGCTCACCCTTGCCGAAGCCGTGAGCGTGGAGGACGTGGAAGACGCGTCCTTCGAGCAACTCGGACTATTGGCCGGGCCTTCGCCGGTACGGATCACCAACAGCAACGGCCAGAGCACCCTAAGCAGCACAGGCCGGCCCGGGCTGGGCTTTGAGTTCACCGTGAAACAGCCCGCCCCTGAGACCGCCGCCCCTGAGAGTAAAGGAAACCGCATTGAGTACAGCAACTCTTGACCTGACAGCCATCACCGCCGCAGCCACCGAAGCCGCAAAGGTGACCGCAGCAGCAACCGATGCCGAGCGCGCGGCCTGGCTGACCGCTGTCGCCGATGCCCTGGACGCCAACGTGACCGAACTGGTGGCCATCGCCGATTCCGAGACGAGCCTGGGGACCGTCCGGCTCACCGGCGAGGTGGCCAGGACCAGCGGTCAGCTGAGGCTGTTCGCCAACGTGATCACCGAGGGCTCCTACCTTGAGGCCGTCATTGACCACGCCGATCCGACGTCCACCCCGCCGAAGCCCGACCTGCGCCGCATCCTGCGACCCATCGGCCCTGTGGCGGTGTTCTCGGCGTCGAACTTCCCATTCGCTTTCTCCGTGGCCGGCGGCGACACCGCCTCCGCGCTGGCCGTGGGTTGCCCGGTGATCGTCAAGGCGCACTCCGGCCACATCCGGCTCTCTGAGCGGACCGCCGAGGTTGTCAGCGAAGCTCTGGCCAAGGCCGGAGCGCCGGAAGGGATCTTCGCCCTGGTCAGCGGCCGCGAGGCAGGCACAGCCCTGGTCCAGGATCCAGCCATCAAGGCCGTTGGCTTCACCGGCTCCATTCCCGGTGGGCGAGCCCTGTTTGATCTCGCGGCCTCCCGTCCGGAGCCGATTCCGTTCTATGGTGAGCTCGGCAGCCTGAACCCCGTGGTTATCACTGCGGATGCCTTGGCCGAACGTGGCCAGCAGCTCGCCGCGGGCTTGGCGGGCTCGTTCACGATGGGCGCCGGCCAGTTCTGCACCAAGCCGGGCCTGGTCTTCATCCCGGCCGGCACGGACTTTGCCTCACACCTGGCCGAGGCCAGCAAGGACAAGCCCACCGCTGCCATGCTCACCGAGCGCATCGCCGAGGCCTACCCGGACGGGCTCCGTAACGTCGCAGACCAGCCAGGGGTCGCCGTCGTCAGTGGCACTGTGAAGCAGAACAGCCTGGCCGACGGCGCCGCACCCGTGGTGTTCTCCACCAGTGCAGCCAACGTGCTGGAGCGCCCGGAAGAGCTGTTGGAGGAGTGCTTCGGCCCCACCACGCTGCTTATCGAGTACGCCAACCAGGAGGAACTGTCCGCAGCCCTTGCAAAGGTTCCGGGCAGCCTCACGGGCACCGTTCACGCGGAACCGGGTGAAGACGTATCCGCACTTGTGGAGCAGCTCAGCGGTTTGGCTGGCAGGGTCCTGTTCGATGGCTGGCCCACGGGTGTTGCCGTGAACTGGGCCCAGCAGCACGGCGGTCCGTACCCGGCCACCACATCGCTGTTCACCTCCGTGGGAGCTACCGCCGTACGCCGCTTCCAGCGTCCGGTGGCCTACCAGGATGCTCCGGAGACGGTCCTGCACCCGGCCTTGCACGACGCCAACCCGCTGGGCATCCCGCGCCGCGTGGACGGCGTGCTGACGCTCAGCTAACCCAGCCGCCCGCACCCAACTGAGTCGCAATTAAGCGCGTTTTGAGCCCTCAAAACGCCCTTAATTGCGACTTACTTGGGTAGGCGCACACGATAAAGGGGCGGGGTCACCATCACGGTGACCCCGCCCCTTTTGCGTTGGGTGCAGGTGCTACGGGCGCAGCGTCAGCGGACGACGGCGGCCGTCCACGTCGGTGGTCGGCCACCGGTCGTCGGTGGTCAGGACGCGCACGCGGGAATCCGTGAGCAGGACAGTGTCCTCGATCTTCACACCAGGGCCGGACGGGTTCCACGTGAAGGGCTGGTTGAGCACCACCGCGTCCGTCACATCTGCCGTGACCCGGGGATCGCGGCCTGCGTAACCTGCCGGCCCGCCCTGGTGGTGCAGCGTCCACTGATCCTCGCCGAAACCATGCCGTGCATAAGCCAGCTTGATCTCGGCGAAGATCTCATTGAGCCGGGCTCCGGGGACAGTGGCACGGAAGATGTCGGCCTCCACGGCAGCAATCCGGGCCTCGGCGTCGAGCTCCTCGGGAGTGCCGGCGTCGAACGCCACCCACCGGGTCACGTTGGCAACCAAGCCATTCCGGCGGGCGCACACCACGGCCATGGCACGCCGTCCGATGGGCGAGTGCGTGGCCAGGGGATGACGGAAGTCGCTGCGGGAAGCGCCGTTGCAGAGCAGGACCAGCGGTTCGGCTCCCACCGCCACAATCCGCGCGGCCAGGTCCGAAACGAGCTGGAACTCCGTGGTCTCCGGGGTTGCCGCGGTGAGGACATCGGTCATGGCCGTGGCGGCATCAGCGGACAGTTCGGCATAACGGGCAGCCTCGGCCGGGAGCAGTTCCTGGCGGGCCGCGCGCAGTTCCGCGGTGACGGCTGCTTCCACCAAGGGGTCACCATCAACGGCCAGCCCGGCCGCGACCGCATGCAGTTGGCCATGCCACGGCACAGTGTGAAGGCTGACGCCACTGGGCAATTCCTCGGCAGCGATGCGCCCGGCCTCGTTGTTGAACGTCACCAGGTGGTCGCCGTCGCGGTCCACCAGAAGGGCTGCGATGGGGTCGCCGGCCAGGCTGATGTGGACCCGGCTCCCGTCCAGGTACCAGGTGAGCGCTGTGTTGGACGTCAGAAGGAGCGAATCCCGGCCGGCAGCGTCGAGGATGTCCAACACGCGGCGGCGCTTCACTGCGCGGTCTGAGGTGTTGCCGGGTACGGTGTTGCCGGGGACCGTGCGGGCTGGCGCCGCTGCGCTCACCGTCGTTGGTGCCTGCGTTGGCGCTTGGCCGGTGAACGGCGTGGATTGAGTAGGCGTGGTCATGCCGGTTCCCCCAAAGTTGAGATGAGTTGTTCAATGTCTTGTGTTGCCAGGAAGCCATCCGTGACGAGCACGGTGACGGTCCTGTGGACAGGGTGGCCGGGTTCGGCCGATACCGGGCGGTCCCAGGCCAGGGAAAGGCCGACGCCGGGATAGCCCGAGTGCCGCACGAACCACGGGTCCGGCGCTTGCGGTGAGGCAAGGAACACCAGCGTTGCCGGGTGCCCCAGCCCGGGGTCGCCGGTGACGTGCGCGGCGCCGGCTGTTCCGGCGTCGAACGTTCCCGACCACGCCAACCACGGCGCCGCGGTGCCGTGAACAGCATCCTCGCCGCGTGAATCCGGGGTCCAGATGGTGGCGTCGCTGACTTTCGGCAGCCGCCAGAAGAAGCCTCCGTAACCACCCTGCTGCCGCCCGTTGGAACCCGGGCTGCCCAGCAGCACCGGGCGTCCGGTGGCGGACTCCAGCGTGAAGTCCAGCGTCAGTTTCCACGCTGAAGGCCCGACGGCGGCCCAGCGCCATTCGCGCTGTTCGCGGAGTACTGGTGATCCGTCGGGACCGAGCCAGCTCAACTGTTCACGCCGCTGCCCCTCGGAGTGGTCAACGGACTCCGTGACGATGCGGCCGTGGTCCTTCCGCCAGACGTAGGCGCCGGCATCCCGGGTGTAGGTGCGCCCGCCCCAGAAGTTGATGCCGTCCACGTCCTGGATGGCGACGCCCGCGCCCAGATGCCACACGTGGTCTTCCGGGACATGATCCGTCACCACGGTCCCCGCAAGTGTTCGCACTGGGTGCAGGTAGGGGCGCGGTGACGACGTGGGGCGGATACGGGTTCCGTCCTGGAGCGTGGCGACCTGCGTGCCATCGACGCGGAATTCCGGCAGGCTTGAGGGGGCGGCCCCGGAGCCGGCCGCGGCGCCCGTCCAGGGTGCTCCGAGCTCAGCGAACGTGGCTTGCCCCAGCGCTGCCCGGCGGATCAACGATTCGATGCCGTGCACCACGGGGTGGGCGTCGTCGCCCTCGCCTTCCCACGTGACAAAGTCCGGGTGGATCAGCCGGGGAGCCTCCGCAGTGCGGATCGCCTCGAGCACCGACACATACGCGCCGACGCCACTGAGGGGGCTGAGGAGATCCTCCTCGCTGCCGGCGGACAGCAGGTTCTCCAGCAGGTCGGTCCGTCCGAAGGTCTTGGTCCTGACCCCCTGGGGCGTGGTGATCTCCACGCGGTCCTCGGTATAGAAGAGCGTCAGCTGCCCCACCGTGCCGTAGACGGTGACTGCAGGTGCCGATTGCACCGGTGCGCACAACGTCAAGGCGCACGTCAGCACAGGTCCTCCCGCCAACCCAGTGCCTTTGGTGGTTCGGACCCTCACTACTGAGGTGTCGTCGCTCTCGGTGTCATTGGCCCGGTAGAGGTCCGTCTCCACGGAGGCAACGTCGGAGACCGTTCGTGCCCCGGCAAGCCGCAGCCCCGTAGCCACAGCGTGTGCCAAGGCATTGGTGACCACACCGTCCACCACGTCGGTCCCGTTCAGGCTGCGCCTGCCGGCCCATCGGGAACGCTTGAAGTAAGACTGGGTCCTCAGCCACAAACCTGTTGCGCTGAGCCCGCGGACCTCTCCAATCTCACCGGCGGCCACCAGCGCTTCAATGGCGGGGAGGGCCTCGGAGCCCAGGCTTTGGAAGCCCACCTGCACCAGGCGGCCGGCGCTCGCGGCTGCTGCCATGACCTGTTGGTATTGCTCCATGGAGGCCACCGGGGGCTTTTCAAGGTACACGTTGGCGCCGGCCTTGAGCGCCGCCAGGGCCAGGGGAGCGTGCGTTTGGATCGGCGTGGAAATGATCACGACATCCGGCTCGACTCCTGCCGCCAACAGCTCATCCAGGGAAGGGAAGACCTCAACGCCGGGGCCAAGTTTTCCGTCGGCGGGAGGACGCGGATCGGCGACGGCCACCAGATCCAGCGTGCCGGTCGAGGCCAGCCGATCCAGGTTGGCGAGGTGCCGTTCGCCGAAGCCGTGGACACCCACCAGTGCGACACGGGGGAGCCGGGAGTGAACCTCCGCAGCGGAGGCTGTTAAGGGCTGGGTCATGAGGCTGTCCTAGTGAGGTCAGGTGCGGGGGAATTGCCGGATTGGGTGGGTTTCAGGGCTGCGGCAAGGAAGACCGCGGCCTCGTCCTGCATGGCCTGGGTGAAGACGTGGGGTTCGGGCCAAAGGCTGCCGGTGTACCGGGCGGGCAGGTGCTCCATCAGGTGCTGGTGGGCATCGCGCATTCCCTGTTCCGGGAAAAGCTGGTCAGCCATGCCGTATTGGACCAGGACCGTGGCGTTGGAGCGCACGGCCAGGTCCGGCCAGTCTCCCAGCTTCGAGAGACCGGGGGAGTGGAGCAACCACGAGTGGGCATCCAGGTACGCCGGCAGCAGCGAGCCAAAGGTGGTCATCATGCACGTCACCACGTAGCTGCGGATCAGGGGACTCAAGGCAGCGAGTACCATGGCTCGCCCGCCTCCGCCGGAGAACCCGAGGCAGCCGAGCCGTTCGGAATCCACCCCCGGGAGTGTCGCGAGGATGCCCAGCGCGGCAAGGTCGTCGTGCGCCGCGGTTCCGGCGACGCTGCTGCCGAGCAGCGTCGCGGCTTTGGCCACGGTTTCCTCGTGGGCTGCTGCGGCAGCGTTGTATTGTTCCGCTGCGGAGGGTTCGACGCCGGACTCCCGCCAGAGTGCCCGCTGGCCGTTGACGGCGGCGGCGGTCCGCCAGGGCAGGGTGTCCAGGCCAAAGCCACGGCTTCCCCACATGAAGGTGTCGTGGGCCAGCACTGCGAAGCCCTGCTGTGCCATCCATGTGGCGAGTGCGCGGCCGTCATATAGCTTCTTTCGCACTTCGGCCGGGATGGGGCCAAAGGGGAGCAGCGCCTGGCCGGAGCCGCCCGCGTTGGAGGCGCCGCCGTCGTGATCTTCTTTGTCGGCCGGAAGTGAGTTGCCCGGAAGGGACACGAGCCGCTCCGCGCCGTAGGCCTTGACTCCACCATGGCAGTGCAGGGCGAGGATGCCCGGCAGCGGGCCGGTTTCCCCGGTGGGCCGAACGAACCAGGCCGATGTCCTCGGCCCAAAGCCCAACTGCCAGGACAAGTGGGAGGTGGTGACGTCGTCGTGCGCTGTTTCGGAGTGCACCGTGTACTCAAGGTCCGGTGTTACGGAAGGTACGCCAAGTGTGTCGGCCAGTTGCTGCGCGGCCGGAGAAGCCGCGGTGAAGCGATGGCGGAGGGCGTAGTCCGGCCAGTCTTCGTAGCGCGCCAATGCGCTTGGACGGGTGGGTGTATCTGCCATGTCAGCAGCGCTCACGGCAGTCGCAGTCGGTGGGGAACAATGGTGTCCTGACTTTTCGATGCGTCGAGGGTGTGCGGGGGCGCACGCCGGGCGTCTTCAGCGTGGGGAAATCGGATGGGGCGGCTTCATCAGAAAACGCTTTCTCAAAAATTAGCAA
This sequence comes from Paenarthrobacter sp. YAF11_1, assembly GCF_052113445.1. NCBI lineage: Bacteria > Bacillati > Actinomycetota > Actinomycetes > Micrococcales > Micrococcaceae > Paenarthrobacter > Paenarthrobacter sp. YAF11_1. The sequence goes on from NZ_JBFRDF010000005.1 coordinate 95,309, forward strand.
AAGGCTGTACATGGGTCAAGAAAACGTTTACTTTGGTACGGAGCCGCTGAAGCCCGGGACCTGAATCCCGGCTCCTCAGGGGAAGCGCCGGAACATCGGCGCCCCGGAAGGCAAGCACCAACCAGACTCGAAGTGCGTGGATGGCCACGATGACCAAAGGAGACCACATGGCCGCTGTATTACACACGGGGACGCCGCAAGGCGTTCGCGGGCCGGCGAGGGGGAAACGATGAGCGCTATTGGCGAACTCTCGACAATGACCCGCCGCAAGGGCCCCATGACCAAGGAGGAAAAGAAGGCGAACGGCCGCGACAACAAGGCCGCGTACATCTTCCTTTCGCCGTGGCTGGTGGGTTTGGTGGCCATCACTGTTGGCCCCATGTTGATGTCGTTGTACTTGTCCTTCACGGACTACAACCTTCTGCAGCCGCCTGAGTGGGTAGGCCTGGATAACTTCGTCCGCATGTTCGGCGATGCCCGTCTTCACAACTCGCTGGGTGTGACCTTCACGTACGTGCTGGTGGGTGTTCCGCTCCAGTTGGCGGTGGCACTGATCATCGCGCTGGTCCTGGACAAAGGTCTCCGCGGACTTCCGTTCTACCGTTCCATCTTCTACTTGCCGTCCCTGCTGGGCGGCTCCGTTGCCGTTGCGATCCTGTGGAAGCAGATCTTCGGCACCACCGGCCTGGTCAACCAGGTCCTGGCGATGGTGGGCATCGAAGGCCCCGGCTGGATCTCAGACCCCAACACCGCCCTTGGCTCCATCATCCTGCTGCACGTCTGGACCTTCGGCAGCCCCATGATCATCTTCCTGGCCGGCCTGCGCCAGATCCCTGTGATGTATTACGAGGCAGCCGAAGTTGATGGCGCCACCACATTGCAGAAGTTCTGGCGGATCACCCTTCCGATGCTGAGCCCCATCATCTTCTTCAACCTGGTGCTGCAGATCATCGGTTCGTTCCAGTCGTTCACCCAGGCGTTCATCGTCTCCGGCGGCAACGGCGGCCCGTCCGACTCCACCATGTTCTTCACCCTGTACCTGTACCAAAAGGGCTTCGGCCAGTTCGATATGGGTTACGCCTCAGCGATGGCCTGGTTCCTGCTGGTCATCATCGGTGTCTTCACTGCCATCAACTTCATCGCTTCAAAGTATTGGGTGTTCTACGATGACTAAACTCCAGACCCTCCCCGCAGCTTCCTCCGACGCCAAGGCTGGCAAGTCCGGAAAGAGCCCGCGCCGCCGCGAGTCCCGTGGCAGCCTCGCTTTCAGCCGCAGTGCCCGCATCAAAGGTTTGATCAAGCACGCCATCCTGATCATCGTGGGCGGTGTGATGATCTACCCGCTGCTGTGGATGGTGGTTTCCTCCCTGCGGCCCAACGATCTCATCTTCCGCGAACCCGGCCTCTGGCTGGAGAACCTGGAAATGAGCAACTACACCGATGGCTGGTCCGCGCTGACCCACCCGTTCGGGCATTACATGATCAACTCGGCGATCGTGGTCCTGGGCTCCATCCTGGGTAACCTGATCTCCTGCTCCATGGCGGCCTACGCTTTCGCCCGGCTGCAGTTCAGCGGCAAGAAGATCTTCTTCGGCATCATGCTGCTGACCATCATGCTCCCGTTCCACGTGGTGATTGTGCCCCAGTACATCCTGTTCTCCCAGATCGGTTGGGTGAACACCTTCTGGCCGCTGATCGTACCCAAGCTCCTGGCCACTGACGCGTTCTTCGTGTTCCTCATGGTCCAGTTCATCCGCGGTATTCCGAAGGACCTCGATGAAGCAGCACGCATCGACGGTGCCGGCCACCCGAGGATCTTCCTGCGCGTGATCCTGCCCCTGATGGTCCCGGCCCTGGCCACCACCACCATTTTTACGTTCATCTGGACCTGGAACGACTTCTTCGGAGCCCTCATTTACCTGACGGACCCGGACATGTTTACCGTCCCTGTGGCACTGCGGGCATTCGTTGACTCACAGTCGGCCACCAGTTGGGGATCGCTCTTCGCGATGTCCATCGTGTCCCTGCTCCCCGTGTTCTTCGTCTTCCTGTTCGGCCAGCGGTTCCTCATCAAGGGCATCGCCACCACCGGCATCAAATAGGCCGGGAGCATCGCCGGAAGGGGGCGGCGGTTGCCGCCCCCTTTTGGCGAGTGACGCCCGGTGCCAGGTGTCGACGGCGGTGCGTACCGCCGTCGACATGCGCGCCGACGACGCCGGTTACCGGCGTCGAGCCTTTGAACAACTAAGACAAGTTTGCATCTTGTAATACAAGATTGTGACTTGTATCATAATCATCAGCAAGAAAACGCTTTCCCAATCGCATCAGGATCAATGAAGATCGGAGACAACAGTGCCGGTACATCCCAAAGGTGAGGCAGTCGCCCCCGTAGCAGGGTCAACAGCTTCGGCTCCCGCAGCCCAGGCTCCCAAAGCCCGGCGTAACAAGCGCAAACTCCGCGCCTCGGCGTTGGTCGCTGCCACGGCGGCAGCCGTGCTCGCCCTCACCGCTTGCGGCGGCGGCGGAGGATCGGACGCCAAGAGCGCCGACGGCAAGGTGGAGCTGCGCTTCGCTTGGTGGGGCGGCGACAAGCGGGCCCAGGTAACCCAGGCGGCCATCGCTGCGTTTGAAGCCGAGAACCCCAACATCAAGATCAAGCCCGAGTACGGCGACTGGAGCGGCTACTGGGACAAGCTGGCCACCCAGGTGGCAGCCAACGACGCTCCTGACATCATCCAGATGGACGAGAAGTACATCACCGAGTACTCCACCCGCGGCGCCCTGTTGGACCTCTCCAAGTACCAGATCGACACCTCCAAGCTCGACGAAGCCGCGCTGGAAGCCGGCAAGGGCGAGAAAGGCCTGACCGGCATCGCTGCAGGCATCAATGCCGCAACCATCCTGGCCAACCCGGCGGTCTTCCAGGCAGCAGGCGTCGCCATTCCGGATGACAAGACCTGGACCTGGGAAGACTTCGAGCGCGTTGCCGCCGAGGTCACCGCCAAGTCGCCCAAGGGCACCTACGGCGCCGCCGCCTACGGCACGGATGAAGCATCCCTCGGAGTATGGCTTCGCCAGAACGGCAAGTCCCTCTACACGGAGGACGGCAAGCTGGGCTTTGAGCCTTCGGACATCGCCGAATGGTGGGGCTTCCTGAAGGAACTCAGCGAGAAGAAGGCTGTTCCGTCGGCATCGGAGGTTGTTGAAGCCGAAGCCGCTCCGCTGGACCAGAGTGGTCTGGCTACCGGCAAGAACGGCCTGGCTTTCTGGTGGTCCAACCAGCTTCCGGCACTCGAGAAGGCTGCCGGCGGCGAACTCCAGATCCTGCGCTTCCCGTCCAAGACGGGCAAGGCTGAAGACGCCAAGCTCTGGTACAAGGCTTCCCAGTTCTGGTCCGCGTCATCGCGTACCAAGCACCCGGAAGAGACTGCCAAGTTCATCGACTTCCTGACCAACAACGTCAAGGCCGGCGAGGCTCTGCTGGCAGACCGCGGCGTGTACCCGAACTCCGAGGTCCGGGAGGCCATCGCTCCCAAGCTGGCCAAGGCCGACGTCAAGGTTGTCAGCTTCATTGACGGCATCAAGGGCGAACTTGGCGAGGCACCTGCAGCACCGCCGAAGGGTGCTGGTTCCATCCAGGAAATCGTCAAGCGGTACACCTCGGAGGTCCTGTTCAACAGGCTCTCCACTGAAGAGGCCGGCAAGAAGGCTGTGGACGAAATGAAGTCCGCCATCAGCTAGCTTTTCCTCAGAAAACAACCGCGCCCCGGACGGATCATTCGTGATCCGGCCGGGGCGCGGTTTTTTCGTGCGCGTCAGCCTTCGTGTGCCGGCCCAACTGGGTAGCAGATCATGTCGTTCTGACGCGTGAGAACGGCATGATCTGCTACTTACTTGGGTTAATCTTCCGCGATGACAGCCACGGCTCCGGCGGGGACGACGCCGGTGAAGCGCAGGCCGCTGAGCAGTTCGGCGCCGTCGGCCTTGACCGTGAGGTCTTCCCTGCTGTGGTTGATGGCGAACAGGAAGCTGCGGCCGTCGTCGGTGCGCCGGCGGGAAAGTTCGACGCCGGCAGTCGCCTCGGCCACGGCCGTCACCCCGGCGTCGTCCACCAGTCGAGCGGTCAGGGCATCGATGCCGGCGGCATCCGGGAGCGTGGCGAGGTACCAGGCTGAACCGTTTCCGACGGATCGACGCGTCAGTGCCGGGACGCCGTCGAGAGGGTAGTCCGTGAAGGTCGCCAGGACCTCGGCCGAAGCGCCGGCGGACCCGGCAACATGCACGTGCTCGCTCCACACGGAGCCGGAAGTTCCATCGCTCAACGCGACCGAGGTGCCGGGGAACAGTGGGTGGAATTCCTCGCTGCGGATGCCCAGCAAGTCACGGAAAGCGCCGGGGTAACCGCCCAAGCGGACATGGTCGCGCTCATCGACGATGCCGCTGAAGTAGCTGATCAGGACCGTGGCGCCATGTTCCGCAGCGGCGGAAATCGAAGCAGCTGCCTGGTCCGTCACGGAGTACAAGGTGCAGACCAGAATGAGGTCGTAGCCTGCGAGGTCCGCGGAGGGATGGACGAAGTCCGCGGTGTTTCCGCGGAGGTACAGGGAGCGGTGGAACGCCCGCATCGTATCGAGGTATTTCAGCGAATTGTTGGGGTGCGAGTCCAGCTCCGACGCCCACCAGGCCTCGTAGTCGAACACGATAGCCACCCGGGACTCCACCCGTGATCCCTTGACGGGTTCCAGCCGGGCCAGTGCCTCGCCGAGGTCCACCACATTGCGCCACACCTGGGTGTCGCGGCCACCGTGGGGAACCATGGCTGAGTGGAATTTCTCCGAGCCTGCCTTGCTCTGCCGCCACTGGAAGAACATCACGGCATCGGCACCGCGCGCCACGTGGGCGAGTGAGTTGCGGAGCATTTCGCCGGGCATCTTGGGCTGGTTGTGCGGCTGCCAGTTGACTGCCGACGTGGAGTGTTCCATCAGGATCCACGGCTGGCCGCCTGCTACGCCACGGGTGAGGTCTGCGCTGAACGCGAGCTCGATTTCGCGTTCCGGGTCCACGGCCACCAGATAGTGGTCGTTGGCAATCACGTCCATGTCCTTGGACCAGTCAAAGTAGTCCAGGGTCTTGGTGGCGCTGGAGACCATGAAGTTGGTGGTAGCCGGGATGGCCGGGGTGACCTCGCGGATCACGGCCAGCAGTTCGCGGTAGTAGTCCATGAACACCCACGAGTTGAAGCGGGCAAAGTCCAGTTGCTGGCCCGGGTTGAGGGTGGTGGGAGCCGCGCCCGGCGGGATGATGTCCGCAAATGAGGCGTAGTGCTGGGACCAGAACGCTGTTCCCCAGGCCTCGTTCAGGGCCTCGATGGAGCCGTAGCGCCGCTCCAGCCAAGCCCGGAAAGCGGCGGCGTCTTCGTCTCCGTGGAACTCGCCAACGTGGCAGCCAAGTTCGTTGTCCACGTGCCACAGCGCCAGGGCGGGGTGGTCCTTGTAGCGTTCGGCGATAACCCGCGTCATGGCGGTGGCGTACTTGCGATAGACAGCCGACGACGGCGTGTAGTGGCGTCGCGAGCCACGTTCCAGCCGCACTCCTTCCGCGGTGACGGGCAGGATCTCGGGGTATGCGCGGGCAAGCCAGGCCGGGGGAGAAGCGGTGGCGGTAGCGAGGGCCACTTTGATTCCGGCTCCATGGAGGTTGTCCAGGACATCGTCCAGCCAGCCGAAGTCGTAGTTGCCTTCGGTGGGTTCCAGAAGTCCCCAGGAGAAGATGGCGACGCTCAGGAAGTTCACGCCGGCTTCCTTCATCAGCTCGATGTCTTCCATCCGGATGTCTTCGGGCCACTGCTCAGGGTTGTAGTCGCCACCGTAGGCGAGTCCGTCGATGCTGTTCCAGACAGGTGTGCTGCTGGTGTTTTCGGGGGAGGTCAAGGTGACTCCTTCGTCATGGTGGCGGTTTCAGTCTCTGCTGTGGCCGGAGCGTATGCAAGCAGCGTACCGATGAAATCACTGCGAAGCAGGTTCTTTGGAAAACGCTTGCCCAGATTGATAATTAGGGATATTGTATCGATTCAGAACGAGTGTAAGCGAGATCACTGCCACGTTGTAGAGAACTCGACCAGCTTGCACCAACTGAGCAAGGAGGCTCTCATGATCGATAGAAGGAAATTCCTGGGTACGGTGGCTCTGGGCACTGCATCTGCCGCGTTCCTGGCCGCGTGTGGCCAGTCTTCGTCACCGGCCCAGACTGGTTCGGCGGAGAACCCCGTCACCATCACGTACACGTGGTGGGGCAATGACGACCGTGCCGAGCGCACCCGTAAGGCCATTGCGTTGTTTGAGTCCAAGAACCCTGACGTGAAGGTCAACGGCAATTTCTCGGACTTCGCGGGGTACTGGCAGAAGCGCGCTACCGAGGCTGCCGGCGGCGGCTTGCCGGACGTGATGCAGTGGGATTTGTCCTACCTGCGTGATTACGGCCAGCGGAACCAGCTCCTTGATCTGGGCACGGTAAAGATCAACACGGATGCGTTCGATAAGTCCCTCCTTCCCTCGGGCCAGATCCGAGGCAAGACCTACGGCATCCCGACCAGCACCAATGCTTTCGCGGTGTATTACGACCCCGCCAAGCTCGCTTCGCTGGGTATCGCGGAGCCGGATGGTTCCTGGAACTACAAGGAGTTCAACACCTTCCTGGCCGAGGTTGGCGCGAAGGGCAACGGCACCTTGTTCGGCGGCACCGACTACACGGGTATTTGGTGGAACTTCAACATCTGGTTGCGGCAGAACAACATCCAGGCCTTCACCGATGAAGGAAAGCTTGGTTTCTCCAAGGATGACCTGAAGAAGTGGTGGAACCTCACCGCGGACCTGCGTGGCACCGGCGTGATTGTGGGCGAGGACAAGGCTACCCAGCTGCTGCCCAAGTCCCCGTTCGGTTCCAACGTCACGGCCACGGAAGTGACCTGGGATAACTTCATGGCCGGTTACCTCGCCGACTCCGGCGCCAAGGAACTCAAGCTCGTCCCCGTTCCCTCGGATGATCCGGATAACCTGGGCCTGTTCCTCAAGCCCTCCATGCTGATGGTGGCCAGCGCGAAGACCAAGAACAAGGACGCTGCTGCCCGGTTCATCGACTTCATGGTCAACGATCCCGAGGTGGGTCAGATCTTCAAGACTTCCCGCGGTGTTCCGGCGTCGAAGACCCAGCGCGACGGCACCACGTTCGAAGGCACCGACAAGCTCGTGGTGGACTACGAGAAGTCCATCGAGAAGTACCTCAAGGATGCCCCGGAGCCGCCCATTGTTGGTTTCGGCACCCTGGAGTCCACGTTCAAGCGGGTCACGCAGGACCTGAACTACGGCAAGTTGACCGTGGACGGCGCAGCTGATGCGTGGTTCAAGGAAGCCGAAGACCTTATCAAGCAGAACGCCTGATCCAGACCTTCTGTGTCTGATCCCGGCCTTCCTAACTGACGGATTATTCTCGTGACGCAAAGCCCAACCCTGAGCAGGCGTGCCGCCTCCGCTCCCACGCCGCCGCGTAAATCGCGGCGGCGTGGGGCGGACACCCGCGCCGGTTACACCTTCCTGTTGCCGTGGCTGCTGGGATTCATCGCCCTGACCGTGGGCCCGATGATTTCCTCGCTGTACCTGTCCTTCACCAACTACAACCTCTTCGATGCCCCCAAATGGATCGGTGTCGATAACTACGTCACCCTCTTCCAGGACGAACGGTTCCTGCAGTCGGTGGGCGTGACCATGCAGTACGTGGTCTTCGGAACCCCGCTCAAGCTCGCGGCGGCGTTGGCGATCGCGATGCTGCTCAACAGCAAACGCAAGGGCCAGGGTTTCTACCGGTCCGCGTTCTACGCCCCCTCGCTGATCGGTGCTTCGGTATCCATCGCGATCGTCTGGAAGGCCATGTTCGGGGACTCCGGCCCGGTGGACCAGGGCTTGTCCTTCTTCGGGATCAACCTCGGTGGCTGGGTGGGCAACCCCAACATGACCATGGGCATGATGATCCTGCTGACCGTCTGGCAGTTCGGCGCCCCCATGGTGATTTTCCTGGCCGGCCTTAAGCAGATCCCCGCGGACCTGTACGAAGCGGCATCGATGGACGGCGCCGGACCGGTCCGCAAGTTCCTGAATATCACCTGGCCCATGCTTTCCCCGGTGATCTTCTTCAACCTGCTGATGGAAACCATCCACGCCTTCCAGATCTTCGCCTCGGCCTACATCATCTCCAACGGTGAAGGCGGCCCTGCCGGATCAACCCTCTTCTACACCCTCTACCTGTACCTGCGCGGTTTCAGCGACTTCCGGATGGGCTACGCCTCGGCCATGGCCTGGCTCCTGGTGATCGTGGTCGGCATCATCACGCTGATCTTCTTCAAGACCTCCAAGTCCTGGGTCCACTACAGCGGTGATTCGAAATGACAACCATGGCAACCCCCACCCAAAACCAACCCACCACGCCCGCCAGCCCGGCGCCGGTTTACAACCCGAAGTCCGAGTCCACCACGGTCAAACGGATCAAGAGCACCATCTTCCACATCGTCGCGTTGGCGCTGGTGGCCATGGTCCTCTACCCCGCCCTGTGGATGATCTCCGCGTCCTTCAAGCCGAACTCCGAGATCGGCGGCGCCAACAACGCGTTGTGGTCGGCCAACTTCAGCGTCAACAACTTCATCACGGCCATGGAAGGCATCGGCGGGGTCTCCACCCTGACGTTCTTCACCAACTCGTTGATCCTGGCTGTCGGCGCCGTCGTCGGAACGGTCCTCTCAGCGTCCATCTCGGCCTACGCGTTCGCCCGGATCAACTTCCCCGGCCGTGGACTGTTCTTCGGCATGATGATCGCCACCCTGCTCCTGCCCTTCCACGTGGTCATCATCCCGCAGTACATCGTGTTCCAGCAGCTCGGCCTGGTGGACACCTACGTGCCCTTGCTGATCGGCAAGTTCCTCGCCGCGGACGCGTTCTTCGTCTTCCTCATGGTCCAATTCATGCGAGGCCTCCCGGCCGAACTGGACGAAGCCGCCCGCATCGACGGTGCAGGACACGTCCGGATCTTCGGGTCCATCATGCTCCCGCTCATGAAACCGGCCCTGATCTCCACCTCGATCTTCTCCTTCATCTGGAGCTGGAACGACTTCCTCGGCCCGCTGCTCTACCTCAACACCCCCGAAAAATACCCGCTCCCACTCGCGCTGCGGCTCTTCGTGGACCAAACCCAGTCCTCGGACTACGGCGCCATGATCGCCATGTCCGTCCTGGCCCTCCTCCCGGTCCTGGTCTTCTTCCTCGTCTTCCAGCGCTACATCGTCGAAGGCGTCTCCACACAAGGCCTCAAAGGCTGACGGACACGGAAGAGAATACTGAAGAATGAGCACTATGAACGCCACTGGCAAGTCCTCGGGGAAGCCCGGAATTCCGGTCAACCGCTTTGCCCTCTTTGCCGAGACCATCCTGGCCGGGGTCATCGTGCTCCTCTTGTCCGTCCCCCTGGTGACGGCGCCGGCTGCCTATGCGGCCGGCGTCGCGCAACTGGAAAGGCACCTCAGCGGCAGGGACGATTCCCTGCGGAGCTTGTGGGGCAATTTCCGTCGTGCGCTTCCCGGCAGTTGGAAGTTTGGCATCACGACGGCGGTAGCCGCCGTCGTGATTGTCCTGAACCTGTTGCTCGCCCTGGTGGGTCAACTGCCCGGCCGTGCAGTCATCCTGCCGGCCACGTTGATTCTGGCTGCGGCCGGGGCGATCCTCCTGCTCCGCACCGCTGCCAACTGGAGCGGTGGCGTGAACTGTGACGGCGACGCCGGCCAGCAGCCTGTTGAGGTGCCGGGCCAGCAACGCTGGGCAACTGCCTACTCAAGCGCCAAGGATGACTCGGTGCGTGACTGGAGCGGTTCCCTGCTGTTGCTCGCCGCCCTCTTCATGACGGTCGTCTTCGTCTGGATGTTGCAGGCGTTGTTCGTGATCGTGCCCGGGACCCTGGTCCTGGCCGCCGCAGCCATTAAGATCCGCTCCAATCGCTGAGTTTTTGTACAGCTAATGCCCTTTAGGAGCCTCCTTAAGGGCGTTATGTGTACAAAAACTCCATAAGAATCCGCACCCAACCCGCTGAATCGAGCAGTCCACCCCGTGTCGCCGCGCCAGTTCCCTCCGCGCCCCAAATCCACCACCTCAACCGAAGCATCCGCCGCACGGACACGCTCCACGGAAACCTGGCACTACCCGCTGCGGCACCACAATTACCGGATCTTCGTGGCACTCTCGCTGGTGGGGAGCGGCGGGGTGTGGATGCAACGGCTGGCGCAGGACTGGCTGGTTCTCCAGCTCACGGGGAGCCCGGCCGCTGTGGGCCTCGCCGTGGCGTTGCAGTTCCTGCCCATGCTGGTGGTGGGCCCCATCAGTGGTGTGCTGGTGGATCTTTTCCCCAAACGACGCATCCTCCTTGTCGGCCAGTCTGTTGCGGTCTTGCTGGCTGCCGGACTTGCGGTGTGGAACGCAACCGGCGGCACCGACGTCTGGGTGGTCTACGCCTCCTGCATCGCCTTGGGCGTCACCAGTGCCATCGATGGACCAGCGCGGCAGGTGTTCGTCAACGAGGTGGTGGGCGATACCGGACTCCCCGCAGCCATCGGCCTGAACAGCGCCGTTAGCCAACTGGGTGCCATGGTTGGACCCGCGCTTGCCGGCGTGGTTATTGCCCAGGCAGGTCCGGCCGCGGCGTTCGCTGCCAATGCCGGCTTGGGAATGGCCGTCCTGGTGATGATCATGTCCATCAGACCAGGCGAGCTCCACCACTCACCCGAGGTCAGTGGGCAGGAGCCGCGGCGCGGGCGGATCCTGGCAGGTTTCCGCTTTGTCCGGGCGCGCCCGCCGTTGCTCCTGACCATGCTGCTGGCAGGCTTGCTGGGCGCTTTCGGCATGAACGGACCCGTGGTCCTGGCGGCCTTCGCGGATCAGGTGTGGCACAGCGGTCCAGCTGGATTCGGCCTCTTCAACACAGTCAGCGCCTTGGGGGCCTTGGCGGGTGCTTTGGTGGCCACGCGGATCAAGCGCTTTGGCCGCAAGGGGATTGTTGCCAGTGCCGGGCTTTTTGGCCTGACGCAATTGCTGGCCGCCGTGATGCCTACGCAGGAATGGTTTGTGGTGATGCTCATTGTGGTGGGCTTCATGACGCTGCTGTTCCTCACAAGTGCTGCCACCGCCGTCCAGTTGGAGGCCGGCGCCAGCGTTCGCGGCAGGGTCCTGGCCCTCTATTTCCCGTTGCTTCTGGGTGGGCACGCGCTGGGTGGATTGTTGGCGGGATGGCTGACGGAGGATTTTGGCGTCCGTACTGGGTTGGTGGTCACCGGTGCGCTGGGTATGGCCTCGGCTGCTGTGATTGGTTTCCTGCTGTGGAGCTTCTCAAGACGCCGGCGCTGAGCCCGTACATCTCGATGAGCGGTTTTGTGAAAGTTTGGGAGGAAACAAACAAAGTTTCCTTGACGGGTGACGTAGAGCACACCTAGGCTGAGAAAGCGTTTTCTCCGACGTGCATCTGCAAGACTCACCCTGCCCAGACAAGGACCCCAGATGTCGATCCGTGCAACAAAGAAGTTCGCGCTCAAAGCTGCAGCCGCCGCGGCCGTTGTAGCCATCACCATGACAGGCTGCGGCAGCTCGCCGCAGGCCGCCTCCGACGGCACAGTCACCCTGCGCTTCAGCTGGTGGGGCTCGGATGTCCGCCACAAGATGACCCAAAAACTTATTGACGCCTTCGAAGCCGAGAATCCCACCATTAAGGTCAAGGGCGAATACGGCGACTGGTCCGGCTATTGGGACAAACTCGCTACGCAGGTTGCCTCGCAGGACGCTCCTGACATCATTCAAATGGATGCCGCTTACCTGGGCGAGTACGCCGAGCGCGGTGCCCTCCTGGAACTTAAGGACGTAGACCTTGGCAAGTTCGATTCTGCCGTTGCAGATGCAGGCAAGGTTGAAGGTAAGCAGTATGCCGTCACTGCCGGTGTGAACGCGCAGGTAGTTCTGGCCAACCCATCGCTCCTGTCGGCCAGCGGTGTCACGTTGCCCGATGACAAGACCTGGACCTGGGACGAATACAACAAGACGGCGGCCGCCATCACCGAAGGCAGCAAGAGCGGCGTCTATGGCTCAGGAGCCGTCAGCGGCGACGCTCCCATGAATCTCTGGTTCCGCCAGCACGGCAAGTCGCTGTTTACCTCGGACGGCAAGTTCGGCTTTGACGAGGGCGACCTCACGGGCTGGTACGAATACCAGGCCGAACTCCGCGATTCCAAGGCCGTGCCGCCCGCCTCGGTGATGACAGAGGACGCCACCGCTTCTGTAGACCAACAGGGCCTGGCTACCAACAGGTTCGGGCTCGCGTGGTACTGGTCCAACCAGCTGAGTGCCCTGACCAAAGCGTCCGGCCAGCCCTTGGAGATCCACCGTCCGCCGAGCACTGACGGCAGCGCCGCCAGTGCCAAGCAGTTCTACAAGTCTTCACAGTTCTGGTCGGCGAGTTCCCGCACCAAGCACCCGGCGGAGGTGCAGAAGTTCATCGACTTCCTGGCCAACAATGTGGAGGCCGGCGAGATTGCCCTCGCAGACCGCGGAATCCCGGGCAACTCGGAGGTCCGCGCCGCAGTCCTTCCCAAGCTGACACCGGAGGACGCAGCCACGGCAAAGTTCATTGACGAGATCTCCTCCGAGTTGGGAGACGCAGTGCCGGTACCCCCGGCAGGTTCCAGTTCCGCCGTCGAGGCTTTTGGCCGATACGGCCTGGAGGTGCACTTCAACCGGATGTCACCCGGGGACGCTGCCAAGAAGGCCATGGACGAAGCCAAGAGCGCGCTGGGTTAGGTTCACTGAGGCCCCGCGAGGTGGCATTTAATGACAGTTCAGACGAGGAACATTGTCATTAAATGCCGTCTCGCGGGCCGAAAGTCCACGTGCCAGGTCCGGCCGGAACTGTACGGTCCGGGAGCACCACTTGGGCTGTCACGCCTGCGGGAATGCTGCACTCCAACTCCATGCCGTCGGCCGTCCGTTGCCAGGAAACAGCAACCACTCCGCGCTGGGTGGGCACGCTGCCCTCGGCACGTTCCAGCCGGCACACCGGCGGTTGAATCACGACGGCGGACGCCCCCGGCGCTGTCACCCGGACACCGAGGAGGTACTCAAGGATCTCCCGGACTACGGAAGCAGACCAAGCGTGGGACTGGCTGTAGTCGCTGCCCTCATCGAGTTCCCAGGCCTCCCAGGTGAAGGAGCCACCGGCTTCCAGCAAACGTGCCCAGCCAGGCTGGCCTGGCTCCGTCAGGAGATCCAGGACAGCGTCCACGCGCCCCTGCGACAGCAGCGCCCGGAACAGTCGGTGCACCGTCATGGGGCCCTGCCGCATCCCCATTCCGGCGATGCGTTCGGCGTCCTTGGCCGCGTGCACGGAGGGGGTAATGCCCAGCGACAACGGGAACGACGTCGCATGCTGTGAGGCATTCAGGCTCGGCCGGGCGTCGGCGTACAAACCATCCACCATCACGCCGTCCACGCGCAGCCGGGTGTTGATGTGCCCCGCCAGCTCCTCGGCCGCTTCCCTGTACCGGGTGGCCTCGGGCGCAAGGCCTGCAGACCCGCAGAGCCGGCTGACGGCGTCGAGCACCGACCAGGACTGGGCGTTCACCGTGGTGCGGGCCGCACAGTCCATGTCGTAGCCGAAGCGGCCCGGCGCCGGCCAATCCACGATGCCGTGGAGGTACGGGCCCGCACCGCCGCCAAGGTCGGTGACCAGCCCGGCGGTGGGACCGTTGCCGGGGATGTGCCGGAGCACGTACCCGGCCGTGTCCTGAAGGCAGGGGAGGAGTTCCTGGACCAGTGCGTCATCCCCACTGAGCCGGTGGTAGTCCTCCACCCATTCGGGCATCATGAGCGAGAAGTCGGGGATGTCGCGCTTGCCGTCGCCGTTGGGATACACCGCGTTGTAGCGACCCCGCTGATCGGGTGAATCCCAGTAGCGCTTGGCTGATCCCGCGAATTCGCGCAGTGCCTTGGCCGTGAAATGACGCTCGCCGAACAAAGCCATGGTGGCGTAGGAGATGTTCACGGCGTCGCCCAGGAACTGGCCCTTCTCGCGGGTGGGCGTGTCCACGAACTGTTCCTGCACACCGAGCAACGCAGAGTCCCGAAGGAGCGCGAAGACCCTGTTCAGGGTGTCGTCGGAGCTGTGGAAGCTGCCTTCGGCCGGGTGTTCAGCATGGATGACCGTTGCCCCCACCGCACCGAGGTCAGCGATGCCCACGCCGGGAAATTCGAGGTAGCGGAACCCCAAGTGCACCGCTGCCTCGTAGCGCTGCGGACCGTCCTTCTGCGTATACGGGAACGCCATGTCCGTGTTCTGGCTGGGTGTCTTTCCTGGGTCCACCCGACCATCGGCCCGCAGGTTGTACCCTGCCCGAACCATCACGGTCCGTCCGTGCCGGCCCCGGAGGAACTCCACCACCGGGCGCCCGGGGATCACTGCGCCGAAGTCCGCCACCGGTGTGCCGTCGTCGGCCGTGAAAATGTCGACGGCGGGAGCATGGTTCCGCGCGACGCTGGCGTGATGTGGGTTGAGGACCGGGAAATCGGGGACGGGATGGGCTCCGATGGAAAGCGCAGGCTGCCAGGCTTCCGGCTGGGCTCCGGCGTCGAAATGCTCGATCGGGTCGCCCTCATCGTTGCGGTACCCGCTCTGGCGGTAGGGACCCTCGGCCACCAGCCAAGCGGGCCCGGATCCGAACACGTCCCGGGTGCCGTCGTCGTACTCCACCGTCAACTGGGCCAGCAGACCAGGGCGGCCGGCCGCGCGGCCCTGGCCCGGACCGTACCAATGCGCGACGGCGGTCAGGCTGGCGGTACCGCTCGACTGCAGTGTGTCAGTGACGTCGGCGGCGTTGTAGAAGTGTTCGCCCGGGTAGCCGAAGTTGGTGGTCTCCAGGCAGGGACTGCCGTTGAGGGTGAACGCGGCGTGGTGGCTTGCCGCAGCGTAGAGACGGGCGCGGACCACGGGCCGCTTGAGGCTGAAGGTTGCCTTGGCAAGGGTCCACTCGTCGGGCTGGCGGAGGGGAGTGGTGGTGGTCCAGTCTGCCAGCGAGCCGGGGTCGGTAAAGTCGCTGCTGTGGAGGGTCTTCCCGTCGCTTCGGACATCAACGGAGAGGTATTCGGCCTGGCTCCGTGGCCCTTGGTGGAAGGCGATGCCCGTGCCGCCGGTGTTTGCGACGTCCGAGTCCAAGGCCGTGGTGCCGTCAATGGTGACGGTGATGCGCTGCCCGTCGTCGGTGACCACCAGATTCTGCCAGCCGTCGTGGGGAGTGGCACCCGCCCGCGAAACAGCGGTTGCCTCAAAGGCCGGGGTTTCGGCCAGTGCCTCCGTGGCGGGCGCAGCCATGGCTCCGATCTCCCAATCGGGAGCCTGCCGGAGGACGGCTGTACGGTTGGGTTTCATTTCCAGCAGCAGCCCGGTTCCGGGTCCCTCGCTGCGAAGGAGAATTCCGGCAGTACCCAGACGCAAGCGGAAGCGGGCATTGATGACCGTGTTGCCGCTGGCTGGCACGGGCCAAGGAAGATGTGGCGAGCCGCTCACACGCAGCAAACCCTCCACCAGTTCCAGCGGAGCGCGGCCTCCCGGGGCGCGATGAATCCACTCGGCGTTCCAGCCGCTTGTTCCCGACTCGTAGAGCCCTGTGCTGAAGGGGGCCGGCGCGCTCGGCGCGCCCACAGCGCCGGTGGCGTCCGTGACCTGCACGGTCCACTGGTAGTCACTGTCAGGGCTGAGGTTGGGGCTGTTTTCGGGGCTTGTGGAGGACTGGTGGTGCTGCTGGTCCGTGACAACAGTGCCCGAATCCCACACTTCTGTTCCGGCGCGGTCCATCACCTGGAGGCGGTACGCACCTTGGAACGATTGCCCCGTGTCAGCGGAAGGACCGGCATCCAGCTGCCAAGCGAACCCAGGCAGTGCCGGGGCCATCAGGCACTGCGTTCGGCCCTCCACCGTGAGGTTCGTCGCGAGGAGTGGTGATGCCGGGGCGTTGGAACTCATCGAGCTGACACCAATTCCTCGATGTCAGGGGTGCCGAGTATTCCGTCACTGATCCACACCGTGACGGAACGGGTCAGCGAATCGCCCGCAGCCAACTCGACTGCGGTGTCCCAGGCCAGCGCCGAACCCACGGCCGGGTAGCCGCTGCATCGCACAAACCATGGGTCCGGGGACTCGGAAGGTGCGCCAAACACCAACGTGGCCGGCCCGCCGTCGAACTCTCCGGTCCACGCCAGCCACGGCGTCACGGAACCATGTACGGCGGGTTCGCCCTCGGCTGTGGAGGAGAACACTCGCGGAGAGGCATTGACAGGAAGCCTCCAGAAGAAGCCGCCGTAGCCACTTCCCGCGGCACCGTGCGAGCCAGGACTGCCCAGCGAGGCATCCACGACGGCGGTGAGTTCCGTTGTGATGTCCAGCCGCCACGTTCGCGGGGTGACGAGCGAACGACGGAAAGTGCGACGCTCCTCCAAGAGCAAGCCGCCATCGGCGGCCAGCCAGTGGAGGTCCGCCGTGGAGTGGTCCGGTCCGTGGGTGACTCCGGCGATCCCGATGCTGCCGTGGTCGTTCAGGTCCACGTATTTTCCTGCCGACCGGCGATAACTGCGCCCACCCCAGAAATTGCTGCCGTTGACGTCCTGCAGCGCGAAACCGGCGCCGAGATGCCACACGTGGTCCGAAGCAAGGTGGTCTGTCACCACAATGCCGCCGCGGGTGGTCACCGGATGAAGGTAAGGGCGCGGCGACAACGCCGTGGCAAGGTCACTTCCCTTGCGGAAGATGGCTGTGGGAGCTTCCTCACTGGGATCGCCGGCACCTTCAGATTCCGCATCGGGGGCGAAGAGAGCTTCGGATCCCGTTGCGTCTGGTCGCGCCCACGGCAGGCTGAGTTCGGAGAACGTGGCATGGGACAGTGTGGCCCGTTCCAGGATGTCCTCGATGCGGGGGATCACTGCATGGGCTTGATCGCCGGATCCCACCCACGTCACGAATTCCGAGGGAATCAGGGCAGGAGCCTCGGCTGTCCGGATGGCTTCCAGGACGCGCATGAAGGCGCCGCTGTGATCCAAGGGGCTGAGCAAGGCGGTGCCGTCGGAAAGGTGTTGGAGCAGGTTCTCCGTGAGATCGTCCCGCCCGAAGACGTGGGTGGTTTCGCCGGCTTCGGTGCGGACCGTGACACGGTCTTCGGTGTAATGGAACACCGCTGTTCCCTCGGTGCCGTGAAGCGTGACATACGGTTCCACGGATTCGGTGGCACACAGCGTGAGGGCGCAGGTGATGGGCAGTCCGTTGACGGTCTTCATACGGATCACGGAGGTATCGTCCGCTTCAATGTCGTTGGCGCGGTAGAGGTCTGTCTCCACGAAGGACAGGTCTTCTGCCTGGCGTGCTCCGGCGATGCGGAGGGCAGTGGCAATCGCGTGGGCCAAGGGGTTGGTTGCGACGCCGTCCACTACGTCCACGCCGTCGAGGCTGCGTTTGCCCGCCCAGCGCGAGCGTTTGTAGTAGGCGCGGTCGCGGACCCAACGGCCGGTAGCGGAGATGCCCTTGAGCGTGCCGATGCCTGGAAGTTCTTCCGTGGCATCGCCGTTGGCCAGCTGTTCCAAAGCGGCCAGTGCATGGGAACCCAGGCTCTGGAAACCGATCTGTACGCTGCGTCCGGCTGCGGTTGCGGCCTCCTTGAGTCGGAGGAAGTCCTTCATGGAGGCTACCGGGGGCTTTTCCAGGTAGAGGTGGGAATGGGACGCCAGGACGGACAAAGCCAGCGGGGCGTGGGTCTGAATCGGAGTAGCCACGATGATCACGTCCGGGTGGTGATCGCCGGCCAGCAGGGCATCCAGATCTTCGTGGACAGCAGTTGTCCCGGGCAACGCTCCAGCGGACGGTGGATTGGGGTCCGCCACGGCAACGAGTTCCACCACACCCAGTGCGCTCAGCCGATGGAGGTTGTGGAGGTGGTGTGTTCCGAAGCCGTGGACTCCTACCAGGGCAATCCTGGCGGCTGAGGTACGGAGTACGGGCGCGGGCGCCTTTTGGGGTGTGGGTGCCGTGCGGGATCCGGGTGTCGTCCGGGGTGCCGGTGCAGCCCGGTGCGGGTCGGGGCTGGTGATGGACTCGATGGAAGGGGTGTCCATGGCTCTCCTCTGCTGGCGCTGCAACGAAGGCGGTGACGCCGTCGTCAGGGTATTCACGTAAGTATCCGGCGGGTTCAGGCTATACCCAGCAAGCGATTTCCCATTTCCGGCTCCGCCCAGTGTAGCGCGGGCTCCCAGTAAATGTAACGATTCAAGAATCATCTTGACTCCAACCTTGCCCGGCGTCTAAGTTGACGGGAAAGCGTTTACTTAGTGACATGGCCCACTTGGGTCGACCCCAACTGGCTGGCATTAGCGGTCGTTCTGAGCGTCCAGAACACCACTACTGGCAGTTACTTGGGCCTGTTCTGCAACGATGGAGAAAGGGGGAGCGCCATGGCCTCTGGTGGATTTGGCTTCCGTGCCTACACGCTCTTCGACACACTCGTCTGGATAGCTTGCCTGAACGTGTTGTGGATTGCCTTCACTGTCCTCGGCGGAGTTGTCCTGGGAATAGGGCCCAGTACCGCAGCGGCCCACGTCCTGGTCCGCGACAAGGTGCGGGGAAATGCCACGCCGTTGATGCGGCGCTTTGCAAAGGAGTACTTCAAGAACTTCGGCAAGGGCAATGCTTTGGGTTTGCCCATAATCGCCGTGGGTGTCGCCCTGAGCCTGAACTGGGGCTACTTCTCTGCAGGGTGGGACTTTGGCTCGCAGATCGCTTCCGCCGGAATCCTGATGGCGGCCCTCTTTGTAGCCGGCGCGGTCTGCTACCTGTTCCCGATGTTCGCCCGCTATGACATTCCCCTTGCCCAGTACTTCCTGATGTCCTCACGCTTTGCGATGCGGCATCTGGCGGGAACTGTGATTCTCCTGTTCGTCACGGCGGCCGCCCTGTTCGTGTGCCGGTCGGTTCCGGGGCTGATTCCGTTCTTCGGAATTGGTGCGTGGCTTTATGTCACGGGGTGGCTTTGCGACCGCTTCTTTACAGCCAACGATGAGGCGATGTCAGCTACCGTCGGCGATGCGGCCGCCAACGCAGTGCCCGCCAGCGGCGTCGGCCCTGTTTCCACCACCAACCCCAGTACGGAGGCCAGCCTTGTCTGAGCTCAACCGCGCCCGCCCCGCTTTGAGCGGGCCGCCGGTCCTTCACCGCTCCCTCGATGTTCAAGGAGGCAGTGAACTCGTCCCCAACGCTTCTGGCGCGAGTACTAATGAAACGTATCAAGATGCAAGTGGCCAGCACATATGGAGCCTCAAAAGGTTCCCAGGTGTGCCGTCAAAGCAAGAGTCGAAAGACACCAACCCCGATGAAGTGGAGCAGGTAAGAAAATGATCCGTAGAAAACACACGCTGGCAGCCGCCGTCGTCGTTTCCGCAGCCCTGGCGCTGACCGCCTGTGGTGGCGAAGCGCCGGCGTCGGACCTTTCCTCCGTCAAGATCATGGCGCCGTTCCTGGAGGCACAGCCGCCAACAGCCGATGGCGCCGTACAGAAGAAGCTCGAGGAACTCACGGGCAAGGACGTCAACATCACGTGGACGCCCAACGCGTCCTACGAAGACAAGATGAACATCACCTTGGCATCTTCGGAGATCCCGCATGTCCTGGTGGTCCAGGGCAAAACGCCCGGCTTCGTGAAGAACGCCGAAGCCGGCGCCTTCTGGGACCTCACGGACAAGCTCAACGACTACCCGAACCTGAAGACCACCTTCCCGGAGGTCCAGCAGAACGCCAGCGTCAACGGCAAGGTCTACGGTGTTTACCGCGGCCGCAACCCGATCCGTGCAGCGGTCATGTTCCGCCAGGATTGGCTGGACAAGCTGGGCCTGAAGGCGCCCGAAACCACCGAAGACCTCTACAAAGTTGCCAAGGCGTTCACCGAACAGGACCCGGACGGCAACGGCCAGAACGACACCTACGGCATCACCATCCCCAAATGGGGCGCGCTGGGAACCAACAGCCCGTATGACCTGATCGAGACCTGGTACGGCGCCGGCAACCGCTGGACCGAGCGCGACGGCAAGCTGGTCCCCAGCTTCGAAACCGACGAATTCCTCGAAGCCAACCGTTTCATCAAGAAGATGGTGGATGAGAAACTCATCAACCCCGACTTCGCCACGTTCGACGGCACCAAGTGGAACGAACCGTTCTTCAACGGCAAGGGTGGCATCATCGTGGACGTCGACTCCCGCGTCAGCGTGCTGATCAACCTCTTCAAGCAGGCCAACCCGAACGACTTCGAGAACAAAGTGGGCTTCGTAGGCAGCCTCAAGGGACCGGACGGCGAACTCCACGCACACCCCACCGACGGGTACTCCGGCTTCCTGGCCATCCCCAAGTCCAGCGTCAAGACCGAGGCTGACCTGAAGAACGTCCTGACCTTCCTGGACAAGTTGAACAGCAAGGAAGTTGCTGTCCTCATGAACAACGGCATCGAGGGCGTGAACTTCACCGTGGAGGAAGGTCTCGCTGCAACCATCAAGCCCGAAACCCCCGAGGGCAAGATGGTCAACACCGACATCAAGAGCTTCGCCCAGCTTGGCACCAACGTCACGGGCAACAACTTCTACCCGGTCAAGCAGGCCTCCGAGTACGAGCAAAAGGTCTTCGATGACCGCGTCTCCGTCATGGCCGAGGACCTCAAGAGCGCCGTGTACAACCCGGCAGCTGCCTTCGTCTCGCCCACCTACGTCGCCAAGGGCGCGCAGCTGGACAACATCGTGGCCGACGCCCGCATCAAGTACCTCGCAGGGCAGACCGACGAGCAGGGCCTGAAGGACGCCATCAAGCTGTGGAACACCAGCGGCGGTGACAAGGTCAAGGAAGAAATCAATAAGCTCTGGCAGGAAAACAAGAAGTGACAGCCCCGGTTGTAGAAGCCAAAGCCTCGGAGCGGGCGGCCACCAAGCCGCCCGCCCCGGCGCGGCGGCGCGGCTTCGCCGTCCACTTCGCGCACTACAAGTGGCTGTATCTGCTGTTGCTGCCCGGAGTCCTGTACTTCGCCATCTTCCGGTACGGGCCCATGTACGGCGTGTCCATTGCCTTCAAGGACTACGTTCCGTTCCTGGGCGTCAATGGCAGCCCCTGGGTGGGTGTCACCAACTTCACGGACTTCTTTGCGAACCCGGACTTCCCGCGGCTGTTGGGCAACACGCTGATCCTGGCGTTCCTGAACCTGGGCATCGCGTTCCCGCTGACCATCATCCTGGCGTTGCTCCTCAACGAGGTCCGTCTTTCGGTGCTCAAACGCACCGTTCAGACGCTCGTGTACATTCCGCACTTCCTGTCCTGGACCATTGTGGCGTCCCTGAGCTTCCTGCTCTTCGCCCTGGACATCGGACCGTTGTTCCAGTTCGTCAACGGCCTGTTCGGGACCAACGTGGACATCCTGTCCGATCCCAACTGGTTCCGGCCCCTGATCGTTCTCCAGGAAATCTGGAAGAACACCGGCTGGGGCACCATCATCTTCCTCGCCGCGCTGGCCACAGTGGACCAGGACCAGTACGAGGCAGCA
Organism: Paenarthrobacter sp. YAF11_1; assembly: GCF_052113445.1. Classification (NCBI taxonomy): domain Bacteria; kingdom Bacillati; phylum Actinomycetota; class Actinomycetes; order Micrococcales; family Micrococcaceae; genus Paenarthrobacter; species Paenarthrobacter sp. YAF11_1. The sequence goes on from NZ_JBFRDF010000005.1 coordinate 116,985, forward strand.
ATTATCGACGGCGCCGGAAGGTTCCGTCGCGTCTGGCACATCACCTTGCCGGGCATCCGCTCCACCATCATCGTGATGCTCATCCTGGCCATCGGGCAGATGCTCAACACCGGCTTCGAGCAGATCTACCTCATGACCAACGCACTCAACCGCAGCGTGGCCGACGTCTTCGACACCTACGTGTACTTCGTGGGCATCACCCAAGGCGCCTACAGCTACAGCACCGCCGTCGGGCTCTTCAAGTCCCTCGTGGGAATCGTGCTGATCTTCGGCACCAACTGGCTGTCCAAGCGGTTCAACCAGAGCGGACTGTTCTAATGAAGATTCACAACACCCGCGGCGGACGGGTTTTTGATGCCGCAAACTATGTCTTCCTGAGCTTGGTGGGCATCATCACCCTGCTGCCGTTCATCTACGTGATTGCAGGGTCTTTCGCCAATGAGGCCGAGATCACCCGGCGGGCGTTCTTTGTCTGGCCCGAGCAATTCACGCTGGGCGCCTACGAGTACATCTTTTCCACACCCGCCTTTACCCGGGCCCTCATTACCACCGTGCTGGTGACGCTGGTGGGCACCCTGGTGCAGCTGGTGCTCACCGTGACCATGGCGTACCCGTTGGCGAAGAAGAACCTGCGGGGCCGGAAGCTGATCATGTCCCTGGTGGTCTTCGCCATGGTGTTCTCCGGCGGCATGATTCCCACGTTCCTGCTGGTCAAGGACCTGGGCCTGCTCAACAGCTATTGGGCGCTCATCCTGCCTGCGGCCATCAACCCGTTCAGCCTGATCATCATCAAGAACTTCTTCCAGGAACTCCCTCAGGAGCTGGAAGAGTCCGCCAAGATGGACGGTGCCACGGAAATCGGAATCCTCTGGCGGATTCTGTTGCCGTTGTCCAAGCCGGTGCTGGCCACGTTCGCGCTGTTCTACGCTGTGGGGATCTGGAACGACTTCATGTCGCCCCTGCTCTACCTGAGCGATAACAACATGTGGACCCTGCAGATGTACCTGCGCCAGGTCACGGCCGCCTCGGACCTCCTGGGTACCGGCAACGTGGATCCCTCCTATATCCCGCCGGAGCAGGGCATCAAATTCGCCGTGATTGTGGTGGCCACGCTGCCCATCCTGATCTTCTACCCCTTCCTGCAGAAGCACTTTGCCAAGGGCATGCTGATCGGTTCCGTCAAGGGCTAGGCGCCGCTTCCTGCGGCCGCGGCATACCGCCGCGCCGCCGCTGCATCATCTGAAAGGACACCCATGAAAATCCTCCTCGCGGGCGACTCCACTGTTGCCGCCTGCCCCAGTTTCGAGTACCCCATGAGTGGCTGGGGCGCCCATCTTGCGCCCGAGACGTACTGGTGGGCTGCCGTCCACAACTACGCCAAGGGCGGCGCCACCACGGAGTCGTTCCGCGAGGAAGGTCTTTGGTACCAGCTCATTAACCAGACCGTTCAGGGCGACCTGGTCCTCATCCAGTTCGGGCACAACGACCAGAAACGTGAACACCTGGCCGCGCGCACGGGCTACACCGAGAACCTCAAGCGCATGGCGGCCGAGGTCCGCAGCAAGGGCGGCATCCCCATCCTGTGCACCTCGGTGGAGCGCCGGCACTTTGCGGACGGGCAGCTTGAGGTCACTCTGGGGGACTACCCTGTGGTGGTCCGGGAGCTTGGCTTGGAGCTCGGCCTGGAGGTCGTTGACCTCAACCAGTGGACGCGTTCCCTCTACCAGGAGCTGGGGGAGGAGGGTTCCAAGGAGCTCTTCTTCCACTTCGCTCCGGGTGAGCATGCACACTGGGCCGGCGGCCTTGAGGACAATACCCATTTCCACGAGAAAGGTGCCCGGCGGATCGCGGCGTTCGTGGCGGAGCACCTGGAATCCATCGGCTACGGATTGCCCGCGACCCTCAGAACGGGGGCGCGTGCGTGATGCACTCCAACCCGCTGCGGGGTCCTGCGGATGTGGCTGATTGGGTGGCGGAGGGGCCGGTTCAGTTCGGAACGCATGAGGTGGAAACGGACGACGACGGCGGACTGGGCTCCGGCGGCGACGCCACCAGCGCCCTGGTCCTGTCGGGCTCCCTTGATGCGGAGGAGCACGGCGACCACGCACATTGGACACTTTGGTGCCCGGAGGAACTGCCCGATCACGTCAGGATCACCTGGGAGTTCCTCCCCTTGGAGGAGCCCGGCCTGGCCATGGTGTTCTTCGCAGCCGCCGGCCACAGTGGAGCGGACCTGTTCTCTTCCACTGTGGCTCCCCGCACCGGCTTCTATCCGCAATACCATTCGGGAGACATGGACGCCCTCCATGTCTCCTATTTCCGGCACAAGCACGCTTCCGAGCGCGCGTTCCGAACCTGCAATCTCCGTAAGAGCGCGGGCTTCGAGCTCGTGGCGCAGGGAGCCGACCCGCTTCCGCCCGCCGGGGATGCCGATGGGTTTTATCGCATGGAAGTGATCAAGGACGGCCCCCGGGTTGCCTTTTCGATCAACGAGCTGTTGCTTTTTGAATGGACCGATCCCGCGGCCGCACCCCTCCGGGGCGGGTACTTCGGAATTCGCCAGATGGCTCCCCTGAAAGCCGCCTACCGGAACCTCTGCATCAGCCAGTTGTAGCCCCTTACGCCCTGTGACGGGGCACACGAAACTATGACGTAGGATGTCCACATGCCCCTCTTTGACCTTCCCCTTGAGCAGCTCCGTGACTACACCTCAAGCGTGGTCCCGCCGGCAGATCTCGATGCCTTCTGGGACCGCACCATCACCGAGGCCAGGACCTTGCCACTTGATGCTGTGTTCGAGCCCGTGGACAACTACCTCTCAGTGATCGACACCTTCGATGTCTCCTTTGCCGGCTTCGGGGGAGACCGCATCAAGGGCTGGCTGCACCTGCCGGCACACCGCCAGCCGGGCCAGCAACTTCCCGTGGTGGTGGAGTACATCGGCTACTCCGGTGGCCGCGGATTGGTCAACCAGAACACCCGGTGGGCCCAGGCCGGCTACGCGCACTTCATCATGGACACCCGCGGGCAGGGCTACGGCGGCGTCTCGGGCGACACCCCGGATCCGCACCCGTCTGCCGGCGGAAACAACTACGCCGGGCTCATGACCCGGGGTTCCGAGCACCAGGACAACTACTACTTCCGACGCGTGTACGTGGACGCGTTCCGTGCCGTAGAAGCGGCGCAGAGCCATCCCGCCGTCGACCCCTCCAAGGTAGTCCTGGCAGGCGTCAGCCAAGGTGGCGGCATTACTGTTGCGGCCGCTGGGCTGACGGCTGGAAGGCTCGACGGCGTCATCGCCGCGCTGCCCGACGTCCCGTTCCTGCAGGACTTCCCCCGCGCCATTGACATCACCCCGCGCGGGCCCTACCCGGAAATCGCCGGCTTCCTGGGCCGGCACCGCGAAAAGTATGAGCCAACGCTGGCCGTCCTGAACTACTTTGACGGCGTACACCTGGGCCGTGCCGCCACCGTTCCTGCACTGTTCTCCGCTGCGCAGATGGACGACATCTGCCCTCCGTCCACTGTGTTCGCGAGCTACAACAGCTACGGCACCGGCTCCTCGGGCGCGCCGGGCGGTGCACCCGAAAAGGACATCGAGGTCTACCGCTTCAACAACCATGAGGGCGGCCAGGAACACCACTGGATCAAGCAGTTGCAGTTCCTGCGCAAACATTTGTCATGATGGCGGACGCGATTTGCCCGGTGTGAAGAACCGCGGTTATGGTGTGGCTATGACAAACCGTTGGTATGCGTATTTTTCGTTGGCTCTGGAGGGGCCCGCGTCTAACTGACACGCATCCAACTTTCCTTCAGAGCCAACAGGGCAGAGATCATTCTCTGCCCTTCGCCATATCCGGCGGGTTCTGAAAAGGGGCCCGCTCCGCATCCCGGAACAGGACCCAGACATGACCAGCATCGCCGCAGAACCCACCGAATCGCTCGACTCCCCTGAAACGGGAGCCGCTGACGCCGCGCATCCGTCCACCTCCAACCTTCGGGTGGCACGCTTCGAGCCGCTTCCGGCGCCCCAGGACCTCATCGCCGAGTTGCCGCTGGATGCCCGCTCAGCTGCCGTCGTCGACCGCGGCCGTGACCAGGTCCGGGCCATCATGGACGGCGTGGACGACCGCCTCCTGGTCATCGTTGGCCCGTGCTCCATCCACGATCCCAAGGCCGGTCTCGAATACGCCCGCCGTTTGGTGAGCCAGGCGGAGAAGCACAAGGAAGACCTGCTGATCGTCATGCGGACCTACTTCGAGAAGCCCCGCACCACCGTCGGCTGGAAGGGCCTCATCAACGATCCCCACCTGGACGGCAGCCACGACATCGCCGCCGGCCTTCGCGCGGCCCGTGGGTTCCTGAAGCAGGTCACGGCCCTTGGGCTGCCCACGGCCACCGAGTTCCTAGAGCCGATCAGCCCGCAATACATGGCTGACCTCGTTTCGTGGGGCGCGATCGGTGCCCGCACCACCGAAAGCCAGATCCACCGCCAGCTCGCCTCCGGGCTGTCCATGCCTATCGGCTTCAAGAACGGCACCGATGGCGACCTGCAGGTGGCGATTGACGCTTGCGGCGCCTCTGCCGCCGAGCAGGCCTTCCTGGGAATCGACGACGACGGCCGCGCGGCTCTCGTAGCCACCTCAGGCAACCCGGACACGCACGTGATCCTGCGCGGCGGACGCAAGGGACCCAACTACTCCCAGGACGATGTCGCGGCTGCTTCCTCCAAGCTCGCTGCCAAGGGCCTGAACCCGCGCCTGATCGTGGACGCCAGCCACGCCAACAGCGGCAAGAGCCATCACCGCCAGGCTGAGGTTGCCCTGGAAATCGGTGCGCAGCTCGAAGCAGGGGAGACCTCGCCGATCGCCGGCGTCATGCTGGAGAGCTTCCTGGTGGGCGGAGCCCAGAACCTGGACACCGCCAAGCAGCTTGCGGGGGAGCAGGAACTCGTTTACGGCCAAAGCGTCACCGATGCCTGCATGGAATGGGACGTCACAGCCTCGGTGCTGGAGCAGCTCGCAGCCTCGGCCCGGAAGCGTCGCGCGGTGGTTGCGGAGTAGATCCGTTTCGTGGCTTCGCTGCGCAGCATGCCGTGCGTTCGGCAATGCCCGCAGCGAGCCCCCGTTAGGGGTCCTGCCCGGCCGGGGAGTGGCATCCCACTTACGGGAAAAGCTTTCACATTGGCCCCATCAGCCTCTAGAGTATCTAGCACATGGTTGTTTGATGGCTCAGCATCGGCACACCGTTCTACTGGGGGTGTCCTAACCGGCTGAGAGCAAAGGAATATGGGAAATGTCCGCAGAGACTAACTTCTCGAATGCGCGTTTCATGACGGTGGCCGAAGTGGCCGACGTCCTGCGTGTTTCCAAAATGACCGTGTATCGCCTGGTCCACTCAGGGGAAATGCCCGCCGTGAGGTTCGGGCGCTCCTTCCGGGTTCCTGAAGAGGCCGTTGCCCAGTACCTCAAGGGTGCCGTGGTGGACGGACAATCCGAGACCGCCTGAGGCTGCCGGGGTCCGTCCCGCGGACCGTGGTCACAGGGTGCCCCTTTGAAGCGGTACTCTGTTAAGGAACGTTTTACGTCAATGTAAGAATCTGTCAGTTGTACTTGTCTGCTTCCGCGGATCTGTTCCAACAGACAGGAACTTCTAGTTTGTAAGGAACTTTCGTGGGTTCAGTTATTAAGAAGCGCCGCAAGCGTATGGCCAAGAAGAAGCACCGCAAGCTGCTTCGTAAGACTCGCCACCAGCGCCGCAATAAGAAGTAGAGATACTTCATCAAGCGTGAATGCCCGTTGCCTCTCGAGGTGGCGGGCATTTTTGCACCCCAGCCCTCTCTCACATCCCTCGGGTTGGGTGGGGTTGCTCTCTCACATCCCTCGGGTTGGGTGGGGTTGCTCTCTCACATCCCTCGGGTTGGGTGGGGTTGCTCTCTCAGGTCCCTCGGGTTGGGTGGGGTTGCTCTCTCAGGTCCCTGGGGTTGGGTGGGGTTGCTCTCTCACATCCCTCGGGAGAAACCCGAAGTTACCGAGGGATCCCGCCATGCTGATCGGAGAGCGCTCTTGATCTTCTGAGTGGCTGACGAAAAGTTGTCCGCCAAGTCATCCTTTCCGAATTTCAGGACCATCCAACCTGCTGTTTCGAACGCCTTGTCGCGTCGCCGATCGCTAAATATCTGGTCCCGTCCAAGGTGATGACCGCCGTCGTACTGTATTGCAACCCGCCGATCACGGAAGCCCAAGTCCGCAGAAGGCGAAAAGGGATCGTTTGGCCGGAGGTGCACCTGGAGTTCCGGCTCGGGGATGCCGGCGTCCAACATTGCCAAGCGGAGCAGTGACTCTGGCGCAGAGTCGGAGCCAACACGCATGAGCTCTAATGCTTCGCGTGCCCTGACGACGCCCTGCAGATTCCTGTGCCTGCCCACCAGTTCGCGAAGTGCCTCAAGTGTGGTGAAAGGTGTGTCGCGTTCTTCGAAGTCCGGCCTGGGTCTGCGAATGAGTTCGTCACCCATAGATACGAGGTCGCCGAGCGGAAGGCGTCTTGCGAGATCCAACCAGGTACGCGACCGAGTGCTGATCCGGATGCCTTGAACATTTTCGATCTCGTCGGTGGAGGCCACTACCGTGTGTCCGATCACGCCTTTGCGGCGGACTGACGGGAGAATCCTCGGCTTGCTGAGATGCAATTCATTGGAATCAGACAGCCACGGTGGAAGGCACAAACCATGTAGCCTCGCAGCCGTTACATGGGATATCCAAGCCCCTGGACTTGCGGCCGACAGCGACCTTGCAGCCGCCGACAGCTCGAAATCCCAATCCGACGGACGGTAGAGGCCGCGGCTGACTCCATCTATTCCGATGCGATTCCAGAGGTGCGATTGCTTCAGGCCTGCAGCCTCGGCCTCGTCAAGGGTGAACGGTGCGCTGATCAGTGCGGGCGGAAGGGGCGTGGCATTCGGCATACTTGGCATTCTTGCCCAGAAACGCTTGAGTCATCGTAAGTTATCCACAGGCTCGTTGAGGCAGTCGAGGGATGTGAGAGAAGGTTCGGTTCAAGCCCGAGGGATGTGAGAGATGGTTCCGTTTACGTCCGAGGGATGTGAGAGAGGGTCAGATGCGGGGGCCGCGGAACCTTGAGAAACCCCGCCACAGGCCGTAGACCGCTCCGCCAACCGTGGCGGCTTTGAGCCCGAGCGTTGCTGCGCGGCGACCGGAACGGAAGTCGTACACGGGCCAGTTGTTCTCGCGGGCGTGACGGCGCAACTTGGCGTCCGGATTGATCACCACGGGATGGCCCACCATGGTGAGCAAAGGTATGTCGTTGGCGGAATCGCTGTACGCCCAGCAATGATCCAGATCCAGGCCCTCGCGATCGGCGACGAGCTGGACCGCGACGGCTTTCGCCGGTCCGTGCAGGATGTCGCCCACGAGTTTCCCTGTGTACATGCCATCTTCCACTTCACCGACCGTGCCAAGGGCGCCGGTCAGCCCGAGTCGTGTGGAAATGACCGTCGCCACCTCGATGGGTGTAGCCGTGACGAGCCAGACCTTGCGGCCAACCCTGAGGTGCTGTTCCGCGAGTGCCTTGGTCCCCGGCCAGATCCGCGACTCGATCATTTCGTCGTAGACCTCTTCGCCCAGGGCTTTGATGTCGTCCACAGTGATGCCGGCAGCGAGGGTAAGCGCCGAGTCGCGGACCGAGTGGACGTCTTCCATGTTCTCGCCGCGCATGACGAATTTGAACTGCTTCCAGGCGAATCCGGCCGCTTGCGACAACGTGAAAGCTTTGCGTTCGTACATCTTGCGGGCTACGTGGAAGAGACTTGCACCCTTCATCAAGGTGTTGTCGACGTCGAAGAAGGCTGCTTCGCCCGTGCGCTTCTGCACGTTGTCCTTCTGCACAGTGGGCTTCTGCACCAAGGCATCTGCGACCACGGCGGCGTTCTTCTCCTCGGGCATGCCTTGAGTCTAGTCAATCGCCGCGGTCCGCGTTCGAGGGCGCACGGTGTCGTGACGGTGCAGCGTGGGATGTGAGAGAGGGTCGGGCCGGTGGGGCGTGGGATGTGAGAGATGGTCGGGCCGGGTGGGCGTGGGATGTGAGAGGGGGTCGGGCCGGTGGGCGTGGGATGTGAGAGATCGTGGGGCCGGTACCTTTGAGGCATGGCTATTCCCGACGTCGTTCTCCTCACCAAAGCTGACTGCCACCTCTGCACCGAGGCGCGTGCCGCCGTCGAGCGTGTCACAAAAAGTCTTGGCGTGCAGTGGACGGAGCAACGGATCGACGACGATCCCCAACTGCAGGACCGTTTCGCGGAAGAGATTCCCGTGGTGCTGGTGGACGGCGTCCAGCGTGACTTTTGGAAGATTGACGAGGAACGGCTCACCCGCACCCTGAAGAAGGTCCTGGAAGGCTGAGGGGTTACCCGTTGGTAATGGCTTTTGTTGAGTCCGGCCGGGGGTCATAGAGTGGAACAACAAAGCGACGCAATGGAGAATACCGTGACTGCGCTGGAACCGTCCCCGGAGGCTGCAACCGGGGACAACGAACCTGCCGCCAAGCAGATCCCGCCCGCGGCTGTGGCCCGGATGACGCTCTATTTGCGCGCGCTCAACTCCCTGTTGGCCGAAGGCGTGGAGCGGGTCTCCTCCGAAGCGTTGGCCGAAGCTTCAGGCGTCAGCTCGTCCACCCTCCGTAAGGACCTTTCCTACGTGGGCTCGTATGGGACGCGCGGTGTCGGCTATGAAGTCCAGTATTTGAGCCGCCACATTGCTGCTGCCCTGGGCCTGACGCATGACTGGAAAGTCGCCATTGTGGGTGCCGGTAACCTCGGCAAGGCACTGGCCCGGTACGGCGGCTTTGAGTCCCGTGGCTTCGACGTCGTAGCCATTTTCGACGCCGACCCCATGGTGATCGGCAACGAAGTGGGCTGGCTGCGCGTCAGCGACTCCGCGGAGCTCGAGCGGGTCCTGGAACGCACCCACACCAACATGGTGGTGCTGGCGCTGCCTGCCACGGTAGCCCAGGCTGTGTGCGACCGCGTGATTGCCGCCGGGATCCGGAGCATCCTCAGCTTTGCGCCGGTGCTGTTGCAGGTCCCTCCGCATGTGAACCTCCGCAAGGTGGACATGGCCACTGAACTCCAGATTCTGGCGTATCACGCACAACGGGCGCAGACACCGGGCCAGGCTGTTTAGCCTTCGCCGGGTCCGCGCCCGCGCTTGCAGCGTCTGAAACTCTGCGTGTTTAGCGGCCGTACGGGTTCTGGTACGGGGTGCCGAAAGGCTGCGCCTTGCGGAAGTACGGGGCCGACGCCGGCAGGTACAGCATGACGATCGCCGCGACTCCCAGCAGGATCACGATGAGCTGCAGGATGCCGTAGGTGGCACCGAACTGGAACAGGCTGGTGAGGCCGAGGACGGAGATGGCGGCGAACACGGTACCCAGGATCCGTGCCCAGTTCTTGCCCTTGCGGACCGGGAAAGCTACCAGGGCGTAGAGGCCGAGGGCCACAACCGCGCCGATGACGGCGCTGATGCCGATCACACCGCGCATGCCTTCCATGGACCCTTCGGGGAGGTCTGTGCCCTGCTGGCTTGCCTGCTGGTTCATGGCGTTGATGAACGCGTCAGCACCGGTGGTGGCCAACAGAAGTGAGCTGATGGCGGAAAGAACGCCGGCTGCAACGATCATCCAGAAGGCGTAGTTGACCATGGGCGGCACAGCGGTGGGACCGGGCTGCTGGCTGGGCCAGTTGGTGTCTTGGCCGTACTGCGGCGCAGCGGGGCCCTGCTGGCCGTACTGCGGTGCAGCGGGGTTCTGCTGGCCGTACTGCGGTGCAGCGGGGTTCTGCTGGCCGTACTGCGGTGCAGCGGGGTTCTGCTGGCCGTACTGCGGCGCGGCGGGCTGACCGTACTGCGGCGCGGCGGGACTCTGCTGGCCATACTGCGGCGCGGCGGGAGCTGCGGGCTGGGTGCCCGGCTGCTCGGGCTGGTTGGCATCGCCCGGGTTTGACGGCGGGTAGGGAGGGTTGCTCATGGCATTCCTTTGCTTGTTCGACTGCGGGTGCGGCCGCCGGGATCAGCAAAATGACCCTGCCCCCAGCGTGGTTCTGCTTCCACCGTACCTCCCGGGTCTGACGCTGCAGATGATCCCACGCAGGTATTTCCGGCTCGCAGCAAAAATCATCATGTTGGCTTACGCCTTCATGATGAAGGCCGCGGCAATCCCGGAGGATTTACCGCGGCCTTCAGCCTGCATTACCGCCGATAAGGCACGACGGCGGCCGTTGCGTCAGCGTTAAGCGTGACCCTTGACTGCCTTGAACCAGAGTTGTGAGTTCGGGAGCCACATCAGGACTACTGCTACAGCACTGACGAGGAAGCCGAACCAGTTGCTGCCGAGGCCCGTGCTGGAGCCGCCGGCACTGGCTGCACTGAAGATGGTGAGGAGCAAGGAGATACCGGCCACGATGGTGAGTGCGAGGCGGGCCCACTCTTTCCCTTCCTTCATCTTCATTGCCAGGACCACCTGTGCGGCTGCTACGGCCAGGGTGAGGATGAGGATGATCAGCAGGATTGCTGCAACGCCCGGGGCGAACGCGAAGAGGGCGATGATCGCGAAGAATCCGATCAGCCCGAACAACAGGCCCAGGAGTCCGGAGATCACCCAGATGAAGTAGGAAACCTTCAGCTCGGTGGGGAGGCCCTGGGTCTTGAACATCCCGGAGAATCCGCCCTGGGGCATGACGTCGTTGAAGTTCCGGGGCCCGTCGGTGGGCATTTCGAAGTGGAAACCAGGCTGTCCAGGGCCTGCCTGTGGCGGGCCGGGCTGTGCCGGGCCGGGCTGTGAATATTGGCCCGGTTGCGACGGCGGCTGGTAACCCTGGGGTGGCTGGTAGCCCTGCGGAGGCTGGTAACCCGCAGGAGGAACATTGCCGGGCTGCGGAGGCTGGGAGCCGGGCTGCTGTGGCTGTGGTGCTTCGTCTGGGGTACTCATGGCATCACTGTAGACCGCAGGTTGAAGGTTGCATAGGAACTTCGGAGCCAACTCGCAGGTAAATACAGGCTGTTTGCCGAACAATTGCGGGGTGACGTCCGGATATGCGAAACGGCGCCCCCACAGCGTGAACTGTGCAGGGCGCCGTTTGGCTTGCCTGGCTACGGATCCGCGTCTTGTTGGCCATCCTCTGCGAAGTGCGGTGTGGATGGCGAACAAGGGCGGGACCCGTGCGCCGGGGCCGGGGTGGAGGGACTATGCGGCGGCCGGTGCGATGAAGGCGAGTTCCAGGTTGATGACAACCTTGTCGCTGACCAGTACGCCACCGGCTTCGAGGACGGCGTTCCAGGTGAGGCCGAAGTCCTTGCGGCTGATGGTGGTTTCGCCGGAAACGCCGGCGCGGGTGTTGCCGAAGGGATCCACTGCGACGCCGTTGAATTCGGTCTCGATGGAAACTTCCTTGGTCACGCCCTTGATTGTGAGATCGCCCACGAGGTCGAAGCTGTTGCCGTTGGCCTTGACGTGCCGGGATACGAACGTGATTTCCGGGAACTTCTCCACGTCGAAGAAGTCTTCGCCCTTGACGTGGCCGTCGCGGTTGACGTCGCCGGAGTCGAAGCTGGCGGTCTGGATGGTGGCGGTGACCTTGGAGTCGGTCAGGGCTTCGCCAACCTCAAGGGTGGCCGAAGCGTCCTTGAACTGGCCGCGGACCTTGCTGATTCCTGCGTGGCGGACGGTGAAGCCGATCTCGCTGTGGGAAGCGTCGAGGGCCCAGGTGCCGGTGGTGACGGTAGCGGGGAGAGTCATCATGGTGTTGCTCCTATATCGATTGGTAGGTAGTGCGTGCTTGCTTGGTTGAGCCCATTGCTTGAAGCGTCAACCGAGCTTCGTGTCTAGTATAAACATGCATATGCATCTTTTATTCCAACCCCGGGGAACATTTCGGAAAAACTTTGAGTTCTACTAGCGGTAGAAGATTTCGGATCGCCCCGCTTCTTTGAGAAACTGGTAAACATGCCCCAAGCAACTGTCCACCTGCTTCGCCATGGCGAGGTCCATAATCCCGACGGCGTCCTGTACGGCCGCCTGCCGGAATTCCACCTCTCCGAGCGTGGCCGGGAGATGGCCCGTATGCTGGCCGACCACTTTGTGGCACGTGTCGGCCAGGGTGCCAAGATTGTCCACTTGGTCGCCTCACCGCTGACCCGCGCTCAGGAAACGGCCATGCCCACTGCAGAGGCCCTGAACCTGGAGATCACCACCGAGCCCCGCATCATCGAAGCTGAGAACCACTTTGAGGGGCTGCACCCCACCAAGAGTGAATTCCTGAAGCCCAAGCACTGGCTGTACTTCCGCAATCCGCTGCGTCCCTCCTGGGGCGAGCCGTACAAGGAGCAAGCCGCGCGGGTTCTGGCCGCCGTTGAAGACGCCCGGGCCAAGGCAGTTGAGTTGGGTGGCGACGGCGCCGAAGCCATCCTCGTGAGCCATCAGCTCCCCATCTGGTCAACCCGTTTGACGGCAGAGGGACGCCGGCTGGCACACGATCCCCGCAAGCGCGAATGCACGCTCACCTCCCTGACATCCCTGACCCTGGATGAGAACGGCAAGATCGTGCGCGTCGAGTACACCGAGCCTGCTGCCGTGCTGCTTCCCGGCGCGGCGAGCACCCCGGGGGCATAGAAGCATGGACAACAACCTCTCACGCCGCGGTGTGCTGTCTGCCGGTGGCGTCCTCCTCGCAGGGCTGACCATGGGCCTGTCCGCATGTGCCCAGGAAGATTCCCTGGCCAAGCAAGCCAAGGCAGGCGACAACAAGAACTACGTGGCCGGCGATGGTTCGGTAACCGAGTTCGCCAAGGCGGACCGTGCCGCGCCAGTGGCCCTCAAGGGCACCCTCTTTAATGGGGAGACGGTGAAGCCCGAGGACCTCAAGGGCAAAGTCACGGTGCTGAACTTCTGGTTTGCTGCCTGTGCTCCCTGCCGCATCGAGGCGCCCCAGCTTGAAGCCCTGCACCAGGACTTCAAGGATCAGGGCGTCCAGTTCTTCGGCGTCAACCTGCGCGACGAACAAGCTACCGCAGAGGCCTTCGACAAGACCTTCAACATCACCTACCCGAGCTTCAACGACAAGGACGGTGCTGTGCTCCTGTCCGTTTCCGGCATCGTGCCGCCGGGCGCAGTTCCCACCACCCTGGTCCTGGACAAGGATGGCAAGGTTGCCTCCCGCGTGCTCGGCGAGATTGAGAAGAGCACCTTGAAGGCCCTCATCACTTCTGCAGTGGCCGAGTAGCACCCATGAACAGTCCCTTCGCCGAGACGATCCTCAACGGATCGCTGCTGCTGGCTGTGCCGGTGGCCTTGCTGGCCGGGCTGGTCTCCTTCCTTTCGCCATGCGTGCTGCCACTGGTCCCCGGGTACCTTGGCTACGTCACGGGACTGACCGGCGTCGACCTCCAGAAGCAGCGGCGTGGCCGCATGCTTGCCGGCATCGGCCTGTTCGTCCTGGGCTTCTCGGTGATTTTTGTTCTCCTGGGCGGCGCCTTCGGGCAGTTGGGCACGTTGCTGACCGGCCCGCAGAACGCCTGGATTACGCAGTTGCTGGGCATCCTGGTGATCATCATGGGCGTGGTGTTCATGGGCGGCTTCGGGTGGTTGCAGCGCGACGCGAAGATCCATGCCAAGCCACCCGCCGGCCTCTGGGGCGCACCGCTCCTGGGACTGACCTTCGGCCTGGGCTGGGCGCCCTGTATTGGTCCGACGTACTCCGCGGTACAGTTGCTGAGCTTGTCCGGTGGTTCCTCGGCAGCCAAGGGCGCGCTCCTGGCGTTCGTCTACAGCCTTGGACTGGGTATCCCGTTCCTCCTGATTGCGCTGGCTGTCCGCCGGGGCATGGGAGTCATGTCCTTCTTCCGCAAGCACCGCCTGGCCATCCAGCGGATCGGCGGAGGCATCCTGATTTTGCTCGGCATCCTGATGGCCACCGGCGTGTGGGGAACCTGGGTGACCGAGTTGCAGTACTGGTTCCAAAACGATGTGAAGTTGCCAATCTGATGAGCGAGTCCGTGAAAGCCAAAAAGAAGTCACCAGCCGCTGAAAGCACCTCCGCAGAAGGCACATCAGGCGAAGGAAAACTCCAGCAGGCCAAGTCCGAGGCCGCACTTCCCGCCCTCGGTTTCAAGGGCATGCTCCGGTGGTCCTGGACCCAGCTGACCAGCATGCGCACGGCATTGTTCCTGCTGCTCCTGCTCGCCGTCGGAGCGGTGCCTGGCTCCCTTTTCCCGCAGCGGCCCGCGAACCCGTCGGTGGTCACGCAGTACATCAAGGACAATCCGTCCTACGGCGAGCTCCTCGACGCGTTGCAGCTGTACGACGTCTACTCGTCGGCCTGGTTCTCGGCCATTTACATCCTGCTCTTTATCTCCCTGATCGGCTGCGTCACGCCGCGCGCCATCGCCCATTACAAAGCCATGAAGTCCCAGCCGCCGCGCACCCCCAAGCGCCTTTCGCGCCTGCCGGAGTACGGCACCTTGGCGGTACCCGCCGACGCCGGGATCCCGGCGTCGAAGGCCATCAACGATGCCGCCGGGCTGCTGAAGAAGCGCGGCTACCGCGTGGAAGTCAGGGACGTCGACGGCGCCCTGCCGTCCTTGGGTGCCGAGCGCGGCTTCCTGAAGGAAGTGGGCAACCTGGTGTTCCACACCTCGCTGATCGGGGTTCTGGTGTCCGTGGCCATCGGCGGCTTGTACGGGTACAGCGGCCAGCGCATCCTGGTGGAAGGCGAGACGTTCGTCAACACCCTGGTGGGATACGACCAATTCACGCCGGGCACCAACTTCCAGAGCAGCGCGCTCCAGCCGTACTCGATGCAACTGGACAAGTTTGAGGCCAAGTTTGACCGCGAATCCCCGGGCAAGGCAGGCCAGCCCATCGACTACACGGCTGAAGTGACCACCAAGGAAACCCCGGATGCGCCGGGCAAGAAGGAAACCCTGAAGGTCAACGACCCCGTTTCCCTCGGAGGAACCAGCCTCTACCTGACCGGCAACGGCTACGCACCCCTGGTCACCGTCCGCGACGGCGAAGGCAATGTTTCCTTCCAAGGTCCCGTCACTGCCAAGGTCCAAGGCGACAACTACTACTCATCGGTGGTCATCAAGGTCCCTGATGCGAAGCCGGAACAACTCGGCTTTGTGGGCTTCTTCCTTCCCACGGCATTCGTTACCGAAGACGGCACCTCGTTCAGCGCTTCCCCGGAACTCTTCAACCCCCAGCTGAGCCTGAATTCCTTCTACGGCGACCTCGGCTTGGACAAAGGCGTGCCCCAGAACGTGTTCGAACTGGACGTCAAGGACCTGAAACCGCTCAATGCCCGCGACCTCGCGGCAGGCGGCATCACCTTGACTCCCGGGGCTACCGTGGACCTGCCCGATGGCAAGGGCAGCATCACGTTCGATGGCGTCAAGAAGTACATCGGCGTGGACATCCACCACAACCCCGGCCAGCTCTACGCATTGATCTTCGGCTTCCTCGCAGTCGGTGGCCTGGTCATGTCGCTCTACATCAACCGCCGCCGCGTCTGGGTCCGCACCGGCACCCACTCGGATGGACGCACCATGGTGGAATACGGACTGCTGGCCCGCGGCGAAGACCACCGCCTTGCCGGCGAAGCAGCAGCACTTCGCGAGATCTTTGCCCGGGAATGGAACATCCCACAGACGCAGGACACCGCTACAACAACAGCAGGATCTTCCTCAACCTCGAAGGACCAGTAATGCCCGTCATCAACGAAACCCTGGGCCAATACAGCGAGCTGTTCATGCTGTTGGCCGCCGGCACGTACACCGTGGCGTTCATCGCCTTTGCCTGGGACCTGGCCAAGAGCAGCAAGATGCTCCGCGCCGTGGACCTGAAGGCTGCGGCCAGCACCGCCGGCGAGAAGGTCACGGTTGCTGCAGGCCGCGTCGCGGGAGGCCTGGGAGGTCCCGACGCCGGTGGGCCGGCAGGCCGCGCCGAGCGTCCGACGTCGGGCCTCACCTATGAGGGCGGCACCGCCGCCGGCGACATGAAGTACGCCGGCGAACGCCGCGCACCTGCCCGCGTGGCCGTGGCCGTGACGGTGTTGGGTGTCCTCATCCACGGCGCGGGTGTTGTCACCCGTGCCTTCGGTGCAGGACGTGTGCCGTGGGGCAACATGTACGAGTTCCTCACCACCGGTGCCTTTGTGGCGGTTGCTGTGTTCCTGGTGGTCCTCATCCGCAGGGACCTACGGTTCCTTGGCACGTTCGTGATCGGCCTGGCCATCATCATGCTGGTTGCTGCTTCGGCTGCTTTCTGGACTCCCGTGGGTCACCTGGTTCCGGCCCTGCAGAGCTACTGGCTGATCATCCACGTCTCCATCGCAGTCCTGTCGTCGGCTCTGTTTACCCTGACGTTCGCTATGTCTGTGCTGCAGTTGCTGCAGTCATACCGCCAGAAGAACCTTGCTGCCGGCCGCAAAGACAACCTGGGCTTCATGCGCCTGGTTCCCAACGCGCTGAGCTTGGAAAACCTCTCTTACCGCATCAACGCCATCGCCTTCATTGGCTGGACGTTCACCCTCATGTTCGGTGCCATCTGGGCTGAAAAGGCCTGGGGCCGCTTCTGGGGCTGGGACCCCAAGGAAGTCTGGACCTTTGTGATCTGGGTGGTCTATGCGGGCTACCTGCACGCCCGGGCCACGCGTGGTTGGACCGGAACCCGCGCAGCCTGGTTGTCGATTGTTGGCTACGCCTGTGTGATCATCAACTTCACACTGGTGAACACGGTCTTCAACGGCCTGCATTCCTATTCCGGGCTCTAAATCGAATACTCAGCCGTCATCGGGGCCCGAGCCCCAATCCGGGCCTGAGCAGGGGCGTTGTTCCTGGGCTTGGGCCCGGGCCTCGGTAAACAACCAAACGGTGCACTAAACAAGCCTTTTTCCTGTCCAAGGCAGGTGCTACCTTGTTCAGAACCCGCTTGTGATGCAGCCCGCTAGCGACGCGCAGTGTTCTTTCGAGGTACCCATGAGCTATGTTCTCGCCATTGACGTCGGGACAAGTTTTACCGCAGCAGCCCTGGTTAAGCCCGACCAGAGTCCAACCCCTACACCGGAAATCCTCCCGTTGGGACTGCATGGCAGCGCCGTGCCCTCCGTGTTGTTCTACGCCGACGACGGCCGTGTGCTGGTAGGCGAAGCGGCCGAACGCCGGGGCCTGGACGATCCCCACCATATGGTGCGTGAATTCAAGCGCCGGATCGGGGATTCCGTTCCCCTCGCTGTTGGCGAGAGGTGGCTTGCTGCCGAGGACGTGTACGCCACCATGGCCGGTTGGGTAGTGGACAGGGCCCGCGAACGGGAGGGGACGGCGCCGTCGTCGATCATCATGACGCACCCCGCGGCCTGGGGCCAGCACCGGACGTCCTTGGTCCTCGCCGCGCTCAACGTGGCCGGCCTGCAGGACATCACCCTGATCAGCGAGCCGGAAGCAGCAGCCCTGCACTACGCCTCCCAAACGCGGGTGGAAGACGGCAGCATCATCGCTGTGTACGACCTCGGCGGCGGCACTTTCGACACCGCCATCCTCCGCAAAGCCGGAGCCGGAAACTTCGAGTTGCTGGGCCGCCCCGACGGTATTGAAACCCTGGGCGGCGCCGATTTCGACGCCGCTGTCCTGCGTCACGTGATGGGTCACGTCAGCGCTGCAACGGACATGGACCCGACGGCGCCGGAGACCTTGGCGGCCTTATCCCGGCTACGGCGGGAATGCCGCGAAGCCAAGGAAGCGCTGTCCATGGACAGCGAATCCAGCGTGGCCGTGTCACTGCCGGGCACGCAGCAGTCCGTGCGGCTGATCCGGGCCGAATTCGAAACGCTGATCGAGGAACCACTTCGGGAAACCGTGGAGGCGCTGGAGAGAAGCCTGCAGAGCCTCCACGTGGACGCGCATGAATTGAGCGCTGTGCTGCTCATTGGTGGGTCCTCGCGCATTCCACTCGTGGCCGAGATGATTTCGGTGGAACTTGGCCGGCCCATCGCCGTCGACGCCGATCCCAAGTCCTCTATCTGCCTGGGTGCAGCGGTGGCTGGTTTGCGCTCAAGGGGGGAAGGCGCCGTGGATGCGGCGACCGCGGCCACTCCAGGCGCAGCGGCCGCCGGGACGGTGGCAAGTGGTGCGCTGGGGCGTCCGCATGCCGCCACCCGGGCTCCGGCCCTGGGAGTCCTCACGTCAGCGTCCGCAAAGCCGGGCCGGCATGCTCCCCGGCCACGTGTCCGGATGGCGGCAGCCGCGGCTGTGGCCGCAGCCGCTTTGACCATCGCTACTGCTACGGCAGCACAGAGTCCCGAAGGCAGCGGACTGCTGGCAACCATGTTCGGCAACCAGGCTGCTGATGTCATGCGCGACGCCGGAGCCCAGGCTTCCGGGGGACAGGGGACTGGCGCTGGTGGCGGGAAGGCCGGAGAGACCCCGGCGGTCGGCAAGCCGGCGGGGGGACTCGAGGCCAGCGCCAGGGCTGGAGTCACCAAGGCAGGGAATGGAGCTGGGAAGAGCCCGGCCCGGACTGGAACCGCGAAGGCAGGCACTGGATCGGGTACCGCTGCGGGATCTGCCGCCGGACCGGCTGCCGGCACGACACCCGGTGGAACGGGCACCACTGCCGCTCCTGCTGCGCCGGGCACGGGAACACCCGCCGCGCCGGGCACTACCCCGGCGCCCACCACACCCACTCCAGCACCTACTGGCGGCGCAGCCAGCGGGCCTACCCCGCCCCCTACGACACCACCCACCACGCCACCACCGGCCACTGAACCCGCAACGCCGCCTACCACCCCGTCGGATCCGGTCAGCCCACCGCCGCCGTCACCGCCGCCGTCGCCCGAGCCAACAGAGCCCCAGCCTGAACCGACGGTCACGCAGGACCCGCCACCGCCGTCGCCGGAACCAACGCCGGAACCGGTAACTCCTCCTGCCACGGCCGATCCCTTACCCCTGCCCACGGAGACCGCGCCGGTTACGGACCCGGCGCTGCTTTCGGCGGTCTAGCCCATGACGGGACACGACCATCAGCCCGGGCGCACTCCGCCTGGGCCACACGATCGCCCGCTCATGGAATCTCTCCCCAGAGACGAGGCAGACCCGCCCAACATTCCGGAACTGACCGGCGATTCCGCGAAAGTCCGCGACCTGCTCCTCGCCCTGTCTGTGGGGTTCACGCTGCCGTCGCCCCTGCCGCGCGGCCTTGAAGGCCATGATGGGCTGGACGCAATCATCACGGCAGCCGTGGACGCGGGCCTGCTGCAGGCCGACGGGTCCGTGGTGGGGACCGTCCAGTATGCCCTGCTGAAAGGAACACCGACCTCCCGCATCCGCTCGCTGCAGAGGGAACTGGTGGACAAGGTCCTGGACGAAGGCCGTCCCCTGGGAGACCTGGCCCGCGACCTCGCCAGGAATGGGTTGCAGGATGCCCGCGTTGCCGCAGAACTCGAGGAAGCAGCAAACAGCGTCCTCGATAGAGATCCGCGGCTGGCCGTGGATCTCTATGCCGAAGCGCTTCTTGCCGGGAACAACGAGCTCCATAACGCCGCGAAACGTGCCCAGGCCTTGGCCGCCATCGGGGACCTCGACGCGGCGGGCAGGATCGTTGACAGGCTGCTCGCCCTGCCCGAACCTCCCGACCTTCGCCTGGGAGTGGACGTGGCAGCCGCGGTCTGGGCACAGCGGGGAATGTTGTCCCGAAGCGCCGATACGTACAGGTGGCTGGGGCCGGACAGGTTGGACGGGTCTGCGCCACTGGCCGCAGTGGCCATGATCGGCGCTGGAAATGCGGTGCAGGCGGAGGAGCTGCTGTCGGCCGCCGGAGCCTCCGGTTCGCCAACCTTGCTGGCGGTGTCTTTGACGCTCACCCAGGAGGGCCTGAGGCAGACCCTTGGCCCCAACCCCCAATTGGCCCTGCCGGAGCTCATCAGGGCCTCGGACATGATGAATGCCTCGGGCGCGGCCCTTCCCTTGCCGGAGACCCCGGCCACCTTGGCGGCGCTCTGTGCTCTCCACAGCGGGGAGCCTGCGGTAGCGGAAACAGTGCTTAGGGCCGCATTGGCCGCGGGCCAAGGCGGGGATGCCGCGCGTCCCAGGCTGTTCCTCCTGCAGGCATGGACCGCCATGCAGCAGGACAACGCTGACGAGGCACGGTTGGCCATCAACGAGGCCGTCAAGGCAAACCATTGGTCGCTGGCACCCCGGGATGAGCTCCTGCTGGCAGCACTGGAGGTGGGCCTTGCCAGGCGCGGCAGCGATGTCCACGGGCTGGTGCTGGCGTGGGACAGGGCCCGGGAAGCCATGATGCACGTTTCAGTGGATCTGTACAGCCTGCTGCCGTGGGGCGAGTTGATGATTGCCGCTGGACGGTTGCGGGAAACACGTCGCGTCTCGCACTATCTGGACGGTGCCTGGGAGCTGTTGGGGAGGCTGGGGAACCCGCCGCTCTGGTCGGTGCCGCTGCATTGGGCGGCAGTGCAGGCTGCGCTGCTGAGCGAGAGCCCCGCTGAGCTTGCGCCGCATGCTGCCGCGCTGGTGCGGGCATCCGAACACAGCCATCTGGCCTCCGTTTTCGCTGCCGGCGGGAAGGCTTGGGTTTCGGTCCTGGCCGGCCGGTTTGAAGCGTCCGACGTCGAAACGGCGGCCCGTGGGATGGCGGCCGTCGGCATGCCCTGGGAAGGAGCCAGGCTTGCCGGCCATGCCGCCGCGCATGCGGAGGAACGGCGTGACCTCGTGAGGCTGCTGGCCTGTGCCAGGGACATTCATCCCCAGGGCGCTCCGGCCGGGGCGGGCCACGACCGGGTGGAGGAGCCGCACCGCAGCGTTGCGGGCACCCTTGCTCCGGACGGTGCCAGCCCGGGTGCGGGTGATCAGTCGGGGCTAAGCGCCAGGGAGCGCGAAGTGGCCCGGCTACTCCTTGAGGGCAAGACCTACCGGGAGATCGGTGAGGCAATCTATATCTCGCCTCGCACTGCCGAACACCATGTGGCACGCATGCGCAGGCGCTTGGGGGCCGACAGCCGATCGGACCTCTTGGTCCGCCTGCGCCTGGCCTTGGGGGAGGGGTACCCGCCACCGTGAGCGGCAGCCCCCTCCACCCCCTAACGGAAAACCCCGCGACCCCCTAACGGTGGGGCACCCGGTAGGGGGACCACCCCCGATGCCCGAGCCGTCACCAGGGCCATACGTTGAAGGGGAGCCCGGCAAAGGCGCCGGGCCATTTACCACCCACCACAGAATTTGAGGGAGCACTCCAATGCCTACACTCGCACAACAGCTCGTGCAGTTCCTGATGAGCCTGTTCAACGATCCCGATGCCGCCGAGGACTTTGTCCGCGACCCCGAGGCTGCCCTCGCCGCAGCCGGCCTCCGTGACGTGTCCTCGGCCGACGTCGATGCTGTTCGTCCTGTGGTCCTGGACTACGCACCGATCAACGCCCGTTCGTCGTTCGACCGTGAATACAACACCGGCGGCAACCACGCCTCCACTGGCGGCGCCGGCTGGGGTGGAAACGACGACGATGATCGCCCCAACGGCGGTGGCGGCGGCGGTGGCGGACGCCCCGATCATGACGACGACGACCACGGCCACAGCGGTGGCGGCGGTGGCGGCGGTGGCTGGGATGGCCATGACGACGACGACCACGGCCACGGCGGTGGCGGCGGTGGCTGGGACGGCCATGACGACGACGACCACGGTCACGGCGGCGGGGGTGGCTGGGATGGCCATGACGACGACGACCACGGTCACGGCGGCGGGGGTGGCGGCGGTGGCGGAGACGACCACGATGACCACGCCCACGCCGTTCAGCAACTGGTCCACGTGGTGAACAACTACTCCTACACCACCACCATTGACGACCGTGACACGATCACCGACCAATCGGTGAACCAGAACATCTGGGCAGACGGCGACGTCACGCAGCTCTTCAACCAGGACGCTGTGATCGCCTCGGGCGACGGCGCCATCGCTGCCGGTGATGACGTCAAGGACTCCGGCAATACGACCACCACCACCACGACCACGACCACCAATACTGATGATCATTCAACCGACAACTCGCTGACCATCAGCGAGTCCGGCCCTGGGGACGTCGAAGTGGGCAACACGGATATCGAGGTCAAGGATTCGTTCAACGACAATTCGGATAACTCGGTGACCAAGGACTCCTACAACACAGATGTTGATGTAGACGTGGACATCGAGGACTCCTTCAACGAGGACAACTCCAGCCATACGGACAACTCCAGCACGGACAACTCCGTGAATGTCTCGGATTCGTTCAATGACAGCTCGGACAACTCCGACAACTCCGTCACGGACAACTCCGACAACTCGGACAACTCCGTCAACGTGGCCGATTCGTTCAACGACAACTCCACGGACGTGGATGTAGACGTCGAGGACGTTCAGCTCATCAACGAATCCGTGGTGGTCCAGGACAACGAGCTGGACCTAGAGTACTCGCCGGACAACTCCACCAACGTCGAAGTGGACGATGTGAACGTCATCAACGATTCGATCGTGGTGGCGGACAACGAATTCGAGTACGACAACTCCACCAACCTGGATGTCGAAGACGTGGATGTCGAGTACAACGACATTGACGACTCGATCGTCGTGGCAGACAACGACGTAGAAATCGATTAGCACTCAGGAGATGCGTAGGGCGTAGCCCGCTGCTGCATGAAGTACCCCGGCAGTGCCCGGCAGACGGCCCACCGTCTGCCGGGCACTTCGTGGCCTCACAGGGCGGCAGCACCGGAACAGGCAGCATCGGAACAGGCAGGGAAAGGACACGCGGTGGCGGAAACAGCACGCATGACCACGTTGGTGGAGCAAGGCATGGCACTGGTGCGGGACCGAAACGATCTCCGGCGACGCCTGGAAAATACCCGTAACCGCCTGCAGGATCCCAGCGTCCGTGTGATCGTGGTGGGTGAGTTCAAACAAGGCAAAAGCCAATTGATCAATGCCTTGGTGAATGCGCCAGTCTGTCCTGTGGATGACGACATTGCCACCACTGTGCCGACGGTCGTACGGCAGGGGGATCCGGCGTCGGCCGTTATTCTGGTTCCCGCCGCGGACGGTGGCACACCGGACGGCACTCGGGCGGACCCCGACACTGGCGGCCACGAAAGCACGCTGGAACGCAGGCCCGTGCAGTTGGACCACCTTGCTGACTACGTCTCCGAAAAAGGCAATCCGGGCAACGCGAAGAACATCGTGGCGGCGGAGGTTGCGCTGCCGAGGAAGCTGCTGTCCGGCGGGCTGACGGTCGTGGATTCGCCCGGGGTTGGAGGGCTGGGGTCAACGCACACACTGACTACCCTGACGACCCTTCCGTCAGCGCACGCCATGGTGTTCGTCTCCGATGCGTCCCAGGAATACACCGAACCGGAGATCCGGTTCCTGCGCCAAGCCATGCGCATCAGCCCCAATGTGGTGTGCGTGCTGTCCAAGACCGATCTCTATCCGAGCTGGCGGCAGATTGAGGACCTCGACCGGAAACATCTCGCGGAGGTGGGGCCGGACATCCCCCTGTTCCCAGTATCCTCGGAGCTGCGTCTCCAGGCCGCGCGTCTGCAGGACACGGAACTGAACGCCGAATCAGGGTTTCCTGAGCTGATCCACCATCTGAGGAACAACATTGTGGGGGAGGCCGCCAGAATTCAACGCCGGTCCGTCGGTCACGATCTTTTGTCCGTGGCGGAAAACCTGAGGCTCGCCCTGCAGTCCGAGCTCGGTGCCCTGGAAAACCCCGAGGGTACGCCGCAGATGATCGCCGGCCTCAACGCGGCCAAGGAGGACGCGGACTCGCTGCGCAAACGCTCCGCTCGTTGGCAGATCACCCTCAACGATGGCATCGGGGACCTCATCGCAGACATGGAGTACGACCTGAAGGACAGGTTGCGCCGGATCCAACGCGAAGCGGAAATCGCCATTGATCAAGGAGATCCCGGCCCCGCCTGGGAGCAGTTCACCCAGTGGTTGGAACAGAGCACCGCCGCTGCGGTCTCGGATACTTTCGTGTGGACCAGCGAACGCGGGCAGTGGCTGGCCACCCAGGTGGCGGAGCACTTCTCAGAAGATGAGGTTGCCCTCCCCGCGCTGAAGGTCGCCGACACCGGAGGCGTCCTGGACCCCGTAGCCGACATCCAGGACATGGAAGACGGGCGACTCGGACCCCTGCAGAAAGTGCTGATCGGGATGCGCGGATCCTACGGTGGAGTGCTGATGTTCGGCCTCCTGACCGGTCTTTTTGGAATGGCCCTCATCAATCCTCTCTCCGTCGGTGCCGGTCTCCTGCTGGGACGTAAAGCCTTCCGGGAAGACAAAGCGGCCAGGCTCAAGCAACGGCAATCCGAAGCCAAAATCCTGGTCAGGAAGCACGTGGACGATGTGGTGTTCCAAGTAGGAAAACAGCTACGGGACAGACTCCGGCTGGTGCAGCGGGCCACCCGGGACCACTTCACGGAGATCGCCGAGGAGCACCACCGCTCCCTGACGGAATCCGTGGCGGCTGCCCAAAAAGCTGCCGCAACCTACGCGGTGGAAAGGGACATGAGGATCAAGGAGATCCGGAACCATCTCAAGGCCGTGGACACCTTGGCCACGGAAGCACAGCAGCTACTGGAAACTGCTCCGTTGACGGAACACCAACCCAAACCCTCAACCGTCCCGGCCACCTGATGGAACAGGGAATTGCCGGGGCCTCGGAGATGCTCCGGCAGGCACGCGAAGTCTTCCGCGATGACGCCGCTGCGCTCGCGGTGGTGAACGAGTTGGACAGCCGGCTGGAAGGGCCGTTGCGCATAGCAGTTGCCGGGATGGTCAAGGCCGGGAAATCAACACTGCTCAACGCCATCATTGGCGAGGAAATCGCGCCCACGGACGCCGGTGAATGCACCCGCGTGGTCACGTGGTACCAGTACGGACACACTCCCAAAATCACGGTGTACCCATTCAGGGGCGGACCTCAAAACCTCCCTGTGACCCGTGCGGACGGCCGGTTGGTCTTGTCCATGGACGATATCCCTGCTGAGGATGTGGAGCGTCTGGTGGTGGACTGGCCATCAGCCAGCCTGCGCGGGCTCACCTTGATCGATACTCCCGGCATCGCCTCGTTGTCCGAGGACGTCTCCGGGAGATCAACGGCTTTCCTGCTGCCCGACGACGAACCGACGGCAGCGGACGCCGTCATTTACCTCATGCGGCACCTGCATGCCTCCGATGTCCGGTTCCTCGAGTCCTTCAAGGACACCGCCGCCGGACGATCCGGCACCGTCAATGCCTTGGCTGTCCTGTCCCGGGCCGACGAGATCGGTGCCGGAAGGATCGACTCCCTGATTTCCGCAGCGGTGATCGCCGACAGATACAGCCGGGACCAGAACCTCAAACCCTTGGCCTTGGGTGTGGTCCCTGTGGCCGGGCTGCTGGCACAGAGCTCACGGACCATGCGCCAGACGGACTGTGAGGCCATGGCGCTGTTGGCGAAGATGGACCGGAACCAGCGGGAGCGGATGATGCTGTCCGCAGACCGTTTCGTCCGCGTCGAAGAACCCCAAGGCCTCCACCCGGCCACCAAAGCGTCGCTGGTGCAGAGGTTTGGGCTGTTCGGGATCCGGTTGGGTGTTGCCCTGATCCGGGGCGGGACCACTGATCCCACTGAGTTGGCCCACGAGCTCGCACGCCGAAGCGGCCTGGGTACCTTGCTGGACGCCATCAGCTATCTCTTCCAAACCCGTGCCGACGCACTCAAGGCGCGTGCCGTCGTCGTGGGCTTGGAGTCGCTGGTTCGCGGCGCTCCCCGGGAGCGGGCGGCACCGCTGGAAGCGGCTTTGGAGAGGCTTCAGGCCGGCGCCCACGAGTTCCGGGAGCTCAAACTCCTTGCCGCGTTGCGTACGGGGGGCGTGGGACTGGATGAGGAACACGAAGTGGAAGCTGAACGGCTGGTAGGCGGGCGCGGCAGCACGCCCGCGTTGAGGTTGGGCATGGACCCGGATGCGGGTCCCGGTCAGATCAGCGACGTTGCCCGCGGTTGTTTGAACCGTTGGCGGCTGATCGCGGAAAATCCCTTGACCGAGCCGTCGGCCCTGGAGGCGTGCCGCGTTGTCATGCGAAGTTGCGAAGGGATGCTGGCCGCTATGCCCGCCGCTCGCTGAGCCGTTCGCTGTATTTTTCGCTCAGGAGCCAGGCAGTAGTCGAGGGGAAAAACAGCAGGATCAGGCCTGCCGCGGCAAGGATGAACTGGGACGCCAACAACACCGTGGCCAGGACGCCGTCCGGGTCGGGAGCCACCACGAAGTCGGCCGTGATCACTGTGACCACTGCGTGCAGGAGGACCAAGGGTGCCAGTGTCCACCGTGCCCAGACTCGGCGTTTGAAAAGGACCGCCAGCAGGACCGCTTCCATGGCCACCACCAGTGCGATCATGGCGAGGCTGCCCAGAAATACGACGGCGGTGGCCCCCTCAACTGCTTGGGCGTCACCGTCGGGAACCATGCCTCCGATGACGCCTTTCAGACGTTCAAAGTGGGCGTCACGGCCAAGGAAGCCTAGGACGACGACGGCGATTCCCGCCACGAAGCTGGCGACCCACAGGGAGCGGGAGAGCCGTGCGGTGCCTGGTGGCACTACGGCCGCGGTAATGGGAGGCGGCACGGACAGGGAAATACCTGGACGCGGTGGTGGGGGAGGCGCTGTTGGCCCGCTGGCCGATGGTGTGGTGGAAGGTAACTGCCGTGAACCATCAGCTTGCTGGGCCATGTCTGCCTACTTCAGCTCGTCGGTGTCATGGGGATCCGGCTCACTGCGCTTGGCGTCGCCGGGCTTGAAGCCGTTGCCTGTAGCCTCACCTGAACCATCCGAGGGCTTGTCGCCGAGCTCGCGTTCCTTGGCTTCAAGGTCCGCCTTCAGCTTCTTCAGTCGGTCGTCCTCGGCCTGGTTGCGGCGGCGGGTTTCCAGGTTGCGGAGGAATTCGGGGTCATCGTCCGGGGCCGTGGGATAGCGGCGGACCGGCTTTGCCGTGGGCTTGCCATAAGGACGGCCGAAGATGAACCAGAGGATGGCGCCCAAGAGCGGCAGGACAATCATCACGATGATCCAGGCGGGTTTGGAAATACCGCGTGTTTGGTGGCTGTCCGTGCGGATGACGTCCACCAGGGCATAGACGAAGATAACCAGAACAATGACGACGCCTACAACCCGGAGCATGCACCAAGTCTAGTCGCCGGAAGCCGTTCACTGGACGCCCTCTTCCGGCTGTGATCAGAGTGCAACCATCCGGCCCGCTAAACTTGGATGGTGGCTTTCCTGAAGTATTCCCTCATCCGTGTGGCGCTGTTCGTGCCGTTGTTCGTACTCTTCGCCTTTTTGGGAGTTGGGTGGATCCTGGCGGTCATCTTTGCCGGGCTGATCGCGTTCGCCATCAGCTACCTGTTCTTCCAGAAACAGCGCGACGCCGCCACTGCCGCCATGCGCGAACGTTTCTCCGGGCGGGCCAAGCCCATCCGCACCGCCGGCGAGGTTGAAGACGCCGCCGTCGAGGACGGCTTGGTGGAAAAAAACCCGGACATCGCCGTCAACAACGACAAACGCCCGGGTTCCGTCTAGGAGTTTTTAGAAGCCGCGGCTCAGGATCAGTCCCAGCGAGAACAGCAGGCTGTACCCGAGGTTGATCAGGCCGGTCTGCTTGAGCACGGGAATGAGGCTCTTGCGCTTCTTCCCATTGACCATCAGCCAGGCGGGCATCAAACACGCGGGGATCAGCAGCAGGACGATCAGCATCCACGGCTTGGTGGGTGCCAGCACGATGACCAGCAGGATGGCGACGGCCAGCATCAACACGTAGCTTTCACGGGCGTGCCGGTCCCCAAGACGCACTGCCAAGGTCCGCTTTCCGGCGGCTGTATCCGTGGGGATGTCCCTGACGTTGTTGGCCATCAGCAGGGCGCAGGCGATGAGGCCTGTGCCAATGGCGCCGATCACCGCGGCCAGGCTGACTTGTCCGGCCTGGGTGTAGGTGGTGCCGAGGGTGGCAACGAGCCCGAAGAAGACAAACACGAAGATATCGCCCAGGCCCATGTAGCCATAGGGATTCTTGCCGCCGGTATAGCCCCAGGCTGCCAGGACGCAGCCGATACCCACCAGGATCAGCCACCACGTTTGGGTGATGATCACCAGGATCAAGCCGCAGATCATCGCAGCGCCGAACAGCCCGAACGCGGCCCACTTCACCTGCTCCGGCAGCGCAGCGCCGGAGCCGACGAGACGCAGGGGACCTACGCGGTCCTCATCGGTGCCGCGGATGCCATCGGAATAGTCATTGGCGTAGTTCACGCCGATTTGGAGCAGGAGCGCCACGAGCGCAGCCAGGATCGCATTCGGCAGCCGGAACGCTTGGAGCTCGTACGCCGCTGCCGAACCGATCAGGACGGGCGCGATGGCCGCGGGCAGTGTGCGGAGCCGGGCTCCTTGGATCCATTGTGCAGCTGTCGCCACGTGTAGTACCTCGTGTATTTCGCGGTTGATCTAAAGTCAGTTTCGGGAGGAAGAACGTGTCTATTGTCCCTGATGCAGTTCGGAAAGCCGTTCAATCATGGCCAGCCGGTCCGGTTTCCCATTGGGCAGCATGAGCAGTTCCTTGTCAGCGAACACCGTTTTTGGAGCCAGGACACCCAGCGCAGCCTCGCGTCGGGACGCGAAGCCCTTGATGCCTTCGGGGCTGGGATCGGTCACTGCTACGTAAGCTGCCACGGCTTGGCCCCACTCGTGCGAGGGGACACCGGTCACGAAAGCTGCGGTGACGCCGTCGATCTCTTCCAGCTTGCCTTGGAGGTAGGCGGCGGAGGCTTTGACGCCGCCGGTGATGATGACATCGTCCGCCCGGCCCAGCACGGTGAGCTTGCCGTCGTCGTTGAGCTCGCCGAGATCTCCGGTGACGTACCAGCGGACGCCGTCCTCCTCGAAGAAGGCGGCTTTCGACGCGCGGGCGGCGTCAAGGTAGCCCGCGGCAACGGTGTCGCCACCCAGCAGGATGCGGCCTTCCAGCTCGCCCTCGCCGATCCGGACCTCGACGCCGTCCAGCGGCTCTCCGTCGTACACGCACCCGCCGCAGGTCTCGGCTGAGCCGTAGGTGGTAACCACCTTGAGTCCCTCCGCGTGGGCGGAGGCAAGGAGATCAGGCGCCGCCGGAGCGCCGCCCAGCAGGATTGCGTTGAAGCGGCGCAGCACGGCCAGGGTCTCCGGGGCGGGGGAGTCCAGGAGCCGCTGCAGTTGCGTGGGCACCAGGGAGGTGAAACGGATCTTGTCCGTCAGTTCCTCGGCTGCCGCGGTGAAGGCCTCGGGCGTGAAGCCGTCAGACTGGTCCATGACCCACGGCCGGGTGCCTGCGTACAGCGAGCGGACCAGGACCTGCACACCGGCCACATACTGCAGTGGGAGCGCGAGCAACCACTGGCCCTCACCGCGCAGGGCCACGGCGGTGGACACGGATGAAGCCGCGAGGGCGTCGATGGTCAGGACGGTCGCCTTGGGCGTGCCCGTGGAACCGGAAGTGCGGACCACCACAGCGGCATCCTCGACGCCGGTCTCCACCGGGATGGCCTGCGGCCCGCCGTGGTCGCCAGTGACGATTTCGACGGCGGGGCCCTCGCCGTGGAGGGCAGCCATCAGTGCTTTGAGTACGGGATCGATGTCCACAGGGGAGTCCTAGAAGTAGTAGGGGAAGCTGGACCAGTCGGGGTCGCGTTTCTGGAGGAACGCTTCCTTGCCCTCCACGGCCTCGTCGGTCATGTAGGCGAGGCGGGTAGCTTCGCCGGCGAAGACTTGCTGTCCTGCCAGGCCGTCGTCGGCCAGATTGAAGGCAAATTTGAGCATGCGGATGGCCTGCGGGGACTGGCGGGCGATGTCCGCGGCGTACTCCAGGGCCACTTCCTCCAGGCGAGCGTGGTCCACAGCCTCGTTGACGGCACCCAGGCGAACCATGTCATCGGCCGAATATTCGCGGGCAAGGAAGAAGATCTCCCGCGCGGCTTTCTGCCCGATCTGGCGGGCCAGCAGCGCAGAGCCGTATCCGGCGTCGAAACTTCCCACCGTGGCGTCCGTCTGCTTGAACTTGCCGTGCTCGCGGGAGGCGATGGTGAGGTCGCTGACCACGTGGAGTGAGTGGCCGCCACCTGCCGCCCAACCATTCACGACGGCGATGACCACCTTGGGCATGGTCCGCATGAGCCGCTGTACTTCCAGGATATGGAGCCGGCCCGCGCGGGCGGGGTCGATGGTCTCCTGGGTGTCCCCTTCGGCGTATCTGTAGCCGTCACGGCCACGGATCCTTTGGTCTCCGCCCGAGCAGAACGAATGCCCGCCGTCTTTCTCCGATGGCCCGTTGCCGGTGAGCAGCACCGTGGCGACGTCAGGGGTCATCCGCGCGTGGTCCATGGCGCGGTAAAGCTCGTCCACGGTTCCCGGGCGGAAGGCATTGCGGACCTCGGGGCGGTTGAAGGCGATGCGGACCGTGGGGAGATCCTTGACCGTGCCGTCCGCGGAACGCTCAACCTGCCGGTGGTACGTCATGTCCTTGAAGTCATCAAAGCCGGAAACTGTGCGCCAGCGTGAGGGGTCAAAGACGTCGGAAACCTTGGCAGGGAGTTGGTTGTTCACAGTCCGAGTCTAGTAATGGCCTTAGCTGATGCAGAACTCGTTGCCCTCGGGGTCGGCCATGGTGTGCCACTCGTGGGGTCCCTGGCTGGCGGTCCAGAGGTGTTTTGCTCCGCGGTCCTCCAACTGTTTCCGCACGTCATCCTTGTCTCGTCCATCCAGGCGGACGTCCCAATGCACGCGGTTTTTGACGGACTTCTGGTGGGGATCGGTTTGGAACAGGATGCGCCGGCCGGTCTTGGGGTCCGTGTCCTCGGCAGGTACGATCGCGCAGCCCTCGGCCCAGACCAGCTTGCCGTTGTGGGTGATGGTCTGGTCCTCGGTGGCGTAGCCCTGCTCAATCATGGAACGGATGAACGCTTCGTCCTGGGGTTCCACGCTCCACTCGAGGGTCTCGGCCCACCAGTCGGCGAGGTCATGCGGCTTCCGGCAATCGACTACTACCTGGATGTTCAGTGTCATACACGCCACGCTATGCCCGACGGCGGATGGCTGGTAGGTCTTTGCGGTCATGTTTGGTCCGCGTTCCAGAAGGACTGCTGGTAACGGCCTCCTGAGTCTTCTCCAACGTTGGAGATGTGCTTACGTTTTCTTGACATATTGTCATGACATAGATCACAGTGGGTGCAGGAAAGGCTTTTCCTACCAAGGCAGCGTGGCCCCCGCGCCACGTCCTACTTCCGCAGTCAGGCCCCCGTGGACTGGCAGCCCCGTGAGAAAAGGACAGAGCATTGTCAGAGCAGACACGCATCTCCAGCATCAGCCGCAGGCAATTTGGATTGACGGCATTTGGCCTCTCCGCCCTCGCCGTCGGACTTTCTGCCTGTAGCGGTGGCGGCACCTCAGCTGAGGGCGGCGCCAAGACCCTCCAATTGGTCCTTTCCGGGGATACCAACCAGGGCGGCGCTTTCGCGGCGGCCGCCGCCAAATACAAGGAAGCCACCGGGATCACCATCGAGGTAGTGGACGTCCCCACCGCGGACATCGCTACCAAGCTCAAGAATGCGGCAACGGCCAACGATCTTCCGGCGCTGGCCCGGGTCACGGGCCTGGACCCCCTCTGGGTCAACCAACTCCAGGACCTCAGCGAGATCGCCAAGGCGCGGAACATCGATGAGAAGTTCCTGCAGACGGCCCCCGACGGAACGCTCCCGGCCATCCCGTCAGACCTCACCGCAGTGGGCCTGTTCGTGAACAAGAGCCTCTTCGACAAAGCCGGAGTGGCCTACCCCACAGCTATCGGGAACAGCTGGACCTGGGACGAGTTCGTATCAGCCGTGAACCAGGTGCGCGAGAAGGCCGGGGCCAAGTACGGCATGGTGATGGACCGTTCAGGCCACCGCCTGCGCGCCATGATGTACGAGTTCGGCAGCGATGCCTTTGCAAAGAACGGCGACAAGTACGCTGCGGATGACCAGGCCGTGGAGACCTTGGAGTACTTCCAACAAATTAACGACGACGCCACGATGCCCAAGTCAGTGTGGCTCAGCGGCGAAGACGGCAACGCCATGTTCAAGAGCGGGCAGGTGGCGGCCTACTACTCCGGCAGCTGGCAGGTGGCCGACTTCAACAAGAACATCAAGGACTTTGAGTGGCTGTCCGTGCCGCTGCCCAAGAAGGAAGTCAACGCCACCAACCTCGGAGGCGGCTTCATGGTGGCTTTCAAGGACACGGGCGCGGACGAAGAAGCCAAAAAGTTCATCGACTGGTTCTACGACGACGCCAACTACACCGAGTTCGCCAAGCTGGGCGGCTACCTGCCGGTCAAGGAAAGCCTCAAGGTGGAGTATGCGTACCAGCAGGCATCCTTTGAGCTCTACCAGCAGCAGATTGCCGGGAACCAGGCCAAGGGCGACAACGCCATCAAGCGCGTCGTGGCCGAGGCCTATGCCGAGACCCCCTTCTCCGGAGACCCCTTGAGGGAGGAAACCGTGAAGATGTTGGGCGGCAGCCAGGATGCCAAGACCACGGTGGAGAACATCGTGAAGCTCTACAACGGCGCCTAAGCCATGGCCAATTCAACGCTCAGCCCGGCGGTGATGCCGGAACAGCCCGGCTCGCCGGCGGTGCGCACCAAGTCCCAGCAACGGCGGCGCAACCGCTATGTCATCGCGCCACTGATCCTGGTCGGCGTCAACGTGGTGTTGTTCCTGGTGTTCTTCGTTTGGCCAGGTGCCCTGGGGCTGATCTATTCGTTCACGGATTACCGCGGCGTGGGCAAGCTGAACTTCATCGGCCTGGCGAACTTCCAAAAGCTCTTCGCTGACAGCACCTTCTACGCGGCGCTGACCCGGACGTTCCTGTACACGGTTCTTTCGGTGCCGTTGGTTTACGTCTCATCCCTGGGTATCGCCTCGCTGCTGGTCAGCAAAGCCACGCGGGGGCGGACAGCGGCCAAGGTGATCATTTTCCTGCCGTGGCTGATCTCGCCGATCGTGGTGGGTGTCATCTGGAAATGGATGTTCGGCCAGGACTTCGGCTTCGTCAACTTCGTCATCACCACTTTGGGCGGCGGCGCGGTGCCCTGGTCCAGCAACGGCAACCTTGCGTTGATGGTGGTCATTTTCGCCTCGGCCTGGGGCGGTACCGCCTTCAACATGCTGCTGTTCATCGCGGCGCTGAAGAACATCCCGGAGGCACTCCTGGAGGCGGCCGAACTGGATGGCGCCAACGCCTGGCAACGGTTCCGGCATGTGATCCTGCCCGGCATCGCGCCGACGTCGTTCATGGTCATCCTGCTCTCCACCATCCATGCGATGAAGGAGTTCGCCATGATCCAGGCGCTCACCAACGGCGGACCGGGAACGGAGAACACGTTGATCGTCCAGTACATCTACAAGACCGGCTTCGAACAATCCAAGGTGGGTTACGCGAGCGCGGCCTCCATGGTGCTGATGGTGGTCCTGTTGGCTATCGCGCTCATCCAGCTGCGCTTCAACAAGAAGAAGGGCTGAACCATGGCAACAGCTACCAAAATGCCTCCTGCTGCAGGAGCCAAACCCCCGGGCAAGACCCGCGACGCCCGTGCCAAGCGGAAGAACCTGTCCGCTCCGCTGACGGCCGTGCTGTGGGTCATCGTGGCCATCTACGCGCTGCCGTTGCTGTGGTTCCTCCTGAGCTCGTTCAAGCCCGGAAGCGAACTTTTCAGCTATCCGCTGTCCATGATTCCGCGGGAGTGGACGTTCCAAGGGTTTGTGGATGCCTGGGAACGGGTGGATTTTGCCCGGTACTTCCTGAACACGGCCACGGTTTCGCTGGTCACCACAGTCCTCACAGTGTTCTTCAGCGCGTGCACCGGCTATGCGCTGGCCAAGTACAACAACAAGGGAACGCGGCTGTTCTTCGTGTGCATCCTGGCTACCACCATGCTGCCCACCGAAGTGATCCTGAACCCCACGTTCTCGGTGATCCGCGACCTGGGGCTGTACAACTCCTTGGCGGGCATCATCGTGCCCTCCGTGCTGACCGCCACGGGTGTGTTCATGTTCCGCCAGTTCTTCCTGACGGTCCCGGACGATCTCCTGCATTCGGCCAGGATCGACGGCGCCAGCGAACTGGCCATCTTCTTCCGGATCATGCTCCCGCTGTCCAAGCCCATCCTGTTCACGCTGGCCATTTTCTCTTTCCAGTGGCGGTGGAATGACTACATTTGGCCACTGATCGTGCTGAACGATCCCAAGTGGTACACCCTGCAGGTGGCGCTTCGCAGCATTGTGGGCGCAGAAAATATCGACTGGCCCGTGCTGCTGGGCGCCTCCGTGATCTCCATCCTTCCGTTGGTGTTGGTGTTCGCGGTGTTCCAGAAATACGTACTCAACGCTGACGTCAGCGCAGGACTGAAGGATTAGGGGCTAGGAGTGAATCACCAAACAGCGTCAGTTGCGGTGGATGCAGCGTTCCTTGACGAATTGATCGAGGCGGCCGACCGCCACGTGGACAGGCTGCTGGAAGCGTCCGACGGCGGCGTGGCAGCTTTGGCTCACCGCCCCGCCATGGGCAGGTTGCTGGCTTTGGCCACCGTCTACACCCAAGCCGGATCCGTTCACGTCGGCTCGGCCAGGCTTCCCGGGCTCATGGCGGACTGTGTCGCCAGGCTCGAGCACCTGCAAGGGCCCACCGGTCTGTTCGACGGCACCAACCTTAGTTCGCCGCCGGACTCTGCCTTCACCATCAACGACGCCTGCATGGCCCTGGACATCCTGGGTTCCCCGAAAGATGGCTTGGCCGGGACCGTCAGCCGGCTTCGCGCCGTCGTCGGGCGCATCACTGATGCTTTGGTCAGCGGCGGCGTCCACACCCCCAACCACCGTTGGGAGCTGTGTGCCGCGCTGGCACGCATCCACGCGCTGCACGAATCTGAGGGCAATGCGCGTCCGGACGTCCAGCTGCGCATCGGCCAATGGTTGGCTGAGGGGATCGATCAACTGCCGGATGGAATGTACTCCGAAAGGAGCCCGCTCTACGCCACCGCCGTGACCAATCCGTCCTTGCTGGCGATCGCCGATCATGCCGGCCGGCCCGGACTCCTTGACCATGTCCGGGCCAACCTGACGGCGTTCCTGCCGTGGTTCGGCGGCGATGGCAGTGTGGAGTCGTTGTTTTCGCGCAGGCAGGACCAATGGTTCAGGTTCGACGGCGAAGCCTTCCAGTTGCTGTACCGCCGGCTGGCCAATCAGGACGGGAACGGCGACTTCGCTGTTGCTGCGGCCTGGTTACAGCAATTCCCGCTGCTGGAACCGGCCAAGGCCCTGGCGAGGGTCAGGCTTGATCCATGGTTGGCCGCGGAGCTTCCAGCCGCGGAGCTTCCAGCCGCGGAGCCTCCGGCCGTGGAGGCGCGGGAAGGCCTCCCGGCGGCGATGACTCCCGGGCATGCGGGCTTGGTCAGCTGTGGAATCCATCGATTCCGGGGTGGACGGAGTGCGGTCACGGTTTTTGGCGGGTGTGACGATGCCACGTCCGGCATCAGCTCCGGGCTTGCCACCAATCCCACCTTCCTGCGCTTCAGTCACGGTGAGGCGGTCCTGACGGATGTGCGGCTATCGCGGAGCTTCTTCGACCTCGGGCCGTTCCGCAGCCAGCATGCCGTGGTTGATGGTCCCGCGGTTCGCCTCGGAGATGAGCTGAGCGCCAACTTCTACCTTCCGCTGCCGGTGGAAGTGCAGCGTTCGGACGGCATCTATCCTTTGGTCCACGAAGGACGCTTCAGTGCCTCCATGGACTTCGGCAACAGGCCCACCGTGGAGCATCGTCTGGCAACGTCCATCACGGTCACGCCGAACACTGCGGACGGAACAGCGGAACTGGAGCTGGACTTCGACGGCGCCGAAACCTCGTACGCCCTGGAGCTGACCTTCCGCGCGGGTGGGCAGCTCAGCGGGGTGGAGGAGGCAGGCGCTGGGTCCGGGACATTCCAGCTGACCTCCGGGACGGGTGCCTACCGTGTGGGGAACGACGTGATCGAGTTTGGCCCCGGCAACGCAGCAGACCCGGACTGCCCGCCTGTGTACAACCCGGGGGAGGCCTACCGCTATCCGGGAGGCTCAAACGCCAGCTACGGCGTGAAGGTCTACATCACCGGGCGTACTTCAGGCAGCCACCGGGTGGTGCTGACGGGGAAGAGCGTTTCCTAGCTGGGCAGCAGCTCGGACGGGATGGCGTAGATGAGGACTACGGCCATGAGGTTCTTGGCGGCGTGGACAAAGTAGGAGAACATCAGGTTCTTCCCCGTCCAGACATAGACCGCCACGAGGACCACGGCCATGCCAAGGTACGGCGCCAACGCGGACAGCACCAGTCCCTCGCGGCCCACCACATGGATGGAGGCAAAGACCACCACGGAGATCACGCAGCAGACCCAGATGTTCAGGTACCGCGACAACTTGCCGATCAGCAAATGCCGGAACAGATACTCCTCAACAAAGGGGCCCAGCAGCACCAGCAAGGGCACCATGAGCCATGCAGGCACCTGCTGCAGGAGGCCCTGGATGCCCAGCTGGTTCTCTGAGCTTTGAGCTGTGCCAAAGGCCGCCACCAGCAGGGCCGTGAGAATGAGCATGACCACGATCGCCAAGGGAATCATGCCCAGGGTGAACCATGGCCGGGTGCCCAGGATCTTGAGGTCCCTGCCCATCACCCGCCAGGCTGAGGCCACCGCGAATATTCCGACGCCGGCATAGAAGATCGCGTTGACGGCGTAGGACGCGGTGGCTGGCTCGGGAAAGAGCTGGAGCATCAGCCGCTCCACGGATTCACCCGCGAAGGTGAAGTAGGCGGTAAAGGCGAGGTAGACGGCCACCGCTACGGCGTCAAGGGCAGTGAATCTGTACAAAGATGCTTTGGTGGAAAGAGTGCCCATGTGACCAGCCTAGCTTTGCTGGGTGGCCCTTGCTTGGCTACACTTTTCGGTATGCCTAACTTTTCGTTTCGGCGCGCCAAAGATGTCCGCCGTTTCGCTGCTGTCCTCACCGTCATCGCCCTTGCCCTGGGCATCTCCGCCTGTGGCGGGAATTCCTCCGCGGGAGATGATGACAAACCCGTGGTGCTCACAACGTTCACTGTGTTGGCCGACGTCGCCAAGAACGTTGCAGGGGATAAACTCCGGGTCGAGTCCATCACCAAAGCCGGGGCCGAAATCCACGGCTACGAGCCCACCCCCGGCGATATCCGCAAAGCTGCCCAAGCCGACCTGATCCTGGACAACGGGCTCAACCTCGAAGCTTGGTTCGCCCAGTTCGTGGAAGACCTGGACGTGCCGCACGCCGTGGTGAGCGACGGCGTGGAGGTCATGCCCATCGCCGAGGACTCCTATCAGGGAAAACCGAACCCACACGCCTGGATGTCGCCCAAGAACGTCCAGATCTACGCCAACAACATGGCCAAGGCCTTCGCGAAGCTGGATCCATCCCATGCTTCAGAGTTCGAAGCCAACGCCAAGGCCTACAACGCCCAACTGYAGACCGTGCAGGACGAGATGGTGTCCAAGCTGTCCGTCCTCTCGGAGAAACAAAGGGCCTTGGTAACCTGCGAAGGCGCCTTCTCCTACCTGGCCCGCGACGCCGGCCTCAAGGAGGTCTACATCTGGGCAGTCAACGCAGAGCAGCAAGCAACGCCACAGCAGATCACCCGGGCCATAGAGTTCGTCAAGGACAACCAGGTTCCGGCGGTGTTCTGTGAATCCACTGTCTCGGATGCTCCCATGCAGCAGGTGGTGGGTGCGACTGATGCCAAGTTCGGTGGGACTCTGTACGTCGATTCCCTGTCCGAGGCTGACGGGCCGGTTCCCACCTACCTGGACCTCATGCGCCACGACGCCAAAGTCATCACCACTGCACTGACAGGAGGAACGCCATGAGCACCCCCGCGATCGCCGTAGAGAACGTCACCGTCCACTACGGTGAAGTCCTGGCCCTGGATTCTGCGTCCCTGACCCTGGAGCATTCCAGGATCTGCGGCCTGGTGGGGATGAACGGCTCGGGCAAATCCACCCTGTTCAAAGTCATCATGGGCATGGTGAAACCCGATTCCGGCCGGGTGCTCATCCACGGAGAGCCGCCCGTGAAAATGCGCAAGGACGCCGGGATCGGCTACGTCCCCCAGAGCGAGGACGTGGACTGGGCCTTCCCCTTGTCCGTCCGGGACGTGGTGATGATGGGCCGCTACGGGCACCTCGGATTCACGCGCCGGCCCCGCAAAGCCGACCGGGACGCCGTCGAGCTCGCCTTGGAACGGGTGGAGCTGGGCGAGTTCGCCGACCGGCAGATCGGCCAGCTGTCCGGCGGACAGAAGAAGAGGGCCTTCGTGGCCCGTGGCATTGCCCAGGGAGCCACCATGATGCTGCTGGATGAGCCATTCGCAGGCGTGGACAAACGGTCCGAGGCCACCATCACCCGGCTGCTCCGTGAGCTGGCGGAAGACGGCGCCACCATCCTGATCTCCACCCACGACCTCCACGCCTTGCCCCAGCTCTGCGACGAAGCCGTGCTGCTGATGCGCAAGGTGCTCATGCACGGAAGTCCTGACACCGTGCTCCAGCCCGAGAACCTGGCCATGGCCTTCGGCCTCGACGTCATGAACAGGGGCTGAACCGTGGAATTCCTGCTGGAACCCCTGAGCTACGACTTCATGGTGCGGGCGCTCGCAACCACGGCCATCGCCGCGGTGGTCTGTGCGGTGCTGAGTTGCTGGCTCGTCCTGATCGGCTGGTCCCTCATGGGCGACGCCGTCTCGCACGCGGTGCTTCCCGGCGTCGTCCTCGCGTACATCGTGGGTGCGCCGTTCGCGTTGGGGGCGTTGGTGTTCGCGCTGATCGCGGTGACGTTGATCGGGGTGGTCCGCAACACGAGCCGGGTGAAGGAAGACGCTGCGATCGGCATCGTGTTCACCTCGCTGTTCGCGCTCGGCCTGGTCCTGATCTCCGTGACCCCGAGCCAAACCGACCTGAACCACATCATCTTCGGCAACCTGCTGGGCGTCAGCATCCCCGACCTCATCCAGGTGGTGGTGCTGGGCGTGGTGGCCTTTGCGATCCTGATCCTCAAACGCCGCGACCTCACGTTGTACGCCTTCGATCCCACGCATGCGCACGCGATCGGCCTCTCGCCCCGCAGGCTTGGCGCACTGTTGTTGGGTTTGTTGGCACTGACCTCGGTGGTTGCGCTGCAGACTGTGGGCGTGGTGTTGGTGGTCGCCATGCTGATCATCCCTGGTGCCACCGCCTACCTGCTGACGGACCGGTTCTCGCGGATGCTGGTTATTGCACCGGTGATTTCCGTGGTGTGCTCCGTGGCCGGCATCTACCTCAGCTACTACCTGGACACAGCATCGGGGGCCATGGTGGTGCTCACCCAAGGCGTGGTGTTCGCGTTCGTCTATCTGTTCAGCCCGCGGCAGGGGCTGATCGGTACGCGGCTGGCCAAAGCGCGCCGGAAGCGGGCCACGGCAACGGCGTAGCTCAGGCGTGCGCTGTTGCGGGTGAGCGCGTCACCGTGATGTCGCCGTAGGCGTTGCGGGCACGGATCTCTACTGTGTCCGTGGATTCGCCAGGTCCATGGGTGGCGTCGAGTGCGTTGCGTAACCGTCCATATTTGGTCTTGAGGTCAAGCCAGGCCGCAGTGCCTTGGCGCACGCCGATGGACAGCGCGCCCGCTGCCGTCTGGGCGGTGAGGGTGCCGGCAGAAACTTCGCCCACCGTGATGTCGCCGCTGGATGCCTTGATGATGGTGGATGCACCGGCCCGTTCCAAGGAGACGTCGCCATTGGCAGCGCTGATGCTGAGCTCGCCGGCGGCATCCATGATGCAGGTGCTCCCGTTGCCGTTTTTGACCGTGGCAACGCCGTCAATTTCGCGGATTCGGATCTTGCCTGAACCGGTCTTGATCCTGGACCGTCCTGAGGCGCGTTCCACGGTCACGTCACCCAGGTCCGTGTGGGCACGGAGTTCGCCGCAGTGGTCAATCCGGATGTGGCCCAAGTCGGTCTTCAGGTCAGCGCTGCTGAATTCGCCGTCGCAGCGGAGGTCGCCCATGGCCGACTTCAACTCCAGGCTGCAGCCGTTGGGAACTTCCACGGTGACCTCCACGGCGCCACCGTCGCTGAACCATGTATGGCGGATCGCGGGATGGAGCCTGATCTGAAGGCGGCCATCCGAGTAGTCCACAGTGGTCTGTTCGGCCATCCTGGCATCCAGGGAGCGTTTGGCTTTGCGTGGCTGGACGGTGACTTCGGTGTCGGTGCGGTCCCGCGCCACGACCCAGATATCTGCGCGGACGGAAACATCAACCACGACGGCGAACGGTTGCGGAGTCTGGAAGGTTGCCATCAGCGTGCCCATCCTGTGAGGTTCTGTTCGCCGGGTTCGCGGGG
This sequence comes from Paenarthrobacter sp. YAF11_1, assembly GCF_052113445.1. Classification (NCBI taxonomy): domain Bacteria; kingdom Bacillati; phylum Actinomycetota; class Actinomycetes; order Micrococcales; family Micrococcaceae; genus Paenarthrobacter; species Paenarthrobacter sp. YAF11_1. Next base: position 157,560 of record NZ_JBFRDF010000005.1, read on the forward strand.
TACCTTCCGTTGGGAAGGGCTGCCGCCGTTGAGGGCATCTGCGACAGCCCTGATCAGCCACGAGTTCACAGATAGCCCTTCCTGTCCGGCGGCATCCTCAACTTGCTGCTTGAGGTGCTCCGGGAGCCGTAGCGTGGTGCGGGAAGTGCCGGCGCCATCGAGGTCTTCGGGCGTAATGGTGCGTTGGCGCGGTTGTTCCGTTGCGGCCTCGAAGTCGTTGGCGGTGGCTGGATTGCTGACCACGAATTCGGGGTCGCGGCCGCGGAGCCTCACCTCCACCGAGCCCGGGGCAAGCTCCAGGGTGATCTCGCTGGCCGCGTCGGAGAGAGCCTCGAGGAGGACCAGGCGCACCGTGGATTCCACCGCGGCGGTGAGCCGCTCGCTGAGGGCCCTTGCCTCCGGACCTCCGGCGTCGGCGGCAGTGTCCAGTTGGTGCTGGACGGCGGAGACGTACTGGTTGAGCTGCATGACACCATCATGACGTCACTATGGTGTCATTGCAAGAGTTTTCGGTTTCAACGTGGTGTCACCCGCGGTGCCCCGGCTTGACGGCGCCGCGTTCGCCGGGCAGGCTGGAGCGATGAAGTCTTGAGCGCAGCCCTTATCTGCGGCTGCATCCCCAGTACCCACACGGCTTTCGGCCACCCACTGCGGACTTGCGAGGATACCTCTTGACTGACCACCTTTACCTTTCCGGCGTTTCCCACGGCTACGGGGACCGCGAACTTCTCACCAACGTTGACCTCGTCATCCACCACGGCGAGCACGTGGCGATCGTCGGCGAGAACGGCGCGGGCAAATCCACGCTGTTGCGGCTGCTGTCCGGCGCGGAAACGCCCGACGACGGCGCGGCCGGCCTGAGCGGCAACCCCGGCTACCGCGTGGGCTACCTCGCGCAGACCCATGGTTTCTCCGAGTCGGTGACCGTAGGAGATGCCATCGATTCCTCCCTGGCTTCGCTGCGTTCCCTTGAAGCCCGCATCCTTGACCTCGAATCAGGCCTGGCCGACGCCGACACCGAGGAACTTGAACTCTACGGAAGCCTGCAAACGGAGTATCAACTCCGCGAGGGCTACGCTGCCGAATCCCGAGTGGAAGCAGCGCTGGACAAGTTGGGGCTGGGAGGCTTGGACCGCCGTCGAACGCTTGGTTCTTTGTCCGGCGGCGAGCAGGAACGGGTGGCGCTGGCATGCTTGCTGGCCGATCCTGCCGAAGCGTTGCTCCTGGACGAGCCCACCAACCACCTTGACGCGAACGGTACCGCCTGGCTTGAGTCCCGATTGGCCGGGCATCGCGGCACGGTGATAGTGGTCTCGCACGACCGTGTCCTGCTGCGCAAGGTCGCCACCACCATCATCGAAGTGGACGCCGACCGCCGGTCCGTGAACCGCTACGGGAACGGCTACGAAGGCTACCTCCGCGAGAAAGCCGCCGAACGTGCCCGTTGGGTCCAGGAGTACGACGAATGGCTGGATGCCATGGCTGCCGAACGGCTCCAAGCTGCCACCGTTGCCGACCGTATGGGCTACGGACGCAAGCGCGACAACGACAAGATGGGCTTCTCGTTCAAGGCCGGAACCTGGCAGAGCGCGGTCACCAGCAAGGTGCGCAACGCCCAGGAACGGCTCCGCCGGCTCGAAGAGAACCCGGTGGACCGCCCACCGGTGCCGCTGACACTGGCAGCTCCGCTGGGTTCTGTGACAGAGGTGATGTCCGAACCAGCACTGGAAGCCCACGGCATCAGCGTCCCGGGGAGGCTTGAACCCACCGACCTTAGGGTTGAAGCTGGCCAGAAGGTACTCATCACCGGGCCCAACGGAGCCGGCAAATCCACGCTGCTGTCCGTATTGACGGGGAACCTGGAACCGGCCGCGGGGTCGGTGAACGTCCGCGGCAAGGTGGGGTACCTGCAGCAAGAGCTCGACGTTCCCACGCGTCCGGGGCTGCGGTTGCTTCCCGCATTCGCCGCGGGGCTCGGTGGGAACATCGATGAACACGCGGAGGGCTTGCTTCGCCTGGGTCTTTTCCGGCCCGCCGAGTTCCACGTGCCCGTAGGTGGCCTGTCCGCGGGGCAGCAACGCCGCCTCGCCTTGGCCCGGCTGCTCTTGGGCGGGTACCAAACAATGATTGTGGACGAGCCCACCAATCATCTGGCACCCGTCTTGGTGGAACAACTGGAGGCAGCATTGGCGTCGTTCGCCGGGACCCTGGTGATCGTGAGCCACGACCGCGCCTTGGGTGAGTGGTTCGATCACTGTGCCCGCGTAGACGGCGGCCATACCGCCGGCTCCGGCCGTAGCGCTTCGGCAGGTTCGTGGGTCCGCTACGGGATGCAGGGCGGCGAGTTGCTGTAGTCGCGACGCCCTTGGCGTCCATTCGGACCGGAAGCGGACGTCCTTACTTTCCGAGATTCCGGGTAACTAAGTCGATTGCCTTTTCTGCCGTTGCTGTCTCTGATTGGCTGACGGCTTCCCCCTTCATCGAAGGATGCTCTCCGAAGGCACGTTCCGCGAAGGAACGTCGAATTGAATCCTTCACTGTGTCGGTCGTTATGGGGTCAACGAAGGCTTCAAAGGTCTTGAGCTGAACCGCCAACGTACCCGCCCAGTTGGCCAATGATCGGTGTTGATGCGCTTGGCGAGCCAGATATGCCGCCAGGCCGAAGACAGCAGCTGTCACAACGATGCGCTGAATCAGGTGAACGTAATCACCTGTTTCAACTTTCAAAGATTCCAGCCCCCAGGACGGGCCAACTAAGAATACGAGGGCAGTGCCACCGGCAAGCATTGAAGTGAGGATTGTCCAAAGGCGAAACCGAATTGCAGAAAGCGTTTCTCTGGTTGCCATCGCCTCGTAGTGTGTGGCCATAGCACTATCGCCGGTAACGCCGGCGGCTGCCGAGGCCTTGGTAGCGGAGGCTTGAGTGCTATCAAGAGCCTTTTTAGCAGTGGCTTCGATCTTGCGCAGCTTGTTCTGCGACTCTACGCTCCGGACTACTCCTGCCGCTTCGGACAGCTTCCGGCTATGTATTGCACCACGTTGCCCGTTTTTACCAAAGCCCGAAGCGGTTTTTAGAACTGCGCCCAGTTCCGTGGTCAGCTGTGCCAGGTATGCACTGGCACTCGTCAGCCCCTCGACGGTTTCACTGATCTTTGTAAGCTCTTGTACTGAAAACTGAACTCGGCGGAGAACCTCGGTGGTGACCCAATGTATGGTTGGATCTCCGTTCGGAGTCTTTGCTCCTTCTTCGAAGTCGTCTCGAATATAGTCGTCTTCGAGAATGCCAAGCCACGCATCCACAATCTGAATTGCAGCGTCGACGTCTAAATCGTCTTGCACGGTGACGACGGGGGCGACCTTCCTGAGGCTTGCGTCAAGTGTCTTCAGAGAATTGATGACCTCAGTGAGGGTCTCGTACCTCTCTACAAATTCTTCCTTGGTGCCCGTTCTGGCCAAGACTGCTCCTACATAGATGCGATGACAGCTCTAGCCCTCAATACTATGGGGATGCCGCGCTCTGGTGAGTTGTTCGCAAACGGATCGTTACCCCCTGTCCTGCGGGTGGAAACACGGCATCGAGCGTCTTGAAACAACGGCGGAGCACCATGGGAAGGGAACCGGCCGAAAGGACTTGTCCCGTGATCATCCAGAATCTCTTCCTGCAGGGCATCTACCACTTCGAAGGTACCGGGCTGGATAAACCGGTTCCCATCCACGCTGAACTTTCGCACTTTGTTCCGGATGGCGTGGTCAACCAGACGCTGTACTTCCGGGGCGGTAATTCCAGCCCTGAACTGATCACCGTGGTGTTGATGCGCGACCGTATTCCCCTGCGTTATTTCCCCATCGGGGCCAAGGGCGATGTCCACATCCCGCTCAGGGTGGTGGAAGACACCGAAGGCGGGTCCGTGATCGAACTGTTCATCGTGGCCCCTGCCGGGGTGCGGGGAACCGTGGTGGTGGATCTCGGCATGGTGGAGCACTGATGAAAAAGCGGCTGGTAGTGATCGGAAACGGCATGGCCGGCGCCCGGGCCGTGGAGGAGATCCTGGCCCGGGGTGGCGGCGACCTCTTCGACATCACCATGTTCGGAGACGAGCCTTACGGGAACTACAACCGGATCATGCTCAGCCACGTCCTGTCCGGCGAGGAAAGCGATGCGGACATCTTCCTCAATGCCCTGCCCTGGTACCAGGAGAACAACATCACCCTCCACGCCGGGGTCCGCGTGGATCGGATCGACAAGTTCAGCCGGCATGTTTTCGCCGCCGACGGCCGCGTGGTCCAGTACGACCACCTGATCATCGCCACGGGCAGCCGCTCCTTCCTGCCACCCATGGACGGCATCTACACCCCCAGCGGGACGGTCCGGCATGGCGTCTTCACCTTCCGGACCATGGACGACACCCGCAGGATGATCCAGTTCGCCCAGGACCAGCACCATCGCGATCAGCAAAGCAGGGCTGTGGTGATCGGCGGTGGATTGCTGGGGTTGGAGGCAGCACGGGGGTTGCAGGCCTACGGCCTGGACGTCGCCGTGGTCCACTCGGGCGGGCACCTGATGAGCGCCCAGATGGGGCCCGACGGCGGTGCAATACTGCGGCGAAGCGTCGAGGCCCTGGGCATCGGGGTGCACACCGGAAGCCGGACCACGGCGATCCTGGGATCGGACCGTGTCACCGGGGTGGGCCTGCGCGATCAACCCAACCTGGACTGCGACATGGTGGTGGTCACCGCGGGCATCAGACCCAACGTGGATGTCGCCGTCGTGAGTGGTTTGGCAGTGGAGCGGGGAATCGTGGTGGATGACCACCTGCGGGTGATGGACGAAGAGGAGATCTACGCCGTGGGGGAGTGCGTCCAGCACCGCGGCGAGGTGTACGGGTTGGTGGCGCCTTTGTGGGAGCAGGCCGCCGTGCTGGCCGACCACGTCACGGGCGTGGATCGCGCATCGATGTATCTGGGGTCCAGGACCGCCACCAAACTGAAGGTGGCCGGCGTCGACGTCGCTTCCATGGGGCTTCATGGCCCKGAACGGGACAGCGACGAGCACATCGTGTTCTCCGAACCCAGCCGCGGGGTCTTCAAGTCGATCGTGATCAGGGACAACAAAATGGTGGGTGCCACGCTGCTGGGTGACAGCCGGAAGGTGGCCTACCTGACCCAGGCTTTTGATCAAGGCTTGCCCCTTCCGGAGGAGCGGCTCTCGCTGATGTTCGACCTCGGGTCACCGGGGGAGGAAGAGAGTGTTGCCGAGCTGGCGGACAGCGCCCAGGTCTGCAATTGCAACGGCGTCTCCAAGGGCGCGTTGGTCTCCGCAGTTCGTGGCGGGTGCGCTTCGGTATCCGCTGCCATGGACGCCACCCGGGCTGGAAAAGGCTGCGGATCGTGCAAGCTCATGGTCACCCAGGTGGTGGAGTGGGCCGCCGGCGGTGCTGTGGAGGAGGACCCGGCAGCCACCTACTACGTTCCCGGAATTCCGCTGGACAAGGCCTCCCTGATGGCTGAGATCCGGTCCCGTGGGCTTCGTTCCGTGTCAGAGGTCTTTGCCGCCCTGGCTCCGGGCAGTGCTGAGGATGCCAAGTCCAAAATGGGGCTGGCGTCGCTGATGAAAATGATGCTGGCCGGGGACTACGTGGACGAACGCGACGCGCGGTTCATCAACGACCGCGTCCACGCCAACATCCAGCGCGACGGCACCTTCTCCGTGGTCCCGCAGATGAAGGGCGGGGTGACTTCGGTGCAGCAGCTCCGGCGGATCGCGGACGTCGCCGAGAAGCACAACATTCCCCTGATCAAGCTGACCGGCGGGCAAAGAATCGATCTCCTGGGGGTGCCCAAGGAAGAGCTTCCGCAGGTCTGGGCCGATCTGGACATGCCGTCCGGGTACGCCTACGGCAAGAGTTTCCGCACGGTTAAGACCTGTGTAGGGAAGGACTATTGCCGGTTCGGAACAGGGGACTCCACGGGATTGGGGATCGGGTTGGAGTCCAGGTTCCAGGGAATTGAAGCGCCGGCAAAGCTGAAACTCGCCGTCTCCGGCTGCCCCCGCAACTGTGCGGAGTCCCTGGTCAAAGACGTGGGTGTGGTGGCCGTGGAAGGTGGCCGCTGGGAAATTTACGTCGGGGGAGCAGCCGGTGCCCATATCCGCAAGGGTGATCTCCTGGTCACGGTGGACACGCCCGAGGAAGTCACGCTGCTGACAGGCCGGTTCATGCAGTACTACCGGGAGAACGCCAACTGGCTGGAACGGACCTATGCGTTCGTGCCACGGGTGGGGATCGAGCACATCCGCAGCGTCATCCTGGACGATTCCGAAGGGATCGCAGCCCGCCTGGACGCTTCCATGCAAGCTTCGGTGGACAGCTACGTGGACCCGTGGAGCGAGCGCGACGACCCCCTGACGCCTGGCCAATTCCGGACCTCCCTGCCCCTGACCGTCCTTCCACAGGTGCCGGTCCGATGAATGCGCAGCCAGTGAGCGCCGAATCCGTGTCCGGCGTCGGATCGAACATTCAGCACCTTCTGGGCCCCGTTGACCAAATCCCGTTCGGCGAGGGCCGGGCCTTCGGGATCGACGGCGAGCAGGTAGCGGTGTTCCGCCTGCGGGATGGAAACCTGCGGGCAGTCTCGGGTGTTTGCCCGCACAAAGGTGGCCCGATCRCGGACGGCACCATCGACCAGCAAGTGGTGATGTGCCCGCTTCATCAACACGCTTTCGAACTCCAATCAGGCTGCTCCACCACCGGCGCCAAACCCTTGCGGAGCTACAGAGTCTTCGCAGATGAGGCCGGGAATATTGTGATGGACATGGGCTGAACAGCGCCGAATCCAGAGGGTGTTTTGACCCTTGTCCACAGCTCCTTGTTGCCTGCGTCACGGGCATTGGGGTTAATCCCGTAAGATAGACGGGTTGCGCGAAGCTTCGGCGTTCTGCGTTCTTTGTCACACTTCGGCTCCTCCAAAGGGGAAAAGGTCGAATTATGTGTGCCAAAGCCGCCCGTGTTCCGGCACTGGCGTAACACCTACAGCAACACCCCAACCCACAAGGAACAGCTGTGCCGCAAAGTACTCCCACAGATCTCCAGAGCTCCAAGGCCTCATCTGCGGCCTCGGACTCCAACCTCAGCGCCGAGGGATATCAGAAGACCCTGAGCCGCCGTCACGTCACCATGATCGCCATGGGTGGCGCAATCGGCGTCGGTCTGTTCATGGGCGCCGGTGGCCGTCTGGCTTCCACTGGTCCGGCCCTGATCTTCTCCTACGCCATTGCCGGCGTCATCGCTTACCTGCTGATGCGCGCCCTCGGCGAACTCATCATGTACCGCCAGACCTCCGGCTCCTTCGTGAGCTACGCCGGCGAAATGTTCGGCAAGAAGGGCGCCTTCCTCTCCGGTTGGATGTACTTCATCAACTGGGCCATGACAGGCATTGCTGAGCTCATCGCGATCGGCCTCTACTTCCAGTTCTTCTTCCCCAACGTGCCCATCGAACTGTCCGCCATCGCAGCACTGGTGCTGCTGGTGGCCGTGAACCTGTTCAGCGTCAAGGCGTTCGGCGAGTTCGAATTCTGGGCTTCCTGCCTCAAGGTCGCGGCCATCGTGATTTTCCTGGCTGTTGGCACGTTCATGGTTGTTACCAACGCCAAGGTGGGCGACGGTAACGCCTCCGTGGCCAACCTCTTCCACGAAGACGGCGGCATGTTCCCCAAGGGTGGGCTGGTGATGATCCTGGTCCTCAACGCCGTGATCTTCGCTTACAACGCCATCGAGCTCGTTGGTATCACCGCAGGCGAGATGCAGAACCCGGAACGCGAAGTTCCCAAGGCGATCCGCGCCGTCGTGGTCCGTATTGTGGTCTTCTACGTTGGTTCGGTGACGCTGCTCGCAATGCTGCTGCCGTCCGATCAGTACGTAGCCGGTACCTCGCCCTTCGTTACTGTGTTCGGCCAGATGGGCCTCGGCTGGATGGGCGACGTCATGAACATGATCGTCATCACCGCCGCGCTGTCCTCCTGCAACTCGGGCCTGTACTCGATCGGCCGTATCTTCCGCACCATGGCCAACAACGGCCATGCCCCGCAGTGGCTCACCAAGATGTCCACCCGCCATGTGCCCTACGCGGCCATCCTGGCGATCGGTGGAGTCTACCTCGTCGGTATCCTGCTCAACATCTGGCTGGGTGGCTCGCACGCGTTCGACCTCGCACTGAACACGGCCTCCATCGGCGTGATCTTCACGTGGGGTTCCATCTTCGCGAGCCAGATTGCCCTGCGGAAGAAGCGCGGCAACGTCTCCAGCCTGCCGATGCCCGGTTCGCCGTGGACCAGCTGGGTGGGGCTCATCGCCCTGCTGGCGATCACCGTGCTGATCGGTTTCGACTCCATGACGGACAAGGAAACCGGCGAGGTCTTCCTGCTGGGCCTGTGGACACTCGCGACCATCCCGTTCTTCGCCCTGGTGCTGTGGCTCGGCTGGCAGAAGGTCAAGAACAACGAACCCAAGAGCGAGCTCTTCAGCTAAGACTCCTCTGGTTTCCAGCGTTTCAAACGTACGACGGCGCGTGCCTCCTTCCGGGGCACGCGCCGTTTTCGTTGTGCGCGCTCCTTGTTGCGGGGCCCGCTTTGCCCCCTAAAACGGGGTGTGAAGCGTGCAGAGCGGGCCTCGCAATGAAATCAGCCTGCTTTGCGGGGCCTGCTGTGCGGCCTAGCCGAGCTTGGGGACCAACACCGGGGTGCTCTTCTTGTAGGCCTCGTACCCGGCCTCGCCGCCCCAGGTTTTGTCGGCCTTCTTCTCCAGCAGGGGGATGCCGCTGACCTTGGTGAGCAGGAGTGTCACGAAGATCGGGGAGATCAGTGCGACCCACTGCCAGCCTTGGAGCACCGGGATGGCGATGATGGCCACCCCGGTCCACAGGAGGATCTCGCCGAAGTAGTTGGGGTGCCTGGACTTGGACCACAGTCCGGTGGAGATGAACTTTCCCTTGTTGGCGGGGTTGGCCTTGAACCGGCTCTTCTGCAGGTCGGCCACGATCTCGATGACGAATCCTGCCGCCCACACCACGAATCCGAGGACGGCCAGCCAGTCCAAAGCCACCCGGTTGGTGCTGGTGATGGCCACCCAGGCCGCTGCGGCAGTGAAGACCACCCAGAGTCCTTGCATGGTCCAGACATTGAGGAAGCGGACGAATGATGGCTTGATCTCGTCGAAGCGGTCGTCCTTGCCGGACTTATGGATCCGCCGGGACAGGAAGGTTCCCAGGCGGAGGGCCCACGCGGCAACCATGGCCGCGAGGAGCAGCGATCGGGCATCAATTCCAGGTGTGGCAAGCACCAGCAGGACGGTGATGGCTACATAGGTCAGTGAGCCGGTCAGGTCGAAGTACTTCTCTGTCTGTGCTTTGAAGGACGGGATGAAGACAAGCCATTGAATGATGAACGCGACGGCGACTGCGGCGGCGAAGACCGGTATCCCGGCCAGGCTTGCTCCGTGGTGGCTTCCGGCCGCGGCGACGAGTCCGCCCAGCAGCACCACTACGGGAAGGGCTATGAGGCCCTTCCTCTCTGAATCCTTCACGACATTGTTCCTTTCACGGCGGCTTCAGCGGCGGTTCCCCACAACGCCGATTCCCTAGCCCGTTTGATGTTCAAACTAATTTGATTACTATATAACCATGCAAAACCATGGAAAGGCTACCGGAGAGTTGGCCCACCCGACCTCCCGGACCTTGCAAGGTCTTTTTGGCCTGGCTAACGAGACCGAACGCGAGGTAGCCCGGGCGCTCGGAATCAACCTCACTGACTACAGGGCGCTCACCGTCCTGGCTGATTCGGGGCCCGTCACCGTGGGGGCCCTCGCCTCGGACTTGGGTGCTACAGCGGCCACCACTACTGCGCTGGTCAGTCGTTTGGAGTCGCACGGGTACGTTGAGCGCCTGCGCAGCACGGAAGACCGTCGACAGGTGCACGTCAACGTCACCAGTTCGGCATCCCTCCAAGTCAAAGACCTGCTGCAGCCACTCTTGTCTGCTGCCACTGCGCACGTGGACGCGCTGCCTGCGGAGCACCAAGCCGTCGTCGGGGATTTTCTCGACGCCGTCCTGGGCCTGATGCAAGAGCACCTGCAATCCCTGTCAGCTGAGGGTGCCCGTTGAGAGAATTCACCTCCCCGCCGCTGGTTGACGCCGCCAACCACCGCAACGCCACCGAGTTGCTCATGCAGCGCGTCCGGACGAACCCGGCGCACATCGCTTTTGAAGTCCGCGCGGCAGAGGCGGCCATCACCGATCCGTGGCGGCAAGTCACCACGGAGCAGTTCGTGGACGAAGTCCGGGCACTGGCCAAGGGTTTCATTGCTGCCGGCATCCAGCCGGGGGAGTCCCTGGCCATCATGTCCCCCACCCGCTACGAGTGGGCACTGGCCGACATGGCGGCCTGGTTCGCCGGCGCCGTCGTGGTTCCCGTCTACGAAACCTCAGCGGCACCGCAGGTGACGGCGATCCTGGCCGATGCCGACGTCAGGCTTGCCGTGGGCGGCACGGCGGAGCACGCCGCTTTGCTGGAGCAGGGTTTCAGCAACGCAGGAATCCAGCCACTGGGGATCTGGACCATTGATGCCTGGCCGGGATCGGACCTGGCAGATTTGGTGGCACGCGGCGTCGGGATCCCGGACAGCACCGTGGAGGAGCGCCGTTTGCTGGCCGATCTCGACTCCGTTGCCACCATCGTGTACACCTCGGGCACCACGGCGGCGCCCAAGGGTGCGCTCATCACCCACGGCAACTTCGTGGGGCAGGTCCTTAACGTCGCCGGAGCCTACACGGAAGTGGTCCGCGAGGGTGGAAACACCATCATCTTCCTGCCTATGGCCCATGTCCTGGCGCGGGGGCTCCAGCTGATTTGCCTGGCCAACGGCATGCGGATTGCCCACCTTTCAGATCCCCGGGAAGTGGTGCCCGCGCTGGGCGCTTTGAAGCCCACGTTCCTGGTGGTGGTTCCGCGTGTGCTGCAGAAAATCCAGGCATCGGCTGCTGCCGCGGCAACGCAAAAGCGGCTGGGCCGCGTGTGGGCTTTGGCGCAGAGCACAGCAGTGGAGTGGGGCCGGTTTGCCGAAGCGCACGACGCCGACCCTACCGTCCGTGCCTCCGCCGGCCTCCGCATCCGGCGGGCTCTGTTCGACCGCTTTTTCTACGCCCGGCTGCGGAAGGTGGTGGGCGGACGCCTCGATTACCTGTTATCCGGCGCCGGGGCGCTCGATGCGGAGCTGTCCCTTTTCTTCCGAGGACTGGGACTTCCAGTGATCGAAGGCTACGGCCTCACGGAAACTACAGCCCCACTGACGGGGAACCTCCCCGGCTCCATCAACTCGGGATCCGTGGGCGTCCCCATGCCCGGTACCACCGTGCGTCTGTCAGGCCAAGGTGAAGTCCTGGCACGCGGTGTGGGCGTTTTTGCCGGCTACCGTCGGCAGGCGGACAACGCCGAAGCGTTCGTCGACGGCTACTTCCGGACCGGGGACCTTGGCGAGCTGGACCACCTGGGCCGGCTCACCTTGAAGGGCCGGATCAAGGACGTCATTGTCACCGCCGGCGGGAAGACCATCTCCCCGGCCATTTGGGAAGGCTATGTTGAAGGCGACCCGCTGGTTGCCCATGCCGTGATGGTGGGGGAGGGCAAGCCGTACCTCGGTGGGCTGGTGCTGCTGGACCCCGAAACGTTGGCGGCGTGGGCCGAGCGCGAGGGCATCGCGGATCTGAAGGGCCTACGGATCCCCGACGACGGCGGCGCAGTCCAAATCGACGACGTCCGGCTTCTCGCAGTGATTGGCAAGGCCGTCAGTGCTGCGAACGCGAAAATCGCACGCTCCGAGCAGGTGCGCCGGTTCGTCTTGCTGCTGACCGACCTCACGGAGGCCAATGGAATCGTGACACCCACCATGAAACTCAAGCGTGGGGCTTTCACCGAACGTGCACGGCACATCGTGGACAGCCTCTACGCTGACACCCGGCGCCAGGGATGAGCCGCGGCATGAAGCGCTGGCTTCTGTCCTACGCGCTGGCAGCAGTGATCTTTGCCGTGATCGACGTCGTATGGATCGTCACCGTGGCGCAGCGGCAGTATGAAAGCCAGATCGGACACCTGATCGCGTCCAGTCCGCAACCAGTGGCGGYCGTGCTGTTCTACGTGGTTTTCGTCGCTGGGATTGTCCACTATGGCGTGCGGCCAGGGAAGACGGGCCTCACGCTGGGTCGGCGGGTCGCGGGAGGAGCGTTGTTTGGCTTCTTCACGTACTCCACCTGGGCGTTGACGGCACTCGCAGTCCTCAAGGACTTCCCGCGGATGGTGGCGGTGACCGACATTGCCTGGGGTGTTGGTGTCTGCGCCGTAGTCACCTGGCTGACCGCCTTAATTGGGACTGTCAGGGGTCGGGTCTAGGCTCGATGTATGGAACACACCACCACCCTGACGCAGCACATTAAGGCAGGCCCGGAGAAAGTCTGGGCCGTTATCTCGGACATCCCGGGCTCGGCCGGCACACTCTCCGGCATCGACTCCGTCCAGTTGCTCAGCGAGGGCCCGTACGGCGAAGGCACGCGCTGGAAGGAGACCCGCACCATGATGGGCAAGCAGGAAACCGTCGAAATGTGGGTGTCCCAGGCCGACCCACCGCGCAGCACTACCGTGAAGGCGCTTCAGGGCGGCGCTGATTACACCTCGCGCTTCACCCTGTCCGAGCGCGACGGCGGTACGGACCTGACGCTGACGTTCGGCGCCGAGGTCCTCAAGCCCTCGTTCCTCAGCAAGGTGGGTATGGCTCTCTTCGGGAAAATCGGCATGAGCATGACGCGCAAGGCCCTCGCCAAGGACCTGACGGAGATCGCAGCGAAGGCGGAATCCCTCTGATGGCGGCTGCGAAGGTTGTGGCCCCTAAGATTTCACCGGTCCGTTTGGAAGAACTGCGCGACGACGACGCTCCGGACTTCCAGCGCGGCGAACGGTATGACGGCGTCAGGTGGACCAAAGTTTCCGCCGACGGAGAAGAGCTGAGTGGCTCCGACTTCATCGAATGCGAACTGAACGGTGTCTCTTTCAACGAGGCGCAGTTGCGGGGCGCAACGTTCCGCGAGTGCATTCTGGCCGAGCCGTACGCGCCGGTCTTCACCGCCGCACGCAGCTCCTGGCAGGACGTGGAAATCAGCAACCCCCGGTGGGGCTCAGCTGAACTGTACGAGGGTAACTGGCGCTCCGTCCGGATCGACGGCGGCAAGCTGGACTATGTGAACCTGCGCGGCTCCAAGCTCATGGACCTCCAGATCTCGGACTGCATCATCAATGAGTTGGATCTCGGTGGCTGCGCCGGGACCAGGATCGCCCTGAAGAATTGCACTATCGGCACCTTGGACGTCACCGGGGCCAAGCTCAAGGATGTTGATCTGCGGACGTCCGAGTTCCGTGGCATCAACGGATTGGCGGGGCTGGCGGGGGTTGTTATCGACGACTACCAACTCAGCCTCATGGCGCCCCTTTTGGCTGGTCACCTCGGCATCCGGGTGGTGTGATCCCGGCTTCCGGGTCCTGTTCGAGGTTAGTGCTGAGCCGTTTCGGCTTGCTTAGGGTCCCAGGCGGGGCGGTGCAACAGATGACGTCAGCTGTTGACCGGCCCGCCGGGCCGTGTAATCTTTATAGAACGAACGGTCGGTATATTATTCCGGACCGGTCCCTTTCACTTTCGCGAAGGATGTTCTCATGGTCGAGGCTTTTCTTGTTGGCGGCGCACGAACGCCTGTAGGTCGCTACGGTGGGGCGCTGTCCTCCGTCCGCCCGGACGATCTCGCAGCACTGGTGGTCCGGGAAGCAGTGGCGCGTGCCGGCGTCGATCCTGACTCCATTGACGAGGTGATCCTCGGCAACGCCAACGGCGCCGGCGAGGAAAACCGGAACGTGGCCCGTATGGCCACCATTCTTGCCGGACTTCCCCTCCATATTCCGGGCATCACGGTGAACCGGCTCTGCGCTTCCGGCCTCAGCGCGATCATCATGGCCAGCCACATGATCAAGTCCGGTGCCGCTGACATCGTAGTGGCCGGTGGCGTTGAGTCCATGAGCCGCGCCCCGTGGGTTCAGGAGAAGCCCACCACGGCGTTCGCCAAGCCCGGGCAGATCTTCGACACCTCCATCGGCTGGCGCTTTGCCAACCCGCTCTTCACCAAGGGCGAGCTCTCACGCGATGGCAAAATGACCTACTCCATGCCGGAAACGGCCGAGGAAGTAGGCCGAGTGGACAAGATTTCACGTGAGGACGCTGACGCCTTCGCCGTCCGCTCCCACGAGCGCGCACTGGCTGCCATCGCGGGCGGTCGCTTCAAGGACGAAATCGTTCCCGTGACGGTCAAAACCCGGAAGTCCGAGACCGTGGTGGACACCGACGAAGGACCACGTGAGGGCACCACCATGGACGTACTGGCGGGGTTGCGACCCGTCGTGCCCGGTGGATCCGTGGTCACAGCCGGCAACTCGTCCACGCTCAACGACGGCGCCTCGGCCATCATCGTTGCCTCTGAAGCAGCCATCAAGAAGTTCGGATTGACTCCACGCGCCCGCATCGTCGACGGTGCTTCAGCAGGTTGCGAGCCCGAGATCATGGGCATCGGTCCCGTCCCGGCCACGCAGAAGATCCTGGCCCGCACCGGGCTCACCGTGGACCAGTTGGGCGCCGTTGAACTCAACGAAGCTTTCGCCACGCAGTCGCTCGCCAGCATGCGCCGCCTCGGGTTGAACCCCGACATTGTGAACAACGACGGCGGCGCCATCAGTTTGGGGCACCCGCTCGGTTCCAGCGGCTCGCGTATTGCGATCACGCTGCTGGGGCGTATGGAGCGTGAACTCGCCTCCGCCACCGGACCCAGGCTTGGACTGGCGACGATGTGCATCGGCGTTGGACAAGGTACCGCGATGCTGCTGGAAGGCGTGTAATGGCACTGAACCCGGAAGACTTCACCACCCTCCTCCTTGAGGATCGCGAGGACCGCCTCACAGTCCTGCTGAACCGCCCCGAGGTCCGCAACGCGATTGACCAGACCATGGTGGATGAGCTTCACCAGGTGTGTGCTGAACTGGAGCGGAACCCCAAAGTACTGATCATTGCCGGGACGGACGGGGTGTTCGCCTCCGGCGCCGACATCGGGCAGTTGCGCGAACGGCGCCGTGACGACGCCTTGCAGGGGATCAACTCCACCATCTTTGTCCGGATCGCCAAGCTTCCCATGCCTGTCATCGCGGCCCTGGACGGATATTGCCTGGGTGGGGGCGCTGAACTCGCCTACGCGGCGGACTTCCGCATCGGGACTCCGAGCGTCAGGATTGGAAACCCGGAAACCGGGCTGGGAATTCTCGCCGCCGCAGGTGCCAGTTGGCGGCTCAAGGAACTCGTGGGAGAACCGAAGGCCAAGGAAATTCTCCTCGCCGGCGCTGTGCTCCGCGCAGAGGAAGCCTTGCGGATCAGCCTTATCACCGAAATCCACGAAGCCCCCGAGCTGATGGACGCAGCGCACAAACTGGCCGACCGGATCGGACGCCAGGACCCCTTGGCGGTGCGCATCACCAAGTCCGTGTTCCACGCCCCTGCCGAAGCCCACCCGCTGATCGACACCCTGGCCCAGGGAATCCTTTTTGAGTCCCAGGCCAAGTTTGACCGGATGCAGGCTTTCCTTGACAAGAAATCGGCGAAGGCATCGCAAGACACGGACGCATCCGCCTCTTCCGCTCCGACTTCCGGCACCGACGACAGGACCCAGAAATGACCGAAGCTCCCGCCATCCCGCACGTCGTCGGAGTCCTGGGCGGAGGCAGGATGGGTGCCGGCATCGCCCACGCCTTCCTCGTCAAAGGTGCCACTGTGATCGTGGTGGAACGTGATCACGAGGCAGCGGCCGGAGCGCAAGGCCGTGTTGCCGATGCCGTTGCCAAGTCCGCCGCCCGCGGGACCCTGAATGAAACCCCTGACCAAGCGATGTCCCGCTTCAGCACCTCCACGGACTACGAGTCGTTCATCCACTGCGGCCTCGTGGTGGAGGCCGTGCCTGAAGACTACGACCTCAAAGTTTCAGCGCTGAAAGCTGTGGAGGAGCACTTGTCCGCCGATGCTTTCCTGGCATCGAACACGTCTTCGCTCTCTGTCACCGGGCTCGCCGACGAGCTCCGCCGGCCCGCGAACTTTGTTGGCCTGCACTTCTTCAACCCTGTGCCTGCCTCCACCCTCATTGAGGTGGTGCTGGCTGAGAAGACCTCTCCCGAACTCGCTGTTGCGGCGAAAAACTGGACTGAGGCACTCGGCAAGACCGCCGTCGTCGTCAATGACGCTCCGGGCTTTGCGTCCTCAAGGCTTGGCGTTGCAATCGCCCTCGAGGCGATGCGCATGGTGGAGGAAGGCGTGGCGTCGGCGGAGGACATCGATGCCGCCATGGTCCTGGGCTACAAGCACCCCACGGGCCCTTTGAAAACTACCGACATTGTGGGCTTGGACGTTCGCCTGGGCATTGCCGAATACTTGCATTCCACGCTGGGCGACCGTTTCGCGCCGCCGCAGATCCTCCGCGACAAAGTGGCTCGCGGTGAGCTGGGCCGCAAGACGGGCAAGGGCTTCTTCGACTGGAACGACTGAGCCCCACGTGCGGTTAGGCTAACCGGGTGACTTCAATCGAACCCATCACCCTGACCGGAAAATTCGTGACGCTGGAACCGTTAAGCCAGGAACACCATGACGGGCTGGTGGATGCAGCCCGCGACGGTGACCTCTGGAAGCTTTGGTACACCTCGGTCCCGACGCCGGACGGCATGGCAGCTGAAATCGATCGTCGCCTGGACTTGCTGGCGAAAGGCTCCATGGTGCCTTTCGCCACGCGCTCCAACGCTACGGGCAAGCTCATCGGCATGACGACGTACATGAACATCGACGCCGTGACTCCTCGCTTGGAAATCGGATCCACATGGAACGCCGCGGCCGCGCACGGCACGGGGACCAACCCGGATTCGAAGCTGCTGCTCCTACGCCACGCTTTCGAGACGCTGGGCTGCCCGGCCGTGGAATTCCGCACGCACTGGATGAACCAGCAGTCCCGCGAAGCCATTGCCCGGCTCGGCGCCAAGCAGGACGGCGTGCTCCGGAATCACTCCCGCAGCGCCGACGGAGCCCTCCGCGACACCGTGGTGTTCTCCATCCTCGAGCACGAATGGCCGGCTGTGCGTAACGGCCTGGAGTTCCGGCTGGAGAAGTACGGCGCGTAGACGGGAAGGTTCGCCTCGGTGTGCGTGCGGCGAGGGGTGAGCTCTCGCCTTTTTAGGTGCGCTGAATGTCCCGAGAGCTAACCCCTCGGCGAGGGTGGCGAGGGTAGCGAGGAGTGCGTGCGCCGAGGGGTGAGCTCTCGCCTGTATCTAGGCGCTCGTTACCCCGAGAGCTAACCCCCCGGCGAGGGTAGCGAGGAGTGCGTGCGGCTCACAACGGCAGGCGCTCCACGGCCAACGCACTCCGAACCGAGGTCCACGACTTCAGTACCTCCAGCACCGCGGGGTCCCGTTCTGCCAGGATCGCTTGCTGGTAGGAGTCCTCCAGAAGCGAATCCACGGAAACCCGGGCGCCCGTGGAAGCGCTGAGAATCGCGGCCTCCACCATGGCCAGGCTCATGATGTTCTGATGAACCCGTCCCATGGGCGTGCTTCCGGTGCGAACAGCGGCGACGAAGTCCCGCAAGGACCCGGCGATTTCCTGGCCAGGATCCCCGAAATCCACGGCATCGTCGGAAACAGGAACAGAGGACACCGGCTCGTTGTCGCCGTCCCAGAGAACAGTTCCGTGCTCACCGCTGATGCGCCACGAAGCATTCCAAGAGGTTTCCTGGCCCGGGCTGCACCAGCTGCCCGTGAAAACAAACCGCTCGCCACCGGTCATCTCGAAGATGGCCGTGGAACCTGCATCCCCGCGATACCAACTCCACGACGGGTTGTACTCCTCGCAGAACACGGAGACAGGATCGGCGTCGAGCAGGAATCGGGCCATGTCGAACTGGTGGATGGCCATATCCAGCAGGAGTGGATGATCCATGGCATCGCGGAATCCGCCGAAGCGCGGGGCTTTGAAGAACTCCGCTGAGACGATACCCACGGAACCCACGGCAGAGGACAACCGTTTAGCCGCGAACAGGTGTTTGTTGTAGCGCCGGGATTGGCTGACCATGAACAGCTGGCCGTGGAGTTCGGCGGCGGCGGCCAAGGACAGTCCTTGCGCCACAGTTGAAGCCACTGGTTTCTCACCGAGGACCGGCAGCCCTGCGGCCAACGCTTCGGTGGTGACCGGATGGTGCGCGGCAGGGATGGTGACGTTGATGACTGCCTGGGCTCCGACGTCGGACGCCAACTGAGCGGTCCCGGCACCGAGGGGGAGGTCGGGACGGCCCACGGACGCCGCCGCGTCAGCGGCAGCCGCAAGGTCCAGGTCAACGATGCCCACCAGCTCAACCAAGGGTGACGACTCTACAGTTCGAAGCCACGCGCGGCCCATGCCCCCGGCGCCCACAACGACGACGCGAAGGGGAGTACCGTCGTCGGGAATCGTAGCGAAAGGCGGGTTCACGCGTTGGCTCCCTGGTAGCTCTTGCCGTTGAAGAAGTCGTTGGTTTCGTAGCGGAGCAGCTCCGGAACAGCGCGTTCAGGGCGGTCGGTGACGGCCCATTCCACGGCATTGGCGATCACGCGCCGCACGTCCTTGTGGTGGTAGACGGGGTAGTCCTGGTCGCCGGGGCTGAAGAAGAAGATTTTGCCGTGACCGCGACGGAAGGTGCAACCGGACCGGAAGACTTCGCCGCCGCTGAAGGAACTGATGAACACCAGTTCCTCGGGAGTGGGGATGTCGAAGAACTCGCCGTACATTTCCTGCTGCGGAATCTCGATAGGGTGCGGGATGCCCTTGGCGATGGGGTGCGTGGGATCTACGGTCCATACGAGTTCGCGGTCCTGCTCGGAGCGCCAACGCAGCGTGCAGGAGGTGCCCATGAGCTTGGTGAAGATCTTGGACCAGTGACCTGAGTGCAGCACGATCAGGCCCATTCCGGCCAGGACGTGTCGGTGGACGCGCTCCACGATCTCGTCCTCGACATCTGCGTGGGACATGTGGCCCCACCAAGTCAGGACGTCGGTGGCGGCGAGGACTTCTTCGGTGAGGCCGTGTTCCGGATCGTCCAGGGTTGCGGTCCGGACCTCGACGGCGGCACCCAGGTTCTCTTCGATGCCCGCCTTGACGGCGCCGTGCATGCCGTCCGGATAGAGGCGGGCCACCAGTTCGTCGCGCTTTTCGTGGCGGTTCTCGGACCACACGGTGACGCGGATGGGATTGCTGTCAGTCATGATTTCTCCTTTGGAGGTGTGTAAGCGGTCTACTTGACCGCACCGCCGGTGGTGCCGGCGGCGATGTATTTTTGGGCCGCGACCAGCAGGACGATGGCCGGGATGGAGGCGAGTACCGCCGTCGCCATGACCGAACTCCAGTCATTCACGTAGGCGCCGATGTACTGGAAGATGCCCAAGGTGACAGGCCGGACGGCTTCGGTGGTGGTGAGGGTCAGTGCGAAAAGGAAGTCACTCCAGGCGAACAGGAAGGTGAAGAGTCCCGCGGTGATCAGGGAGTTCCGGCTGAGCGGAAGGACGATTGACCAGAACGCCCGCAGGTGTCCTGCCCCATCCACCCGGGCGGCCTCGATTACGGATGCAGGCATGCCGTTCATGAAGGCCCGGATGATGAGGATCGCGAAGGGAATGCCGTGGGCCGAGTCAGCCAGGATCAGGCCCGGGATGGAGTTGAGCAGGCCGAGGTCGTTGTACGCGGTGTAGAGGGCGTTGGCCACCACGATCCCGGGGATCATCTGGCTGATGAGGATGGCGAACAGGACCACACCGGCGCCTCGGACCTTGAAGTAGGCCAGAGCGTATGCGGCCGGAGCTGCGATTGCGAGGCTCAACGCCACGCTGCCCAGGGAGATGATGAGGCTGGTTCCGAGGTTGCCTGCTTGCTCATTGATGGCCGTGGCGTAGCCGGTGAAGTCAGGTTTCACCGGGAACCACGAGGTTTCCAGGGTGGTGCCGTTGGGTTGCAGGGAGGCGTTGATCATCCAATAGACGGGGAACAGCATCACGGCCAGGAAGAAGATGGCCAGTGCGGTGTAGCCCCAGTTCTTGCGTCCCGTTGGTTTTGGGCCGCTGGCTGTCCCTCCGTCGCGAAGGAGGTTGGGTGCTTTCAGTGCGGTTGTCATGATTTCTCACTCGTCCACTGCGCGTCGGCTGGCCCGCAGGTACAGAACTGCGAAGACCAGGGAGATGATCACCAGCACGTTGCCCAAGGCCGCACCTTCGCCGAACTTGAATTCGTGGAAGGAAAGGTTGTAGGACTGCGTGGCGATGGTTTGGGTGGAATTGGCGGGCCCGCCGTTGGTGAGGCCCAGGATGATGTCCAGTACCTTCAGGGTGTAAACCACTCCAAGTACCAGCACCACGCTGACTACAGGCCGCAGCATGGGCCACGTGATGTGGCGGAACGCTTTCCATCCGGTGGCGCCGTCCAGGGAGCCGGCTTCGTAGAGCTCGTCCGGGATTTCCTGCAGGCCGCCGTAGAGGATGGTCAGGTTGAACGGGATGCCGATCCAGATGTTTACACCCACCACGGCAATCAGCGCCAGGGATGTGCTGGTGAGCCACGGAATGCCCGTATCGATGACGCCGAGATCTCCGAGGAACCGGTTCAGCGCACCGCTGTCCTTATCCAGAATCCAGCGCCACACCGCACTGGACACGATCAAGGGAAGGAGCCACGGAAGCAGGAGCAGCGATCGCAGGATGCCGTTGAGCGGGAACTTGCGCTGGAAGAAGATCGCCAGCGCCAGGCCGATCACGAACTGGCCCAGAATCGAGCCGATGGTGAACAATGCGGTATTCAGCAGCGAGGTTGAAAACAACGACGACGACAGCACAGTCACGTAGTTGGCGAACCCTACCCAAGGGGCTTCTCCGGTGAAGAACGTGGAGGTGGTGTACTCCTGGAAACTCATCACCACGTTCTTGACTACCGGGTAGCCGAAGAACAGCGTCATGTAGACCACTGCGGGAACCAGGAAGAGCCACTGGAAGACGCGCTCGCGGCGTTGACGGGAACGACGCCGGGGTGCCGGCTTTTCGGTGCCGGTACCGTGAGTCTTCGCGGCCTTGCCGGCAGCCTGCCCCGCTGATTGAGGTAAATCAGTTGCTAATGACATGGAGACTGCCTACTGACCCTGGGCTTGCTTGAGGGCGTCGGCCGGTGACGCGTTGCCCGTCAACGAAGTCTGGATGGCGGTGTAAATCTTGGTAGCCTGCGCCGGCCATTCTTCTCCGAGTTGTCCGGTGCGGGCACGGGCGGTCTTGATCAGCTCGGTGAACGTGGCGAGCTTGGGGTTGTCGGAGGCAAACTTGTCCGAGAGCGTGGTTTTGGAAGGGATGGTGTTGCGGGCCGTGGCCATGGCCAGTTGGTTTTCGTCGCTGTTCAAGCAGGCCACCATCTCAGCGGCTTTGGCTTGCCGGGCCTTGTTCCCGGTCTGCGGGACAGTCCATACTTCGCCGCCGAGCGGAGCAACGGACGTCTGCCCGGCCTCACGGACAGGGATCTTGACTACGCCGTACTGAAGGGTGGGCTGCTTGTCCAAGGCCGGGATCTGCCACGGTCCGTTGACCATCATGGCGGCTTTGCCTGCCAGGAACTGGTCTTTCACGTCAGCCTGGGTCCAGTTGAGCGCGGAAGACGAAACCGAGCCACTCTTCACAAGGTCGGTCCACAGTTGCAGGGCCTGCTCGGTCTCCTTGGTGTCGATCTTCTTCTCGTCGCCGCCGTTGGACCACATGACGGGAAGGAACTGCCACGTGCCCTCGTAGGTGGGGTTGGCGTTGAATGCGAGTCCGTACTGGTCTCCGGCAGTGAGCTTTGCGGAAGCCGCCTTGAGTTCATCCCACGTAGTGGGGGGAGTAACTCCGGCTGCGGCCAGGATGTCCTTGTTGTAGAACAGGGCGATGGTGTTAACGGTGGGCGCCAACCCGTAGACCTTGTCCTTGTAGGTGCCAGCGCTCAGCACGCCTTCGGCGAAGTTTTCCGTGCTGACGTTGAAATCGGCCAGGGGAGCCAGCGCTCCCGTGGCGGCGATCTGTTGGAGGTCCGGGTTGTCCAGCATGAGGACGTCGGGGAGCGTCTTGGAGGAGGACTGCTGGAGAACCTTGGAAATGAGCGACTTTCCGGGGACGGTTTCGCGCTTCACGGTCACGCCCAGTTGCGTGCCGCACTTGGTCAGGGCGTCCCCAATGAACGACTTGTCAGGCTCGTTGTTGTAGTAATCCATCACGGAGAGTTCGGTAACGGACTCCGTCGATGAAGCTGCAGTGGAGTTACCGCAGGCGGAAAGAGCCAGGGGCAAACCGACCAAGGCAACTACGGCGAGGGCAAGTGGACGGCGTGTCCTTAGTGCTGACTTCATTGTCTGTTCCTTTTGTGGGATCGATTTATCGATGCGTATCGACGATGCGTATCGATGGATTCGGAATCGGAGGTAGAGCAGGTGGTTACAGAGGGGGCTTAGCTGCCGTGGGGTGGGCGGAGCGTGCTTGCACGGTGCGTAATGACCGTGGGTACCAATTCCAGGGATTCGTGTGGTCCCTGGTTTTCGGCTTCGAGGAGGTCGCAAATAATCTTCACCGCGCGGCGGGAAACTTCTGCCGGGCGGAGGTCAATGGTGGAGAGCGGAATGGGCTGGAGCTCTGCAAGCGTTGGGGAAGCACTGCCGATCACGGAGACATCCACGCCTGGTGTGAGTCCGCGGGCGTTCAATGCCCGGCGCAGGATGTCTTGGACTGTACGGTCCGGCGCAATGAACGCCGGTTTGCCGTGGGTGGCGGCCAGTGCCTTATCCACGGAATCGGTGATGATACTGACGTCCGCACCACCAGGAAAATGCTGGACCGACACTCCCAGGCTCTGGGCGGCAGCATCCGCACCACCCATGAACCGTTCCACGTAATTCACGTGCCGGTTCACCACTGCCGGCTGCCAGTCAATGATCGAGATGACGTCGTGCCCGGCTGCGGCCATGTCCCTGACACACTGATCACCGGCCATTTCAAAGTCCGCGTCGATGCACACCAACCCGGACGGGTCGCGGGGGATGCCTATCAGCAGTACCGGCACGTTCAAGCTCCGCGCAATAGGCAGCCGTTCGTCCTCGTCTTCAACCTGCATGAGGATCAGTCCATCGCAGATTTGTTGACCGACGACGCGGCGCAACCCGGCGGCGCCTTCGTCTTCCGTCACCAGCAGGATGTCGTGGTCGTATTGCCGCGCCGTGGAAGCGATCACGGAGACGAACTCCATAATCGAACCCATCTCCAGCTCAGGAATGAAGGGAATGACCAGGCCAATCACGTGCGTCCGGCGTCCAGCCAGGGCACGTGCTCCGGCATTGGGCTGGTAGGTGAGCTGCTCAATGGCGTCCTCAACCTTTTTCCGAGTCTTCTCGGAGATGGGCCGCTTGCCGCTCAAGACGTAAGAAACCGTGCTTTGGGCTACTCCGGCGGCCTGGGCTACGTCCTTGCTGGTGGGCATGGCCTGACCTCCTTGTGCTCGCTGCTGAACAGTCTGAATGATTGTCGATACGTATCGTCGATGCGCATCGAGAACGAGTATGACATGGGTCACTCAGGCTCCGCAAGGGTCGTGCCTGGATCGATTTCTGAATTCTGCCCGTCTTGTCCCTTTACCCGCCGCGCCGAAGGGTTAGCTCTCGCCTTTATTGGCTCCCGCGAAAGTGCCGAAGCTAACCCCTCGGCACATGCCCGAAGCTCGGAACCTTTCGTCGTCGACCAGTGTCAACGTCTTTCCGCGGCACCCCATCAGGCGTACTCTTGCCAACACATTGCCCCGGTATGCGGCCGAGTGGTGGGGCGAGCCGTGACCTCCGCACTTTCGGAGTGCCGGAGCCCCATTTGAGCAGTGCGAAGGGGAAAATCATGGCAACTCATCAAGCACGACGACGGCTGGCGGCTTTAGTGGGCGGGCTCGCTGTCCTGGGACTTTCGTTGGGATTCGTGGGGAGTCCTGCAAATGCCGCACCTCCACCACCGGCTGACTACGTGGCACTCGGTGATTCGTACACGGCGGGGACCGGTGCAGGAGGGCTCTACCGGGACGCCCTTTGCTGGCAGAGCAAGCCTGGCTATGTGGATGTGGTTGCGGATACTGGCCGGGTCAACTTACTTGAAAACCTCGCTTGCCACGGAGCCCTGCTCGTGCCCGGTGGTCCTTTTTACAACGGTGCACCGTCGGTAGTTGAACAGATCGCCGCCGGCCAAACCTCGCTTCGAAATGCCGAGTTGGTGAGCATCACCGCCGGCGCCATCGATGCGGGAAGCCTCGTGGCGCTTCAGGCTTGCGCGACTCCGGACACCGTGACGTGCGCAGGGACCGTCAATGCGATCATCGCCAACCTCCCCGTGCTTGAGGCCGGCCTTGAGGGTATCTACCAAACCATTCAAGCTTCGGCTCCGCAGGCAACCATTGCTGTCCTTGGCTATCCGCGGCTTTTTGATCCCGTGAATGGTGTGCCGGTCATTCCCGTCCAGAACCAAGCAAAGGTCAATCAGGCCATCGACGCTCTGAACTCAACCATCGCCAAAGCGGTGGCTGACAGCCGGACCAACGCGAAGTTCATCGACGTCACCAAGAGGTTTGCCGGCCACGCTGCGAATTCCCTGGTGCCGTGGATCATCCTGGACTTCCGGCTGCCTCTCCCGGACGCCAACTTCCATCCGAACATTGCCGGGCATCAAGCCTACGCAGCCGCGCTGATCTCCGCTGTCAAGCCTGCCCAGCTGGCCAAGCGGTAGGTCTACCCATTCGTCGAGGGGCGGGCTTTCGGCAGTATGCACGCTCGAAAGTGCCGAGAGCTAACCCCTCGGCGCACCCGAAAGTGCCGAGAGCCAACCCCTCGGCGCACCTCAACGCTCACACACGCGCCCTCCCATGTGCTTAGCTGGCTGCTATGGAGGGGACATCTGAAGCTCACCGAAGCGTCCACTGGGACGGCGCCGTAAACGCATGGCGGATCGCCGGGGACGTCTATCGGATGGGCCGGCATGAGTGGGTCACCGAGGTCGGCTGGCAGCAGATGTACGACGACGGCGTCCGCACCGTGATCGACCTCCGCGCCTCCCGCGAGCGTCGCCAACGCGACACCGATCCCGAGGTGCCGGATGACGTGAAGGCGCGTATCGACGTCGTACATTGCCCCACGGAGGATCCGGATCACCGCCGCTTCAGCGAGCTGTTCGGTCCGTACTTGAAGGATCCGGCGAAGTACGGCGACTACGTGGACCTGTTCGCCGACAAGATCGCTCCGGTCTTCAAGTCCATTGCGGCGTCGCCCGGCAAGGTTGTGGTTCACTGTTCGGCGGGGAGGGATCGCAGCGGCGTGATCGCGCTGATGCTGCAGCGGCTGGCGGGTAGGAGTGACGAGGACATTGTGCGTGGCTACGAGCTTGCGGCCCGGGGAATCAACGAGCGGCATCGAACGCATGGTGCCCCGCATGCCCAAGATCCGTACCTTCCCGAGGACGAACTTGAGGCCATGCTGGAGCAGAAAAGGGCGGGCCTGCGGGAGTTCCTCGAGGGGCTGGACGTTGTGGCTTTTTTGAGGGCCAACGGCGTTGTGGAACACGAGGTTGACGCACTGAGGTCAAAGCTCGGCTCGGGGGCCACTACCGCTGCTAACATGCAGGATTGATCACACTTCCCCAACGGAATGGACCCGCCATGAACGCCGGTGCCCGCGTCACTATCGTGACCCGAACCAAGAACCGTCCGATTTTCCTGGCCCGGGCCCTGGACGATGTCTTCGCCCAGACTTTCCAGGATTTCGAGTTGGTTATTGTGAACGACGGCGGCAACCCGGCCGACGTCGATCGCCTCACCTCCCAGCGGGCCGACGGCGAGCGGGATCGGATCACCACGCTCCACCATTCCGAGTCCGTGGGGATGGAAGCGGCGTCGAACGCGGGTATCAAAGCCGGATCCGGTGAGTTCATTGTGATCCATGACGACGACGATTTCTGGGCCCCGAACTTCCTTGAGCGCACCGTGGCTTACCTGGACGATCCTGCCAATGGAGCCGAAAGTGGCGTCATGGTCCGGACGGAGATCGTTATCGAGGAGCTGGTGGGGGACCGGATTGAGCCGATCCGCCGTGAGATCTTCTGGGCGGACATGCAGCAGATCACCCTTGCGGACATGCTGAAGATCAACCGGGCCGTTCCCATTTCGTTCCTGTACCGCCGGAGCCTGCACGACGCCGTGGGCTACTACAACGAGGACCTCCCCGTGGTGGGCGACTGGGAGTTCCACTTGCGCACCCTCAGCCACTCGCGCGTGGGATTCCTCGACGGCGAACCGCTCGCGTTCTGGTCGCAACGGCCGGAGTCCGAGGGGCATGAGGGCAACAGCATTTTCGCAAAGGCCGCCGAGCATGCCCGCTACGATGCCTTGGTCCGCGATGAGCATCTTCGCGATGGCGTCGCCCAGGGAGGGCTTGGCGGGATGTTGTACCTGACGCGCGTCCTGGCTGAGCAGGAGGAACTCATCCGTGCCCAGCAGCGCCGACTCGACGAAACCGGCGCCAAGCTGGACCACGTTCTGGAACGGCTGGATGCCCTGAACCAGACGGTCATTGCCCGGACCAGTGTGGGGGAGTTCCTCAAGAAGCCGCTGTTGTTGGCCAGGAAGCTGGGTGGCCGGGGCTGACGCCTCCCGCGAAATAACTGCTGTACTCCTCCGGGCATTCATGTACCCTGTATATATTACCGAACGGCCGGTCAGTAATGTTGGCTCCAGTCAGCAATGACCGTGCCGCTTTCACGTGCCTTGGAAGGACCCGTCGACGATGACCACTACCGCAGTCGCCCCGGAAACCACAGCCGTTGCAACCGTCCCCAGTTACGTTCAGGATGCCTGGTGGACACCGGCGCCTGATGCCAGGAAAGTCCCTGTCCGCGATGCCAGCACCGGAGAAGTCCTGGCCAACGTGAGCACCGACGGACTGGACCTTGCCGCCGTCGTGGATTTCGCCCGCACCACAGGCCAAACTGAACTCGGGAAGCTGACGTTCCACCAGCGTGCGCTCAAGCTCAAGGAGCTTGCCCAGTACCTCAACGGCCGGCGCCAGGAGCTGTACGAGTCCTCGTCGCAGAGCGGCGCCACCAAGATCGACAACATGATCGACATCGACGGCGGCATCGGCGTGCTCTTCACGTTCGGATCCAAGGGCCGCCGTGAACTGCCCAACTCGCAGGTGGTGGTGGACGGCCCCATGGAGGTGCTCTCCAAGGACGGCTCGTTCGCGGGCGAGCACATCTATACCCGCATCCCGGGCGTCGCAGTGCAGATCAACGCCTTCAACTTCCCCGTGTGGGGCATGCTCGAGAAGTTCGCTCCCGCCTTCCTCGCCGGTGTTCCCACCATCGTGAAGCCGGCTACGCCCACGGGCTACGTCGCCGCCGCTGCGGTCAAGGCAATGGTCGAATCGGGCATTCTCCCGGCCGGTTCCCTCCAGCTGATCTCCGGTTCCGCGCGCACCATCCTGGACGAACTCGATTACCGCGACCTCGTGTCCTTCACCGGATCGGCCTCAACGGCGAACTCGCTGAAGGGCCACCGCAACGTGGTCCAGGGTGGCGTCCGTTTCACGTCTGAGACCGACTCCCTCAACGCCGCGATTCTCGGCCCGGATGCTGTTCCCGGCACTCCCGAGTTCGACGCTTTCGTCAAGGCCGTCGTCACCGAAATGACCGTCAAGGCCGGCCAGAAGTGTACGGCCATCCGCCGCATCATCGTCCCGCAGGCGCTGACCGCCGAGGTCGCCGCCGCCGTTGGTGCCCGAATTAATGAGCGCGTCGTTGTTGGCGACCCCCGCGCCGAGGGCGTCACCATGGGTGCCCTGGCTTCGCTGGAGCAGCTCGCCGACGTCCGCGCTGCTGTGCAATCAATGCTCGACGCCGGTGGCGAGCTTGCGTACGGATCCCTCGATACGCCGTCGGTCACCTCAGTCGGCGGCGAAGTGGGGGTCGTGGAGGACGGCGCGTTTATGTCGCCCGTTCTCCTGAGCTGGGCGGACGCAGAAACTGAGGAAGTCCACTCACTCGAGGCATTCGGTCCGGTTTCCTCCGTACTCGGTTACTCGGATTTGGCCGATGCCGTCCGCCTCGCAGCCCGCGGTTCCGGCTCCCTGGTAGCTTCCGTGTGCACCAACGATCCCTCCGTGGCGCAGGAGCTGGTGCTTGGCATCGCAGCCCACCACGGCCGCGTCCACATGCTCAACCGTGAAGACGCTCGCTCCTCCACCGGTCACGGATCCCCGGTTCCGCACCTGGTTCACGGTGGTCCGGGCCGCGCCGGTGGTGGCGAGGAGCTGGGCGGTATCCGCTCCGTCCTGCACCACATGCAGCGCACCGCCATCCAGGGCTCCCCGAACATGCTGACCGCCGTCACAGGACAGTGGCACACCGGCGCCGACCGCAACTTCACCGTGGAAACCGAGGGCGAGCACCCGTTCCGCAAGTCGTTGGCGACCCTCCGGATCGGCGACGCTGTTCGCTCGGAACTCCGGGAAGTCAGGCTCGAGGACATCAGTGCATTCGCCAATTCCACGGGCGACACGTTCTACGCCCACACCAACCAGGAAGCCGCCGAAGCCAACCCGTTCTTCCCCGGCATCGTGGCCCATGGATACCTGCTCCTGAGCTGGGCTGCCGGCCTCTTCGTGGAGCCCGCGCCGGGTCCCGTCCTGGCCAACTACGGCCTGGAGAACCTGCGCTTCATCACCCCGGTGGCGGCGGGCGACTCCATCCGGGTCACGCTGACTGCTAAGAAGATCACTCCGCGTGAGACGGACGAGTACGGCGAAGTTGCTTGGGACGCTGTCCTGACCAACCAGAACGACGAAATCGTGGCCACGTACGACGTCCTCACACTCGTGGAGAAGTAACCCTCTCTCACATCCCGCGGGTTTGAGCGTGACGCTCTTTCACGTCCCGCGGGTTTGGGCGTGTCGCTCTTTCATGTCCCGCGGGTTTGGGTGTGACGCTCTTTCATGTCCCGCGGGTTTGGGCGTGTCGCTCTTTCATGTCCCGCGGGTTTGGGTGTGACGCTCTTTCATGTCCCGCGGGTTTAGATGGAAATCGACGCGCCAGCGGCCGATCGAACGCCTTCCCACATGATGGGGAAGGCGTTCGGCGTTTCGGTTGAGGGCGGACAGGAGACCGCGCGACGAAGCTACCTGAGAAGTCCTCTACTGTTGCTTCGCGGCAAAGAAGGCGCTGGTTTTCCAGGAACTCAACC
This sequence comes from Paenarthrobacter sp. YAF11_1, assembly GCF_052113445.1. Lineage (NCBI taxonomy): Bacteria > Bacillati > Actinomycetota > Actinomycetes > Micrococcales > Micrococcaceae > Paenarthrobacter > Paenarthrobacter sp. YAF11_1. The sequence continues at coordinate 186,998 of NZ_JBFRDF010000005.1, forward strand.
TCGGCTCCAGAGGCGCGTTCTCGGCCAGTGCCTACTGACGCTCTTCCCATCCCACGGGCCCACGATCGGGCGCCGGGACCTGTACCGGACCACCGGGGGAACGCTCACGGGCCCGCGCGAGCCAGTTTCCCAGCGTGATTTCCTTCACCCCGATCTCCTCAGCTGCCTGTTTCAACGACCGACCAGTGGACAAAACCAGCTGCACTGCTTCCTCGCGGAACGCAGCATCGTATTTTCTTCTTGGCGTGGTCATCTGAAGCGAATCTCCCATCAAGCTGTCTCAGAAAACCATACGACCGCACACATACGGCCGCACGGCCGGAAGGGTGTGGGATGTGAGAGACCGTTCGCCGGAAGGGTGTGGGAGGTGAGAGACGGTTCGGCTCAAGAGCCGTGGGAGGTGAGAGACGGTTCGGCTCAAGCCCGTGGGAGGTGAGAGACGGTTCGCCGGAAGGCCGTGGGATCTGAGAGACGGTCAGGCGGCCGTGTGGAGGCCGTCGAAAGCCATGGTGATGACGTCGTCCGCGAGCTTCTCCGGGGACAGGGATCCGCCGGGCTTGTACCATTCCACGATCGAGTTGATGGTGCCGAAGAGCAAGCGGGTCACGGTGCGGGGATCGATGTCCTGGCGCAGAGACCCGTCTTCCCGGGCAGCGGAGATCAGCTCAGCCACTTTGTGGTCGAACGCGCGGCGGCGTTCCAGGGCGTCCCGCTCAATCTCCGTGTTGCCTCGAAGGCGCAGAAGAAGTGTGACGAAGGGCAGCCGGTCCACCAGCACCGCAATGGTCTGCCGCAGCACGAACTCTAGCCGGGCGTCAGCGGGACCGGACGTAGCGGATGGCTCCTCCAGGATGGCCTCCAGACCGCCCAACGCGTGGTCCAGGGCGAGCTTCAGCAGATCGCCCTTGGACGGCACGTGGTGGTAGATGGCTGACTTCGAGATCCCGAGGTTCTCGGCCAGGATGCCCATGGACGTGGCGTCGTACCCGTGGCGGTTGAAGACGTCGACGGCGATGCGGAGCACCGACTGCTGGTCATAACCGGGCCGTCCGCGCTTGGTGGTGGTCTCAGTAGGCATGCTGGCATTTTCTCACGATCTCAGCGGGGGACGGCGATCAGCCCTTGGGGCGCATGTCGTAGATCCGGCGAAGTTTGCCGTTGGACCGCTCAAGGGAACCGGGCTCTACCACGTCCACTACACAAGATGACCCGACGTGAATCTTGATCTGCTCACGCAAGGTGTGCGCCGCCGTCGTGCCTGCCTCTGACGGAACGTTCTCGCGGCGCTCGATCTTGACCGTCAGCGAATCCATGCGTTTGCCTTCGGGACGGGTGATCTCGAGCTGGAAGTGCGGGCTGAGTTCCGGGATGCGGAGGGCGATTTCCTCGATCTGCGAAGGGAACAGGTTTACGCCACGGAGGATGATCATGTCGTCGCTGCGGCCGGTGATGCGGCCCATGCGGCGGTGCGCGGGGCGGGCGGTGCCGGGCAGCAGACGCGTGAGGTCCTTAGTGCGGTAGCGGATGATGGGCAACGCTTCTTTGGTCAAGGATGTGAAGACGAGTTCGCCGGGTTCACCGTCTGCCAGGACCGTGGAGTGGTCAAAGGGGTCGATGATTTCCGGGCGGAAGTGGTCTTCCCAGATGTGGCAGCCGTCCTGGGTTTCAACGGCTTCCCCGGCGACGCCCGGGCCCATGACCTCGGAGAGGCCGTAGATGTCCGAGGCCTTGATGTTCATGGTGACTTCGAGCTCGTGGCGCATCTCTTCGGTCCACGGCTCGGCGCCCAGAACGGCGTACTTGAGCGAGGTGGAGGTGGGGTCGATGCCCTGGTGTGCCATGGCATCGGCGATGGTCAGCAGGTAGGTGGGCGTGGCAAGGATGGCGTCCGGCTTGAAGTCCTGGATGAGCTGGATCTGGCGTTCGGTCTGGCCGCCGGAGATCGGAATGACGGTGCAGCCGAGTGCTTCGGCGCCGGCGTGCGCTCCGAGGCCGCCGGTGAAGAGACCGTAGCCGTAGGCGTTGTGGACTTTCATGCCGGGGCGGACTCCGGAAGCGCGGAAGGAGCGGGCCACCAAGGTTGCCCAGTTGGCGAGGTCCTGCTTGGTGTAGCCAACTACTGTGGGACGGCCGGTGGTGCCGGAGCTCGCATGGATGCGTGCCACCTGGTCCTGGGGGACGGCGAACATGCCGAACGGGTATTCCAGTCGGAGGTCTTCCTTGGTGGTGTACGGGAACTTCCCCAGGTCGCTCAGCTCGCGAAGGTCCGAGGGGTGCACGCCGGCCTCGTCGAACTTGCGCTTGTAGAGCGGTACGCGATCGTAGGCGTACGCCACGGTGTGCTGGAGGCGGGTGAGCTGCAGGGCCTCGAGCTCGTCGCGGGAGATGGTTTCTTCACGGTCCAGCACTGGGGCGTCTGAGGTGCGGGCTGCGGGTGCAGCCACGGTGTTCTGCGTCATGGGGTTCCTACTTCTTGGAGATGGTGCGGCTGCGGCCACGGAACTCGGCAATGAGTTCACCGTGCTGGTTATCAGGGGCGGAATGGGCGTCGGGCGCAGCCGCGTAGATCTGGATGTCGTACAGGCCGCTTCGGCCGGTGCTCGCGCGGCGGTTTGCGACGGCGGTGATCACCTGGCCTTCGAACGCGGGCTTGATGAAGTTGATGTCGACGCCGGACGCCACCGTGATGTTGGCGGCTTGCTTGGGCGTGGGGTTGGCTGGGTTGCAGGCCAGCGCGAAGGCTGTGTCACCAAAGGCGAAGATCATTCCGCCGTGGGCCATGCCGAATCCATTGAGCATCTCCTGGCGGAGGTGCATGCGGATGGTGGCGTGGCCGTCGTCGACCTTGAGGACCTCGATGCCCATCCATTCGGACGCGTAGTCGTTCGTCAGGATGTGGTGCGATGCACCGGAGAGGGTTGTTTCAACCATGCGTCATTGCCTCCAGCTTTATTTACCGAATGTTCATTAGGTAATCCCAGATCGCGCCACGTGTCAAGACTGGACCAGTATTCGCCCGCACCTAGTAGCCTCGGAGACATGCCCGAAATTGAGCTCCCCATCACCACCGACCGACTCATTCTGCGCCGCTTTGACGCTGAAGACCTCGAGAGGTTCCACGGATACCAGTCACTCCCCGAGACTGCCCGGTTCCTTCTGCGCAACGAGCTGACCAGGACCAAGTCCATGGAAGTCCTTGGCCGGTACGCCAACTTCGAATTCAACCAGGAGGGCGACTGGATCTGCCTGGCCATCGAGCGGAAGGACCACCCGGGCCTCATGGGCGAGGTGGTGCTGAAATGGCTGGAGGGGACAGGGCAGGCAGAAGTGGGCTGGATTCTCCATCCTGATGCCCAAGGCCACGGCATTGCCACCGAGGCCGCGGAAGCCGTGCTGAGGCTTGCGTTCGAGACACTTTCATTCCACCGCGTTGATGCCAAGTTGGATGCCCTCAACGAAGGATCGGCCGGCATCGCCAAGCGTCTGGGCATGCGCCTGGAAGCCACCCTGGTGGACAACTGGCACTACAAGGGCCAATGGGCCACGGAGACCATCTACGCGATTCTCGACTCCGAGTGGCGCACCCGGCACCATCCGTGGACGCGGACCATCAACTGACGGGCCACGTCTTGTGGTGCTTCAACTGCTCGGTCAGCTGTCCTTCAGGCAGCGGCCTGCTGAAGTAGTACCCCTGGCCGCTGGTGCACCCGATGCTGAGCAGGTACTCGGCTTGGTCGGCAGTTTCGACACCTTCCCACACCGCAGCCAGCCCGCAAGCCCGGATCAGTTGCAGCACGGCGGCCAACAGCGCGGGTTGCGAGGGGTCGCTGCCCAGTGCTGAAAGCAGGGTCCGGTCCACTTTGACGGTGTCCACCGGGAGCTGGCGCAGGTAGCTGATGGACGAATAGCCAGTGCCAAAGTCGTCGATTTCCAGTCCCACGCCCAAGCGGCGCAGGCTGTTGAGCGTGTAGCGGTCCAAGTCATTGCCTAGAATGACCGCGCTCTCGGTCAGTTCCAGAACCAGGAGCGACGGGTCCAGCTCAGCCGAGGCCAAAGCCTCCCGGACGTCTTCGATGAACTCCAGGCGCTGCAGGTCCGCCGCCGAAACGTTGATGCGCATGCTGAAGTTGTGGCCCGACGTGAGGGGGTCGGTGCGCCATTGCTTCAACTGCTCGACGGCGGTGCGGAGCACCCAGCCGCCTAAATCGGAAATCATTCCCGTTTCCTCGGCAATGGGGATGAACTCGTCCGGCATGATGAGTCCGCGCGTGGGGTGGTTCCAGCGGACCAAAGCCTCCGCGCCTTCGATTTCGCGGGTATCCAACCGGATGATCGGCTGATAGTAGAGCACCAGCTGCGAGCCGGTGATCGCTTCTTTGAGTTCGCCCACCAGTTGGTTCCGCATCTGCCGGGCATGCAGCATGGCGGGTTCGAAGACCTTGAGCTTGCCGCGCCCATCAGCTTTGGACTCGTACATGGCGATGTCCGCTTCCATCATCAGTTCCTCAGCGCTGTGGCCGGGATCTGCCATCCGGAGGCCCATGCTGGCACCGCACCGCAGGTGCTGGCCCTCGATCTCCATGACGCCTACCACTGCGGCAAGGATGCGGTTGCCGATGGAGGCGGCTATCGCTGGAGTCACGTCGGGGATCAGTACCGCGAATTCATCCCCGCCCATGCGGGCCACCATGTCCTGATCGCGCACAGCGCCGGTGATCCGGGCTGCCACCGTTTCCAGGACCCTGTCTCCGATGGTGTGCCCCAACGAGTCGTTGATCGCTTTGAACCCGTCCATGTCCAGGAGGAGGATGGCTGCTTTTCGGCCGCTCAGCGCACCGCTGGCCTGGGCTTCGCTGAGTGCCGTGGCAAAAGCGGAGCGGTTGTTCAGGCCTGTCAGGGGATCGGTCATGGCCATGTGCTGCATCGCCAGGTGGGCTTCATTGAGCTGCTGGGTACGGGCCTGCACCCGTTGCTCCAGCTCTTCGTAAACGATCTGAAGGTCCTCAGCCAGGAGGTTGGTGCCCATGATGACGGCATCGATTTCATCCCGGGCGTCCGAGACGTCGATTCTGGTGTTGAGATCCCCGGCGGCCAACCTCACGATTCCGTCCAGGAGCAGCTCAAGTCGCGGGTCGTGGCCGGAGTACATTTTCCCCTCGGACATGCTCACCCCCCGTGTGGCTCGCCTCGTTGTTCATCGCTATGGCGAAGGTACTCCCGAACAGCTGCGCTGCGTTCAGGCAACGCCGCCTGTTCGAACAGCATGGCAGCTTTTTCGATCGTCACCAGGGCATCCTGCCGTCGATCGGATTCAAGCAAGGTCCGGGCCAAAAGGAAATGTGCTTCCGCCGAGGTTTGTGTGGCCAGAATGGAGGAGCGGGCGCACAACGGTTCAAGGATTGCGGTGGCTTGCTGCATATCACCGCTGAGAAAATACCAGTGGGCGCGGACCAGCGACATTTCCAAGTGGTCCCGCTCGGAGCCGCCCACAATATCCGTGGCGAGCTCCGCCCTTTCAATGCAGCGGAGGGTTGCAGGATCACTAAGTTTTGCCTGAAGGCGCATTTCCGCTGAGGCCCTGTTGAAGCGTGCCCACAAATCAACATCCTTGGACGGTGAAAGCCGTTCAGCCGCGAGATCGTGGTAACGGCCGCCGTCGGCAACGCGATCGGCAAGGAACGCAACGTTGCCGATCACCCAATAGCCCTTGCCTGCAGTGTCTTCGTCGACGTCGTCGGTCAGCAGGGTTTCAAGGACGAGGCATTCGCGCCAGGCATCGTCCAGGAGCCGGCTCTCTGCCAAAGCGGCGATCAGGGCACGCTGGGCGAGGATCTGGACGTACAGCAGTTCGGTATCCGTGGCAGCAAGTTTCGCCGCGTCGGCAGCCATGACCGCAGCCTCGGGGAGCCTGCCCAGGCCTTGGAATGCCACTGCAACCATGGTTCCTGCTTTGGCCCCGAGCTCGGGCGAGGAAGCGGTCAGGCTGTGATTATTGAGCTCCAAGGAGACGTCGAGGTACTCCTCAATGCGCCCTTGGTCCCGGAGGCATTCCGCCTGCAGGTACCGCATGTTCCACCAGGATTCGTCATCGCCGGCGATCGTGGCCAGTCCGGCAGCGTCTCCGGCAAGGCGGTAGRCATCGTCGAAGTCCCGCTCCTTCCACTTTGCGCGTGCCGTGAGACCGGCAACGAGGTGGGAGGCGAGGTGCGGACTTTGCATGTGCCCATTATCCATGTCATTGCGGAAGAAAAGCTCGTATAGTTTGCACCGTGACTTTATTCAAGTCACAGACAACAAATTCGCATCAGTACGAAAGGGCATAGCGGATGAAAAAATTTGCGGCAACCCTGCTCATGGCGGCGGTTCTGGCAGTAACGGGTTTCGCTGCCCCGGCTAATGCCGAGCCTACGCAGGACAGCACGGCAATCGGCTGGTGGCCTAACAGCGTCACCACCACTAAGACGAACACCACCAGCATCGGTTGGTGGCCGAACTAAACATTGGGGGAGCGCCTCTCAAGGCCAAATAACGTCAATTGATGCCCCGGGCCGCTGCCCGGGGCATCAATTTTTGTTTCGGAGTATGTCGAGCATTAGTGACCGCGGAGCACTTGTACGGAGCTCACGTTGACACGTCTGTCACACCGCGGAGGGGCGTGATTACGGCCCGCCCACCGGCAGTTCCACTGACACCGTGGTGCCGGACCCCAAAGTGGAATCCAGCAGGAGCCGGCCCATGTGGCGGCTGATGATGTCGTGCGCAATTGCCAGTCCAAGCCCGCTGCCGGGGACCGCTGCGGACGTGGCGTTGGAGGCCCGGTAGAAGCGGGTGAAGATGTGGGGGAGATCGTGCTCGGGGATGCCCAGGCCGTTGTCTGCGATCTCTACCAATGCCAGCCCGCCACCCTCCGACTCCGAGACCGAACTGGTGATGCCCACCCGGCCGCCCTCGGGCGTGAACTTGATGGCATTGGCCACGATGTTGGTGAACACCTGCTCCAACTTCGCTTCGTCGGCCGTGACCTCGATGTCGTCAGTCCCCTCGGTAAAGGACAACGATACGTGGCGGGACTCTGCCAGTGGCCGAAGCGTGGCCACCACCACCTGGAGGAGCTTGGCAATATCGACTGGTTTGAGGTCCAGGTTGCTGCCGTCCTGCATGGACACCGTCAGCATGTCCTCGATGAGCCTGCGGAGGCGGTCGGAGTTCCGGGCGATGACGTCCAGCATCTTCCTGATGCCGTCGGGCACCGGACCGCCGGACCCGTCCTGGATCATGTCCAGGTATGCGGTGATGGAGGTCAGCGGTGTCCGGAGTTCATGGTTGACGGTAGCCAGGAAATCGGTCTTGGCCTTGTCCAGCTGCCTCAACTGGTGCAGTACCCGCTGTTGGGCACTGATGAGGTGGCCTTGGATGAGCCCGTGGGCCACGTTCCCGGCCACGTGTTGCATCAAGGCGATCTCGGGTCGGGTCCAATCGTGCCGTTCCTCGACGGTGGAGAGCAGGATGATTCCCATGGCGGACGCGCCCTCACCCACGGGGAGGAGGACGGTGGACACGGGGTAGAGCTCGCCGGACCATTCCCGGAGGGCCTTGGCAATCCTGGAGTCGGGGTCTTCGCGGTGGTCGGCGACCGCCAGGACATCTGCGTCCGCCCACAGTCTGTTGGCTGCCTCCGTAATGGCATTTTCGCTCTCGCCCAGCCTCGCCGGAAGCATTGGAAGGCCCGGGCGGTTCCACTGCGCACGAATGCTGGGGACTCGTTCGTCACGGAAGGTCGCGAACCAGACATGGTCCACGTCCAGGGCCTCGCCGAAGCCGCGGACCACGTGGTCTGCGATCAGTTGGGGATCGTTGGTTTCCCGGATCGCCGAGGAGACATTGCGGAGGCTTTCCCGCAACGCTTCGATTTCGCCGCGGGAACGTGCGCGCTCGGTGCCTCGACCGATCAGGGTTTCAACCCGGTGGACCAGTTCTCCGGCACGCACGGGACTGATGACGTAGTCCGCTACGCGCCAGGACTCCACTTCCTGAAGGTCCAAGGACTCCTGGGAAGCGAGGACCAGCAGCATGGGGACTCCAGGGCTGCGGAGCCCTTGTGCCAGGGCGCTTTCAGACACTGCCACTGAGGGTGTGTGGTGCCGGAGGCAGGTGGCCAAGGACTCGGCGTCCACGGCGGGGAAAACGTTGAATCCCGCCGCTTCAAGGGCGGCCGTAGTGGCTGCCAAACGGTCCTTGTCTGAGTCCGCCACTACGGCGGAGCGGGCATGCTGGTTGCTGGCAACGGTCTCGCCCACTGAGCCCCTTCCGTTCCAACGTTTCATTCACGGTGTTTCATGATGTGGCAACACCCTATCAGCGGCATTGCGGCCAAAGGTGGCCAAGCGTCGAATGCGATGGATGAGTCCTGGGACACACCTTTACTTTGTCCTTGGGATTAGACAGCCTTGAGGTTGTCAGCAGAGGGAGCCGCGCCCGCCTCCCCTGCAGCAGCACCAACGCGCAAGGAGCATTGTGGACCACCCAGCAACACCGCAGGACCATCAACAGGTGACATTCGAGCTGGAGCTCGAAGAAACGGGCATCCTTCGACTGACGTGGCCGCGGGGGGCAAGGATCAAGGAATCCGACGCCCAACGGGCCATGGACCGGGTGAACGAGCTCTGCGGCGAGGAACGCCATCCCATGATCGTGGATATGGCCACCACGGACGATGTCACCCGGGGCGCCCGCTCAGTGTTTGCTAAACCGTGCCAGGCCAACCGCATCGCGCTCTGGGGCTCATCCCCCGTGGACAGGGTCATTGCCAACTTTTTTCTGGGCATCATGAAGCCACCGTGCCCCACCAAATTCTTCACATCTGAAACAGAGGCGTTGGAGTGGCTGGTGGAGGCATAGCGCCACCTATATTTGGAGCATGTTCTCCGCTCTGAGGAAGTACCTGCTGATTCCCCGCCTCATCAGGCTCTCTTCGGCTGCGCCCAAGGATCCCCGCATCGCCTGGGACCGGTTCTGGGGCGATATCCGCTCAACCGGTGCCACGGGCGACGTCCTGTGGGACTCGGGCAGTGACCACGAACTCAACGGCTACCTACCCCAAATGGCGCAGTTGGACCCGTCCTTGCCCGTGGTGGACGTCGGATGCGGAAACGGCAGTTTCACCCGCTTGCTGGCGCAGCACTTCCCGCACGCACTGGGGTTGGACTACTCGGCGAACGCGGTTGACCGGGCACGGCAGGAGTCAGCAGGAATCACGACGGCGTCATATGCGGTGTGCGACATGACGGCACCGGACGCTGCGCAGACTGTCGCTACGGCCCTCGAAGCGGCGGGCTGGACGGGGGACGCGAACGTCTTCATCCGCGGTGTGCTGCACGTTCTGGACCGAAGCGGCCGCGCCGCGTTGGCGGCGAACCTGCTGCCCGTCGTCGGGACCCGCGGTGGTGTGTTCCTGGCTGAAACAAACTTTCCGGGCACGCCGGTGGACTACGTCAGCCATCTTGGCGCCACCCGCGATTCCATCCCCGCCCCGTTGGAGTGGGCCATCCGCGGCCTGCCGATGCCAGGCCGGTTCGGGGCGGCCCAACGGGCCAAGGCCTTCCCGGCCCCGGTGTGGACCCTTGTGGAGGAAGGCTCAGCGAGCATCGAGACGCGCCCGCTGAGCAACCCGTCCATCCCGGATTTGATCCCTGGATACTTCGCACTGCTCCGGGCCAGCCAGCGCTGAGAGTTTTTGTACAGCAGATGCCCTCAAAGGGCCTTCATGAGGGCATCTGCTGAACAAAAACTTCTATTTGAGGCCGGCTCCCGGCAAGAGGCCGGTGGATCCAAGGGAATCGGCGACGAAAGCGTAGTCCCAGGCCCGTTCACGCCATTGGACATACCGGCCCGACGCGCCGCCGTGTCCGCCGTCCATTTCGATCTTCATAACGATCGGCTCCGAACCCGTGGACACGGAGCGCAGTGCCTGGACCCACTTGGCAGGCTCGACATACAGCACCCGGGTGTCGTTGAAGGATGTCACCGCAGCGATCTTGGGGTAGGCCACGGCGCCCACATTCTCGTATGGAGTGTAGGACTTCATGTAGGCGTAGGCCTCGGGGTCCGTGATCGGGTTGCCCCATTCCTCCCATTCCAAGGCGGACAGCGGAAGCTCGGGATCCAGGATGGTGGTCAGGGCATCCACGAACGGCACCTGTGCCACTACGGCAGCGTATTTTTCCGGGGCCATGTTGGCCACCGCGCCCATGAGCAAGCCGCCCGCGGATCCACCCATGGCGGCGATGCGGGACGGGTCGACCCAGCCCGATCCAGCGAGCCAATCCGTTGCTGCGATGAAGTCCGTGAAGGTGTTCTTCTTGGTGAGCTTCTTGCCATCCTCGTACCACTGCCGGCCGAGTTCACCGCCGCCCCGGATGTGGGCGATCACCATGACGATTCCGCGGTCCAGAAGCGACAAGCGGGCTATGCCGAAGCCGGGATCCATGCTCATCTCGTACGAGCCGTAGCCGTACACCAGCCCAGCGGCCGTGCCGTCCTGCTGAACCGAAGCGTGACGAAGCACTGACAGCGGGACGCGTGTGCCGTCGTCGGCGGTTGCCCATTCGCGGGTGGCCACGTAATCCGCCGCTGTGTAGCCGCCCAGGACGGGGCTTTCCTTGCGGAGGAGCAGCTGGCCGGCGGGCAGTCCGGCAGTGGGGAGCACAAAGTCGTAGACGCGCGACGGCGTGAAGTAGGAGGTGTAACCCATGCGGATGACGGGAGCCTCGTAGTCCGAACCTGCCACCCCGGCAGTGTAGAGCTCTTCGTCAAAGGCCGGCTCCACCGGTGCGCCCTGGGCCTCGGTGCCGAGACCAGCCAGGGGCAGCACCTGGACCCGTTCGATGGTGTCCTTGCGGACGGAGAGCACCAGGTGCGTGGACGTCACGCCGGCGCCGTTGACCCGGACGTCGTCGGAATGTTCGACGACGGTACGCCAGTCCTGCTCTGCCAGCGGCTTGGTGAGCTCGGCCGGGTCCACCAGGCTGACCATCGAGTTGATGGCGTCCTTGTTGTGGGTCAGGAGGAGTGTCTCCTTGCCGTCCAGGAGGAAGGGCTCGGCCTCGTACAGGATGTGGTGGTCGCGGGAGATCACTGTGCTGAGGCCGGCGTCGACATCGTCGAAGCGGAGCAGTTGCGTTTCGCTGAACTCCGAGCAGCCGATGCTGAGCACCAGATGGCGGCGGTCCGCGGAGAGGTCGAAGCCGAGCCACATGGCGACGTCGTCCTCCTGGTAGAGGACCACATCTTCTGCCACCGGCGTACCCAGGACGTGGGCCTTTACCTGGTAGGGGCGCCACGAATCATCCACCACGGTGTAGAAGAGTCGCGTGCCGTCGGGGGAGAAGGCCACGCCGTAGAAGATGTCCTCAATGACGTCCGGGAGGAGCTGCCCGGTGCGCAGGTCCTTGATCCTGAGGGTGAACCGTTCGTCGCCTGAGTTGTCCACGGCGTAGGCGTAGAGGTTGCCGTCCACTGTCACCGCGGCACCGCCCACGCTGAAGAATGGTTGGCCCTCGGCTTCGATGTTGCCGTCCAGGAGGATCTGTTCGCCGTCGATTTCGACGCCGGGCTCCACCGACGGGGGCGTCCAGTCCGCTACGGGGTCCCCGGTGTTGTGGGCCAGGACGCGGCACTGGATGCTGTACTCCTTGCCTTCCACCGAACGGCTGTAGTACCACCAGCCGTCTTTGCGGCTGGGCACGGACAGATCCGTTTCCTGGGTACGGCCCTTGATCTCTTGGAACATGGCCTCCCGCAACGGTTCCTGGTGCGCCGTAACGGCCTCCTGGTAGGCGTTCTCTGCCTTCAGGAGATCCACCACCTCAGTGGATTCCTTGTCCCTGAGCCACTCGTAGTTGTCCACAAAAACGTCGCCGTGATGTTCACGGCGCGTGGGGACCCGCTTGGCGACAGGAGGCACCGCTGTTGATTCCGGAGCAGCGGCAGGGACGGAAGATGTGTGGCTCATGTGGCCACTCTATAGACGGGCTCAGACAAGGAACCAGCGATTTCGCTCAGAGCGCCTGGCACCCCTTCCCGATATCGAGAGTGGTCCATGACTTGGAGCACTACGGCTGGAATGGCGTCATGACTTCCGGGGTGCCCCCACTCCTTATATTGCGAGCACGTTTGTGCCGTACCCGGATATGTGGAGGTTCAGATGGTCCTTTTTCAACAGCACAGTGTGCACATAGGCAAGAGAGGGAGTCTTCAGGCACGCCGACGTTCGGACTCCCTGCGCCGCTCCCGCGTGGACCTCGAGGTTGTCATTCCCGTCTACAACGAGGCCGCGAGGATCCCCGACACCCTGAAACAGACCGTCGATTTCCTGGCCAACCAGCCGTGGTCTTCGAGGATTGTCGTGGTGGACAACGGCAGTGTTGATGAGACCGCCGCAGCGGTCCGCCGGATCTCCCGGGAAGAGGGGGACGCCGTTCCCATTTCCATGGTGGGGTGCTCCCGGAAGGGGAAGGGAGCGGCAGTCCGTCGCGGCCTCCTCAGCGGGACGTCCAGGTTCACGGGCTTTTTCGACGCCGACCTCGCCACACCGTTGGAAACCCTCACCGAGGCCATGACCCACCTCTCCGACGGTGCCGCAGCGGTGATCGCTTCCCGCCATGCACCCGGCTCTACCTTGGTCCGGCCCCAACACCTCGGACGAAGGGTGGGAGGCTCTGCCTTCCGGGTGCTGACCAAGTCAAAGGTCAAGGGCATACGCGACACTCAGTGCGGCTTCAAATTCTTCGAACGCGATGCCCTCACAGCAGCCATGGTTCAGTGCCGCAGCACGGGTTTCGCTTTTGACGTTGAGCTTTTGCTGCGCCTGCAGGACAACAACGCCAGCATCATCGAACTTCCCGTGGCATGGACTGATGGAGCCGCATCAACGTTCCGCCCCTTCCAGGATGGCGTGGCCAGCTTTGCCTCGGTCATCCAGCTTCAGCGGGCAATGCCATGATGTCGGGCCTTCCTGACATCAACTCTCCAACCCTTCTCGCCGGAAAGCACATGCTGGTCCTCAACTGGCGCGACATCCAGCATTCACAAGCCGGCGGGGCCGAGCAGTACATGCACGAGATTTCCAAGAGGTGGGTGCAGAACGGCGTTCAGGTCACCTGGTTCACAGGGCGCGACGACGGCCAGTCGCCTGAGGATGTCATCGACGGCATCCGCATCCTGCGCGGGGGCGGAGCCCTGTCCCTGTATGGACATGCCGCTCTCAGGCTTGTGCGGACCCGTGGCCGTTTGCAGAGCAGCGGCCAATTTGATGCCGTGGTGGACTGCCAGAACGGGATACCCTTCTTTTCGCCCTTGTTCCTGCCACGGGACCTGCCGATCATCCAGGTGATCCATCACGTTCACCAGGAACAGTTCCGCACCAGGTTCTCTCCGCCTTTGGCCGCCGTTGGCCGGTTCCTGGAAAGTTCGGGAGCCAAGTCGGTGTACGGCCAGCGTTCCATCGTGGCGGTCTCGCCCTCCACACGGCTGGAACTGAGGAAACTCGGCTTCTCGGGTCCTGTCCATGTGGTGCCGAACGGAACCATCGACGTTCCTGAAGAGGTTGCTGCCCGTGCACCACAGCCGACCATCGCCGTCGTCAGCCGTTTGGTGCCGCATAAGCGGCTGGACCTGCTGATGGGCCAGTTCGCCGTGGCAGTGCGCAGCATTCCGAAGCTGCGGATGGACATTGTGGGCGACGGCCCGGAGCGGGCCCGGTTGCAGCAGTTGGCCATGGACCTTGGCCTGGACCACGCGGTAACGTTCCATGGCTACCAGCCCAACGATGTCCGTGACAGGTTGTTGAGCCGGGCCTGGCTGACGGCTTCCACCTCGGCCTCCGAAGGCTGGGGCTGTTCCGTGGTCGAAGCCGCTGCGTGGGGCGTGCCCTGCCTGGCCCTGCGCGTTCCAGGCATCCGGGATTCGGTAGTGGACGGCAGAACCGGTTGGCTCGTGGATTCTCCCCAGGAATTCGGGACCGCCATGGTCGAGGCCCTCATCGAATTAGGCGAGCCGGACGCAGCCGCGGCCGTCTCAGCGGAGTGCCGGGAATGGGCCCGCTGCTTCACGTGGGACCGCAGCACCAGACTGCTCACCGGAGCCGTGTTGGAAGAGGAGAAGATACGGCACCACGGCGCGGATGCACGTTGGTGCCACTCGGACCTGTCCACCTTGGTGCGGTTCGAGCTGCCTGAAGATGCCGATCTTCACTCCATTCTGCACCGGACGGATGAAGTCGCCGTGACGGAGGACGGACTCATCGCTGTACTGATGAAGGGACGTGACGAGTTCGAGGCCTTCGCGGCCATGCAGAAGATCGGTGTGACGTCTGCTGAAGTCCGTTCGGCCGGACGCACCACTTTGCTGGCCGGCCCCGGGAGCGCCTTCACTCCCGCCGACGCCCTTGATGGCCAGTAGCGGACGTTCATTCATGGATTCATCCCGGAAAACACTGACTCTTGCTGTGCCGGAAAGACCCCGGTCACACCGCAGGGCCTTGGAAAAAGACCCAGGCATTGCCGCTAACAGCGGCTTCCTTGCCGTGTCCGCAGGGGTTGTAGGCGTGATGAGCTACGCCTGCACGCTTCTCATGGCCACCATGCTGGACACCGCGGACTACACGATGTTCGCCGCAGCGGCGATGATCCTGGGTGTGGTGGGGATCGTCGCCAATGCCATGGTCCCGCTTCCCTTGTCGCACGTAGTCGCCGTGCATCCGGCAGGGTCCGAGGAACGGCGCAACGGTGTAGCTTTCTCAGTCTTCGTATCATGCCTGGCTGGGGCTGCCGCAGCAGCGATCTCCGGCAGCGTGACGCTTGCGCTCGCCGACCCCGTCCTTGCCGCAGTGGTGGCGTTGGCGGCCTTTGTCATCTTCGTGGCGAATGCACCCGCAGGGTGGTTGCAGGGTGAGCTCCGTTTCACCTGGTACGCGCTGTCCACTGTGGGCGAGGTTCTCCTGAGGCTGATCTTCAGCGTGGTGGTGATCATCATGGCATGGGGTGCCGGGGGAGCGGTCTTCGGCTTTGTCGTGGGGTGCCTGGCGCCGTTGATAGTGCCGTGGTCCTTCTACCGGGACTTGCGGTGGCGTCCGCGGGTTGTGCTGGAGAAGTGGAGATGGGCCGAGACCAGTGACATCGCCTCCGTTCTCGGCGTTGTCTCCGTGCTGGTGGGTGTCGACGTCGTGGTGATCGGTATCCTGGATGGGGGCTCGGCTGCCGCTGCAGGTTTCCAGGCGCTTGCCACCATCGCCAAAGGGCCTGTCTACGTGGCGGCCGGTACCGCTTTGGTGGCCTTCCCCTTGCTGCGTTCGCCCGGTGCCAACGCGGGCCAGGTTCTTGGCTCTGCCTTCGCGTCGTTCGGTCAACTTGCCGTGGTGGCCTTCGCCATCATCGCCACAGCGCCACCGTTGATGGCCGGATTCATCGTGCCGCAGAAGTACCACGGCTCCTTGGGGCTCCTGCCGTGGTTGGCCGCGTCCGGACTGGGCTATGCGGTCCTCATGGTCCTGTCCACGGTTCTCCTTGCCTTGCGGGCCTACCGCCGATGCCAGATTGGCCTCGCTTGCGCGTCTCTCCTGGTGGTGGGTGGGCTCTGGGTTGGCTGGCACGTGAACGCCGTCACCGGCATGGCTGTGGGGTCCGCTGTGGGCGCCCTGACAGCGGGCGCGGTTATGGCGCTGCTGGCGCGCCCCGTCCTGGCAGCAGCACACCCTGGCAGGGGAGCCGGCCCGTTCCTGGCTCTGGCCAGCGCCCTGATAGTGGCGCTGGCGGTGGCCGCCCACCTGCAGCCCCTGGCCTGGCTTGCCTTGGCCGCTGTGGGTGGTACGGCGGTCCTCGCCCACCAACGTGGCCTGCTGCCGCACAGAAACGACTTCAAAATTTCACGACGGCGCCAGGCCGGCACATCCAGCCAAACCATCGGCCGCCGGGTCAAGCCTCAAGCACCTTCAACGAGCCCCTGGGCCAGTTGGGTCGCACGGGCGCTTTCGGGCAACTTGACCGCATTCATCGTGGTTGTTGCCGGCGCCTTTGGCGTCCGCGCGCTTGGTCTTGAGCGGGGCTTCGAACTGTGGGTGGACGAGATGTTGTATGTCCGGCTCGGTGAATCCGTCAGCGCCGGAGAATTCCCAACATTGCCTGATGGGCCTTTCTTCCTCCACCCGCCGGGGTACTTCCTGCTGGAGGCCGGGGTCATCAAGATTTTCGGAATTACGGGCGAGATCATCGAGGTGACGCTCCAACTGCGCTGGCTTAACGGCGTGATGGGTGCCCTGACCGTTGGACTTGGTTTCCTGCTGGTGCGCAAGCTGTCCACTCCTACCGCCGCGTGGCTCGCTGCCGTGCTCTTGGCCTTCGAACCGTTCATCCTCAGGAACAACAGCCATGCGTTCCTGGAGACCTCGGCCATGGTTCCGGGGCTGGCAGGATTGTTGCTTCTGGTGGACCACCGGCAGCCAAAGAGCAAAATGCCTTCGTTTCTGCGGCTGGCAACAGCCGGACTACTGCTTGGCTACTCCATCCTGTGCAAGGACTTCTTCTTCATCAGCACTGTTGCCCCGGTACTTGCGGCCATGGTGTGGAAGAAAACAATCCCCTGGCGTCAGGGACTCGTAGTAGCAGGCTTCGGTTTTATGCCCTACGTGATCTACCTGATGGTGGTGGCTGCCCATGGTCACTTCCCCAGCTGGGTGTGGGCCAAGAGCAACGGGCTGCTGCGCATGTCCGGTGTAGAGAAGACCACTGGCTTCACGTCCGAGGGCTCACCAAGCATAATTTCCCGGCTTATCGAGCAGAGCGGATACTTCGGTACCAGCTATATCCTGCTGGGCTTATGCCCGCTGGTGGGCTTACTGCTGTGTTTCAGCCATCATGCCGGGCGGCGGCTAGTGGGGCTGGGAGGCCTGGCGCTCGGTGCTGCCGGTGCCTACAGCGCCGTGTTCGGCACGTTTGAGGAACAGTACGGCTACGGCGTCATGGTGTTCGGAGCAATTTGTTCGGTCCTGGTGGTGGTGGAACTCCGGGAAAGGTACCCCAAGGGCCGCAAAGCACTTGCTGTGGTCAGCGTGATCTACGTGGTGTTGACCGTGGTGCTGGGAATCCGCACCGCACTGACGCTGGATAACGGCTTTGTCCGGGCCAACGACTGGGTGCAGGCCAATCTGCCTGCCGATGCGCGGATCAGTGTCACCAACAGCACGGGTCACTTCGCCTATATGCATGATCCCCGGTTTGGTATTTGGCCGTCGGCGCCGCTGATGAAAGAGCAAGGGGTGAGTTACATCCTCACCCAATCGAAGCCCACCAGGCAGGGCTATGGCTACGCCAACCCCACCATGCTGGCGTGGTTGGAGGGCCATGCGTCTCCCATGATCACAACACTTGGCCCCACTAACGGCGAAACCACCATTTGGTACGTGGATCCCGCTGCTCTCGAGGCAGCGGCCGCGGCCAACGTTGGGGTGCCCCACAAGGACTACGGGTCGGAACGGTAGCAATGAGAGTTCTACATCTGGGTTTTGAAGATCCACGCATGCCCGGAGCGGGCGGGGGTTCAGTGAGGACCCACGAGATCAACAGGCGGTTGGCCGCCCAAGGGTTCCGGGTGACGGTACTGACTTCACGGTATCCGGGCTGGCAGGAACGGATGGAGGACGGTGTGCATTATGTACCCATCGGCTTCGGAACGGGCGGAAACCGTTTGACCAGGTTGGTGGGGTATGTTGCCCGGCTGCCTGTGGAGGTACGCAAGCGCCGGTCAACTGCTGAGTTGGTGGTGGAGGATTTTTTCGCTCCGTTTTCCACCATGGCCGCCCCGCTCTGGACCAAGCGCCCCACCATCGGAGTTGTGCAGTGGCTTCACGCCAGGGATAAGGCACGGCAGTACAAACTGCCCTTGCATTGGATCGAGCGGCTGGGCGTCCGAAAGCACCGAAGGCTCATTTCAGTTTCGGAGGGCATCGGCCACCACTTGAAAGAGCTCAACCCGGACCTTCATGTGGACGTGATCGGCAATGGTGTGGATCCCGTGGTCTGGAATATCGAACCCCGTCTGGGGAAGGACGTCCTCTTCATAGGGCGCCTGGAGTACGGGCACAAGGGCTTGGATCTCCTCCTGGAAGCCTGGGCGCACGCCTGTAACAGGGTCGACGGGAACCTGCTGATCGCCGGCACCGGTCCGGACGAGGAGCGGGTGCGCGAAGCCATCCGGGACGCAGGCCTTTCCGGGCGCGTGCAGATGCTCGGGTGGCTGTCCGGGGACAAGAAGTTCCAATCGCTCAGCGATGCCCGGCTTCTTGTGGTGCCGTCCCGGCACGAGACGTTCGGCTTGGTGGCCATTGACGCACTGGCAGCGGGCACCCCGGTTATTGCCTTCGATATCCCTTGCCTGAGGGAGATCATTCCGCCCGGTACAGGATGGGTGGTTGACGCTTTCGACGTTCAGGCGCTGGGAGACGAGATCGCCCGCCGGTACCCGCAGGCCGGTCTGGAGGAAGTGGCCGCGCAAGGACGCAAGTTCGCCGCCGGTTACAACTGGGATGCGCTCGCTGACCTGCAAGCACAGGCCTACTACACCGCACTTACAGAACTAGGGAATCCTCCAACCCGGCGGACGAAAGCCCGCCATGCTGAAAGGGCTTGAATGCCGCTGCAATCCAGAATTGAACGTTCCATGTCAGGTGATGCACCTTGGCTGTTCCTGTCACCCCACCTGGACGACGCAGTGTTGTCCTGCGGCGCGCTCATCGAAGCCCAAGCCCAAGGACGCGAGATCATCGTCGCTACTCTTTTCACAGAGTCAGGGCCGGCGCCCCACACCCGGGCGGCACGGTCCTTCATGCGCCAGTGCACCGTGCCGGACGCTGGGGAACTCTTCGAGGCCAGGCAGTCGGAGGACCGCGCTGTGTTGGCAGACATGGGAGTTCAATCCATTCACTTGGGTGAAGTGGATGCGCTGTTTCGACGGCGGCGCAAGCCACCGATGGTGGGGAGCAGCGCGTGGGACCGGCTTCTCCCGGAACTCAACCACCGTTACGCCACCTACCGGTTCGACATCGCTTTGGGCAGGATCGCCAGGGGCGATCAAGCGCTCATCCGCCAACTTCGGGGGGATGTTGCCAGGCTCATGGCGCAGACCAAAGCCGAGATCCTCTTCTGCCCCGCGGGAGTGGGAAAACATGTGGACCACTTGATCACCCGCGAGGTGGGTAAGGGGCACCCGGACAACGTGGTGATGTACTCAGACTTCCCCTATGACTTGGCGGCGTCTCCGGATCAACTCCAGATCTCGAAAATGGGGTTTGTGCCGTGGACCTGGGACACGGGACTGGACACCAAACCGGGGCGGATCAGGCAGTACGCAACGCAGGCGGACGCACTGTTCCCTGGCGGAGAGATTCCACAGAAACCGGAAACCTACTTTGTCCCTGGACATCCTCATGAGGCCGCATGAGGGCTTCGAGCAACGGCGCGGAACGGCGCGGGACGGAGCGTCCTGGCACTAGTGGGGGATTGCAGTGAGAACTGTTGACGATGATTCGAGACTGCCGATTCGCCACACTGTGGCGCGACGACGACGGCGGTGGCCGGCTCTTGTGATTGTCGCCGCGTCACTCGCATTGGCCGGGGTCCCCGCTGCTCCCGCTACGACGGTACCGGCAGAAACCGCCGGCCGGACACCTTCGGCATCAGTAACGTCCACAGCCACCAATGCGGTAGCAGTATGCACGAAGAGCGGCGCGACGGGCAGTAAAGCAACCACGGCCTACCCTGTCACCACCACCGTCAACGACGCCGGGGACGACACGAGCGCCATACAGAACCGCATCAACACCGCAGGGGCAGCCGGGGGCGGCGTGGTAAAACTCGTAGCCGGGACCTACATCATCAACGGCAAACTCCGGATGGCGGACAACGTCAAACTGCAGGGCGCAGGCCCCGGCACGATTCTCAAAGCAGGCCCCAACTTCCTGTCCACAAAGGGGCCGTCAGGTGGCTACCCCATCGTCACCACCAACAACGCTGCGAACACCACCATCACGAACCTCACCGCGGACCATTCGGGCAACACCCTCGCAGCGAGTATCACCATGAACGGGCGCCTGGACGAGTACGTCGTTGACATCCGTGGCGGCTCCAACAACCTCGTGGATGGGGTACACGTAAGGAACCCCTTCACCTACTCCATCGCCGCGGTCGCAACCACTAAGTTCTGCGTGAAGAACAGCACCACCATCGTCGCGACGAGCGGCAAATACGACCAGCTCGACGGCATCCACGTTCTGGACTCGTCTTTCGGCGATGTCATCAGCAACACCATCGACCAGCGCGTTGGAAGCGACGGCGACGACGGCCTCGTAGCCCACACCATCAGCGGAACCACCCACGACATTAACTACATCGGGAATAAGGTCCGGGGCGGATACCGGGGCAGCAGCATGCAACTGGCCGTCGGTAACCACTCCATCTACAACCTGAAAATCGCCGATAACGAGTTCCATGGGGCGCCGTACGGTATCCGCACCGGCTACTACGACAACGGCACCGGGGCGGTCCAGGGGGTGACGCTGACCGGTAACTACATACACGACCTGGAAGACGGTCATGCGTTCCCCGTCGGCAGCTACGACGCCATCCACATCGGCGACTTCGGCGCCCAAGGCCCGATCAAGAACGTGGTTGCCACCAACAACAGGGGGTGTGCAGCCGGGGAAATTTACGTCGCACCCGGCACCGGCAACATCAACCAGAACAACACCATACAGAAAGGAACATGCTGACTACGGACGAGGAACACCCACTACGTAGGACAGCTACCGTCCCAGTCCGGTCATTCCGAAGAGAAGGCGTCGGCCAGGGACACCCGGTTTCGGCCGGACGCCTTGGCCGCATAGAGGGCAAGGTCGGCTTCACGGAGAAGTTGTTCGCTGCCCGCCCGGTGCCCGTCCGTGAAGGCCGAGACTCCCGCGCTGATGGTCAGGAAGCCGTCCGGATCTCCGGAGTGCTCGATCAGCAGGTCATGGACCGCTGACCGGACACGCTCCATGACGGCAGCGGCGGTTGCTGGAGACTGGTCCTGCAGGACCAGGAGAAACTCTTCGCCACCAAATCGGTAGACGGCGTCGGCTTTCCTGACTTCGCGGGCAAGGGCTGTTGCGATCGCCACCAGCGCGGCATCACCGGCCTGGTGGCCGTAGATGTCGTTGTAGCTCTTGAAGTTGTCCACGTCCACCATGGCAAGGCAGTAATCGTGATTCTCGCGGCTGTGCAGCAGGCCCAGGTCTTCGGTGAGTTTCAGACGGTTGTGCAGCTTCGTGAGGGGGTCGGTGCGCGCCTGCTCAGTCAGTGCAGAACGGTAGCGGGCAAGGTCTGCGTGCAACGATGTGATCCGCTGGGCAGCCAGGAGCCTGATGTGCAGGCTGAAGGGGTCCAGGGGCTTGGTGACGTAATCGTCTGCGCCGGCCTCCATGCCTGCCAGCACATCCTTCCGGGAACCGTGCGAGGTCACCAGGATGATGTATGTGTAGGTGTCCTCCTCGGACGAACGGATGGCGCGGCAGAGGTCCAAGCCGTTGAGGCCGGGCATCATGAGGTCCGTGACTACGGCTTCGGGGCTGTGCGCCTGGTAAAGCTGCCAGGCCGAGTCGCCGTCCACCGCCACAATGCACTCATGGCCGGACTGCTCGACGGCGGCCTTGGTGATCATCCGGGAGATCTGGTCGTCGTCGGCGATCAGGACTTTCATGAAGCTCCTTGGAGAGTGCGTTCGAGGGCAATATCCACTTGCCCGAGTTCGGCCTGCAGCTGCGTGAGCACTGACGTGCCGAGGGATGCCAGGTCCGGTCCAGCCTCGCGGCCCAAGCGCTCCAAATCCTTGCAGAGCACCGCGGCGCCGGCTGCTCCGATGTTGGACGCGGCACCGGCGAGTTTATGCGCGGCCTCTTCCACAGCAGCGGCTTGCCCCGCATCCAGCGCGGCACGCAGTGCTTCCAGAGTGGTTTGGGCGTCCTCCCGGAAAGCCCGGATAGCGTCAGGCAAGAGGCCCAGGCCGTCCGCCGGTCCAAGCTCGCGGAGGATCTGGAGTCTGTCCGGGTCCAGAACCATGGCCACCTCAACAACTACTGCGTCCTCCACGCCAACGTCCGACGCCGGTGCTGCCGCCGGCACCGGCGCGACACCCACCGCAGCGTCGGGCGCGGACCCGCCCACCGCCGTCGACGTTTGCTCTTGTTCCGGAACCCAGCGGGTCAGCACCGCGGCAAGCTTGGCGAGGTCCACGGGTTTGCTGATGTAGTCGTCCATGCCGGCGGCGAAGCAGCGCTCGCGGTCCTCGTCCAGTGCCCCTGCGGTCATGGCGATGATGGGAATGCGGGCTGCTTGACCGTTCCGGGCTCGGATGGCCCGGGTGGCGTCGAAGCCGTCCATCACGGGCATGTGGCAGTCCATGAGTACGGCCGCGTACATTCCGGACAGGGCTGCGGTCACTGCTTTGGCGCCGTCGTCCACAATGTCAACGTCATAACCCAGCCTGTTGGCCATCCCTCGGGCTACCAACTGGTTGACCTCGTTGTCCTCGGCCACCAGGAGTTTGCCCAGCTGCGGCACAGGCTCGGCCAACGCGGCTACGTCCAGCTGCACGGGCTGCGCGGGTGATCCCACGGTCCGGGTGGCCATCAGGCGCAGGAGGCGGTTGTAGAACTCTGAGCTCCGCACGGGCTTGGTGAGGTATTCCCGGATTCCCGCGCTGACAAGGTCCACCCTTTCCACCTGCATGGTGGACGTCAGCAGGATGATCCCAGGCGACCCGGAGCCTTGACTCTCGCCCTTGATCTGGCGTGCCAGTTCCAAGCCGTCGGTATCGGGCATACACATGTCCACCACGGCGATGTCATAGGGGTGCTGTGTTAACACGGCTGTGCGGTACTCGTCCATGGCGGAGGCGGCGTCGGCGACAGCCACCGGCTGCATGCCCCAACTGGCCAATTGCTTTTCCAGCACCAGGCGGTTGGTGGCGTTGTCGTCCACCACCAGGACCCTGCGGCCGGAGAGCGTGGCCGGTAAGGTCCCTGTGTCGGAAACATCCGGGCCAATGGGAAGTTCCAGGACGAACCAGAATTTGCTGCCCGTTCCCGGCTCGCTTTCCAAGCCGATGCTCCCACCCATGACTTCGGTGAGGCGCCGGGAGATGGCCAACCCAAGCCCCGTGCCTCCGTACCGGCGGGTGGTGGAGGCGTCGGCTTGGGCGAAGGATTCGAACAATCGGTGATGGTCCTCTGCGCTGATTCCAATACCCGTATCCCTCACTTCGAAACGCAGTGAGGCGTTGTCTGCATCCCGGCTGACCACGGAGATCTGGATTTCGACTTCGCCGGCAGGGGTGAACTTGACCGCGTTGGAGGACAGGTTCAGCATGATCTGCCGGATGCGTCCGGCGTCGCCCATCAGGCGTGCCGGTACATCGGGGTGGCAGTAGGAGATGAGTTCCAGGTTCTTGCCCTGAGCCGCCTCCGCAACCAGCCCGGCCACCTCGTCCACCAAAGCACGGGGGTCGAAGGCGTTGACGTCCAGGTCCACCTTCCCGGCCTCCAGTTTGGAGAAGTCCAGGATGTCGTTGATCAAGGTCAGCAAAACCTCGCCGGCGCCTTTGACACCCTGCGCGTATTGCCTCTGGCCCTCGCTGAGCGGCGTGTCCATCATGAGCGAGGTCAGCCCGATCACGGCGTTGAGGGGAGTGCGGATCTCGTGGCTCATGGTGGCCAGGAACTCGGACTTGAGCCTGCTCGCTTCCAGTGCTGCCTCACGTGCCGCGAGCAGTTCGGCTTCGGCAGCCCTGCGCTCGGTGATGTCGCGGGAGATGGTGGCAACGCCGCTGATGCCTGCCTCGCCGCGGACGGGGGACAGGGTTACCGAGACGGGGATGGTGGCACCGTCCCCGCGTTTCCGTTCTGTCTCATAATTCTGCACTTCACCGCTCCGTGCGGTGGATTCCAGGGCTTGCCGTTCCTTCTCCAACAGGTGGGCGGGGACAAAGAAGTCGCCCTTCCTGCCGATGGCTTCGGACGCCGGGTACCCGAAGATGCGCTCAGCCCCGGGGTTCCAACTGGTGACGACGCCGTCGGGTGTTTCACCGATGATGGCATCGCCGGAGGAGTTGACGATCGCCCCCAGTCCTTCAAGCTGGGCAGTCCGGTCGGCCACCTTCGATTCAAGGTCCCGGGTCAGCGTCACATTTTCGACGACGATCAGCACCTGCCGCACGATCACGAAGACCACCACCACCAAGCCGGTGACCAGCAGGACGGGATCCGCCCCAATGGGACGGCTCCGGGAGAAGAACACGGCACTGAAGACGGGCACATAGGGGAGAAGTTCGAGGGCCGCGGCATAGGCCCGCCCGTCCTTCCGGGTACTGCCTGTTTCCGGAAGCAGGGGGCTGAGCCCTACCAATAGGAAGGCGAGCACCCATCCCAGGGCCAAAGGAGATCCTGTGACACCCGTGATGCCTTGGAGGGTAAAACTCATATACGTCAGGTCTGTGATGGCCAGGATCCAGAAGCCAAGGCCCATGCTCAGCCACGGCAATCTGCGTCCGCGGGCTGCGCGCATGGTCAGCACAATGACCACCGAGACCATGAAAACGTCCGCGATGGGATAGGCCATCTGTGTGATCTGCGCGAAGGAGTCCTGGTTCGTGGCTCCAGCCATGGAACCCAGTACTGAGCTCCACGCTATGAAGAACGTGGAGCTCGCCACTACTCCTGCATCAAGGATGGTGCGGCGCAGGGGAAGACGATGCCCTTGGCCCCTCAACAGCAGGACCAGGCCAATGGAGGTGGGCAGCGCGTACCAAACAAAGCCGATGTCCGCGAAGGACGGGAAGGGGTATTGGTGGTCGAGCGTGATGCCGTTGAAGGTCCACACAATTTGCCCGGCGCTCCACACGGCCAGGCCTGCCACGATGAACCAGCGGCCCGCGGAGTTGTCTTTTCGTCGTCGGGCCGCGAGAGCATGGGTGGCCAGCGCGGTGAGCGCTGCGAGAAGGATCGCCAAGTCACCGGCCAGCTGCGCGGTGGGCGTTCCTGTTCCGCTGGCCAGGCCCACGGCCAACAGCACTAAACACAACCCCACGGGCACCAGAAAAAGCGGCCATCCGTGCCGTGCTGACGAGCGCATCGGAAGAACCCCGTGCTTCACTCCTGCCACTGAACCCCTGCCTTCGAAAGTGGCCCCACCAAAAGCGAACAACGCGTCTTGCCTGCGCTGAGGAGAGCATACGCCGAAAACACGCCCAAAGAGCAGGGCAGGCCGCAAGGAATCCAGACGATTCAAGGGAAGGGGCCGGTTCGCCCCTATAGTTGATGGCTGCAGCAGGCACACGGTGGAGGAGGTTGGTGGTGGTTTACCCGAAGGTCGCCCATCGCTGGATCCAGGTCATGTTCGGTGTCTACCTGGTGGCGTTGGCCTTGGTGGTGTTCCTGCCGGCGCGTGAAGCCAGCACCGTCACTGGGTTTGTGGGGGTCATCGCCGGGTGGCTTTCACTGCTCGGCCTGCCGCTCAGCACCGCCGCAGTGGGTGTGGAATTCGCTGCCAACATTGTCCTGTTCATCCCGTTCGGGGCGTTCCTCCGCCTCATCAGGCCCGCTCTGTGGAACTGGTGGGCGGCGGGGTTGCTCGCCGTCGGGTCGTCGTCATTGATCGAAACGGTGCAGCTGGTGGTGCCGGGGCGGGTCACAGCGCTGTCGGATGTTGTGGCGAATACCCTGGGAGCCTTGGTGGGCCTCGCGGTGATGAAGAGGCTTGCGGCGGCTTTGGCTTAGAGATGCTTTCGCAGGATGTCGGCAACGTCCTTGCAGTGCCCGGCAATGCGCTGGGCAACGTCGCGGTGCACGGCCTCGCTGGCGTTGATGGGGTCCGGGATATCGTCCTCGTCGCGGAGTTCGGCAGTGGACCGGACGGCTGCCGCCCGGCTGACCAGACCGGCCAAGGGAGTGTTTGTCACTGCGCCCGTCACCGATGCCCAGCTGGCGGCGGCCGGAACTGACGTGCCTTCGCTGGCAGGGACATTCGCTGCCGCGCGGGCGAACTCGGCCAAAGTGAACGCGCGCTGCGCGGCACCCGGATACTTCTTCACCAGTTCGTCGCGCTGCTTGCGGGTCATGGTCAGCACCAGACCGGCCGACTCCACAACTTCGGCCGAGATCTGTTGGCCCACCGAGCCACCAGGATTGCCGCCGTACTCCCTGGACAGGGCAGCGGGAAGCGGCTCCATGGGTGCCCCTGCCGCAGCGTGCAGGCCGGCGCTGACCACCTGAAAGTTGCTGAGGCCGTTGTCCTGGAGCTGGGCACGGATCAGTTGCTCGGCCAGCGGTGACCGGCAAATGTTGCCGGTGCAGACGGTCAGAATGGACGACGGCGGTTGGGCGCCTTGGTTGGCCAGGCTCACAGGGCGTTGGTTCTTTCGCGGCGGCGGCCACGGCGCTGGTCAGTCAGCTGGACCTGTTCTGTCGCAGCCACGGGAGTCGATTCCGCTGCGGGAACGTGGTTGGCTTTGGCTGCTTCCTCGCCGGTGTCCTTGCGGTTGTAGTACGTGTAGTACTGGTAGCCGTAGTCCTCGCCCTTGGAGGATTTGCGGGAAACGCCGTTGATGATGAGGCCCAGGGGCCTGCCTTTGACGCGTTCGAGGTTCTGCAGGGCACGCTTCAGTTGGTCGTAGGTGGTTTTTCCTGCGCGGCTGACCACCAAGGCTCCGTCAGTGCGCGCGGTGAGGATTGCGGCGTCGGTGACGGGCAACAACGGCGGGGCGTCCACCAGGACGATCGCGTGCTTGGCAATGTCTTCAAGCAGGGTCCGCATGACGTTGGAGCCCAGGAGTTCGCTGGGGTTCGGCGGCACAGAGCCGGCACCGAGCACAAAGAGGTCGCCGCTTTCGCCCCAAGGCTGGAGGACGTCGTTGAGGGTTGCCCTGCCGATCAGGACATCTGTGAGGCCTACGTTGGTCAGCAGTCCGAACGTCTTGGCCACGGTGGGGCGGCGGAGGTCACCGTCCACCACAACAACGCGCTGCCCGGATGCTGCGATGGTCTGGGCAAGGTTGGCCACCACGGTGGTCTTTCCTTCACCCGGGAGCGCCGAGGTGACAACAATGATGCGGGGAGGCTCGTCAACGTCCATGAACTGGAGGTTGGTCCGCAGTTCACGGATGGCCTCTGCTACGGCGTAGTCCTGGTGGTTCTTGTTCTCAAGATCGTTGCCGCCGCGGGACAACACGAGGCGGTTGACGCCGTCGAAATTGTTGTGGAACGGAACGGTTCCAATGACGGCGACGCCGGTCTCGGCTTCGAGCTGAACTGCCGAACGGACGCGACGGTCGAAGATGTTCCTCAGCAGTGCGTACCCGATGGCCAGCAGCAGGCCGGCAACCACGCCAATCATCAGCGCGAGCCTGGTGTTGGGGGATGTCGGGGTGGTGGGGAGCTGTGCAGCGTCCAGCGAGCGGAAACTGACGATGGACGTCTCACTGCTGTTGCCGCCCTTTTCAAGTTCGGCTACCTGCTTGCCGACGGCCCGGACCCAAGCCTCGGCCAGGTCGCGGGCACCCTCCGGGCTGCTGGCCTGCGCGGAGAATTTGAGGGTGGCGGTGTCTTGTGGGTTCTGGGCCGAAATACGGCTGATCAGTTGCTCAGGCGAGGTCCCTTGGAGCTGGAGGTCCTGGATGACGGTTTCTGCCACGGACCGTGATTTCGCGACGTCCAGGTAGGACTTCGCGCGGGATTTGGAGTAGCTCTCGCCGGCCATGGCCGTACCGAGATCTTTATTGACGCCCACCGAAATGATGCCGCTGGCATCGGCGCTGAAGACCTTGGTCTGCGTCAAAGTCCAGCCGAAAGCGACTATTCCACCCAACACGGTAATGGCAATCACTGAAATCCAGTGTGCCCGGAGGACCTTCCAATAGTCCGTGAGCTCCATGAAATTGGTCCCCCTGATGCTGTGTGGCGTCGACACGTCGACACAAAAAGAACGCAGTTCTTGCACTGCGCTGTAAGTATCGTAACGTGCTGACCTAAAGGGGAAACCCACCTCACGGTGGGATGGGGGGTTTATGACAAATGCAGGATACTGACTTTCTCCAAATGGGAGCGGTGTACTTCGCGCAGGATCAACAAGGTCTTCAGAGGCACGCGGAATGCGTGTTTGGTGAGCTGACCATTAGTTCACTTTCGGGGGATTTCACTGCCCAGGATGCCACCGGTTTTGATGACACCGTGGACATTTATTTCGTAGCGTCCGGCCTTATCCGGGACCCCGGCTCAGGGACTCACCTGCCGGGCGGAGAATCGGTTGTTGTTGTCCCTGGAGGCAGGGGCCTGCCGTCGCCATTCATCGGGGAAGCTGACGCGAAACGGATAAGGATCCAGAGAAGCGCAGCGGAGACTTTCGTCCCCCATGC
Organism: Paenarthrobacter sp. YAF11_1; assembly: GCF_052113445.1. Lineage (NCBI taxonomy): Bacteria > Bacillati > Actinomycetota > Actinomycetes > Micrococcales > Micrococcaceae > Paenarthrobacter > Paenarthrobacter sp. YAF11_1. The sequence continues at coordinate 215,483 of NZ_JBFRDF010000005.1, forward strand.
ACTGGACAGCGTGACCGTCACTCCCGTTCGCTCACGACTCGATGATGCTGCCGAAGCCTTCATCGGGGCCATTCTGAATCAGCCCGCCCGGCACGGTTCTGCGATTGAGCTGTACGCTACCGAGCAGATTCTGCTTGAACTGACGGGCAGCCTCCTGCTGGATCACTGTGGAGTTTCCTGGGATTCCACGTCCTTGACCTCAGTGCTCCGCGACCAGGCCATGGCGGTGATTTCCCAGCGCTGCGCTGACCGGGAACTGAACCCGGAAGCCGTGGCCAAGGCCGTCCAGTCGTCCTTGCGACGGGTGCAGGCCGCGTTCGCGGAGGTGGGAAATTCCATTGCCGCGGAGATCCGCAGGCAGCGAGGCAGGCTGGCGCGAACACTGCTCACAGATGCCCGCTATGACGTCCTCAGCATCCAGCAAATAGCCGAACAGACCGGATTTGGGACAACGGCTGCCCTGCGCAGGGCACTGGATGAGCTGTATGGCTGCGGGCCTCGGGATCTCAGGGAACGCCGGGGAGTCGATGCTTCCCAGTCATGAAGCTTCACGTTTGTGGCGGGGCCAGAGGACGTTCCGCGCAGACCTTGAACCGTTCAGCGACAAAACTTCCGGCGGGGGCCTGATCTGGACTTTCGGGCAAAAACGCGTGGGTAATGTCTATCCCTGATGGGGGAACTCGGCATGTGCTGGATTCCAACCGATGGTTTTCATTCCGAGTTGAGAGAAGAACAATGAGCGACGAAGTCACCGTTTCCAAGCCGCACTCCCGCCGCGCCGTAGTCAAGGGTGCCGCCTGGTCCGTGCCGGTTATTGCCGCCGCTGTTGCTGCCCCGGCTGCCGTAGCGTCCGTGAACACTCTGGACCTTGCCTTCACGGCTTCCTCTACTTCACTTCTTTCCCTCGCCCTGCTGGATGGCGGCGGAACGCTCACGGCCACGGCCCTGGTTACCGTTCCCACCACCCTTACCTTCACTAATGGTCCCGGAGCCGTGACGGAGACTGCAGCGGTCACCGTGACTGTCGCCCGCCCTGCAGGCATCAACATCAGCGTAGGCCGGGCCCGCGGCTTTGGCGTGTACTCCTTCGACGGCACCCTCACCACCGCCGGACAGCGCTCTGCCGTCTACCAGTCGGCCCCCATTATTGGACAGTACGGCTTCCCGGCTACAACGTGGACCAACAATGTTCCCGTCACGGTCGCCAGCAATGGCACACTGAACCTTCCCATCGTCTTCGGCCTTGCGGGTGTCAGCACTGGAATTGGTATCAGCGCTTTGGCAACATTCCCCGTCACAGTGACCGTGGTTATTGGTGGTCGTACCCTTACAGCCACGAGCAACATCTCTGTTCCTGTCGGTGCGGGCCTCCTTTAGTCCCTTTCCGAAGAGCATTTCAGCTGAAAACGCGTCAGTCATACGGGCTGGCGCGTTTTCGTGCGTTCCGGTAATGCGGATTAGGGTATTTGAGGGCCTCCAACAGTAAACACTTTTCGGTTGGAACGGCCCGCTGATCTTAGGTGGAGGAAATGCAGACTGATGACATCCTGGTGAATGCGCTGGGCGGTTTAGTCAGGATTCGATTCGATTTTTCGGATCAACAGTTTGATGAAGCGCGGTGGGGAAAACTCCGAGGACCTTGGTCCGATGCAATGCCTGGAAATGACCCGACCCCAGCGGTTGAGGATATCGTCGCCGAGCTCCTCTGGGCTTTCCCGGACGACGACGGACTCCCAGGTTCCGTAGCGGAACTATCCACCCACACAACATTGGCAGCTATCGAGGCACAACGGGGCCGCCTGCTGATGCTGCACGCCGCCGGAATCGCCCACCCCTCTGGACAGGTGTTGGCGTTTATCGGTCCGTCCGGCAGGGGCAAGACCACCTTGGCGCGGAACCTTGGTGCCAAGTATGGGTACGTCACCGATGAGACCGTTGGCATCGAGGCCGACGGCAGAGTGCATCCCTACCGAAAGCCCCTGTCCGTCATTCGGCCCGGCGAAGCGTACAAGGAGCAACTGGCTCCTTCTGGCCTGGGTCTTGGTGCGTTGCCGTCTGCGCCGCTGGCACTGGCCGGGCTGGTGCTGGTTTCCCGGCTCGATGGTTTTTCAGGGGCGGCCGCAATTGGCACCTTGGGGTTATGCGAAGCCCTGGTCGCGATCGTCCCGGAGATCAGCTATCTGGCCGACATGAACAAACCGCTCCAAACCATTGCATCGCACGTCGCTCGCTGCGGCGCGATTCGACAGGTCACCTATGGCGAGGCATCAGAAGTCCTGCCCCTCGTCCCTCAGCTGCTGGCATGGGAGCAACCTGAGGCGTGGGAGGCCGTCCTGCCCACAGAGGAAACCGCCGGCGTGCGGAGTCCCCTGGCGCCGGAGTCATACCTACTTGCCCCTGTGCTGGATGCCGTGGAAGCCGGTGGCCTGACCGCCGTCCTGGACGGCAACAGAATGGTCCACGTTCTTGATGGAGTGGGGCCGCTGGTCTGGAGGTCCCTCTGCGAGGGCCGTAATTTTGCTTCGCTTGCGCAAGCGGTGGAGCGCCAGTTTGGTGCTCCCCCTGAACAGAAGCTCGAAGAAGCAGTGGTGGGGATTCTTTCAACTCTTGCGGATGCCGGGCTGCTCGTACGCGTCCCGGCCGCATAACCATGGGTCACGTGGGCGCGAAAGCTGCCGTCCGGCGTCGTCGATTGCTTCGTTCGCCGTGGAGCCATGCGCTGCTGGCCTTGATTCTGGTTGCCTTGGTCCAAGGCTTCCTGGTGAAGATCCATCACGTGCCCACTGGCTCCATGGAGCAAACCCTCAACGTGGGCGACCGTGTGCTGGTGAACCGGACTGCGTACTTCGCTTCAGTGCCAGAACGCGGAGATGTGGTGGTCGTCCGCAAGCCGCCCAGCTGGGGGCCGGCGCCTGACCGCAGCTTCCTGCGCAGCAGCGTGGGCTGGTTTGGTGAGCTGACCGGCATAGGCCCTGGCAACACCGAGTACTTGGTCAAGCGGATCATCGGGGTGCCCGGTGACACCGTTGAATGCTGCGATGCCGAGGGCGCGGTCAAGGTTAACGGGGCCGCAATCAGTGAACCGTACGTCCACCAGGATTACCCGCTCCAGGCAGGATCCCTCGACTGCTCGACGGCGGTTGAGTCACCGCGATGCTTTGAACCGATCATTCTCAGCGACGGGCAATATTTGCTGATGGGGGATCACCGGTCTGTCTCGGAAGATTCCGTCTCCGCATGCAGAAACCCGGCGGCCCTGGCCAACTGCGTTAAAACTGTTCAAAGGGGCGACATCACGGGGCGCGTCGATTGGCGTGTTTTCCCTTTCGACAAGTGGGGAGCGCTGGGATTCTGACCCTTCGTCGACGAAGGGCAGACTGAGAGGTGTCAGGCTTGCTGCAGCGCCTTGGAGACCGAGCGGTACCTCGCGTACAGCAACAGGCCTGTTACTGATTCCACGATGGTGAGTCCAAGGAACAGCACCGCCAGTGAATCGCTCCAGAGAATCAGGGCCACGCTGACTGCGAGATACAACAACGACGACACGATCCTGATCCAGAAAACCTGGCCCACCATCCCTGCGCGGCGCAGGAAGGTGAAGGGCAGGGTGCCCGGGATGCTGACCAGTTTCCAAAGGCACGCCAGTGACAGAGCCCCTAGTGTTACCACGCTCCAAGCAGAGCCGAACAGGGCCTGGAACACGCCAAGAACTTCCAGGACAAGAATCAGCGCAATGGCCAAGACACTGAGGGCGGACATGCCAAGGGTCAGACTTCTCGATTCCGCTCCGAGCAGCCGCGTGCGCATGTACCCCAAGATGGGCTGAAGCGCTCCGAGGACAGTGATGGTCGCCTTGAGGGCAACAGCTTCCTCATCCCGTTGTAGAAGGTACACCGTGGCGACGATGCCCAACGGGACCAGGGCCACCATGGCAGTTTCAAGAGTGATCCAGGCGGTTGGGGCCAAACGCGGGCGTCCCGAGGCCTTATAGGGGGTCTTCAGGGCCCGGATCACGATGGCGGCTGCCATGGATGCGCCCAAAACGGAGACCGCCCACGGTGAATTTTGTTGTGCGAGGACCAAGGCAGCGCCGGCGCCCAGGACCAGCGCGACAGCAGTCACGGCCTCCATTTTCCACCCAGCTGTATAGGCTGCATGCATCCTCCCTATCTGGAGGGCCACCATGGCGCACGGCAGGCCAAATGCCAAGACCGCAATGGAACTCGGGAAAATGACCATTGCAAGTGTTCCCGCAGCGCCCAAAGCCGTAGCCCAGGCCGGAATGTACGTCTTGTCGACCAAGCGGGAATCGGCCATTCGTGGCTCAAGCAAGCCTGCGGCAATTACACCGGCGCAAAAGGATCCGATGCTCAGGATGAGGGCTACATGAGCCTGGCCTTCAAGCGCGAAAAGCCGGGCTGCAACGGCCTGGAAAGCTGCTGGGACGATAGCCGTGACAGCTCCTGAGGCCACCATGATCAGCGATTGGAGTACGCTGCTCCGGGTGACCGTAGCAGTGGTCATGCTTTGACGCCCAGAACTGCGTTCTGGAGGCTCGCACCCAGCGCACTGTAGGCCTCGTCCGTGCTTGCGGCGGCACGGTTCACTGCGGCATCGTATTCTTCGCGGGCCTTCTCATTGTTCAGCAGACGGTCGATCTGGGCGTGAACCGTCTCCGGATCAAAACTGAATGCGTTGTGGACGTACTCTTTGAGGCCCAGATCCTCGAACGCAGCAAACCCTTTTCGCTCGTAGGACAGATGAATAACGTAATGGCCCGCCTGCAAGGCCATGAGGGCAGCGTGCAACCGCACGGCTACCACCACCCGTTTGGCGGAAGCACCATTCAGGAAGTCCCCGCGGCTGAGAATATGCCGCGGGTTGAGGCTCTGCATGGGGGTGAGATCCTGGTTTCCACCTGTTTGACTCTGCACATAACCGTCGAATGACCCCACCAGGCCCGCCAGTTCGATGATGGGGGCGGGGAGGCCGCCGCGAAGGTTTCGTACCGAGTACACAGGAGTGGAATCCACCGGCTGTGTGGTCCTGGCCGGAACACGGAGGACTGCCATGTCGGGCACGCGTTGCACGACAGACGGGAGTCCAAGCTCCTGGACCGTGCGGTCATCGCGGGCCCAGACCTGGCTGAGCCGCCCCAGGTGCCGCCTGAACCAAGGTGCGCTGCCCAGCCGCAAGGGACCGATGCTCTGGGGAAGATAGACCACCCTTGCTCCGTGCCGGCTGGCCGCGCGCAACTGGACACCATGGACCAACAGCGCTTTGGCCAACTCAACGCAGTTTCCACCACGCAGGTACCCACCGCCAACGCCCACAATAAGGTCGAAGCTGCCAAGAGACCGCAGGGTCGTCAGGTAATCACGGTCATAGCCGCGAAGTGAAGGCTTGCTTCGGCGCAGTGAGACACCAGGGAGATCAAAACTCCCGGGATCGGAGGCGCACAGTGTGAGATCGATGGACTCGGCAGGGAAGGTCGCCGTGATGAGTTCGATTGCTTCGGTGACCAACATGCCATCGCCGATGTTGTCGGCACTGTAGCCATGGAGAATGAGCACTTTCATCGCTGCAACACCCGCTCGTATACCTCGGTATGCGCGTCCACACTGGCATCCCAACTAAAGCGCTTTGCCCAGGCGAGGCCGGCATCCCGTGCATGCTCGGTTGCCGGGGAACTGCCAAGAGCCCCTGCAATGCCACGGGCGATTGAGTCGGCATCGGTGTCATCGAACAAGAGAGCCGGACCTGCCACTTCCTTGAGGGAGCCCCGGTCTGAACAGATGACGGGGGTTCCGGAGGCCAAGGCTTCGAGGACGGGAAAACCGAAGCCCTCGTAGAGGCTGGGGAACGCGAAAAGGGCTGCACGCTGCATGAGCGCTACACGCTCGTCGTCATCAACGAAACCCAGATGTTCGATTCCGGCAGACTCGATCGCTGTCATGGTCTCAGCGGCGTTCCACGCGGGCTTTCCCGCGATCACCAGTTTTACGCCCAGGTCCTTGAGCGGGGGGAGTGAGAACGCCCGTACAAGTTCAATCAGGTTTTTCCGGGGTTCGATGTTTCCGAGGTAAAGCACATAGGGCGTGGATCGAAGGTGCTGAAGCCGTTCGCTGAGAGCCCGTGGCTGAGCGAAGTATTCGGTGTCGATGCCGTGGGGAATCGTGGTGATGAGGGCAGGGTCTATGCCGAACACCTCGGAAACATCGTCTGCACTGGACTTGGAGACAGTGATGACCGCGTCCGTTGAGCGGATGGCCCGCTGGACACGGGTTCGCCAGATCTTCTCCTGACGGGCCGATCTCGCCGTCGTAATCCAGCGGCTCGCAACACCGTGGACGGTCACCACAGAGGGAGCGCGGGTGGGCAACAACGGGCCGGTGTCAGCGCTGTAGTGCAGCACAAAGCCAGGTTTCGCGGGCACCGTAAGACCCTGCCATGTCTCCATGAGGGCGGTGAGCGCCGCACGCTTCGACGAGCCAAGTTGGCTGATCTCGATGCCTCTCAGCTCGAGGCCTTTGGCGATCTCCCGTGCATAGGTGGTGTTTCCGCCAACGTGGCGGGAGAGAATCCGGGACGGGAACGACACTTGCTTGAGTCGGTTCAACGATCAGGCCCTTTCAGGTCATAGAGGTCACGAAGAGCAGTGTGCAGGGTCGAACGATTCATGCGGGCCAGCAAGGTGCGGTTCGCCGCCAGAGCAAGGTCCTTTGTCCCGGCGTCATTGAGGATGGCGGCCACAAGACCGGCCACTCCGCCGGCGTCATCGGCCTGCAGCAGACCGGAGTCTTCAAGTGCGTTGATGCTGCGGGCAGCAATGGGAACGCCCTGGGCAGCGGCGTCGAGAACGCTAAGCGGAAAGCCTTCATACGCGGCGGAATGAACATAGACGGTGCTGGAAGCGAGGGCCTCAGCCACTCCCGGGTTCTCGAGCCAGCCCGTCACCTCGATCCCGGCCTGTTCAAGGCCTTTTCGCAGTTCCGGATCGCCGTCCCCAATCCACTGAAAGCGCACGGATGGAACCTGGTTCCGCAAAGCAGCGGCAACATCGATGTAGAAGGCAGGGTCCTTCTGCCGGGCAATTCTTCCCACCATGGAGATCACCGGTGTGGCCTGGCTGGTAAGCGGTCCATGGTCGGCTGAGCGGGAGGCGACAGTGGGCAGGTTCGGGATGGCGACGCACGTGGCTGCCGGGCTGAGCGCACGCACCAGCTTCTCTTCATGGGAAGACAGCGTCCCGAATTTCCAGGTCCTTTTTGCCAGGTATCTCTCGGCGCCTCGATAGAGTGCCCGCTTCACTGGGGAAGTGTGTGGGTCGTCGTGCTTGAAGCAATGAGGTTCGTAGACCACTGGTGCCGTGATGCGCCGCGCACGGGTGTAAAGACCGGAGAAGCTGGAGTGGGCGTGGACAACCTCTGGCATCAGAAGTTCGACGGTGGTACCAACCGTGGCAATGCGTTTGAAGAGTCCTGTCCCCAAATCGTGGTGCTCAACGGCCAAACCCTGCCACACGGGTGCGGGCTGCCCTTTTTGGAAAGGCGACAAAACCAGGTGGGTGAACTCTTCGGGGCTGTTTTCAATGTAGCTTCGGACAGCTTTTGGTACCCCGCCCTCGATACGGTCCACAACATGGAGAATCCGGCTGGAATCAGCGTCTACCAAGTGGCACCTGCTTGCGTGAACAGCGAGTCGATTTGTTCATTGAGAGGCCGGTCATAAAGACCACGCCAATATTCCACCATAGCCACGCTCCCCCATTCATTGGCGCATCAGATGTACACTCCCGGCTCGTGGCAGTGCCTCACCTTAAAGTTGATTTGAGGGAGGTAGCAACAACGGAGCCTGTCTGGTGTTCGACCAAAGTCAAGGATAACCGATCCTTGGGTATATCCGGCTTTGTGCGGATTGTTTACCGTAAGCGGCCTGATTAATCTGTCGGTTTGAATTGCGGTAGATTTATCAGAACGGAAAATTACAGATGCGTGCGGGAATCTCGAGCTGTTCCACGCCGTTCACACGGGTCCTAGGGGAGGGCGGCGAATGACGAGCTGGGTTGCAATCGCATATGGCGCACTGGACCTCCGTGGCTGGCACGAAAACCAGACGGACGTCGAACTGATGCTCTTGGCAACCCTGCCGTCGGAACCCATAGGGCTGGCCGGCATGCCAGCCGTCCTCTGGCGGAAGCTCATGCATGGTCCAGTGCCGGACACCGGCCTCGATGAGGCCGAGCAGTCCCTGGTCCGCGAGTTTGCGGCGGCGGGCATCGCTTCCGATGACCTTTCACATCCGGCGCGGATACTCGAACTCAGGGTGCCGTGGATGTCCTCGCCGGTCCATGAGATGGTCTATGCCTTGGTTGCCAGCGTGGCCCGTGACCACGGAGTTGACGCTATATCCATTAAGGGTCCAATGCTCCACCGCCAGGGTCTGCGGGAGAGGGAGCACTCCGGTGATGTGGATGTTTGGGCTGATCCAACACATCTTGAGGTCCTTTGCGCCGCACTCGAAGCATGGGGATGGAACGGAAGGACGGACCAATGGTCCGGCCTCTCCTTCAACCATTCGGTGGCCCTTGAACCTGGTTCGTGGGGCTGTGAGCTGGACGTGCATCGCCACATTCCCGGATGCGCGGATGAAGACTCAGCCGTTTTCGCCAAGGTGATGGAAAGCTCTCAAGCCACCCTGTTCGCTGGGGTACCGATGCTGACGCCCGACCTCCCGGCACACGCAGTCATCTTCGCCCTCCATGATCTCCGACCGGAAGCAAGACATGGGAAAACAGCGGTGGGGGCCGAGGAGCATGCTGAAAAGCTGAGGCTGGGGGGAGAAAAAGTGCTGCATTTCGCCAACAGCGTGAAAGCTTCAGCCGTCCTCGAGCCCGCCCTTCGGCTCGCCTTCCCGACGGCCAAACTTCAGGTTGATCATGACGTACCCCTGAATTGGAAGTGGCGGGAAAGCAAAGGATGGTGGCGGGCCTATTGGATGATTTTCAGGTCGCTTCCGGCCGAAGAACGCCTGCTTTTCATCAGGCGGGCGGTGTGGCCCCAAGCCGAGGTACTGGCAGCTTCCGACGGCCGGGCGGGCCGTTCCGCGCCAAGTCTCATCGGCGCCAGGTTCCGACGGATTGCGAAGCTCTTCCGCTGGTAGGAGGGGCTTGGAACAAGTGAAATTTGCTGGAATGAAGTGCAGATGATCGGTCATGGGGGCCGAAGAAATTCAGGGGCGATTGTATGCGGAATCAGATCAGTCACGGTGTGGGAGCTTTGAGAATGGACACCAAGGCTCAGGGCATGGGCGCCCCACCGCAAGAGCCTCCCGTGCTTCCGGGCGCCAAACCTGAGACTCTCGGGAAGATTCTGACCACGGGGCCGTGGTTCCAGCGCTTGATGTTGCTCAGCGTGATCTTCATGCCGTTCCAGTATGCGCTGACTGTCCCGGTGGGTTTCCCGCTCAAGATCAGTGAAATTCTCGGGATCATGGGCGTCGCCATGTATGTGCTCGGCCGGAGATCCACGAGGAGAAAACGAGACCTCGCCGGTGTGGCAGTGGTCGCCCTTGCCATCGCGACCGTCTTCTCTGCCTTGGTCAACCTCACCCCGGGCAGCGGTGGCCTCAGATCGGTTGGCTACGACAGGGGCTACGAAACCGATCTCCTGCTGTACAGCGGATACGCTCTCCTGGCGCTGTGTTACTGGGCTGTCCTCCGGCGTGTGGCTCGACAAATGACCGTGCGGGCAATCGTCGCATCGATCTGGCTCTGCGGGGCGGCAGTCCTGATGCAGTGGGCCTCCGCTCTGTCTGGAAACACCCAAGTGATCGGCATCCTTGGCTTCCGGACGTTGGGCGTCGATGACACAGTGGAGACCCTTCGTTCAGGACCCTTTCTTGAAGGGCAACATCTGGGCTTCTACGCCGGGGCTGCAATTCTGGTGGCCCTGTACAACAAAAGCTACCTGGCTGCGATTGTAGCGGCCCTGTCGATTCTGTACTCACAATCGACCACAGCGTATGCAGGCCTTGCTGTTGGAATTGCGATGATAGTCATCCTCAAATTTTCCAAGGTGGTGGTTCCCTTGATCGCAGCGGCATTAGTTGGGGTTTTGGCACTGCTTTTTTCGGACACCTTGAGGACCACCCTCGGCAGGCAACTGGCAAAGATTGGTTTTACCGAGTTCGCTCCCGACTACCAATACGCCACGACATCATTGAACCTGCGTGGAGTAAAGTCCCAGATTTCCTTTGACATGAGTTCGGACAATCCCATTTTTGGGGTAGGACCTGGACGCTATGGTGCATATTTTGATCAATACGTCAGTGGCCGTCAGTTGCCTTGGATTTACTCCACAGACCAGACGCGTCCCATTGCGGAAAATGCCTACGCCCACGTGGCAGCTGAACTTGGCTACGTCGCTCTCATTGCCTTTGGACTCCTGGTTGTTGTCCTTCTGTGCCGGAACTTCAGGAGTGCATCCTTGCTGGGCATGCTGGCTGTCTTCACAGCCCTTGGTGTTTCCACACAGTCGTCATGGATGTTCCTGCCGATCTGGACCTTCTTCGCCCTACTGGCAGCTGACGATGTCGAGTCGAAGCAGTCGTTGAGGGAACCACCGGGTCAGTAGGCGCCGTCTTTCCCGACCACGGCCTTGGCAGTCCGGAAGAGGATTACGATGTCCTGGGCCAACGACCAGTTTTCCACGTAGTAGAGATCCAGCCGGATCGACTCTTCCAGTGAAAGATCGTTGCGACCGCTTACCTGCCACAGCCCGGTCATGCCCGGCTTGACCAACAGGCGCCTGACGGAGGCGAAGTCATACATCTCCACTTCGCGGGCCACCTGCGGCCGGGGTCCAACAAGGCTCATGGTGCCGTTGAGGACGTTGAGGAGTTGTGGCAGCTCATCGATGGAGTAACGCCGGATCCACGCGCCCAAACGAGTGACCCGGGGATCGTCCTTCATCTTGAAGAAGATGACGCTGTCCTGGCTCTGGGCTTGGAAAGCCTCCAGCAGGGTTTCAGCATTGTTACGCATCGAGCGGAACTTAATCATTTTGAATGACTGGCCACCTTTGCCGATCCGCTCTTGGAAGAAGAAAGCAGATCCGGGGCTGTCCAGCTTGACCAGGACGGCTATCACCAGTATCGGTACGGACAGCATCAGAAGCAACATCGAGGAAAGGCAGACGTCCAGGGCACGTTTGGCGAACGCCTTCACGCCACTAAGTTTCGGCGTCGTGACATGAATCAGGGGAAGTCCCGCGACCGGCTGCATGTGGATTCTGGGACCAGAGATGTCCGTGAGTGCAGGGGCTACGATCATGCCGATGTCACGGGCGGAGAGTGCCCACCCCAGCTGGCGCAGGAAGGCTGGGTCCAAGTGCGCCCCTCCGCAGACGGCCACAGTATCTGCTCCGGACTCGCCGATGGATTCGAGGACCTTGTCCACGCTGGGAGAGGCGCCAAGAACGGGCAAGTTGGTTATAGTCGTCGACGCTGAATCGGTGAGTAAGGCTGCAACCGGTTTGTAGCCGGACACTATGTGCTGATTCAGCTTGTCCGACAAGTGGTTGACGTTGTTCGGGGCGCCAATCAGAAGCACCCTGTGAAGGTTCCGTCCCTCGAGCCTGCTCCGATGCAGCGTCCGCCGTTGGGTCAACCTGACGGCAAGGAGCAGAGCGACGCCCAGTGGGAGGGCTACCGATACATATCCACGTGCCGTCTGGAGTTGGAAGACGTAGGAGACAACTGCCAGACACCCGAAGAGCCACAGTGATGATACGGCGACCCGCTTGTACTCGTCAGTTCCGGTGCCAAGAACTTTGCGGTCTCGCGTGCCGCCGAACTCCAGTGCTGCTGTCCAGGTGAGGATGAGGACAACAGAGAGTGTTGAGTAAGAGAGTTCCGTGTCTCCGCCGGCAACTGTCACATCTTCGGTACCGAACCGCAGCAGATGGGCTCCACCCACAGCTATGACAACGCAGGCAAGATCAAGAAATCTCATCTTGATGCTCTGGGCGCGCAACCACGTAGAACCTGCAGCGAAAGCGACGTCGCGGGAGGCAGATACAAAGGTAGTCATGGCGGTCAGCTCAGGAACTGCAGAGTGGCAGCGCGGAGTTGCCTTGAGGTTATCCGTGATGCCTCATACCACAACACAATAGTTTTACTCACGAACCAGCCCCCATAGCCATGCCCCCAAACGCCCCAACGGGCGTACAAATATGAAAGCGTCGTAACACCAGACGGTGTGACTTGACGTTTCAAGGTAATCGTAAAGGGACTTTAGATGCATCTCAAATTAGGGCAGATGATCAATATGTGATTTTCATCAAAGCAGGGATTGCAAGGCTGCTGGGAAGATCTATTGTGTGCAGAATTTAATACTATTCGCGCATTCCAAGGCTGCTGATAACGTCCATTTTGCGCAATTAATGGTACTTTTTGCGCTGATCACGGTGAACTTCGGCTGCTCAGTTGCCCTTTTCGAGGCCGTGCGCCGTCACGTACTCGCCCAGCTGGTCCTTCGACAAGGCTGTTCCGATGTCAGAGATTGCCGTGGTGTCCGCTACAACAATGGACTGACCGTCGGCAGAGGTTCCCGTTCCCAGCGTCGGGAGGGTGAACATTACGGTGTCGGAGGCCCGGATATCCTTCATTCCCAAGGCAAGGCTTCCGATCGCGGCCGCATCCAGGCTCTTGTCCACGCTGATGAAGGGTGACACTGAGGAGACCATGTTGTTGATCGTGATCGGGTTGGTCAGGGTCTCCCTGGCAATGGTCTTGCTGATGATCGCTTTAAGGTAGGCCTGCTGATTGCGCACCCGCTGGTAGTCCCCGTCGCTGAAGGATTTGCGTTCGCGGACAAAGGCGAGTGCTTCGTCGCCATTGAAGGTCTGCTTGCCAGCTGCGTAGACGTGCCCCTTCATGGGGCCGGAGTTGGGCGAGAAGGGAATCTTGACGTCGATTTCCACTCCACCGAGGGCGTCTGTAAGTCCCTTGAAGCCTTCGAAGTCCACCATTGCCACGTGGTCGATGCGTTGTTGGAAGAGAGATTCCACCGTCTGAACCATCAGTGGGACGCCGCCATAGGCTAGGGCTGCGTTGATTTTGGACTCACCTTTCCCTGGGATATCAACCCAGAGATCCCGCATCAGGGACACGGCGTAGACGTTCTTTCGATCAGCAGGGATGTGCACCAGCATCAAGGTGTCAGCGCGTTGATCCGTGGAAGCATCGGTTTCCACATCCACCTCGGATGACCCCCGGGTGTCGCTGCCCATCACCAGGATGTTCATCGCAGCTGTGCCGTTGACGGGTTCGGACTTCTGGGGTCTGGTGGACTCGTCCGGGAATGCAACGTCGATCTTGGTAGTCCCGGAGTTGAAGGTCTGTGCCAGATTGAATATGTAGGCGCCGGCAACCAGGCCAACCACAAGTACCGCGGCGGCGAAACCGAGCAATACGTAACGTGCAGTTTTCTTGCCACTTTTCCGACGTCCGGAAGGGGACACTTCAGGTGAATTGTCAGTATCTGTTGGGAGTGTCATGTGTTCCTCGGTGTCGGCATCAGCAACGTTGATTCTATCAAGCAGAAAACAAGCGGCTTGAGCTGAAAAGTCTGGCACAGTCAAACCCACTGCCAGCTCTCATTCAAATGCAGTATTGAACGAGCATAATGCGATCGGGCCCCGGTCAAGAGAAATTCGGCCGGGGCCCCGTCGAGGAAGATTCAGTCTGCTCAGCCCTCCGGAGTCAGCGCCTTTGAATACAGCACCGCACCATTTGCGTTACGGAGGCTCACGGTGAACAGGCCGTCTGCGGCCAAGTCCACATGCCCGAAGTACTGGTTCTCGCCATCGCGCGGTGACTCGCCCGGGAAGCGCCCGGCCTTGGCGAACAGAACCTCTGGCCCGAACGTCCCATCCATCTCGCTGGGACCGAACGAACCGGCGTTGATCGGCCCGGCCACGAACTCCCAGAAGGGGTCGAAGTCCGTGAACGAGGCGCGCTCGGGGGAGTAGTGGTGCGCCGCGCAGTAGTGCACGTCGGCGGTCAGCCACACGGTGTTCTTCACGCCGTATTTCTTGAAAGCCGAAAGTACGCCCGCGATCTCGAGCTCGCGGCCCAGGGGAGCGCCGTGATCCCGGTTGGCCAGGCTTTCCTGGTTCACGGCGCCGTCGGGAACGATGATGCCCGGTGGCAGGTCTGCGGCGATCACTTTCCAGGTCGCCTTCGATTTTCGGACTTCCTTGATCAGCCAATCCACTTGCTCCTGGCCCAGGATGTTGGTGGCGTAGGGTTCCTTGCCGTCGGTGTTGGGCGATTTGAAGGTCCGCATGTCCAGGCAGAAGATGTCCAGTTGCGGGCCGCGGGAGATCTTCCTGTAGATGCGCGCCGGTTGGTACTGCCCGGCGTCCACCTTTCCCGGGCGCCAGAGCGCCGCGGCGTCGGCGATTGGCATGTTTTCCTGCCACGCCTGGCGGCCCCGGGCGGCGAGGACGTTGACGTTCCGTTCGGTGTAGCGGGGGTCGTCCAGGATTTCGCCGGGGTACCAGTTGTTGGTGGTCTCGTGGTCGTCCCATTGCGCGATCACGGGGACGTCGGCGAACATGGCGCGCATGTTGGCGTCCAGGGAGTTGTACCGGTGGCGGCCGCGGTATTCCTTGAGGGTCTCGGCCACTTTGGTGACTTCCTCGGTGACGACGTTCCGCCAGACCTGGCCATCCTTTTCCGTGACGGTGGCGGCGATGGGGCCATCGGCGTAGATGGTGTCGCCGGAGTGGATGAAGAAGTCCGGGCGGGTGGCATGCATGGCCTTGTAGCCGCGCATCCCGCCGAGGTCCTTGTTGATGCCCCAGCCTTGGCCGGCGGTATCGCCTGTCCAGACAAAGGACTGCGAGGACGACGACGGCCTGCCGCCTCCGCGCGCGACTTCAGTACCGTCGTCGTGCTTTCCGGGTGCTGTGCTGAAGGTGCCGTGAACTGCTTCGCCAAGACCGTTCTCGTCCTCGAAGTTCAACTCCAGCGCGAACCGGGTGCCGGCCGGGAGCCCTGTGGCGTGGATTTTAGCCGTGAAGTCGCTGGCCTCGGTGGCGAGGGGCCCGCGGATGGTGCGGCTGAAACCGTAGCGGCCGCGCAGGATTTCGCCGGAGTTGTCCACTGCCTGCAACAGGGCGGTGATCCGGCCGGGTCCGGAAGCGCGGGACCAGAGGACGGCGGAGTCGGTGGTGACGTCGCCCGTTGCAATGCCGGTGGGAAGCGTCAGTCGCTTGCGGACCAGCGGCACGGCGGACGGCGCCGCGGATGCAGGTGCGGCGGAGGCGGAAGCTGCGCTGGTGGCAAAGCCGGTCAGGGCCAGGCCGGCGAGGGACGTTGTGACGAGGGTGCGGCGTGTGAGGTCAGTCATGCAGTCCACTCTTGTCAGCGCCCGTGAACGGAAGATGAGGTGGAGGTAAAGGAACCCGGACCTTGACTGAAAACGCCCGCTCCGCATATTCTGAACGAACGGTCGGTAATTTATTAGGAGCAACCATGGCATCGCAGAATCTGCAGTCAGTGCCCGCTGAGCTGTCCCCGGAAGAGCAGGAGCGGGAGGCAGCCGGACAGGCGTATTTTGATCGCATCATTTCGGAGGACTCGCGCATCGAACCGCGCGACTGGATGCCTGCGGCTTACCGCAAGACTTTGCTGCGCCAGATCTCGCAGCACGCACACTCGGAAATCATCGGCATGCAGCCGGAAGCCAACTGGATCACCAGGGCACCGAGCTTGAAGCGCAAGTCCATCCTCATGGCCAAGGTCCAGGACGAGGCCGGCCACGGCCTGTACCTGTACTCGGCCGCCGAGACCCTGGGCCAGTCCCGGGACCAGATGATGGAAGACCTGATTGCCGGCAAGGCCCGGTACTCATCCATCTTTAACTACCCCACGATTTCCTGGGCAGACATGGGAGCCATCGGTTGGCTTGTTGATGGTGCTGCCATCTGCAACCAGGTGCCCCTGTGCCGTGCCTCGTATGGTCCTTATGGTCGCGCAATGGTGCGCATCTGCAAGGAAGAATCGTTCCACCAGCGCCAGGGTTTCGAGATCCTGCTGGAACTCGCCAACGGCACGCCTGCGCAGAAGGAGATGGCCCAGGACGCAGTGAACCGCTGGTACGCGCCGTCGCTGATGATGTTCGGCCCGCCGGATGACGATTCACCCAACTCCAAGCAGTCCATGGCCTGGAACATCAAGCGCTTCAGCAATGACGAGTTGCGCAGCCGGTTCGTCGGCATGATGGTGGAGCAGGTCCGGGTCCTCGGCCTGACTCTTCCTGACAAGGACGTCCGCTTCAACGAAGAAACCAAGAAGTGGGAGCACGGACCCCTGGACTGGAATGAGTTCAAGGAAGTCCTGGCCGGCCGCGGTCCCTGCAACTCGCAGCGCGTCGAGCGCCGCCGTGAGGCACACGAAAACGGTGCCTGGGTTCGCGAAGCCGCAGTGGCCTATGCCCGCAAGCAAGCACAGAAGGAAAACGCAGCATGAGCCCCCACGGTAACCCGGAAGCACCGGCCAGCGCAGCCAGCCAGATCAACCGCGAAGCCCCCAAGGTTGCGGCAACCACTGAGGAGCACCAGGAATCACCGTGGTCCTTGTGGGAAGTTTTTGTGCGCTCCAGCCGCGGCCTGTCCCACGTGCATGCCGGATCCTTGCACGCCCCGGATGCGGCCATGGCCCTTCGGAACGCCCGCGATCTCTACACGCGGCGCAACGAAGGCGTCTCCATCTGGGTTGTTCCGGCCGAGGCGATTTCCTCCAGCGACCCTGACTCCAAGGGCTCGTTCTTCGAGTCCCCGCAGGGCAAGGACTACCGCCACGCAACGTATTACACCAAGAGCGAAGGCGTGAAGCACCTGTGACGACCAAAGATACTGACTTCGCCATCGAAGGCCACGGCGACATTTCCGTCGGCGTCCACGGTGCAGGCGCTTCCGGCGACGGTTCGGCCAGTGCCACCCGCATCACGCCGGGCAATGCGCTGCGTCCGGAGGACATCGCGCTCGAAATCAGCCGGGGGCAGGTCAAGCCCACCGAGGATGTTGCAGAGTTCGCCCTGCGCATTGGCGACGACGGCCTGATCCTCGCCCAGCGTCTGGGCCACTGGATTTCCCGTGCCCCTGAGCTCGAGGAAGACATTGCGCTGGGCAACATTGCGCTGGACCAATTGGGCCACGCACGCTCGTTCCTGACCTACGCCGGCGCCGCGTGGGGCAAGTCCGAGGATGACCTCGCGTACTTCCGCCGCGAGCACGAGTTCCGTTCGGCGCACCTGTTCGAGCAGCCCAACGGTGACTTCGCGGTCACCATCGCCCGGCAGTTCATTGTGAGCTACTACCAGTACGAGCTCTACACCAAGCTCATGGAGTCCACGGACGCCACCCTCGCTGCCATTTCCGCGAAGGCCGTGAAGGAAGTGGATTACCACCGAGACCACAGCGCCCAGTGGGTGCTTCGCTTGGCCGGCGGCACGGACGAGTCCCGCGAACGCATCATCCAGGGCTTCAAGCTTGTGTGGCCCTACGTGGACGAGCTCTTCGAGGACGATGAGCTGACCACCCGGCTGGCGGAGGCCGGCGTGGCCGTTCAGCCCTCCACCCTCCGTGCTGGGTTCGATCGCCTCACCGGCGACATCATGGCAGAAGCGGAGCTGGAAATCCCCGGGGTCCCGCAGTCCCTCGGTGGCGGTCGCCGCGGCAAGCACTCCGAGGTCCTTGGCTACATTCTGGCGGAAATGCAGGTCCTGGCCCGCGAACACCCGGGCGCGAGCTGGTGACCACCATGACTACCCTGTCACGGACTGAAGAGCAGCGGGCCTGGGACATCGCGTCCACGGTCTGCGATCCGGAGATCCCCGTCCTTACCATCGAGGACTTGGGGATCCTGCGCGGCGTGCGGGTCACTCCTGCCGACGCATCCGCCTCAACCCAGGCAACAGACCAGCACGACGGCGGCACGTCGAGGACCGCCGTCGAGGTCACCATCACGCCCACGTACTCGGGCTGCCCGGCGATGGACGCCATTGGTGACGACCTGCGGACAGCCTTCCAGAAGGAGGGCTACGCGAGCGTGCGCATCAACCTGGTGTTGTCTCCGGCATGGACCACTGACTGGATGACGGATTCCGGCAAGGCCAAGCTGGAGGAATACGGGATTGCCCCGCCCAGCGGCATGGCTGCTGCCGGTGGCCACTCCGGTCCTGTCCGCTTGAGCCTGGCCGTGAAATGCCCGCAGTGTTCGTCGTTGAACACCAAGGAACTCACCCGCTTTGGTTCCACGTCCTGCAAGGCATTGTTCGTCTGCCAGGACTGCAAGGAACCGTTCGACTACTTCAAAGTCCTCTAAGGAATTCCATGACCACCGAAACCCAGACAGCCAGCCGCCGTCGTGCGTCTTTCCATAACCTGACCGTCTCGGAAGTCCGCCGCCTCACGGACGATGCCATTGAGGTCTCGTTTGGTGTTCCTGCCGAGCTGGCCGGGCAGTACGACTACCTTCCCGGTCAGTACGTGGCTTTGCGCACCTCGCTGCCCGATGAGAACGGTGAGCCGCACGAGGTCCGCCGCAGTTACTCGATTTGCGCAGAGCCGCGCAGCTTCGAGGACGGCAGCAGCGAGATCCGGGTTGCCATCAAGAAGGACCTGGGCGGCCTCTTCTCCACATGGGCCAACGCCGAGCTGAAGGCCGGTGACGTCCTGGACGTGATGAGCCCGCAGGGTGCGTTCATTTCGCGGCACGGCAAGGACGGCTCGGCCGTCCAGCACAACGTCATGAACTCCATGAATCATCCGGAGGAGCTGGCGGGGGAGCCGGGCAACTTCGTGGCGATCGCCGCTGGTTCCGGCATTACCCCGGTCATCGCGATTGCGCGCACGCTGCTGGCGGCCAATCCGGAAACCACGTTTGACCTGGTCTACGCCAACAAAGCTGCCATGGATGTCATGTTCCTTGAAGAGCTGGCTGACCTGAAGGACAAGTACCCTTCGCGCCTGGCGCTGCATCACGTGTTATCCCGCGAGCAGCGGATCGCGCCGCTGATGACCGGGCGTATTGATTCCGAGAAGCTGCAGGCGCTGCTCAGCAGTGCCATCCGTGCCGAGGATGTGGACGAGTGGTTCCTGTGTGGCCCGTTCGAGCTGGTTCAGCTGTGCCGCGACACTCTGGCTGCCCGTGGCGTTGAGCCCGAGCACGTTCGCTTCGAGCTGTTCACCACTGGACGTCCGGACCGCCCCGAGGGCAACGCCGGCCGCCCGGTTGTGGAGGACGAGTCGCAGGATACGTACAAGATCACCTTCACCCTGGATGGCCTGACCGGCGACGTCGCCAGTCCCACCCATGCCCGCGAATCCATCCTCAACGCCGCTTTGCGTGTCCGCCCGGACGTTCCGTTCGCGTGCGCCGGTGGCGTCTGTGGCACCTGCCGCGCCAAGTTGATCACCGGTACGGTGACCATGGATGAGAACTACGCCCTTGAACAGGACGAGCTGGATAAGGGCTACGTCCTCACCTGCCAGTCCCACCCCACCAGCGAAGAAGTTACCGTCGACTTCGACGTCTAAGGAGTCCCATGATCGAGCTCTCCATTGCCAACGGCATTGCCGAGATTGTCCTCAATGCCCCCGAAAAGCTGAACTCGCTCAACGAGGACGCGCTGGCCGAACTGGATAAAGCGTACGACGACGCCGCTGCCGCTGCCTCACGTGGTGAGGTGCGGGCGCTGCTCCTTCGCGGCGAGGGTCGCGCCTTCTGCGCCGGCCGTGACATTGCTGCCGTTACTCCCGAAACCGATGACGCCCAGGCTTACCTTGGCGGCCTCGTGGAACCGCTGTTGAAGAAGATGGCGGCCTTCCCGGCACCCACGTTTGCCGCCGCCCATGGTGCTTGCCTGGGCGTCGGGTTGGGGCTGTTGTTGGCCACCGACGTTGTGTACGTGGCGGAGAACGCCAAGTTCGGCTCACCCTTTGCCAAGCTGGGGGCCACGTTGGACTCGGGCGGGCATTGGTACTTCACCGAACGTCTGGGCATGCACCGCACGCTGGATTTGATCTACACGGCCGATCTCATCTCCGGGGCCGAAGCCGTGGCACAGGGTATGTTCAGCCGGGCGATGCCGGCCGATGTTTTGCTGGACGAGACCCGGGAAATCGTGTCGCGCGTGGCCGTTGGCGCCACTGAAGCCTTCAATGCATCCAAGGAACTCGTGGCCCACATCCGCGATCAGCGCTTGGGCCTTTGGGCTTCCATGACCGAGGAAAACGCCGAGCAGGCACGGCTGTGCAAGACCGACGACTACGCCGAGGGCTTCCGGGCGTTCCAGGAGAAGCGGGCGCCGGTTTTCAAGGGGTAGCCGCAGGTTCCTCCAAGGTAGTTGGGCCTAGCATTGGTCACATGATGGCTTCCCAACAAGTGCGCTCAGCGGCCGTGGTGATTAATGCGGCATCACGTCGCGGGGCCGCAGCGAGCCAACTGGCCGTGGATGCAATGAAGAAGTCAGGTGTGCCGGTTCGTTCCGTTCATCCGGTGACGTCGGGCGAGGGATTGTTCCAGGCCCTGCGCCAAGTGATGTCAGAAGGACATGACCTGGTGGTTGTGGGTGGTGGTGACGGCACCGTGACCTCTGCCGCCGGACTCCTTGCCGGGACTGACGTCGTACTCGGCGTCCTTCCGTTGGGTACCGCCAATGATCTGGCCCGAACACTTGAGATACCGAGCGGGCTCGCTGAGGCCTGCGCCGTTATCGCGGACGGGAAGGTGGTGGACATCGACCTTGGACGGGCCAATGGTGAGCCATTCCTCAACGTGGCGTCCGTGGGGCTTTCGGTAGGTGTCACGGAGGCTCTTAGTCCTCGCCTGAAGCGGCACATAGGGCCCTTGGCCTACGGCATCGCCACCGTGCGGGCTTACGCCCGGCACCGACCTTTCCGGGCACGACTGGAATTCCCGGACGGCGATCACGAGCCGATGGACCTCGACCACGTGCTTCAGGTGGCAGTGGGCAACGGCAAGCACTACGGCGGCGGAAACATGGTTGCTCCGATGGCGGGGATCGACGATCACACCCTGGATATTTACGCGATCCTGGCGGCACCGCTTAAAGAGCATTTCAAGATTGCACGGTTGCTCAAGGACGGCAGCTTTATTGATCACGATCGGGTGCACCACCTTGCGACCCGAAGGGTCCGGTTGGTCACGGAACCGCCGATGTCCGTGAACCTCGATGGCGAAATCGCGGCGGTAACTCCCACGGAATTCAGTGTTCAGCGCAACGCCGTTCACGTCATGGTGCCGCAGGGCAGCAACAGCGCCTCGCTCGATGGACCGATGCGGGGCTGACCCACAAAGAGCACTACTGCCGCAGGCAGCAGCGGCTTAAACTTTGAGGACACGCATCGAACGCAGTTTGCGGGTTAAGCGTGCGTTGAACGGAGATAGCCATGCTCCAGATGATCATGTGCAAATTGAACATCCACCACGTCTGGCATATCGAGTCAGCTGAGGATGGCAGCGGCCGTTACAGGCGCTGTACACGGTGCGGCAAGTACGATCGCGACTGGGATGGCAGCGGGTTCATGCACTGACGTTGCCGACGCCCGATTGCCTGGCGTTGCCGGACCTCCACGCCCGGATGAGCAGGACGGCAGACCCAACCGGGGCGAGGAACGCGGACATCGCTACCAGTGGGATGCCGACTGTGGAAGCGGCAAGCCCCATCAAAGTGACCACGGCGATGCGGGTCAAACGGCCGCCACTGACCAAGCGCTCCAACGGGAGCGCAATGGCGAAACCCATGAGCGCTGCTGCAACCAGGGTGGCAGGCCACTGCGATGGATGTCCCGCCCCAAGGAGTTGCGCGAACCCCTCAACGGCCATGGCGGCACACGAAAGAAGGACAGCCCACGGCGTAGTGGGACCGCGACGAGGGGCAAGCACCCCACCGGCAAGAACCAGCAAGGGGATAGCGGCGAAAGCGCCGTAGGCCAAGCCGAGGTTCATGGCATGGGTGGAATTGGCGACTCCGGGGGCCCACGTACTTCCCGTGACTGCAAAGACGGCGCACGCCAACCCCACCAGGAGCAACGCCAGCGCCGCTCCGCCCACACCGCGGCTGGGTGCAACCACTGTGGGTGAAGGTGCCGTGGCCGGCGGAGGTACGGGCCGCCCCTGCCGCAGGGCCGAGATAAGCAGCACCACCGCGCCCAATACACCCAGCATCGGGGGCATCATCATGAGGGCTCCGAGTATGAGCGCGGCTGGTGCGGCCAGCAGAACGGCTTGCGTTATACGGACGGGAAGGGAACGCCGGCCAGCCAGCAGGGAGTTCAGCGGAACAGCAAGGCAGACCGTCCCGGCAACCCAGCCCAGGATCATGAAAAGTAGGCTCGATGATCCAAACCAGCTGAGGCGTTGGCCCGCATCAGCTTCGTCGAAGCCCACGGACCAACTTGCCGCTGCGGTCAGAGCCAGGGCCCATGCCGGCACCGCGGCCACCGCCGTGAACAACGCGACACGAGCAGTCAGCCGCCCGGCAAGACGCAACAGCACGACGCCGGAAAACGTCCCCGCGAGCGGGCCGACGAATCGGGACAGAATGAGGTGTACGGGTTCCGTCCACGGTAGGGAGTACGCACCGCTGAACAAGAGGACCATAGCGCCCAAGAATCCGAGCAAGGATGCCGCTGCGCACCCCACGGCCCAACGCCTTGAAGCTGAAAAACGGCGCACTTGCGCAAATGAACCCACGTATTACCTCACCTTTTTGGCGGAAACCGCCCCCAATGGATCTCCTGCCTCAGGCAGAGGTTCACATGCTAGCCGGACCGGACCGTCATTTCGCGCAGGCAAGGGCATCTATATCCTTGAGTGATGAGTGACATAGCGCGTTCCACCATCGCCTTCGAGGGGCACTTCGCCCGGGACTTCCCGGAGCTCGCTGTTCCCTGGCGGGCGGAGGAGGCCGCCGAACCGCAGCTCTTGGCACTCAACGAGCCACTCGCCGTCGAGCTGGGTTTTGATCCTGGGTTCCTCCGGAGCCCCGAGGGTATTCGGCTGCTGATCGGTAATGCCCTCCCGGAAGAGGCAACTCCTGTGGCACAGGGATACTCGGGCCACCAGTTCGGTTGGTATTCACCGCGACTTGGCGATGGGCGGGCGCTCCTGCTCGGCGAGGTTGCCGGAGCTGACGGGAAACTCCGCGATGTCCACCTCAAGGGTTCGGGGCGCACGCCGTTCGCACGGAATGGGGACGGCCGGGCGGCTGTTGGTCCGATGCTGCGGGAGTACATCCTCAGTGAGGCGATGCACGCCTTGCGCATACCCACTACCAGGAGCCTTGCCGTCGTTGGGACAGGTCGTCAGGTTCAGCGTGAGACGCTCCTTCCGGGGGCGGTCCTGACGCGGGTAGCCAGCAGCCACTTGCGGGTAGGCAGTTTTCAATATGCCAGGGCCACGGATGATCTGGAGTTGCTTCGCCGGCTTGCTGACCATGCGATCGAACGCCACCACCCGTCGTCGGCCGGTGAAAGCAACCGCTACCTGGCGCTTCTCAAGGGCGTCATTTCAGTCCAGGCGGCACTTGTGGCGCAGTGGATGCTGGTCGGGTTTGTGCATGGTGTCATGAACACGGACAACATGACTGTGTCCGGCGAAACCATCGATTATGGTCCTTGCGCCTTCATGGAGGGCTTCGATCCGGGCGCCGTGTACAGCTCCATTGATGAGATGGGACGATACGCCTACCGTAGCCAGCCGGTGGTTGCGGAGTGGAACTTGGCCCGTTTCGCCGAGTCGATCGCGCCGCTCATCCACGACGATGAGGAGCAGGCGGTGGCCCTCGCCGTTGAGGCGCTCAATGGATTCCGCCAGCAATACAGCGCGGCCTGGTTCAACGGAATGAAAGCCAAACTTGGGCTGCCGGAGGAAATGGACGACGACGTTGCGTCGCCCTTGGTGGATGACCTGCTGCAGCTGGTCCAAGAAGCCCGCGCGGACTACACCTCGTTCTTCCGCAGCCTCGGCAAGGCGGCCCGCGGGCAGGCTGAACCCGCCCGCGGGGCCGTTCTTGACCTTGTGGCGTTTGATGCCTGGCTGGAGCGTTGGCGTGCACTCGCGCCGGACGCCGATGCCATGGACAGGGTCAACCCGGTCTATATTCCACGCAACCACCTGGTGGAGGAAGCGCTTGCTGCCGCAACTGAGGGAGACATGGGACCGGCAGGGCGGTTGCTCACAGCTGTATCTGACCCGTGGAACGAACGTCCCGGCCTGGAAGAGTACGCCACGCCGGCGCCGGAGAGCTTTGGACCCTACCGAACCTTCTGCGGTACGTAGGGGCTAGTTCCAGACGGCTCGAACCACCATGTCTGCACCTGCCGCCAGATGTTGACCAGTATGTCCTGCATCCAGGACGCAGACGTGTTCTGCTTCAGGAGCACTTGTTGATACGAGGCATTCCGTGGCCCTGAAACTCAGGAGATCCACTGGAAGGGTGTCGCCGATTCGAAGATCACTCATGGTGTCCTTTTGTTCGCCCGGGCGTCACCATAGCTGCGGCTGGCCCGGTGTGGTGGTGGAGATAAATTTCTCCTTGGGACGCCGGACTTCATCAGCGGATAACTTCATACTGCCCTGAAGGAAGACTTCCGTCTACGTGGGACTGCCTAACTCTCAACTGAAGTTTGAGTGACGCACGATTGCCAGCAGCTCTTCGCGCAGATTTCCCGAGTCCGTCATGATGGCCGACAGTACGGTGCTCTCCAAATCGTGGGACTGTTCCAGCAGCGCCAAACCCAGGTCGGTAATCGATATCAATTGGCCGCGGCGGTCGAAGCGATTGGGTTGTCGGTGGATGAACCCCCGGGATTCCAGCCTCGTCAACAGCGGTCCCATGGTTTGCGCTTGAACGCGGACGCTTTGGGCTAGCTTTCCCGGAGCGATAGGTCCCGACGTCGCCACGGTTTCCAGCGTCAGCACGGCCGGATACGTCAACCCCAGAGGGCGCAGCTTGTCGTTCCAGGCCAATTCCACCAGCCGTGCCGCCGTGGACAGCAGCCGGCTGGTTGGCCATCGGTCCATGTCAGGCATTCAGGCCCCCAGGCTCCCCAAAATAGTCAGCTTACTTACTAGGCTACATCAGGCCGATGCTAAAGCTGGCTGTGGGGCAGGGCTGCATTCAGGTGGGGGACACGAGCGGCGGGACTCGCCGTTGGGTTCAGGAGAGGTCGAACGCCGAACGTCCAACGGCGCGCTCGGCACCGTGCACCTGCAGGGCGTGCCGCATGGCTTGGCGGTTGTCTTCGGCAAGTTCAGGGTGGCCGGCGACCCGGTAGAGGTCCGCCGCCCACTGGAACTCATCGGCAGCGGAACGGAAACGGGCTTCGTCGAAGAGACGCCGGCCAATGTGGTGCCGAACGTAGGCCTCCTCCGCCGGTGACTGGACGGTTCGCAGGGCCTTTTCGTGGAGTACGGCGGCGTCGTGCCAGCGGTACTGGCGTTGATTGACCTGGGCAAGTATCAGCAACAACTCGCGGCGGTCAGGTGTATGGGGCAGCAGTTTGGAGCCTTCGTCGAGGGCTTCAGTGTCCCGGCCCAGCAGCGCCAAGTACCGGACGCGCTCCACCGGTGGGCACTCGCCAGCCAGCGCAGCTTCCACCGATTGGCGGCTGATTGCCACGTCGCGGAACGTCGCAGGGTCAGTGCGCCAAAGACTCGCAGTATCTTCCACAGTAATGTGCCCCCCACAGGCTTGTTTTGGAGCCAACTGAGTTGCAGCACTGTTCAATGGCAGGCCGCAGGAAACTCCATAATCTCATGAACGACGGGACCCGCAAGCTGGTTCCGCCCTGACGGCATCAGTGGAGTTGGCTGTCCGCTGGCGTGGCCCGCCAGGAGTGAAACGGCACGGTCAATCCTGCCCGTGTTGGTGCGCAGGTGAACGGCCCGGCGACGGCCACCGCATCGGGCGATAACGGCACAACCCGGACCAGCTGGAGTTCGTTGTCGCCTGAAGCCGCCCGAATGGTGAGGGCATCGCCCGAGCGGCTGACCCTCATCCGGACCCGCCCGCCGTTCCAGTCCGGGACCGGTGCCAAGGACCAGTCAGAGAAGCGGTCCGTAACCACCGCGCCCAGCTGAGCGGCGCCGTCGGCGAATTCCATACCCGCCTTGATCCAATGCTCGGCGCTGATACGGACGAAGATGCCTGCTTGGTCGAACTGTTGGGAGAACGCGGCGGTGAACTCAACCTCCATGGCGCTGTCCTGGGGAAAAGGGGCAAGCAGCGCGTGTTCTGTGTCGTGGATAAATCCGTAGGACGTGACGCGCCAAGCGTCGCTGCTTTTGGCTGCGGTCACCAGCAGGTCACCTGCCTGCTCGACGACGGCGGCGGCCGGCTGGTTGGTCCACGCGCCGCGGTTCCATGGGATGTCGATGTTCACAGGGCTCCTCGAGGTTGTGGCAAATACAGTTTCACAGTTTATGGGCTCCGACATGACGCCCGCGGGCGAGGCGCCCTCCAAGCCACCATGTGGATAGGCTTGGCAGAGTTCAGCTGATGGGGGACACCGGAATGCGTCGTGAAACAAAATTATGCTTCGCCCTGCTTGCGTTGCTCACGCTCACAGCCGCGAGCTGCGACGAGCGGCCATTTACCCGTGACTATGCCCGGTCCGTTCCAAACTCCGTCATTCAGGTCGGCGAGAAGACGAACAGGACCTGGGAGTACGTGGACAGGGACGGCGTATCGAGGGAACTCAACACCTGCGAAGACTTGAGCCCGTGGAACGCCGCCTACAGCTGCAAGTCCCCTGACGGCACCGTGGAACTGACCTTCAGTTTGTCTAAACGCATGCGGAATCCCACGCTTCACGTCGGTGACGAACTGGTGCCCCTGCATTGCATCAACAACGGATTTTGGGGCGACGCGCTGAGGTTCTGTATCCCGGCGTCGGACCCTGCCGTCCCGCCGCAGCCGGTTCCCCGCCGCGACTAGTGCAAACCCGGCTGAAAAGCCACGAGTAGGCGTCGGCTGCTCACAGCCCTGCGGAAACCAGGCCCGATTCATAGGCAAGAATCACCAGGTGCGCCCGGTCCCTGGCATCCACTTTGGTCATGATCCGGTTAACGTGCGTCTTGCGGTGTGTGGGGAAATGACCAAGCGGGCCGCGATGTCCTGATTTGTCAGCCCCCGGGCAACCAGAACCAGCACTTCCCGCTCCCGCTCGGTCAAGCGTGAGAGGCTCCTGTCTTCCCACACAGATGCCAGTGGAAGGGGCTCCACGAACCGTTCAATAAGTGCCCGCGTCGCAATGGGGGAGAGCAGCGATTCGCCCGTATAGATGGTCCTCACTGCGCGCACGATGTCTTCCGGCTCCGCTCCCTTTCCAATGAATCCGCTGGCACCGGCACGGAGTGCGGCCAGGATGTATTCGTCCTCCTCAAAGGTGGTGAGGATGAGCACCCGGGCTGACCCGGCGGATGGACCGGTGATGATCTCGGAGGTGGCCGCTATGCCGTCCATTTCCGGCATCCGAATATCCATGACAACGACGTCGGGGGCTGCTTCGGCGGCGGCGCGGACAGCTTCCCTGCCATTCGAGGCCTCGCCGACCACACGGATACCGCCGCTGTCGGACAGAATGTCTCGCACGGCTTGGCGTACCAGGGGTTGGTCGTCGACTACCAAAACGCTGATCATCGGAGTGCTCCCCTCGGGGTCGGGACGCGTGACGGCACAGTGACCATGAGTTGGAACTTACCGTCGACACTGGCTGTTTCCACTGTGCCCCGTACTGCGGCAACCCGTTCGCGCAGCCCGCGCAGCCCGTGTCCGCTGGGCACGGCGCCCGCACCGCCAGCACGGAGCCGATTGGTGACTGTCAGGATGACGTCGCCTTCGCTGGAGCGGATGACGACGGCGGTTTGCTCTCCTGTTCCGTGTTTGTGAGCGTTGGTGAGTCCCTCCTGCAAAGCCAGATACGCAACGTGGTCACTGGCCGGGGAGAGTGCTGGAATGCCTGGCTCCCGATGCAGTTCCACCTGCAGTCCCGCCTGGTTGAAGCGTGCCAGGAGCTCGTCGAGCTGCGCCAACCCTGCTTGGGGGTGGAGGCCACGCCCATGGTCTGTATCCTCGGTGCGTAGCAAGGACATCAGCGACCCAATGTCCGCAAGCACGGTTCGCGACGCACTGCGAATGGTGGTCAGCGCCTCCTGTGCCCGTTCGGGCCGGGACGCCAAGGACGAGGATGCGACGCCGGCGCTCAGGCTGATCACTGAGATCTGGTGGGCCACAACGTCGTGCAGGTCCCTTGCGATGCGGACGCGCTCCTCAGCCACCCGCCGTCGTGCTTCTTCGTCTTTACCGCGCTCAGCGCGTTCGGCCCGTTCCGTCACGGCGGCGATGTATTCACGCCGCGATCTGGCGGCGTCGCCCATGGCACCGGCCAGAACGATGAAGGCAACGAATTGCAGCGCCCGGGAGTCAAAGAAGTCTCCCAGCGGGATTGCGCTGACGAGGAACACGAGCAGTGCGGCCAGAGCCACAGCAACCGTCCCGGTGACACGGCGCGTCCTGCTCGTCACTGAATAGGCCGCGATCACAGCGGTAATCAGAGTGCTGGGTGCCAGCACGCCTGCAGTTGCGACGATCACGCTGCAGGCAAGGCTGACCCCGAGTGTTGCCAGCGGCCAACGACGGCGGAACGGCACTGCCGCGACGGGCAGGAGCGCCAGCAGGAGCTGTGCTCCGCGTGCCCGGAAGACGTCGTCGGGAAACGGAAGGACGGCAAAGAGCACAACGACGGCGATCACGATGACGTCGCTCAGGCGCGTGGTGACTCCCGGAAGGCGATGTGGCGGCACCCTCCCAGTATTGCGAGCCAGCAACCGGGCCGTTTCATCCTGAGGACGATTCGCCCGTACCACCAACGCGGTACGCAGGTGACCACTCAGGGGTGACGCGCGCAGCCCCGCCAAGGACGAGGCTGAAGGTATGGGCGCATCGTGCGCCTTGGGAGAGGCAGGTTTGAAGAGGTCTGTGAGGAGAATGCTCATAGCGGTCACCGCAGTAGGTGCCGTGCTGGCGTTGGGTTTGGGCAYTACAACCGTGGTGAACGTGGTGGCAAGCGAGTCGGAAAGCCACCGGATCGAGTCGTATGGGGAGAGGGTGGAAGTCGAGGGCGGCTTGATGAACGTCGTGGTCAACGGCGAGGGGGAGGACATTGTCCTGTTGCCGGGATTCGGCACGTCCTCTCCTTTCCTCGACTTTCAACCGTTGGTGGACAACCTTGCCAAGGACCACCGCGTGATTGTCGTGGAGCCGTTCGGGTACGGCTTGAGTGATGGAACTGAGCGGGAGAGGACCACTGGGAACATCGTTTCGGAGGTGCACTCGGCACTGGAGGCGCTCGACGTTGACAGGTACATCCTGATGGGGCACTCCATCGCCGGTATTTACGGCATTGAGTACGCCGCCCGTTATCCGGAAGAAGTCACTGCGTTCGTCGGCATTGACTCGAGTGTCCCCGGGCAACCTGGCATGGACACCCAGTTCCCCACCGGCCTGTTGTCCGCTGCGAAGAGTCTGGGACTTCTCCGCTTGGTGGCCGCAGTAGGCGACGCGTATGGCGACGCCTACTCCGATCACGCCCGGGAGCAGATGAACATGCTGACGCAGCGTAACTCCATCTCCTCTACTTACCTCAACGAGATGACCCACATCCGCACCAACTTCGAGCACGCGCTGGGGACCGGCTTCGGAGAGAAGCTGCCCCTGCTGCTGTTCGTGGTGTCGGAAAATACGAAGACTCCGGAGTGGTTGGGGTTGCATCAGAGGCAGGCCGCGAGCGTTGCCGACGGTACCGTGGTGCCGCTCCCGGGCGAGCACTACCTCCATCACACGCACGCAGCAGAGATCGCCGACGGGTTTCGGGAGTGGGAGGCCGCCCGCACACGGTAGGCGAGCCGGCTGAAACGAAAGTGTCCCGCCTGATGGGGGATCAGGCGGGACTCATCAACCATAGCCTCGCTAGCTGGTAATTGGCCGGGTACGCCTTTTCACCGTCCCCGAAGCTCGTCCGGGAGGGGCGCTGAGCGTACGCTGGCCCCATGGAGTCTGCGGTCAGGACGGTCGCCTTGCGCACGGGGATCAACGTCCCCTGCTTCGTTCAGGGGCGCCTTGAACGAGCAGTCGACGACGGCGGCACGCCCTTACTCTTGCTGCACGCCTGGGGTGAGTCCTGGCGCAGTTTCGAGCGGCTGATCGCCGCGATTCCGGACTTGGTTGTTGTGGCACCGGATCTTCGTGGACACGGTCTTGCCGAGAAGCCTTCCGGCGCCTATTCGCTGGTGGAGGTAGCCGAGGACGTGGTGGCTCTGTTTGGTGCCCTGGGTCTTGTCCGTGCCCATGTCCTGGGTTCGTCCAGCGGGGGATATGTTGCCCAACAACTGGCGGTGATGCATCCGGAACTGGTGGCCTCGCTGATTTTGGTGGGGGCACCGTTGAGCCTCCATGGGAAGCCGGCGTTCGCCGCCGAAATGGAGTCGCTGACCGATCCGATTTCAGAGGAGTGGGTGCGCGGGTCCTTGTCCTGGTACCGGCTGCTGCACACGGTTCCTGCTTCCTACATTGAAGACCGGGTGCAGGACGGGCTGGCCATGCCGGCGGCTATTTGGAAGGAGTCGCTGCGCGGCTACTACGAAGCGGTGCCGCCGACGGAAGCAGGCTCGATTTCAGCACCTGCTTTGATTCTTTGGGGCGCCCATGACCACTTGGTGCCGCGTCATCATCAGGAGACCCTAGCCAGCCGAATTCCGGGATCGCGCTTGGAGATATATGAGGAGACCGGCCACTTGGTGCTGTGGGAGTGCCCGGAGCGGGTGGCGGGGGATGTTGTGGGGTTTTTGAATGATGTGCGGGGCGGCTGGCCCTGATCGTTCAGGGGCCAGCCGCTCTCTACCTCGTCAAACCGAAATGAATCAGAGAATGGCCGTCATGACGTTCCAGCCTGTGCCCACCTTTGTAGCCGTAGGCCATGCTGCACCCCCGCTGCCTGCGTAAAGCCATAGCTCGCCAGTCGCGTTGCGCGCCAGGATGTCGGCCTTACCGTCGCCGTTGAAGTCACCGGGACCAACCAAGGAGTTCATGACGTTCCAGCCCTGGCCAATCTGCTGCGTCGGGAGCCAACCATTTCCGTTGCGATAAAGCTGGAGTGCGCCGGCCCCGTCGCGAGCAACAATGTCAGGAGTGCTGTCCATGTTGAAGTCTCCTACGCCTGTAATTTCGGACATCCCGTTCCAGCCAAAACCTGCATAGTAGCGAGGCAGCCAACCGCCGTTCCCGTCGCCGCGATAGACAAATAGCAAGCCTTCGCTGGAACGCGCAACGATATCGACGAACTCGTCGTCGTTAAACTGTCCGATGCCCTCAATTGCCGTCATGCTCTCCCATCCACTTCCGACCTGGACGCGTGAAAGCCAACCACTCGAGCCGTTACCCGGGTAGAGCCAAAGCAGTCCGCTTCCATCGCGGGCCAAAACATCTGCCTTGCCGTCACCATTGAAATCTCCGGGTGCGACGATGGCTGTCATGATGTTCCAGCCTTGTCCTACCAGCTTTCGGGGCAGCCATCCACCTGAACCGTCGCCGGGGTAGAGCCACAGCAGTCCGGCCGAGTCCCGGGCGATGACGTCCGCCGTGCGATCTCCGTTGTAGTCGTTCTTGACGGGCGGTTGTGTATTCCCATCAATGACGGATATGTGGTTATTGACCACCGTGTAGACCTTGTTGTTGGACGGGTTTACGGCAGCCATGAGCCACGGCGAAATCCTCAGCGTCGTTGTGCCGTTGTTCCGACCGTCAATGACTGTGGTACCTCGGTCGGCCATTGAAACATAGATTTTGTTATTCGTCGGGTTCACCACGATTTTCTTCACCCGCGTAGGCGTGGGGATTTTTGCTGTCTCCCTCATAGTGGTCCCATCGACAATACGGACGGATCCAGTATTGGATGCAGCAGCCGAACCAATGTAGAGCTTGTCTGTCGCCGGATTCAGGGTCCAGCTCTCCAGGGGGCCGTCCCAAGATAGCGAGGCGGTGATGGTGTCGCTGACGCCATCGATCACTTTGAGGCTGGAACCGGATATCGTCTTGGTTGTGATGTAGATCTT
Source organism: Paenarthrobacter sp. YAF11_1 (assembly GCF_052113445.1). Lineage (NCBI taxonomy): Bacteria > Bacillati > Actinomycetota > Actinomycetes > Micrococcales > Micrococcaceae > Paenarthrobacter > Paenarthrobacter sp. YAF11_1. Next base: position 247,694 of record NZ_JBFRDF010000005.1, read on the forward strand.
ATTTTTCACCGGATTCACTGCCCAGTTAAGGACGTCAATTCCGTCGACGTTCAGAGTTGAGGTGATTTTTCCAGATGCATCAATGACATGTACGCCACCGCTGGAGAGAACGTATGTCTTGTTTGAGACTGGATTGACAGCGATCTTGCCAAAACCTGCGGAACCCGCCACGAGAGTCGGGGTATTGGTGGCTCCATCTACGACGGTGATCCCCGCCGCTGTGCTGACGTAGACCCTATTGGCCTTCTCGTTCACAGCAATATCACCGACGTATGAATCGAACGGAATTAGGGTGGATTCCTGAGTCCCTTCATCGATCACTACAAGGGCATTTCTTTCCATCATCGATGCGTCAGAACTTGCGACGTAGAGTCTGTTCGTCGCCGAGTTGACGGCCAACACCCCAGGCGAGTCACCCACCCACTTCACCTGACTCGAGCCGCGGTCTTTGACCCTGAGCACTGCGCCATCTGACCTTATGTACGCTGTGTCTGTTGTGGAGTTGAGTGCGATGGATGCGGCCTCACCCTCAATGTGGAAATCATCCCCAATAATGTCAGCCGTGGCCGGCGCCGTCGTCGTTCCCAGCGACAACGCCAGCGCCAAACCGGCGGCCACAGACGTAGACGCAGCCAGCCGCCGTCGTTGATTTACTTTCTTTAACGCGCGCGGTTCATCCAAAGCAACAGACATAAGTTCCCCCAGTAGTCGTGACGCTCCTGCGCGTCGATAGTCGGATTTTATAGTGAAAAGACCAACGACCAACCCTGATCGATCAGGATTGGCCGTTGATTTTCATCAAGTGGTGCGGGTTAGAGGATGGCAGTCATGCCGTTCCAGCCAGATCCCACTTTGCTCGCGGTAGGCCAGGCTGCTCCGCCGTTGCCGGCGTACAGCCACAGCTCGCCTGCAGCGTTGCGGGCGAGAATATCGGCCCTGCCGTCGCCGTTGAAGTCGCCGGGCCCAACGAGTGAGTTCATGCTGTTCCATCCCTGTCCAATGGTCTGCTTTGGGAGCCAGCTTCCATAGCCGTTGGGCGGGTAGAGAAACAGAGTTCCGGCGCCGTCGCGGGCTACGAGATCGGAGACCCCATCACCGTTGAAATCAGCTACGCCAGTAATCTCGGACATTCCGGTCCAGCCGGAACCGGCCCACATCCGGGACAACCAACCGCCCTTGCCATCTCCGCGATATACCCAGAGCGCGCCATCGCGGGCACGAGCTATGACATCAGGAAATCCGTCACCATGAAAGTCAATTGCCTCAATTGCGCTCATGCCTTCCCAGCCGCTGCCGACCTGCACACGAGCGAGCCAGCTGCCGGAGCCGGTGCCTGGGTAGAGCCACAACACTCCGCCTCCATCACGAGCCAAGACATCGGCATTGCCGTCTCCGTTGAAGTCGCCGGGAGCCACGAGGGCGTTCATGACGTTCCATCCCTGTCCCACCTGGAGGCGCGGCAGCCAGCCGCCGGAGCCATCGCCCGGGTAGAGCCAGAGCACCCCTGCTGCATCTCTGGCCAGGATGTCGGCCTTGAGATCTCCATTGAAGTCGTTCTTGACGGGCTGTTCCGCATTTCCGTCAATGACGCCCACAGAATCACTCTCGGAGTTGACCACGTAAACTTTGTTGTTGGACGTGTTCACGACTGCAGCGTCGGGTTCCTGGCCCATGTAAAGCGCGCTGCTGGTGTTATTTCGGCCATCAATGACGGTGGTTCCACGGCCAGTCATGGTGGCGTAGATCTTGTTGTTGGACGGGTTTACCACGATGCTGCGAACCCGGGTAGCCGTGACTATGTGCGCAGTTTCCGTCAGGGTGGCACCGTCGATTACCTTGATGGATCCGTCGCTGTTCCAAGTACCAGATTCGACGTAGATCTTGTCGGTGGCGGGGTTTACCGCCAGAGTTCCAAGTGGGCCTTCGGATGCCATGGATCGCGTGATCTTGTCAGTGGCACCGTCGATGACCTTGACGCTGGATCCGTACTTTGGGGTCGTCGTGACGTAGATCTTGTTATTTGACGGATTGATCGCGATAGCACCGATCCCGCCCGCACCCACGGACACTGTTGACGTGATCTTTCCGCTGGCGTCGATGACTTTCACAGTCCCGGCGGAAAGAGCGTAGGCCTTGTTGGTAACGGTATTGACTGCAATGTCTTGCGCACCGGCGGAGTTCAGGATCGGAGTGGCCACGTTTGTAGCGCCATCGATGATCTTGAGGCCATTTGCAGTACTGACATAGACCTTATTGGTCTTTTCGTTTACCGCAATGACGTCTGCGTTAGCGCCAAGTGTGACTGTGGTGGCCGCGTGGGTCGCGCCGTCAACTACTGCGACCGAACTGGAATCGCTGACGTAGATCTTATTCGTCGCCGAGTTTACAGCGATGCGCGACCACATGACATCGGGCTGATACACATTCGCCGTGCCAACCGCGCTGATGCTGTAAATGCCGCCTAAAGTCGACACGTAGGCTGTGTCGGTTACCGAATTCACGGCTATATTAGCCGGCTGCTCACCTACTAAGAAAACATCTTTGACGGCGTCAGCCGTTGCCGGCGCGTTAGCCGTTCCCAACACTAGTGCCAGGGTCAAAGCGGCGGTGCCGAGCCCAGCAACTGCCTGCCGTAGTCGTCCTATGTCCGCCGCCCTGAACGCGCGCGAACCACCCAAAACATTACTCAAGGAATCCCCCGGAAGTCGTGACGCTGAAGCGCGTCTCTACGGGCATTCTATAGGGTGAATGCTATCGATGACGGTCGGGTGGGGGGTGAAGCTCTAGGGGCTCGAAGGGTGGCAGGGCCAAAGCAAGTGGGCGAACATTAGAGATTGTGATGAAAAAGTCGCCATAGTTATGCGAGAATCACAAATTTTAATTGTGAAAAACTTCTTGGCGCTTCGGTCTATTGCCAGTGGGAACCTTGGACGTTACGGTGTGATCACCATCGCTGCATCGTGTTCTACTACTGGGGGCATTACATGAAACGTTCTATGGTCGCTTTAGCGGGCGCTCTTGCGCTTGCGCTTACGGGCGGCGCCACCTCCTCGGCCTTTGCCACCACTACGAGCATTACGCCGGCACAGGTCAGCACTGGATTTTCCGGCTCGGCATATGGGTCTTACATCTTTAATTCAGACAAAACATTGACATCAGGTCCCACAGCCAGTTCCAGCATTAGCTGCACAGGTGCTACAGGAAGAACCTCGTCGAATACCGTGGGGGGACTCAACGTTGCGGCAGTCGGGAACGTTGGCGCTGCCTCCACTGCTGTCAAAACGTTGCTGACAGCCAGTGGGAAGCGTATCGAGGGGCAATCTACTGTTGCTGGCGCCACCTTGCTAGGCGGTCTCATCACGGCGGGGACGATCACGTCCGTGAGCACGGCAGATAAAACTACTACTGGTGACTTCTCCGGTACAAATCAGACGACGATCGCCAATCTGAAAGTCCTAGGCCTTCCCGTGAGCGCCACCCCCGGCCCCAATACAGTTCTTGACCTCAATGCGCCGCTTCTGGGTTCTGTCGGCAAAATTACCCTCAATGCGCAAGAGAAGCGTCTCGTCAATGGCACCTACCAGGTATCGACGACAGCCTTGCGTGTGGAGATTCTTAAAGCTGGACTGCTGGGGCTGAAAGTTGGAACAGACATCCGCGTTGGGGTTACCGCCGTCAAGTTGCCGTCTGCGCAGACCGGGTACCTGGCCGGCACGGGCTTCAGTACGAAAGCCACACTCGCATCGGGCCTTCTGGGATCAGGTCCCACCGCCCTCGCAAACGTCAAATGCGGGGGCGGCACCACATCGGCAAACCTGGCAGCAACCTCGATACCGGGTTTGGCAACGGCAGGCGCATCTGCAACAACCACATCTGGCATTCTCACACCGCAACCAAAGACAACTGTCACAAGTACGCTCGCAGGACTCAACCTGCTAAACGGGGCCATCCGAGCTGACGCTATCAAAGCGGAGACTAGTGCAACCCGGGCTCCGAGTGGGGGCACCGTATCGCTCAAGGACACATCGACGTTCACCAACCTGAGCATTGCAGGTCTGCCGGCGATCAACGCCACTGTTGCACCCAATACAAAGGTCCAGGTGGCAGGCTTGGGTCAAGTCACCCTGCACAAAGTCACCAAATCTTCTACCAAGATCATCGTTGTGATGATTGAAATTGTGCTGAGCCAGCCTTTAGGGGCTCTACCCACAGGGGCAGTAGTACAAATCGGTTACTCAAGTTCCACCGTCGGGACATGAGGGCTCGACTGATCAAACACTGAGGTGGTCCACAATCCTCGAAGAACTTGACATGCACCCGTGGGCGACGAGCCAGAGCGCCGCGTCTAAGAATTACAAAGACCCCCGCCCTCATCGGGTGGGGGTCTTTCGTCGTTTGCTAGTTGTGCCCAAGTTCCTTGGCAATTTCGGCGCTATCGTAGGACTCTGGCGTAACAGCTACACCACCAACAGCTTCGGCGGAATCAGCCGAGTTCCCCTTGATGAGATGCTCCAGGCGCTGTACCTCAGCGAGGGCTGCTCGCCGGGCAACGTCCGCAGCCACGTCCTCGTCGAGGGAAGCATTTCCTTCGCGCCAATCCAAGTGGACCTTGGCCCATGTACGCATTGTTTCTGCGTAGCGGTCGGAAGCCTGGATGAATTCCTCGAGGAGTTTCTGGGCATCGATCATGTCATCGGATCCGTTCGAGCTCACTAAGCCAGGTTGTCCTTCCGGGTTTCGTGGACCAGCCATTCATACAGCGAGTCAGATTCCACAAGGATCGCTTCGGCCATGTCAGCTACCTCGGTTGTGGTGACAGCTTCCTCGGCGGTGACGAGACTGTTGTCCACAGATTCATCCTGTGTGACTTGCGGCATTTCGATGGTCATGTTAGCCCCCATAGCTAAGTAGATTTTCGCGTCAGCCTAACAGCAATGTGCGGAGGGGACCTAAACGGCAACGGCCGGGCGGGCTAGGCGGAGATGATGGTGACTTCACGGAGGTCTATGAAGCCGTTGCTTCTGTTGTTGAGGGGGTCGGAGAGATTGAAAATCTGGATGATCCATCGCCCGGCGGCAGCGCCCTGGGGCACGGTTGCCGTGACCTGCCAAACCCCATTCTGAAGATTCCCTGACACCAGACTGTGGTTGGACAGCCAGTAGTACTGGTCCGTTTCAGGGTTCCAGACGCGCACAAGGAACCCGTTGGTTACTCCGGTTTCATCGGAAAGGCGGACCTTCAGTGTCAATCTCGCTGACGCGTTTGTGACGTCCAACGGTGTCGCGGTAGGGACGTAGTTACTGACTACCGCTGGAGCAGCCACATCCGTTGATGCGGCCGCGGCGGGAAGATCAAGGAACGAGAGACTCCCGGCGAGTACTAGCGATGAAACAACAGCTGCCTGGATGCGTCGTAGTCGCAAGGCCCCCCATATGTTTTTGAAAAGCATCTTGAAGGCTCCAGTGCCTAAGAGCACGAACGTCGCCTACCCGTTCGAATATTAGCCGGTTGGGGCCGTGCGCCCAGCGACCTGGGTGACAGATTCGGACGACAACGGCGCACTTGCCCCCGTTACTGGTCCGATTGAAACGGCCCTCTGCGAGAACCGTAATCTGGTAAGGATGCGGCCATAGGAAGGTCGAGACTGTTTCGGTCGAACGACGGCGTGGGCTAGTGGGTGTATTGATTGAGCAGGTGGCAACGAGCAGTCGCGATGACTTATGAAACCTCTCTTAGAACAACGATGCGCCTGTTCACTGTTCTTGAATCGTTATGAAATTCGTATATTGAGAGTCAGTTTTATAGGGTTCGAGCATGACTACGTTCGGTAAAACTGTTCGAAAAGCTGTGATTCCTGCTGCGGGCCTCGGCACCCGCTTCCTTCCCGCCACCAAGGCTATGCCGAAGGAAATGTTGCCGGTTGTGGATGCGCCGGCAATCCAGTATGTAGTCGAGGAGGCAGTCAACGCGAACCTCACCGACATTCTTATGATTACGGGACGAAGCAAGCGCGCACTGGAGGATCACTTTGACGGAGCGCCTGCATTGGAGCGGACCCTCGAACTCAAAGGCGACCACGCGCGTTTGGAAGCGGTCCAGTATGCGTCTGGACTCGGCCCTATCCACTACGTGCGTCAAGGCCAGCCCAAGGGGCTTGGACACGCCGTTCTATGCGCCCGCCAGCACGTTGGAGATGAACCTTTCGCAGTGTTGCTGGGAGACGACCTAATTGACGAACGCGACCAGCTGCTGACCACCATGATGGAGGTGCAGGCTCAAACCGGTGGTTCGGTGATCGCGCTGATCGAAGTGGAGCCGTCCCAGATCAGCGCCTATGGTTGCGCAGACATCAGCGCCGTGGACGGCGAGGGGTATGTTCGCGTCAACAGCTTGGTTGAGAAGCCAAGCGTGGATGAGGCTCCCTCCAACCTTGCAGTCATAGGACGGTATGTTCTCCACCCCTCGGTTTTTGACGTTCTCGAACAGACGCAACCTGGCCGCGGCGGTGAGATCCAACTGACGGATGCACTGCAGACCCTCGCCGCAGGTGACGGCGAAGGCTCTGGGGTCTTTGGTGTGGTCTTCCGAGGTAGGCGTTACGACACCGGAGATAAGCTGAGTTACCTGAAGGCCGTAATCACCTTGGCATCGGAACGCGCCGAGTTCGGTGAGGACCTCAAGGCTTGGATGAAGACTTTTCTTGGCTGAAAAGCCAGAACCGCTTCCGGTTCCTCGGAGCAGATGCTACTAATGGCCCCGCGTTCGGTATAGTGGGCTTTCTTCGCGGGTTCGCCTACGAAGAACCACACACAAGATCCGCCCACACCCTTTGGGTGTGGGCGGATCGTTTGTTTGGAGATTGCTAGGTGTGCGGGACTTCCCTGATCGACTGGACGTGCCCCTTGAGCCTTGTCTCTTGCGCGCGGTTGCCAGCATCGTAGAACCACCATTGGATGTTCCCCTCGGTGGCACGTGCGGCTGAAATCACTTCTTCTGTTTCCAACCCCTCGTTTATGACAAATATCGGCATTTTTCCTCCCCAATTAGATGTCGAAGCAAGTTGAGTTCGATACCCGCTTCTCCCGCCTAAACAAGTTCGCACTGGATTCTATCTGAGTGCTGGTGCGCTCGGTGTAGTGCTGGAAGGCGGTGTCAATGACGATTTTGATGGACGTCATGATTCGTCCAGCAGATTCCTGGGCCGGCGCGTTTTGTTGTAAGGTTGCAGGTGAGGGCCTCCCGCGTGCTCAGTGGTTTCTAGACATCTCCACTGCCCGCGGGAGGCTTTTCTTGCGTGATTGCAGGATTAGGGTCTCAGCCCCTAGCGACACTCCTGCTAGTTCCCTTTTTCCAGAGCATGCGCTGCAACGTAGGCCGCCAGTTGGTCCTTAGAAAGAGCGTCGGCAAGCTCCGATATCGCTGTGGTGTCTGCAACTACGATGGACTGGCCATCGGTTGAAGTGCCCGTGCCCAGCGTGGGCAAGGTGAACATGACAGTGTCATTCGCGCGAAGGTCCTTCATGCCCAAGGCCAGGCTGCCGATGGCTGCAGCGTCGAAGCTCTTGTCAACGCTGATGAAGGGAGTTACCGCGCTAACCATGCTGTTGACGGTGGCAGGGTTGGTGAGGGTTTCACGGGCGATTGTCTTGCTGATGATCGCTTTCATGTAGGCCTGCTGGTTGCGAACCCTTTGGTAGTCGCCGTCGCTGAAAGACATACGTTCACGGACAAACGCCAGTGCTTCGTCGCCGTTCAGCGTCTGCTTTCCGGCTTCATAGTAGTGGCCCTTCATGGGGCCTTTTGCCGGCGCAAACGGAATCTTCACGTCCACTTCCACTCCGCCTAAGGCGTCGGTAAGACCCTTAAAGCCCTCGAAGTCCACCATGGCAACGTGATCAATGCGCTGTTGAAAGAGGGATTCCACGGTTTGGACCATCAGCGGAACACCACCGAGGGCCAACGCCGCGTTGATCTTCGACTCACCCTTGCCCGGGATGTCTACCCAGAGATCACGCATGAGCGATACGGCGTACACATTCTTGCGATCTGCCGGGACGTGTACGAGCATCAGCGTGTCAGCCCGTTGATCGGTGGAAGTTTGGGTATCGACGTCAAGTTCAGCAGAGCCCCTGGTGTCGCTGCCCATGACAAGAATGTTCATGGCAGCAGTGCCGTTGACGGGTTCGGCCTTCTGGGGTCGAGTGGACTCGTCCGGGAAAGCAGTCTCGATCTTCGTCGTGCCGGAGTTGAAGGTTTGAGCCAGGTTGAAAATGTAGGCGCCGCCTACTAGGCCAGCAACGAGAACCGCGGCCGTAAAGCCAAGGAGTACGTTCCTGGCGGTTTTTCTGCTGGTTTTCTGACGTCGGGGACGGGACTCTGCAGCAGGAGTTTCGGTATCTGTCGGGAGCGTCATATGTTCCTTGGTGTCGGTATCAGCAGTAATGATTCTATCAAGGCCTGTATATGCCGTCTGTATATTCCGATTGCAGACTGTTGCCCCACCGGTTGGAGACGCCGACTTTGTAAGGGGTTTTGACGTTCCAAGTTGCATTGCCGAGTTCTAAGGAGATCGTTTCCAGCTCCGGCTTTGGCTCTATCCAACGCATATGTTTCTCATCGCTGTTTGGGATTTCCGCTTTCAGCTCGTGAGTTACACCATCAGTTGCGGTCCATTTCACTAATGCGCTTCCCCCGGAAAGATTGAAGCCCGTTACCTTCAGCGACCCCGTGGAAGTGTCCAGGGATGCTCCGGTTACGATAGGGGTCGTAAATCCGGATGTCATCTGAGACTTGAGTGCCTCACTACTGTCGTCGCAAGTGAAGTACGGATCCCACATGAAGGAGATCACCTTAGCGGCTTCGGCCATCTGCTGGAGTTGTCGATCAATTCTGTCCAGGGTTGTCTGTCCGCGAAGGCTGTTCCCACATGGATTCTTCTTTGTCGCGGGTGCCATGCCCTCCAGATTTGCCCAGAGCTCTGCACCCGTTCCCACGACGCCAGCGGCCGCGGCTCGGAAGTAGTCCTCATTCGGGGCTATATATTTGCCACCCCAAGTGCCTTTGCCTACTATGCTCTCCGCAAAAGCGTCAACGGCAGTGTCGGACTCGCTGGGGAGATAGGCGGCGCCTTTTCCTGTTCCCATACCGTCTTGAATTGCGATTTTCAACTGTATGCCGCTGGAGGTTTGAGCGATCTTCCTTATCCCGATGCGGGCGTCGTCGGGGCTGACGTTTGACGCATCTACCCTGGACTCTATGTACGGACTCACGATCGCCGAACGAGTCGGGAGGACGCGCCGTATGGCCTCATTCTGCATACGGTAGAGCGACAACACAGGATCGAAGAATGGATTTGAGCTAATTGGCATCTCTGCGTGGTGGTAAAAGCCCGCCAGGCCAGCCACGTCATTCCTTGACGCTTGATATTGGAGGAACCGCTCTGTGAAAAGTGCGAGAGTTTCCTCATATGAAAGATCGGGAAGGTAGTCCAAGTCTGTACGTTTCACTGGGGCTGGCAGTCCTGCGTAGAATTTCATGTCCAGATCTGTTGCCGCTGTCGCCAAAGCGACTGCTGGATCTTCAGCAGATGACTTGCTGCCGCCTACAAGTACAACATCATAGGTACCCTTGGGCGACGAGCACCCCTTGCCCTCGGTTGGCTGAAACAGGAGGGTGTATGCCCTGCCATTGCTTGAAAAGCTCTTATCCCGGGGGCACGGAAGGTCAAAACCATGCCAGCTGCTTCCATCGGAGTATGTAAAGTATCGATGAACGTCCACAATTCCGGCTGCGAATTCGGCGCATTTGACGCCGTCGATCACGCAGTCTTCGGGAAGGGAGTCTGGGCTGGCAGGTTTCAAAAGCGTTCCGAAAGTAATCGCTGTATCGCCACCGACAGCAGAAATATCAGCAAGCTTCTCACGGTTCTTTGAGGCGACCGTGTTGGCGGTTATGAAATAGCCGCTTATGGGGTACTGCGGCCTTGACGCGGAGGTGGCGGATGGGGCCGCGGAGATGGTCGGGTCCGTGGGACCTGCCACTTGGGATGAAAGAGTCACACCGGCGATAATGACAGTCACGGCAAGTAGTGCAATTGGCCATCGCCAAACGCTTCTGACGGCTGACAGCGATGGCCGTGGACGTCTGGAGAGCCTTGCGGGTGACATGTGTTCCTCTGAATCGGCGTCAGCAGAGACGACTCTATCAATGGAAAGTGCGGAGTTTGAGTATCCGTCAGCGTGGGCTGCTGCGGCAGCAGGTCTGGTGCATGCGATAAACTGATCCAGGTCGCCCTCCGATGGTGGACGTCCGTGTGCCGCCAAGTCTTGGGCGGCTGCGTTCAACAGAACTCGACAGCGTTCTGCAATTCACACAACGGGGGGAAAGTTGAGCACCGGAATCAAACGTGTTCAAGCTGCGCTTGTTGTCTTGATCCTGGCCGTACTCGGGTTCCTCGGAAGCCAACCCGCCATAGCCACTCAAGATGACCCTGGAAAGGAAACGGAACAGCCGACTGATCCGGTAACACCGACCACCCCCGTGGTGGTGCCGCCTGTCGTGGTTCCTCCGATTCTTGAGCCTGCTCCGACACTCACTCCGCTGGAGCCCGAGGACAGTCCTGCACCGTCTCAGCCAACTGACCATCCAGCACCCGAAGTTCCACCGGCCGCGGAGCCCCCTGCGCCACCCTCAGTCGCGCCAATCGCCCCGGCTCCCTCCCTTGAGAACTCGGTTCCCCTGGCTCCTGCGGATACTGGCACCCTGGGCAACGTCGTGGAACCGGAAATGCCGTTGGAAAGCACGACTGTTGCGTCGGCGGATCCGACCCCATCGCCGATGCCATCCTCCACGAGGACAGCAGCTCCGCCGGTTGCCAGCGCAGAAGTTGCGGGGCCCCTGAAAGCGGCGCTGGCACCAGCCGCCGAGAATAATCCCCTTGTCCAAGGTCTTATGGTCCTCGTGTTGGTTCTATTAGGTGTCGCCTACTTCCGTGCTTTGCGCTCCACGAGGCTCCGCGGACCGCGGCTTAACGGCAAGTAGACCCATGGTTAACACCCTGGCCGGGGATAAGGCTGTGGAAAATCCTGCATCATGCATGCGCCTCATGGTCCTTTCGCATTCCTACTGGCCCGAACATAGTCCCCCTCAACGAAGGTGGTTTGCCCTTACACGTGAGTTTCGCAGGGCTGGATGGGAAGTTGATGTGGTTGCCCCAGTAGCCCACTACCCTAATGGCCGGCGAAACTTGCCCAGAAGAGAAGCAGGGTTTGCTTTCACTCACCAGCGCGGCCCGCACGGGGAGACTATCCGCCGTGTTCCTTATCTGCGTCATCTGGGGACGTCGTCTCTGGCTCGCTTTATAGATCAGCTTTTTTCGGCAGTAATGTCTGTCCCTGTCGGCTTGGGCGGGAAAAAGCCCAACGCAATCGTAGCCACTGCTCCCAGTCTGCCCACTTTGGCTACAGGATACGTCCTTTCCAAACTCCGCAGAGTTCCCTTCATTGTTGAGATGCGGGATGCCTGGCCGGATCTCGCACGTGATGCCAGGATGGTTCAAGGCGGAGTGAAGAGCCTGGTCGAACGCGCTGTGGAGTTCGTGCAACAGCGGGCAGACCTTGTGGTCACAGTTACAGAGGGCTTTGCAGACACGTTGCGTGACCGAGGCTTTCCCAACGTCGTCACAATAAGCAACGGTCTCGATCTGAATGCGATTCCCTTTCTTGAGCCACCAGCCATGGAACGCGATGTCTTCCGTGCTCTGTACTTGGGAAATCACGGAAAGAGTCAACGCTTGGACATACTGATCCGGGCAAGCGCGCTTTTGGGAGATGCCTTTCAACTTACACTCGTTGGACATGGCACCACACGCCCGCAGCTTGTGAAACTAGCCCGGGAGCTGAATGCCCCAGTTACGTTCTTCCCTTCGCTTCAGGGGCCCGAGGTTGTGGAAAAGTACCGTGAAGCAGATACCTGCATCGTTTCCCTCCGCGACGACTGGAAGTCCTTTGAGACCACCATTCCGTCCAAAACCTACGAAGTCTTGGCGATTGGAAGGCATGTCACCGCCATCGTCCGAGGCGAAGCCGAGCGCATCATCGTTGAGGCTGATGGGGGAGATGTTGTACCGGCCAATCCTGAATCAGTGGCGCAATTGTGGCGCGATCTGGCGGCCGACCGGACTAGGCTCGTGTCTGGCTCAAATGGGCGTGAATGGGTCAGAGCAAACGCCGACTATGTGCAGCTGGCGGTCAAGTATATGGAAACAATCACTCAAGTGGTGCATCCGGAAATAGCTATCGAGCGGGAGCGCACCTCGTGATACAAGTTGTTCGGAATTTTCAGCTTGTACTCACCACCATCTCTGAGCACCTCACTGAGGCACCGGTTGTCTTGGCGCTTCAAGTCCTACGGAAACTGCCGAATGGATTTGTCAGGCCGATGGCACGTTTCGTGGCGTCGCTGGCGCAGTACTCTGGGCGTCCCATTTTTCTCCTGGCGAGCCACGCATCAGGCCAGGAACCTGAACTGATCAGACGTTTTGAAAACAATATTGCTACCGGAGTCACCGGTGAAGCAGCGCGGAAAGCTGCTGAGATTGCCGTCGCGGCTGGGCAACCGGAGTGGGCGGACACGCTCTTGCGATTGGCCGGGAGTTCACCGCGAGTCTCTGCAACCAAGGCCAGGCTTGATTGGTATCGCGGTGATATGAGCGGCGCCATTGCTGTTCTGGAGGGCCAGCCTGGCAGCATGGCTAGGCAGCGGCTGCGACTGGAATCTGAACAGAGGGTGTTTATGGGGTGGAAGCCCTCACTTCCCTCAAGACCCGTGCTGCCAGAAAGTCGCCGCGTACTGCACCTCCTGACGAACTCAGTGCCCCACACTGGAAGCGGGTATGCTAGGCGTAGTCACGCCATACTGACTGCACAGCAATCAGCTGGCTGGGAAACTCTGGCTGTCACACGACTGGGGTATCCGGTTCAAATCGGGGCATTGCACGCTAAGCAACGCGATGTTGTCGACGGAGTCACATACGAGCGCATTCTGCCGCGCCGAGTGCCGCCGACTATGGACCGCCGACTGCAGCAGCAGACTGTGGAGTTAGCTGGCGTGGCGAGGGAGTTCAGGCCATCGGTGCTTCACACCACCACGCACTTTGTAAATGGCCTAGTGGCGCGGGAGGTAGCCAAAGCTCTTGATATCCCATGGATTTACGAGGTTCGTGGACAATTAGCAGATACGTGGGCTTCCAGCCGCGATGAGTCGGCGCTCCAGAGCGAACGATACGAGCTTTTCACTTCACGCGAGGCGGAAATTATGCGCTCAGCCGGCATGGTGGCCACTCTCGGCGAGTCAATGAAACGCAACATCATGGCGGTCGGCGTGGCCGAACACAAAATAATGATTACCCCGAATGCCGTTGGGGGTGCTTATCTGGACACTCCTATCAAGCACCGAGATGCCCGGGCGGCCCTTGGCCTCGAAGTGAATGCGCTTTACATAGGTACAGTCAGCAGCCTCGTTGGATATGAGGGCCTGGACGATCTAATTACTGCATTTGCACTGCTTGCTCCGAGACTGCCAAAGTTGTGCCTCATTTTGGTCGGCGATGGCACGGCAGCTCCTGGACTCCGCGACCAAGTGCAACGTTTGGGGCTAGCTGGCCGGACTATCTTCACGGGACGAGTTTCTCCGGAACGGGCTCGCCTTTACCACTTGGCCCTAGACGTTTTCGTGGTGCCCAGAAAGGACTCCGCAGTTACGCGAGCCGTAACACCACTGAAGCCTGTAGAGGCGATGGCCTCAGAACGGCCCGTCGTTGCCAGTGACCTCGAGGCCCTGCGGGAGATCGTGACTGACAACGTTAACGGCAGATTGACTACGCCTGAGAATCCGGTGCGGCTTGCTGAAGTTCTGCAGGAATTGTTGGAGGACGAAGACTTGCGCCATCGCTTGGGAGCCGCGGGTAGAGAATACGTGTTGGCCACAAGAACATGGCAGGCAAATGCTCTTGCTTACAGCAAGGCTTATGAGACTTTACTGTCTGAGAACTCAAGGAGGCTGAATTAGTGTCTATAAACTTGGCCGAGGTGCAGCCCATCGCGGTTAGTCTGCCCTTAGCCACGGACATTCGACAGCTGAATCTGGCAGACGGGGAACCTGCCATCGTGGTGGGCTTGCTCATCGCCACCAATCTATGGCTCGGAAGCCGAGTAAAGGGAGTCATCTAGTGTCCGCAAAAAAGGCAAAGCTACCGCCGCCTGCGGCCATCCAGCCGATGTCGGTAGACATCCGGAAGTTATCCCGTGTGGGCTCAAGACCTGGGTTCTTGGACTATTTGGTTCAACTGTGGGACTACCGGCAGTTTATATTTTATGATGCACGCGCTCGAGTCCAGAGCGGCACACGTCGAGACCGACTTGGTAGCGCGTGGCTGTTGCTCAATCCTGTTTTTAACGGGCTGACATACTTTCTGATCTTTGGTGTGTTGCTTCAGACAAGCCGCGGGATTGAAAATTATGTGGGCTATCTTGTTGTCGGAATATTCCTGTTTCAATTCAGCTCAGGTTCAATAAATGAAGGTGCCCGTTCAATTCGAAACGGGAAGTCGGTGGTGCAGGCGTTCAACTTCCCGCGCGCGGCTCTCCCGCTAGGGGCTAACATCCGAGAACTGCTGTCGGTTGTTCCCCTCATGCTCGGTATGCTTCTGATCATTGTCGTCTTGCCACCTGTTGAAATTATCAGCTGGAAGTGGGTGCTGATAATACCGGCAGTGCTCCTACAGTCTCTTTTCAACTTGGGTATCGGAATGATCTTGGCCCGGACGATTGCCAAGGTCAACGATGTGGCACATCTATTGCCCTTCGCATTGCGCGCCTGGATGTACGGTTCTGCTGTCTTTTACTCTTATGAGCGGTTTGTCTCGGATCCATCCGTTTTGGCTGTCTTGAAGCTAAACCCTCTCTTCAACGTCATAGATATCGTTCGAAACTGTGTACTCTACGACACGTTGCCGGCATGGGAGTCGTGGGCCAGCTTGGCAGTGGCTTCACTTGTCGCGCTCATGGTGGGTTTCGTCTTTTTCTGGAAGGGTGAAGAAACATATGGGCGCGATTGATCAGGCGGTTTTCCTTGATGGTCCTCCATGCGTCGTGATCGACAGGGTCAAGATGACTTATCGTGTAGCTTCCTCCGATGACCGTTCAGTATCCTCTCGAAGAGGCTTGAAGGGCAGGCTGCGTCGACTCTTTAGAATGCAGAATCTGGTAGCCGTTAACGCTCTGAAGGAAATTTCCTTGATCGTGGAGCGAGGAGAGTCGGTCGGCATCATTGGCCGGAATGGCTCAGGTAAAAGCACGATAATGAAACTTATCAGTGGGCAGGCTGCTCCCACGGATGGCGCCATATATGCGTCGAGCACGCCGGTGCTACTTGGTGTCAACGCTGCGCTCGTTCCAGAGCTCTCAGGAGATCAGAACGTTGTGCTCGGATGCTTGGCAATGGGCATGGACATAAAACAGATTGACGCGCAGTTTGACAGCATTGTAGAACTTTCCGGTCTTGAATCGGCTATATACCTACCAATGAAGTCGTACTCATCGGGCATGGCATCGCGGCTGAGATTCGCCATCGCGGCAGCTGTCAATCCAGAAATACTCTTGGTTGACGAGGCATTGAATACTGGCGATGCCCAGTTCAGCAACAGAAGCAAGGCCCGCATGGACGAGTTGAGGGAGCAGGCTGGCTGCGTGTTCATAGTCAGCCATAGTTTGGAAACCATCCGCACCATGTGCAGCAGAGTCATCTGGTTGGACAAAGGTGAACTCATCATGGACGGTTCACCTGACGAGACAACGCGGCTGTACCAAGAGTTCTCGACGAATCTATCGCGAGGCAACAACTTCAGCGCGGCCCGCATTAGGGATGAGGCTCGAGCAAATCTCGTGGCAACAGAAATCCTGGAGCGAGCCAGCGGGCGACGAACGGAAGGACGCTGACATGCCGGTTATTTCAGACCTGCGACGGGCAGCATGGCATTTTCGGCAGGGCGGTTTCAGCCAACTAAGCGAATGGCGGAGGCGACTGAGGACCGAACGCAGGATAAGCCGTGGAGGGGTGTCGCCCGTTGCCAAAGTGAATCAGTTGAATGGTAGCAATGGTTCCGTGACTTTCGCGCCCCACCGTGTGCCCGACCGACTTCCCAGAAGATCCGACCTCACAGTTGGAGTCATACTGGATGATTTTTCTGCTGCGGCATTTTCCTTTGAATGGAACCTCGTGCATCTGCGCAAGGATCAGTGGCGGTCGCAGTTGGAGGAAAAACCAATCGACTTCTTGTTTGTGGAGTCGGCGTGGAACGGGAACGGGGGTTCATGGAAGTTCCAACTGATGGGTACATCCGGGCCCAAGGAGGAATTTCTGGACCTCATGGCTTGGTGCAAGTCTCGGTCCATACCTACTGTGTTCTGGAACAAAGAGGATCCACCGCATTATGATGACTTTCTCCCAGCGGCTGGAGAGTTTGACATGGTCTTCACGAGCGACTCGGACAGAATCTCTTCATATGTCGCCGATCTAGGCCACAACAGGGTCGCAGCCCTCGCTTTTGCTGCCCAGCCTGCGATCCACAATCCTATGCGGACCGGCCAGGGACGTCATTCCCGTGGGGTGGCCTTTGCGGGTATGTATTTTGCTCATAAATATCCAGAACGTCGACAGCAGATGGATGTCCTCCTGAGTGCTGCTAGGGACGCAGGAACAAATTCAGGTCCGCGTCTAGATATATTCTCGAGGCAGCTTGGAGGTGACTCCAACTATCAATTTCCCGTGCCATTCAGCGAAAATGTAGTAGGTAGTCTCGACTACGGTCAGATGCTCACTGCCTATCGAGCCTACAAAGTTTTCCTCAATGTGAATTCTGTCGTAGATTCTCCGAGCATGTGTGCGCGTCGAATATTTGAGATTACGGCGTCGGGTACGCCAGTTGTTTCTACTCCAAGTGAGGCAATAGGTAGATTCTTCGCACCCGATGAAGTGTTCGTTGCTGATTCCAGGGAACAGGGCGAACATCAAATCCGCATGCTGGCTCGAAGCCCTGAGTTGAATGACAGAGTCGTCCACAGGGGTCAGCGGCGTGTCTGGGCCGAGAATACATACGCCCACCGGGCTGAGGTCATAGTAGCGTCGGTGCTACCGGAACAGAGTAAGGCCGTGACCTTGCCGTTCGTCAGTGCCTTGGTGCCTACGATCCGGCCGCATCAACTGGACCACGTGTTCGCAAGTGTCGGCGGTCAAATTGGTGTTGACATAGAGCTTGTCCTTTTGACTCATGGCTTTGAGCTGGATGACGAGGCAGCGGATGAACTGGCTGCGAAGCACGGCGTCCAAAGATTCAAGGTCTTGTCAGCTGCTCGGGAACTCACTTTGGGAGATTGCCTGAATATCTGTGTGCAGGCCGCTACTGGGGAAGTCCTGACCAAGATGGATGATGATGACTATTACGGTCCGAACTATTTGGCAGATCTTCTGCACGCATTGGACTACTCACAAGCAGATGTAGTGGGGAAGCTTGCACACCATATGCACTTCGTTTCCAACGGATCGACAGTGCTGAGGATGCCTCACATGGAACACCGGATCAGCCGACTCGTCATGGGACCCACAATCACCGCCCGACGCGATGTTTTTGAAAGACACCCCTTCGAACCCGTAAATCGGGGTGAGGACACAGCTTTCCTCAAGGCTGTCACTCAAAGCGGTGGCACTATATATGCTGCCGATAGGTTCAACTTCTGCCAGATGCGTCGGAGCGAAGGACACACTTGGAACCTTACGGATGAGGAACTGGCAGCGTCTGGCGAAATAAAGTTCTTTGGAGATCCCAAAGAACACATTACCGTTTGAAAGGGCTAAGAGATTGCCATCCATTGAGACCGTAGCGGTCGTCGGTTTGGGCTATATCGGCCTACCTACAGCCGCCATACTTGCCACTAACGGATTCGACGTGGTTGGCGTGGACGTAAACCAGGAGACTGTTGACGCGGTCAACCGCGGTGAAGTTCCGTTCGTTGAACCTGATTTGGGCATCCACGTCGCCGGCGCTGTAAGCCAAGGGCACCTGAAAGCGACCGTCGACACCCCGCCGGCGCAGGCATATATTGTTGCCGTTCCTACACCCTTCAAAGCTGACCGATCTGCTGACCTAACTTACATTGAGGCTGCGGCGCGGGGGATCGCTCCACAACTGCAAGGTGGAGAGCTCATCATTCTGGAATCGACTTCGCCTCCAGGAGCAACCCGCCATCTAGCCAACTATCTTCTGGCTCTTCGTCCCGAATTTTCGCTCGATGGGGCTAGTCGTGGCCCAGTCATTCACGTTGCACATTGCCCCGAACGGGTTCTACCTGGACGCGTGATGATTGAACTTGTTACAAACGACCGCATTGTGGGTGGTATTACCTCGGAGGCCGCGTCACTTGCCAAGGAACTCTACGCGTCATTCTGTAAGGGAGAAATTCTCGTAACTGATGATGTTACGGCGGAGATGGCCAAACTCGTAGAGAATTCCTACAGGGACGTCAATATCGCCTTCGCAAACGAGCTGTCGGTCATCAGCGATAAACTTGGTGTCGATGTCTGGGAACTGATCCGCCTAGCGAACCATCATCCGCGCGTCAATATCCTAAACCCGGGTCCCGGCGTCGGCGGGCACTGCATTGCAGTCGATCCGTGGTTCATCGTCTCGGCAGCTCCGCGTGAAGCCCAACTGATTAAGGCTGCGCGAGAAGTCAACGATTCCAAGCCCGCATGGGTCGTGGACAAAGTGGTCAGCGCTGTTTCCGCGCTGCCCTTGGATCAAGACGTGGCCGTGTTCGGCCTGGCATTCAAAGCCAACATCGATGACTTGCGCGAGTCCCCTGCAGTCGAAATTGCACAGTCACTTTCCGTCCGGCTGAAGGACCGCAGAATCAACATCGTCGAACCCCACGTTGAGACGTTGCCGAAAGCGCTTCTGGGTCAGCAGAACCTTCAGCTGGTCGATGCTGAAACTGCTCTGGCCCGGTCTTCGGTTGTGGCCCTCCTTGTCGACCACGACCCCTTCAAACAGCTTGCCGACCAGCTGGGTGGAAAGACAGTCATAGACACTAGGGGACTCTTCACAGCATAGTGACCTAGCTCGCTGTCTCAATGGGAAGTACCCAGACGAAGGCCCGTGAGAGTGGAGAAATCTACTCTCATGGGTCATCTTGTTAGCGCGACTCGCATTTAGCTACTTAGTGGAGAAATGCCCATAGGTGGCTCTAATTGTCGTGTTGCTTGCCTTAATAGAGCAGTTATCGAGCGAACCGGTCAGGGACACGTCCGCAGGAGTTACGTTGCGGCGCTCATAGAGGGTCGTGGCGGCCTGCCAGGGTTGGCGAATAGGGTACTTGTATCCCTGAATAAGAGAATCTTTTACGGAGTTCTTGTTCGCTGCAACAAGATCATAGGTCTTTACGCCCCCGTCATACGGTCCGGAGCCAGTTCCTTTGGCGATGAGGTTTCCAATCGTCTCCACTCCTTCAGCTTGCTGGCCTATTACAATCCCGGAAGCCCCATAGAGGATGGTGTTGTTCTTTATGATGACCCCCCTCGGCGCGCCGGTGGGATCCTGGCTTCCTGATGCCTTGATGCCAGCACCCAAGGGTGAATCACCAATGAGGTTATTCTCAATTGTCCCGTCACTGGAGTAGATCGTTGGCATGAGATAGATATTATGCATCTCGCCGGGTGTGCCACTCTTGGCAGCCTGTCGGATGCAGTTGGCGCCGATCAAGTACTTGTGTGGTGCGGCAGCCGTTTTGCTCTCGATTGTTGTTGACGTCGGTGTTTGGTCTCGGACGTGGAGATTGGCGACGCCGTGTGTCCCGGCTATTTCATTGTTGATGAATGACCACCCCGTACCGCCGAAGAAACTAACGATAGCCTGCCCAGTCGTGTTAGTTGCGCTGTAGCCAAACTTGATTCCCTGAACGGTCCAGTAGTCACCCCCCGACAACTTCAGGTACCCGTTCAAGCTGACTGTTTCATTAGGATAGGACTGCAAGCGTATTGGCGCGTCTGACCTTCCCGGGCGTGCTGACCAACCAACTTTTTCGTCATACGTCCCAGCCCTGACAATGATTACATCACCAGGTTTGGCAACCTTGACAGCTCCTTGAACAGTTCGCAGTGGCCGGTCAATTGAAGGCTCAGGGCACGTGGGGTCGTTTACAGGCAGCTTTCCACTGTCTAAACACGAAATGCGGTTATATTCTTTATATCCCCAAGAGACCTTCATCCCCCAGACGTCGGAGCCTTGGTCATCCACGTATATGGCGCGGGCTCCGCTCGTCGGTACGGCGATAGAACTTGAGCCAACTCCGGTGTAATCCGGAGCTGTGGCAGCATAGGCGGGTGGCAGTCCAAAGCAGACTACGGAGGACACCGCGATACATGTTCCCAGAATCATTTCACGTATCTTCATATTTCGAGTCTGCCACGATGAGACTCGATTGAGGAGTCAGTTTGAGCGATTGGCACCGGGGAGGAGACAACCTATCTGCCTTACGGTCCTGAATCTACGGCGTTTCACACATGGAGACATCCACAAATTGTGTAGAGCTTTAGTCACTCACTTCGGATTGCCTGTTGGGTTTCCTTGGCTGATGTTAGGTCCTGAAGCAGGGCTTTTTCCTCGGGACCAAGTCTGGGGGTGAGAGACTGATGAGGGAGCCGTTCAATCAGTGCGAGAGCTTGTTGCCTTGGCTTCTCTATGTTGCCGCTGCCATCATCCCTCACGGGTCTTAAGCACCGTCGCAGGAGCGCCGGCAGCACATCGTCCGAGGGGTTGCCGCTGTAGGATTCCCAGTCAGAGATATTGTTGTCGATATCTTTCCACTCATCTACGGGAGGCACAGCAGTGTGAGGGTGGTTCTTCTGAGCATCCGGACGCCACAAATCAAGCGGGAATGAGTTGTATATGCCTTCTATGTCGTAGGTCCCTCTGGCGGTTGGCCCGAGATCCAAGGCTTCACTGTAATTTCGCGCTAACTGCACGCGGGTTCTTCCTGTGCCTTCGTAGTAGTCCATGTACTTCGTGTGGTGCTCAGCTTCCGGTTTTACCGCCCGGTTAGGAATGCCAAGGGCGTCGGCAAGTATGAGCGCGTGGAGTGAAGAGGCCACAACGAATTTGCTTTGTGCTATGGCTCGCACAACCAGCCAGATTTCATTGCGGGGGCTAACCATGGGAAGTTCGTCGTCGAAGAGGAGTTTGTCGTTCAGATTGGGAACTACCAAGACGTCCCGCGTCTTCACGTCCGTCCATCCCCGGACCTCCGGGAAGAGAGTTGGAATGAGAAGGGCCGGGTCACCGAACAGATGAGGTGCGCTGGTGCCCATGTTGTGGAGATGCGACTTACTTCGCGGTCCGCGGAGCAAGCGCACATCCAATTTGGTCGAGCCGACCTTGCGGCCAGGAACCTTGCCATTGATGCCACTGCCCCAGACGACGTCGTCGGGAAGAGCGAAATGGAGGATAGAGCCAACGGTCAGCAATCTTCTGCTGTCAGCAAGACCGGAGTTTATGTTGTTAAGCCATAAGATGCGTTGAGCAATCAGTGGGCCTAAGAGGTCCCCAAAGTTGTCCACCCTAGCCGAGGACCCATCGGGTAGGGCCCTTAAGGGATTCCAACGAACGACTGACCTCCCGAGGACTTCCTCAGTATGGTCTTGTTCCCGGTCTTCCTTAGATTCCACGCGACCTATCCTTAATCTTCCAACGATGACATTAGCTGACGGCGCCGGTTCAAAAATTGTCGCGGTGACCGGAGGTGCTTCCGAGGAAGACGGAATGCTCCAGGCATACCTTGCGAGCCTGGAGCACTCCATTTGATCAGTTGATTGCTTCCTTCACAGCGGACTGTACCTGGAGAAGGAGGTCCGTAGCCTGCTTTCGCAGCATGGCGACGTCTTCAGTGGCGATGTCTGCAGGGCGGGGTTCGAAGCGTTCAAGGTGGTCTTTTGCATCGAACTTCGAGAGAAGGTCTTCCCGACCGATCCGGCGCATAAAGCTTCGGTTCTTACTCGTGGGAATCATGACGATGGAGGGCACCCCGTACATGGTGGCAACAACGCTGCCGTGGAACTTCATGCTTGCGAGTGTGGTGCATTCACCGATGGCTCGGGACAGCTCGTCCAAGTCTTGGCTGTAGACAATTTCTTTTCCAGGCACATCCAGGTCCTGTGCATTGACGATGTCGCGCCAACCGACAATGCCGGTTCCCAGTATCAGGTGACGGATTGTCCAGCCTCGTGACTGCAGTTCCTTAGCCAAATTCTCAAGCTGTGTGTAGTCATCCGGAACGTCCCTGTCGGGCCTCTGCCTCGTAACGATACCCAGGATCTTGGCTTCTGGGTCGCGTGTGACCTCAGGCAGAGTGAGTGCACACACAATATCCGGTGCAGCGACAAGGGGAGCTGTTGCTGGAGCAACGTGATTCTCCATCCAGCGACGGGAGTCCTCATCGCGCACTCCAACAAACTTCATGTTGGGGTGGTTGAAAAAGGCAGCATAGCGTTTGGCAATGTGGGGCTTCTCAGCCTCGTTGGGAGAACCAACTCGAATCGGTACGCCCAGCCCGAGGGCAAATACAGGCTTAGTTAGATATTCCTTGTGGAAGTAGCGCTCATCGGTTCCCCAAGGGCGCACGAGGTCTCCGCCACCCAAGAGGATGCCGTCGACTTCCTTAACCATTTCGGCAATAGGGCGTGAGAAGTAAGGCTTTGCCGGAAGATCCGGTAGAACCTTCAAATTGTAGTCGTCGCCGAAGTATTCTTCGAAAACACTGAGGAAAAGTTCGTCACCGTAATTTCCGTGACCAAAAAATCCAGCGATGCCCAGAGTGGGCCGCTTCCTTGTAGCCGTAGAAGGGCTGCTTGTAACCATGTTTTTCCTCCTAGGAACCGCCCTCGCATGGAAGTGGCGGGTTCAAATTGCTTTGGTGCTGAAATGGAGCGGAATCCCCGTGTGCCATGTCGGCGTGGACTATACATCGAACACACGCTGGTCCGCTCTCAGGCCGAAGGCTTCAAGCCACCATCGGTACTTCCTGTCCGCTTTGACACGCAGGATAAGCATGCGTGAAACAGCTCACCACCTGTCGATAACTATAGGCGGGGCCACCAGTTGACAACTAATTTGGTAACTCCTCCCCGTGGACAGGCGGATGGAGCTTTGCCGATGCCGTCCATCAACACCCACGATCGCTGTGAGTATTGATGCACGGCATCGACCGTACTCGACAGCCTTAGCTTCCTGACCCAGCTTCGGTAAGAACGAGCTCGGACCTTCGGCCGAGTGACTCGAAGTGCCAACCGGACTCGATCCACTCATCGTGGTCCAAAACATTTCGACCGTCGATTAGTGCCTTCGATTCCACCAGGTGCTCTAAATGGCTGGGCTTCAACTGTACAAATTCCTGCCACTCTGTGAGGAGGATCGTCAGGTGGCTCCCGTCGAGAGCTTCATCGAGTGACTCGGCGTAGTTCAGTCTGGGAAAACGCAGGCGAGCGTTGTTCATGGCTTCGGGGTCGTAAATCGAGACATCCGCTCCTGCGTTGAAGAGTTGGGCCGCGACATCCAGTGCTGGGGAATCGCGAACGTCGTCGCTGTTGGGTTTGAAGGCCACCCCGAGAACCGTGATCTTACGTCCGTCAAGCTCGTGGAGGATCTCGGTCGCCAAGTGAACGACACGTTCGCGACGTCGAAGGTTGATTTCATCGACTTCTGAAAGGAACCGCATCGTTCTGTCCAGTCCAAGCTCGCTTACGCGGGCTTGCAGGGCTCGGATGTCCTTCGGCAAACAGCCGCCTCCAAAGCCAACGCCGGCATTGAGGAACCTGCGACCTATGCGCTTGTCGAGACCGATGGCGTCGGCAAGTGTTCGGATATCACCGCCAACATGCTCGGTGACTTCAGCAAACGCATTGATGAAGGAGATCTTGGTTGCCAAGAATGCATTAGCGGCCACTTTTACAAGCTCCGCGGTCTCCAAGTCCGTCACAATGAATGGAGTATCTGAAGCCAAGGCAGACGCATAGACCTCGCGAAGCACGGCGACGGCTTCCGGTGTGCCTCCGCCCACGACCAAGCGGTCCGGCGTGAGTGTGTCTTTTACGGCGAAGCCCTCGCGCAGAAACTCAGGATTCCACAAAAGGTCAATGCTAACGTCCGGATTGACCTGGGCGACAAGTTCGCGAAGTCGACGGGCAGTTCCGACGGGCACGGTTGATTTTCCCACGATAAGTGCATCTTTGGTAATGCACCGTGCCAGTGAGAGCGTCGCGTTGTCCACGTAGGTCATGTCGGCTGCGTGGTCTCCTGCCTTCTGGGGTGTGCCCACTGCTATGAAGTGAACATCCCCCCAAGCGCCGGCCTCTTCGTAAGAAGTGGTAAACCGGAGCCGACCGCTCGACGTGTGCTCCCTTAGCAGCTCGGGCAGGCCTGGTTCGTGAAAGGGGAGAATGCCCGCACTCAGTTGCTCGACCTTCTTCGGATCAGCGTCGAGTCCCAGAACTTCGAAGCCGAGTTCTGCCATGCATGCTGCGTGTGTGGCTCCAAGATAGCCGGTCCCGATTACAGTGATTCGAAGTGGCATGATACCTTCCTGCGGGATGACGGCAACGATTTCCATTGCCGAGATTGAGTCTTAAAAAAAGTTGATGGCTGAAGTTGGGCTCCAGCCCGTACGGCCGCCGACAAGCTGAAGCGACCAGTTCCGAAGATGAGCGTGCGTTCGCTATGCCGATCAGGACGAGGGGCGATTACTGACCCCTCGTCCATACAGGCGCTAGTGCGCTCCACAGTCCGTGAGAATCAACGACAGCCCGGCTGATTCCAGCAAGCGTGAGGCCTGAGAATAGGCTGGCAGTGAGTCGTCAGTCGAGGTATCGCAAATTGCCACACCAGCGGCGCTCAGGTCGGCTGACAACAGAACACCTCCGGCCAGTGTGCAAAACACATCGCCATGGACGTCCGGGCGTAACTCTGCATGCAGCCATGAATTGCACGCGACGTCCAAGCTATCCATGGTCAAAAGCCCGCCGGAGCTACGATCAGTGGGCTGGAACGAAACGCGGACCTGCCGCTGCTGCCCCACGTGATTGGTGAAATTTGAATCGCGGTGGTGAGAGTTGACGTGCAGGACAGAATCACCATGCGGGGAATGGTTCTCGCTGTAACTTACTGGTTCAACCCGCACTGCCTTGTTCGCGCAAAGGTTTTCGATAGCGCGTGCAACACCAGACGAAACAGGATTCTCGAAGACCAATCGACTGTCAACATATGGGCCGAAGACTAGTGCAGCGGCAACGGCAATGCGATCTTGGTCGACCGTTTCGATGAGGTAATCAACATAGAAAGTCTCGATCGGCGGCTGTGTGTCACCTTCCTCAGCAACGGCCAAAATACCCGACCTGCCGAAATCGTTTCTAGTCCATTGAACCTTCATTAGAATTCCTCACTGGTTCGAAGTGCATTACACAATTGCTTTGCAATATCACGGGATGACTTGGCAACCAAGAAGGATTGGCTATCTGCATCAAGTTGGAACTCGTCTCTTGCATTGATTCGTCGGACTCCGGCGCCTAAGTCCTCATGGTCCAGAATCACGTACTCGCGGGATGTTTGCGAATCGGCAGTGCCGAGGATAAGGCCTGATGGTTGTTGATCGGATACAGCATCCGCGGGGTGTCCGAGACCGTCGTTTGTGTGAACCACCGCGAAGTTAGGCACGGTACGGCTTACATGGTCAGACACTGCGTCCCAAAGGATCTGCTGTGCTGAAGACTCGCTGTCTTCATAAGCCGAGAAGTCTGCGCCGTTTGCCCGCAGGGCTGCCAACTCCGGCCAGGTTACTGACGCTATGACGTTTGTGCGGGGCAAAATTCCTTCCCAGGCGCTGCGTGAAACTGAGCCATTCCGGGACGTGCCGTACGCAGATTGTGCTCTTTCCGGAAGCACGTTCGACGTCACACTTCTGATGACGAGGTGGTCAGGCAGGTAGGGTCGGACCGAAGCCTCGAAGGCCTTTCCTGCCATGTCTGACAGCCATTCCTCAGACGCAACTACCTTGGTCGGGTCCCCAGCGACGCCATTGGCAAATTTCAACATTCTTTGTGACATCTTGGCAGAAGCACGCTGAATTTCGCCAGCACTTCTTGTGATCTGCCCGCTATGCAGGCGACGCAGAATGAGGTTCTCTCCGGTGTGCTTCATCTTGACTCCCGAACGGACCATTCTGAGAGCGATATTGTTGTCTACGCCACTTTTTAGGGTCTCGTCGTATCGGAACTTCTTGAAGATATCGGCCCGGATCAGCCAAGTGGGATGCGTGGGGTTGTTGCCATAACGAAGAGCAGTCTGCATGTTGAACAACCGGTGAACCAACCGGTGCACTTCGCCCGTAGAGTTATCAAAATGGACCGACACGCCGAAGCTTCCGTGATCTCCCGGTTCAAGCGATTCGAGCTGACGCTCCAACCGCCACGGGAGCATGATGTCATCGTCGTCATGTACGGCTATAAATGCACCTCGGGCCTTATCGGCGCCGAAATTCCTAGATGCGGAAATTCCGTGATTCTCACGTGCAAAATACCGGATCCGCGAGTCGGCAAAGGAAGTGATGACATCGCGAGTATGGTCTGTGCTTCCGTCATCAACCAAAATCACCTCAAAATCTTGCAGGGACTGGGCAAGGATTGAGTTAAGGCAATCATCGAGATAGTCGGCACGGTTATACGTGGAAATGACGATAGAGACCAGCGGTCCGTCGACTGATGAGGACGAGCGCCACCCCAAAAGATCACCGAACATGTCCGCCGAGTGGGGGCCAAATTCTTCAACTTTTCCAGTCGCGGCCATCTTCGAGTGCATGCGGACTGTAAATGTAAAAAGTCCATTCTCGGAGCTGGCCCATGTCTCCACGTAGCCAAACTGCTTGCCACGCCGGAGGAAGTCCTGCAAGGCGGATTGCAACTCAACATAGGTGGGCTTCAAACCACGCAGTGTGTGGAGGAGAGTCCGCGGTACGGCAACCGCCGACAGGGATGAGCGTGCAGGTGCCAGGACACTGTCCGTTCGAGCTGTTCCCAGCCCCTGGGTCATTGCGTCGATGTCATTGTCGTCCAGTGGGGCAATGGGCCGTACGATGCGGTGCGGAATACGAATCATCGCAGACGGCGTCGCTTCGTACGACTCTTCCAAGGCACGCGTCGTAGCTGTTGGAATGACGGCCCCGGCGGCGACAATCAAGATCAAGGGCTGCGTTATCGCGCCGAGGGCGGTGTTGACAGCGGAAGCAACTGAAGTTGCGGCAGGATCATATGTCAGAGTGTCACTGTCGGCACCCATGCCTGGTGCGGCCTTCAATACTGCTGTTGCGACGCCTGCGGATTGGAGTGATCGTATCGTTCGCTCCACGGCCGCTGAATCAGAATCATGTTCAGCCACAACCAAAGCACCAACGACATCAGACGTGGTCTCAGACATTCGAGGTCAACCTTCCCTTCGCAATGATGTT
The DNA here is from genome assembly GCF_052113445.1 of Paenarthrobacter sp. YAF11_1. Classification (NCBI taxonomy): domain Bacteria; kingdom Bacillati; phylum Actinomycetota; class Actinomycetes; order Micrococcales; family Micrococcaceae; genus Paenarthrobacter; species Paenarthrobacter sp. YAF11_1. The sequence continues at coordinate 275,290 of NZ_JBFRDF010000005.1, forward strand.
GAGTTCGTCAGTGCTGCCATCGGCGGAGTCGGCGATAGCCCAAACGCTCGTGATCGCACTGGCCGGAGGCAGATCCCTCGTCCCCCACGGAACAACCTGCAAATCAAGTTCCGAGACGAAGTCACTCAAAGTGAGCTTGGGCAGGGCGATGGCCCCGGCCTCTGCCGTGGCTACATATTTGTAATGTCCCTGTAACTGATTCGAAAACCCCCAGGTCTCGGACATGACTGCAGACTTTTCAGGTGCCTTCACCAGTGCAACGAGGGATTTCTCATTGACGGGAACACGAAGATCAAATACAAACTCTATGGACCGGACTGGCGTTGGGAAGGTCCATCTAAAATTGAGCGCGGAAGGCGCAGTGGCCAAAATCATATTTCCTCATTTGCTTTGTTCACGTTCAAGATATCCTCGGCTACCAATTCGCCATAGGAAGAATTCATGTGCACGAAATCCAGTTTGGGTTTACTGTCGTTGGGATCAATGCTTTCAAGCTTGAAATGCCCAAACTCACTGCGAGTCAAGCCATTAGACGATATAGTCTGCCGCGGCTGGCGAAGAACGCCGACACCTTCGCGTTCGAGATCCTGAAGTTTTCCTTCGTAAATCGCGTGGAGACGATCCAGATCCTTGGATCCAATCAACTCACGGAAGAACTTCAGGGAGGACTCAGGTCGAGTTCCTACCCACTCGAGCGGCATAGGCTGCTGCGCATAGAAAATCGGCTTATCCGTGTGTTGCCGAAGACCATCGATAACCCGCTTTGCCTTAGACAGCTCAAACAGGTCGTCAACCATGGCGGCGTAAGCGTTGTCGGAGAGAACATACACTCCATTTTTGGCAACATCGCGTGACGTTCGATACTGAGCATAGGTCTTAGCCAGAGCGGTAAAAGAGTAGTGCATTCCGAAGACGACAAAAATGTCGTATTTGGATATTTCCACCTCGGATGCAAAAGCGCACTTGATGTCATCGAATCCAGCGACAGCTTTCCCGTCGAGCAGGAGTTTCAGGGACTCTGTTCCGTAGGTTCGTTCAGTATGGATCCCCGTCTCGGTGATGTCACCGGACGCGGCCCTGGTTTTCCAGACGGGAATAATGTGTCCAAGATGGGAGTCGCCGATGAAACTATATTTCATTCCCCAAACACCTCCAAGAGGACGTCTTCACACTGAATCTGCTCGGCCGAGACGACCGCTACTTCATCAGCAGGAATATTGGCAGGAGGATGCGCAGCAAAAAAGTGACGCATAACTTCCTTAACGCCGTCTGGTGTAACCGACCGGAGGGTATCATCCCAATAAATGCCTCTTGCCGGGCTTGCAGTAATGATTTCAAACGACGGGAAGTAAGCAACGTCATCGTGTCTTTTCGACAAGTCACCAGCTGCTGCCCGGAGCACCGCTTTGGAGTATGTGGTCGCTACCACTACATGATCCTCGGTGGCTGTGGCGGCCAATGCAACTGGCGAAACCGTCAACAGAAACTTGATGTTGGGGTTATGGCGCTGAATCAGTTCGCGAAGTTTTTCGAAGTCCGAAACTATATCGGCGTAGTTGAAATTTTCGAAGGTGAATTCGTCGGGGTTGAAGTCGCCGCACACGGTTCCGGGAGCGGTGGGAAAGACCGTTCCTGACGACCTGTCTACCCACCCTTCGGTGAGGCCAAAGGTATACACGAGCACTGAGGCCTGATTCAGCATCTTACGCACGGCGGCTAGATGCTGCTCGCGGTGCTCCTTTACTTCGTCAGCATTGGTAAGCCCAGACGGCTCTACAGACGGCCGTAGGGCATCGTAGTACCTGTCGCTCTTCGACCAAATCCAGTTGCTGGGTTCTCGTTCCTCATAAGCCTCCTGGACTAGCTGGAGGAGTTGTCGCACATAGTAGATGTTTCCAAAGCGCGCCGAGTATACGCCGAACCCGAACCGCTCGGCGGTCTGCGTAGTCATTGCCTTCGGCGCCGGTTCAGTGTCGACGACGCTGTAGCCATTTTTGCGAAGGTTGGTTGCAATATGCTGAGCGAAGCAACTTCCGGCGGTGGCCACAGAGTCTGTCTGCTCAATTTCAAACTTCTTTTCATAGAGACCCGACATCGCCAAGCCCTGGTTGTCTGAAACTGCAGCGCGCCAAAACGAATTAGCGGGCTTGCCTCTATAGGGTGATCGAGCTCTGATTTCACCGACGCTCTCACGACTTTGCACCATGGTGTTTCACTCCTTCATGCTCTAAGGCTTCTTGAACTATTTCCCTGACGCTGCACTACCGAGTTTGCGTAAAACCCGTTGTGAAAATTCTCTGGATAGTTCAGTCGCATCGAACTGGTCTGCGTAGCGGCGAACTTCATTCCGGACATCGCGTTCGAAGAACCGATCGGCGCCGTTGAACGCTTCAACCAAGCCCTCCACGGAGTTGTCTGATACGCGCTGTCCGATTTCATCCGTCATGTTCTCCCAAATTGCCGGCACATCGGAAGCAATCACCGGGAGATCAAAGGACTGGTATAGCAGGACCGCGCCGCTGTTGAGCATTCTCGTGTAGGGTGCAAGCCCTATGTCAGCGGCACGCATGTAGTTTTGTACCATGTGGTTCGGAACTTTTTTTGGCTCAATGAGGACGTTCGGATGCTTGGTGCACTGTTTGACAAATTCCGTTACTTCGGGAGACTCGTCGGCCATCCCCCCCACGAGCAGCACCCGGCGAATAGATGGGTCTTTCGCGCTGAACTCGTCGAACGCCTTCAAGAGACGGTCGAGTCCCTTGTACGCCTTGAGTGCGCCCAGCAGTACATAAACCCGGTCACTTGGTCCGATACCAAATTCAAGGCGAGCGTTTGATCTGGTGACGTAGTCCTCATAGGTCAGTCTGTAGTTAGGGTGGGGAACGTTCACCAGTTTCTTTGGATCGATGGCCAGCGCAGCTGACATCATCTGGGCAGAAGCGTCTGAAAGCACATGCAGAACGTCGGCTTCTTCCGCCAAGTGCTGTTGGATCTCCATCTCAAGTGTCGGATAAAGTGAGTCATGCGGAATGATGTTGTGAAGGGTCCACACAATCTTTCCGTTTCTCTTCTTTAGTTCCGCAATTGCATTGCGAAAATCAGCAACTTTTTTCTTGGCCGTGCCATAGCTCGTGATGCCATTTAGGATAAATGAAGTCCAGTGGATGTGGACAATAATGTGAGAGCCTGTCGGAGATAACTCGAACAGCTTCTCAAAGTCCCAGCTCCGGACGATGGGAACTGTCGCAATATTTTGATCTTCGGCGGCCCGGTATAGCAATGCCTGGTACGGGTTGGTGCGACCGACCGGGGTATAGCCCAGAACATGGGGACTGGAACCTGTCGTAGCCTCTAGCATTTCGATGGCTTTCGCGGCTTCCGCTAGGGGCGAGTTTTCCTCTTTGAAGTAGCCTTTGAGCTTTAGTTGCATGAATGTCCTCTGGGAACGTGATCGAAGAACGACGAACGGAAGCTGTGGGCAGGATTCGGGGGCGCGTATCCTACCTAGCCTTTTGGGTTATGGGGTGCGCTTGAGCTCAGTGACGAAATCCGGAGACCTTTGTCCAATGCGCAACAGATGACGTACTGCGGCGACGGTTCGCTCAGCGGCCCGACCGTCACCGTAGGGGTTGACGGCATTTGCCATCGATTGGAAGACCTCTTCCTGATTGAGCAGTCGGTCAACTTCCTTGACGATTCTGTCCTCATCGGTGCCGATGAGAGAGACGGTCCCCGCATAGACGGCCTCGGGCCGCTCGGTGTTATCGCGCATTACAAGAACGGGCTTGCCCAGGCTTGGAGCCTCTTCCTGCACTCCACCGGAGTCGGTCAAAACCAAATGGGCAAGGGATAGCATCCGGGTAAATTCGCCATAGGCCAACGGTTCAGTGACGATGACGTTGTTTTTGCCTTCCAGGGCCGGGAGGACTGCCTCGCGTACCACCGGGTTCTTGTGCACAGGCAGAACGATAAGCAAATCCGGTTCGGCTTCAGCAATACGAGCCAACGCGCGTCCTACGCCTCGCATGGCGTCGCCTTGGTTTTCGCGGCGGTGCGTGGTTACGAGGAGGATTCTTCGGCCACTGGCTGTAAGTTCTTCGAGCTGTGGGTCTGCGAATGGAATGTGCTTGTCCACAGTGGCGAGGAGCGCATCAATCACGGAATTGCCAGTGACGACGATGTCGTCCTCTGAAATGCCTTCGGCAAGAAGATTGGCCTTGCTCGTACTGGTCGGTGCCAAATGCAGACTAGCAATCTGGCTCGTGATTTTGCGGTTTGCTTCTTCAGGGAACGGCGAGAACAGGTCACCGCTCCGGAGCCCGGCCTCTACGTGCACCACAGGGATGCTGTGGTAGAAGGCAGCGATGGCGCCGGCCGTGGAAGTGGTCGTGTCACCTTGGACAATGACTGCATCGGGCTTGTTGGCTGCAAACAGCTTGTCCAGGCCGTCTATAGTTCGCGTCATGATGGAAGACAAAGATTGACCGTGCTGGAGGATATTGAGGTCGTGGTCGGGCACGATTCCAAACAGCTCGTTAACTTGGTCGAGCATCTCGCGGTGCTGACCTGTCACCGTGACCACACATTCGAAGTGGCCGGAGTCCTGAAAAGCGGTGATGATCGGCGCCATTTTGATGGCCTCTGGACGAGTACCGAAAATTGGCATGACTCTGGGCATGGTTTCCCCCGGGAACGGCATAGGCTGACCTGCCGATGCTACCCCACGCTCAATCGAGGTGATCAATTGTGTATGACGCCGAGCTAAGTCTCATCCGGAAAAGATCAAGGTCAGTACCAGAAGTGGGATAGTGAGCGAGACGAGGATCACAATGGTAAGAGCAACGAGCCGTTTCTGGCCGAGGGTGGCCTCGCGCGGCCGCAATTTGGGTTTGGAGGTGCGAGTTTGTGCCGACAGCGTGGCGGCGGGCGGTTGTGTCGAAAATCCCGTCTCTTCGCGCGCCTGTTTAGGTGGGAAGTTACTCCCAGGGCGAGTGGAGGGTGTGTCTCTACCGAAACTGCGCTTGCGCATATGGCGCGGAGAGGGCGAAAGGGGCGCCCTCTGGCGGACAGCAGTCATTTCTCACTCCTCAGATACGTCCGAATGACTCAGGACCACGGCCAATTCTTGCATCTGAGGGCGGTGCGTGGCACATCTGACTTCCTGGGAGGCGCCGGCCAGCTGACAATTCGAGGGGTGCGGGCAGTGTCCGGGCGAACGCAGAAGCAAGGCGGCCAGGCACGTGTGCGTGCATGGCCGCCATGCTGCCCGTCAACCCCGATCAGAATAGAGGGCGTCGTTCCTCACTCCCGAACCGTTGGTTACGTTGATGAAGTAGTTCTTGCCCGAGCCCAGGGAGGTGCTGCCAAGCTTTGCCGTCACCGACTCAAGAAGTGGATTGATGCCCAATTGCTTCCCGTACGTTCCGTTGTAGCTCGTAGCTGTTACGGTCTTGTCGAACACCCTTCCATAAGCATCGGTCCACTTGACCTGAACCGTCCCACCGCTCAAGTTTTGACCGGTGACCAACACGTCACCGTTCCCGTAGAAAATTGAGTCAGTAATCACGGGAGTCGTGCTGGTGGTCTTAAGCCGCTCCAGCATCGGCGCATACGTCCCAGTACATGTGAAGTATGGATCCCACATGAACGAAATGACCTTCCGAGGGGTGTTGCCCAACTGCTGGAGTTGCTTGTTCATTCTTGATTTCGTTGTCTGACCGCGCAGGCTGTTGTCGCATGGGTTCTGCGTAGTCGCCGGTGCCATGCCTTCCAGGTTCGCCCAGAGCTCCGCTCCGGTACCCTCCACACCTTCAGCCAGGGCTGCGAAGTAATCACGCGTTGGTGCCAAGTACTTGCCACCCCATGTTCCGCTGCCCACTATCGCGGCGGCGTACTGATCCACGCTGTTTCCGGATTCACTTCCGAAGAATGACGCGCCCTTTCCGGTACCCATGCCGTCTTGGACCGCGATCGCGAGATCCACCCCATTTGCAGTGTTGGCAATGTTCTCGACTGCTTGGCGCGCCTGATCAACTGTGACTCTGCCAGAGAAGGCGCTACGCGAGTCGATGTATGGGCTGACAATAGCTGACCGAGTTGGCTGGTACTGGGCAATCCTCGAATTCTGGATTTCGTACACCGTCAGGACGGCATCCCAGACGGCCCCATTGCTGAGGGGCATCTCCGTGTGGTGGTAAAACCCCGCCAGCCCTGGAACGTCGTTGACTTGCGCTTGATAGAGCAGGAACCGCGCAGTGAAAAGCGAAAACGTTGCTTGGTAGGAGAGATCCGGCAAATATGTTAGGTCGGTCCTCTTGACCGGCGAAGGCAGGCCCGCGTAGTACTTCATGCCCAGACTGGTGGCCGTCTTCCCCAATGAAATGGAGATTGACGAAGGTCCACCCGTTATCACCACCACGTCATAGGTATTTGTAGGGGAGGTGCAACCACTTCCTTGGGTGGGCAGCAGCAGTATGGTGTATTTTGTGGTGCCACTGGTGACGGTCTTATCACGTGCGCACAGCAGGGCAGGTGAGCCCCATGAGCTGTTGTCCGAGTAGATGAAGTAGCGGTTTACGCTGACCCCGGCAGCAGCTGCTTTTGCACAGTTGACTCCTGATATCGTGCACCCGGCAGGGATGGTGGACAACGATGCAGGCTTGAGCAGTGAACCGAACGTGATCACCGTGTCGCCGCCGACAGATTTTATGTCTGTTAGTTTTTTTAGATTGTTTGCATCGCTGGTGCTGCCGTAGATGAAGTAGCCGCTGATGGGATAAACGGGAGGGGTTGCAGCTCGGGCAGGGGACCCCTGCAAAATACCGAGCACCAGGACTGTCGCTGCCATAAGGGCGGCTAAAAGGTGACGGGACCTGCGGGGAGGGAAAGGTGTCGGCTCTGCTCTGAAAGTGGCCACGGAGGATCCTTGGGCTCGTAGGGTGAGACCTTGGACCTATGGCAAAAGGATGGCTTGCTGCATCCCCAAAACTCAATACTTTGACCAGAACCTTCAAGCAACCCAAAGAGTTTGCAAAGCGCCTGAACGGTTTTGACCCGGCGTCGACAGTCACCGATAGTGCGTTACATGTTTTGTCATATCTCGGTGACGTCGCTGGACCCAGTTTTATCTACTCGAGCATTCCGGCCGGATCCACGTATCAATCAAGCCCCCGGTTTCCACGACGAACCGGTCCAGCCAAGATCCCGCTGAGAGGTCCGGTTGAGAACCAACCATCTGCACCTCTGCGGAAGTGCATTGGCCAATAAGGGTGCCGGCGCGCATCACGTGATAATCCGACGTCACCACGGTCACGGACTTCCAACCATGTTCCGCAATCAAGGCGCGAAGAACTTCAGCCTCACCCCTCGTATTCAGCGGGGAGGGCTGGAAGCACACCAGATCAGAATCGCCCGACTCCTCCTGGCACAGTGCGTCGCCCTCAGCATTGCCTGCCAGACCCGTCGTCGAGATGACCAGAACAGGAATATCCAGTTTCTGCTGCAGCTTCTGGGCCACCGGCAGCCGTTCCTTGCTCATGCCGCCCAACACCACGATCGCGTCCGTGCGGTGAGGCGTTGCCTGCGGAGGGTTATAGAAGAACTGAAAGGCAGCGGTCAGCCACAGCAGCGCCGCCATGAAGCACGCCGCCACAACAACGCCCATGACACGCGTGGCGGAGGCAGTTTTGAGGGGCACGGGGACAGTCTAAGGTTCGGAAATGGGTGCTCCCTCCCAGCAAAAGGACCGTTCAAGGCCACTAGCGGGTATCAACATCCTCAAAGACAAGGAAAGTCTGGGTATCCTGCACGCCGTCCATGGACTGCAATTGGTCGAAGATCACACGCCGGAGGTGGATGTTGTCCGTTGCCCGGACCAAAAGGATGACGTCGAAGTCTCCGCCCACCAGGGCAATGTGGTGGATCTCGGGGATCGCGCGCAGCTGTTCCTTGAGTTCGCGCCACGAGTGCTGCTGAACTTTCAACGTCACGTAGGCCGAGGACCTAAGGCCGGCTTTGATGGGATCCACCAGGGCCGTGAACTTGGTCAGCACACCTTCGCCCGTGAGGCGGGCAATCCTTGTGTAGGCGTGGGCGCGGCTGATGTGCACGTTCTCGGCCACCTGCGTGATGGACATGCGCCCGTCGGTGGTCAGTTCGCGGATGATGTCCCGGTCCACACTGTCCAGCGGTACGGCGGTCTGCTCCGCCTCGACCTCGCTCACTGGCTCTCCAATTCGTCTACAGCACGGGCACGCTACCCAGCTCACACTTACAATTCGTCTTTCAGAATACCTACTTTAGGCAAGGGCTTCCATGATTCAGCGGAAAGCTGGATACGAAACATCGCTGGGGAACATACTGGAAGCACATAGTGGCTAGAGAAGGACGGACCAATGACGATCCATGCAGACCACTCTGCGCCGGAAACGGCTGTAGAGGACCACGCTGCTGACGTTCGGACAAAATTCGGCATCAGCGTTGAGGACTACATGCTCCCCGCCCGGCACCAGATCCAAATGGTGAACCCGGACGGCACCCTCCGCTCCCATGACGAGCAGGGCACCGAACCCGGCCACGAGTACCCCACGCCCAGCGACGCCGAACTGATGGCCGCTTACGAGAAGCTAGTCGTCGGACGTCGCGTCAACGACCAGAACTCAGCCCTCGTCCGGCAGGGCCGTATGGCCGTCTACCCCTCAAGCCACGGCCAGGAAGCCTGCCAGGTTGCAGCTGCCATGTGCCTCAGCGAAGGTGACTGGCTGTTCCCCACCTACCGTGACGCCGTCGCCGTTATGACCCGAGGGGTGGACCCCGTTGAGGTGATGACCATCTTCCGCGGCGACTGGCACGGAGGGTACGACCCCAAGGAACACAACGTCGGCATCCAGTGCACGCCGCTGACCACACAGCTGCTGCACGCCGTCGGCGTCGCGCATGCTGCCAAGCTGCGCGGTGAAGACACGGTAGTGATGGCGATGTGCGGTGATGGTGCCACCAGCGAAGGCGACTTCCACGAGGCCCTGAACTTCGCCGCCGTCTTCCACCTGCCTGTCATCTTCTTTGTGCAGAACAACAAGTACGCCATCTCCGTGCCGCTCAGCCACCAGTCCGTGGCGCCGTCCCTGGCTCATAAGGCTGTTGGCTATGGCATGGCCGGTGAGCGCGTTGACGGCAACGACCTCGTGGCGCTGCTCGCAGTAATGGACCGCGCCGTGAAGCTGGCGCGCGAAGGATCCGGCCCGCTGCTGATCGAGGCCCACACCTACCGCATGCAGGCCCACACCAACGCCGATGACGCCACCCGCTACCGCCCGGACAGCGAAGTTGCCGAATGGCAGGCCAAGGATCCGCTGGCACGCATGAAGTCCTATCTCTCGGACAAGGGCCTCCTGGACGATGCCGCCAGTGAACGCATAGCCGAGCACGCCGAAGCCGTCGCAACCCAGCTGCGCGAAGGTCTGGGTGAGGACGTCCCGGTGCAGCCACTTGACCTCTTCAAATACGTCTTCGCCAAGCCCACCCCGCAGCTGAAAGAACAGTCCGAGCTGCTCGCCAGCGAACTCGCCCGCGCTGAAAGCGCCGAAACCGGAACGGAGAGCGCAAAATGACCGTCACCACCACCGTTAACGGCAACGTCAGCGCAGCCACCGCCAGTGCCGCCGCTTCCGCTGCGGCCACTGCCGAAGCCACCGGACCACAGAGCCTCACCATGGCCAAAGCGCTCAACACCGCCATGGCGGACGCCATGCACGCCGACCCGTCAGTTCTGGTCTTCGGCGAGGACGTCGGAATGCTGGGCGGCGTCTTCCGCATCACCGACGGACTCATGGCCGAATTCGGGGAACAACGCTGCTTCGACACTCCGCTGGCCGAGTCCGGCATCGTCGGTATGGCTGTGGGCATGGCCATCAACGGCATGCGGCCCGTCATCGAAATGCAGTTCGACGCCTTCGCCTACCCGGCCTTCGAACAGATCGTCAGCCACGTCGCCAAAATGCACAACCGCACCAAGGGCAAGCTTAAAATGCCCATGGTCATCCGTGTTCCATACGCCGGCGGCATCGGGGGAGTGGAGCACCACTGCGATTCCTCCGAGTCTTATTACGCGCACACCGCCGGCCTCAAGGTCTACACGCCCGCAACCGTGGCCGATGGCTACCGCATGCTCCGCGAAGCCATCGACTCCGATGACCCCGTGATGTTCATGGAACCCAAGAAGCTCTACTGGTCCAAGGACCAAGTGGACTTGGGTGCACTGCGTGCAGAGCACGACGCCGGTACCTCCACCGAGGGCCGCGCAGCCGTTGCCCGTCCCGGCACGGACGCAACGCTCATCGCTTACGGTCCGTCCGTCCCCACTGCCCTGGCCGCCGCCGCTGCCGCTGCAGAGGAAGGACGCTCCCTGGAAGTCATCGACGTCCGCACCCTCGTCCCCTTCGACGACGAAACCGTCTGTGCGTCCGTACGCAAGACAGGACGCGCCGTCGTGATCGCCGAAGCCCACGGATTCGCGTCCGTGTCCTCCGAGATCGTGGCCCGCGTCCAGGAACGTGCGTTCCACTACCTCGCCGCTCCGATCCTCCGTGTAACCGGCTTCGACGTCCCGTTCCCGTCTCCCAAGCTGGAGCACTACTACCTGCCAAGCGTCGACCGTATCCTCGACGCCGTCGACGACCTTCAATGGGAGGACTGACCATGAGCTCAGATATGCAGGTCTTCAAACTGCCCGATCTTGGGGAGGGCCTCACCGAGGCCGAACTGGTGAACTGGCTCGTTGCCGTGGGTGACGAGATTGTGGTTGACCAGCCCATCGCCGAGGTTGAAACCGCCAAGTCCATGGTTGAGGTGCCCTCGCCATATGCCGGTACCGTTGCAGAGCTGCACGGCGAAGCGGGCCAAACGCTCGACGTCGGCAAGCCGCTGATCTCGATCGCCCGCGCTGGTTCTGTGGCGGCTTCGCCCGCTGCCGCGGCTCCCGTTCCGGCTGGTTCTGTGGATCCTTCACCGGTTTCCTCGGGTCTTGACGTTTCGCCCGCTGTGGAAGCTGCTGCCGAGACCTACCGCACTGAAGAGAAAGCGGGCTCGGGCAACGTGCTCATTGGGTACGGTACGCCTGGGGGAGTGACGGGTGGCCGGACCCGTCCGCGGAAGACGAGTGCCGCCGTCGGTTCTTCTGTCTCTGTTCCTGCTCCTGTTGCTGAGCCTGTGATGGAGCCTTCCGTGGCGGGGACGCGGATTCCTGGGAAGCTCAGTGCCGTTATCTCGCCGCTGGTACGGAAGATGGCGCGGGACCACGGTGTGTCCCTCGACGCGATTGAGGGTTCGGGTTCCAGTGGGCTGATCATGCGGCGCGACGTGGAGGCTGCTATTTCTGTGCCTTCTGTTGCTGCTCCTGTCTCTGCTTCCGCCCCGGTTGCCGCTCCCGTTGCCGCTTCTGCTGAGGCGGGTGCCGTCGACAGCCGGACTGGTCTGTCTATCTCCGCGCGGACGCCTGTTCGTGGGGTGCGCAAGGCTGTAGCCGCAAACATGACCCGCAGTCGCTCGGAGATTCCGGAAGCGACCGTGTGGGTGGATGTGGACGCTACCGCGTTGCTGGAGATGCGGGCCGAGCTCAAGAAGCGAGCACCGCACGATACCCCTGGACTGTTGGCCTTCATCGCCCGTTTTGTCACGGCTGGGTTAAAAAAGTATCCGGCCCTGAACACGCGCTTCGAAACTGCTTCGGATGGCTCGCAGGAGATCGTCGGGTTCGAAGGAATCAACCTCGGCTTCGCCGCCCAGACGGACCGCGGACTCGTGGTCCCGTCCGTGCGGAACGCCCATGAGATGAGTGCCCGCGAACTGGACGCCGAGATTCGCCGACTCACAGCCGTCGCACGTGACGGCAAGGCGACCCCCACCGAACTTGGCTCCGGCACTTTCACGCTGAACAACTACGGCGTGTTCGGCGTGGACGGCTCGGCTGCGATCATCAACTACCCCGAAGTGGCCATGCTGGGTGTGGGCCGCATCATCGACAAGCCCTGGGTGGTCAACGGCGAATTGGCCGTCCGCAAGGTCACCGAGCTGACCCTAGCTTTCGACCACCGCGTATGCGACGGCGAAACCGCGGCCGGCTTCTTGCGGTACGTGGCTGACGCCATCGAGACCCCGGGTGGAGCGCTCGCGGACATGTAGACCAAGGGGTGGCGCGCGTACGCGTCACCCCTCGCGCGTGTGGTTAATGTCACTATTCATATGGATGTGGGTCATCTGGTGATCACGCGTGCCACAGTAGGATTGAGCGCGTGACTAGCGAGCAGAACAAGACATTCGACCTCTCGGCATCCTTTAAGGCGTATGACGTCCGAGGGATCGTTGGTGAGTCCATCACGGCTGAAATCGTCGAGGCCGTGGGTGCTGCCTTCATCGACGT